>DATKOP010000043.1:0-35639 GCA_035524595.1 Steroidobacteraceae bacterium | reverse complement strand
AACTGCGCGGACTCGAAATGCGGCTGAGCAGGAACTGACGAACCCGTCGACACGCGCTGTCCGGGCTGTGAGCCCGGCGCCGCGAAAGCGGCAAGGCGCGTGCCTTCCGGGCCGCCCCGCAAGGGGCGGCCCTTTTTTTCGCCTGGCCCCGGCGCTGATGGCCGGCCGCCGCCCCCGCGCGGTGGCCTGCTGCCATACTGTCGGCGTGAAGTGGCCGCTCTACCTGCCGCTCGTGTGCGCCGCCGTGCTGCTCCTCGCCAGCACCGTGCCCGCGGGCCCGGTGCTGCTGCTCGGCTGCGGCGCCGCGCTGGTCGCGGCCGTGGTCGGCGCGGTGCACCACGCCGAGGTGATCGCCCACCGCACCGGCGAGCCGCTCGGCACGATCGTGCTCGCGCTCGCGGTCACGGTCATCGAGGCGGCGCTCGTGATCTCGATCATGCTGGCCGGGGGCGAGCAGGGCGCGGCGGTCGCGCGCGACACGGTATTCGCGGCGGTGATGATCATCTGCAACGGCGTGGTCGGCCTGTGCCTGCTGCTCGGCGGGCTGCGGCACCGCGAGCAGTCATACCGCATCGAGGGCACGGGCTCGGGGCTCGCGGCGCTCGCGACGCTCGCGACGCTGGTGCTGGTCGCGCCGACGCTCACCACCAGCGCGCCGGCGGGGGCCTACACGCACTCGCAGCTGCTGTTCGCCGCGCTCTCTTCGCTGGTGCTGTGGCTGCTGTTCGTCTTCATCCAGACGGTGCGTCACCGCGACTACTTCCTGCCGGCCGAGACTTCCGGCGCGGAGTCGGGCCAGGTTGCGCCGCCCGGCGCGCGCGCGGCCTGGGCGAGCGGCGCGCTGCTGCTCGTCTCGCTGGTGGGCGTCATCGGACTGGCGAAGCTGCTGTCGCCGGCCCTCGAGCGGGCCGTGGACGAGCTCGAGGCGCCGCGCGCGATCGTCGGCATCCTGATCGCGATGGTCGTGCTGGCGCCGGAGACCGTGGCCGCGGTGCGCGCCGCGCGCTCCGACCGCCTGCAGACCAGCCTGAACCTCGCGGTCGGCTCGGCGATGGCCAGCATCGGCCTGACGATCCCGGTGGTCGCGGCGGCGGCGGTCATCTGGCGCCTGCCGCTGACGCTCGGGATCGGGGCGATGGACATGGCGCTGCTGGCGCTCACCTTCGTCGTCGGCTCGATCACCCTGGCCTCCGGCCGGACCAACATCCTGCAGGGCGCCATTCACCTGGTGATCTTCGCGGCGTTCCTGATCCTGACGCTGGTGCCCTGAGGGCCCGGGTGCGGCGGGCGCCGGCGGCGCCGCGCTCAGCCGTCGCGCGGGCCGATGCGCAGCGTCAGCGTCGCGATCCGCACCTCGACCAGGAAGGTCACCAGCGCGCCGACCAGCGCGACCATCGCCGCGATGAACAGCGCCGCGACCGGCACCGCGAGCGTGAACTGGATGAAGGCGCTGCTGAACAGCATCGCCACCACGATCGCGACCAAGAGCGCCGAGACCGTGCTCAGCGTGATCGCGGTGTTCATCAGCCGGGCGCGCCGCGCGAGCCAGCGCAGCTGGCGGCGCAGCTCGGCGGCCGCGTCCGGGTCGGCGGCCTCGTGCCGGTCCTCGAGCGGCCGCGCGCGGTCGACCACCCGCGCCAGCCGGTTGGTCAGCACGCCGAGCAGCACGCCGATGCCGGAGAGCAGGAACACCGGCGCGACCGACAGCTGGATCGAGTGCGCGATGCGCGCAACGTCGGCGGGGGTCGTATCCATGAACGCAGTCCTCCGGGAGTCAGGCCGGCGCCGCCGGCCGGGCGCGCGGCTTGAGGCGCACGTAGAGCCGCTTGCGGACCCGGGCGACGACCTCGCCACCGGCGTCCTTGATCTCGACCAGGTACTCGGGCAGCAGCTTCGCGCCGCCGGCCGCCTCGCCCCGCAGCCGCTCGACCTCGCGCGCGTCGAGGTGGAACTCGGCCGCGACCACGCCGCGGCCGGGCTTCAGAAACTCGATCTCGGCCGCCTGGTCCCAGACCAGGTAGTCGGGGCCGAGCAGCCGGCCGAGCATCAGCACGTAGAACGGGTCCGCCATCGAATAGAGGTTGCCGCCGAAGTGGGAGCCGAAGGGATTGCGGTTGCGGAGCCGCGGCCGAAGCTCGACGCGGACGTGGCGCCAGTCCGGCGAGATCGCCGCGACCCGGATCCCGGCGCCGCGGTACGGCGGCCACCAGTTCAGGAGGTGGCGGAACAGCCGGGCGGAGCGCACGAGGGCCATGCGCGAATTCTAGGCGACTCAAGTCCGCGCCGCCGCTGCCGACTCAACGGGGGACTCGGATGGCCGGAAGGCGCATGCTCGACCCCGACAGACTCGTAGGCGACGTCGCGACGCTGGTCTCGCTGCCCGAGGTCGTGCTGCGGATCAACGCGCTGGTCGACGACCCGAAGAGCTCGGCCGAGGACATCGGCCGGGTGGTGTCGCAGGATGCGGCGCTGACGGCCCGGCTGCTGGCGCTCGCCAACAGCGCGATGTTCGGCATGCAGCGCAAGATCGACACGGTCGGCCGCGCGATCGCCGTGCTCGGCACCCGCCAGGTCCGCGACCTGACGCTCGGGCTGTCGGCGGTGCGGGCCTTCACCGGCATCCCGAACGACCTGGTCTCGATGGGCTCGTTCTGGCACCACAGCGTGCTGTGCGCGGTGGCGGCGCGCTCGCTGGCGGCCGAGTGCGCGCGCGGGCGCCCGGACTCGAGCTTCGTCGCGGGACTGCTGCACGACGTCGGCCAGCTGGTGCTGTTCAACAAGGCGCCGGAGCAGAGCCGCCAGGCGCTGCTGATGACGATCGACGCGCCGCAGGAGCCGGACCTGCACCTGTGCGAGCGCCAGCTGCTCGGCTTCGACCATGCCGCGGTCGGCGGTGCGCTGGCGCGCCGCTGGCGGCTGCCGCCGGGACTCGTCGAGTGCATCGAGTTCCACCACGCTCCGGCCCGGGCCGAGACGCACCCGCTCGACGTCGCGATCGTGCACATCGCGAACACCGCCGCGGTGCTCGCCGAGGTGGAGAGCGACGAGTTCGAGGACGCGCCGGCGATCGACCCGGCCGCCTTCGAGGTCACGGGCCTCGGCCGTGCGCAGGTGATCGCGGTCGCGGCGAGCGCGCGCGGCGCGGTGGACGAGGTGAAGGCGCTGCTGCAGATGCCGGGCCTGCACTGAGGCCGCGGCCCGCGGGCCGGTCTACGGCTTGCGCGTCGGCTTGCGCTCGTAGGGATTGAAGCTGACGTTCTCCGGCCGGCGTGCCGGGCCGCGGCTGTACGGGTCGCTGCCGGCGGATTCCTTGGGGCTCGGCTTCGCGACCGCGACGCGCTCGTAGGGGTTGCCGGTCGCGGGCTTGGCCGCGGCGGCGGCCTTGCCCAGCGGCTGGTTGTTCTCGAGCTCGAGCGTCACCGGCGCCTCGGTCAGGGCGCGGATGCGCTGCGTGCTCGCGTTGCGGTCGAACATGCCCGTCTGCACCGCCCACTCCCAGACCGCCTGGCCGCGCTCGTCGAACTGCACGCGACCGGACTTGCGCTCCCCGGCGGGCGGGGCCGGCGGAGCCTTGGATTTCGGGTCCTTGTGCGACGGATGGGTCATGCCCGGATCCTAACCTGCCTCACTGCTGGCATCGGCTCGACAGAATATGAAAATAAGGGTTCCGGCACGGGCGCGCGGCACCGGATGCGGAATCTGTGACGCATGTCCGGGCGCAGACCCCCGAGAAAGAGAAGCCCCGCCTGCGCGGGGCTCCCGATGCGGAACGCGTGGTTCCGCCAAGCTCGCTCACTCAGCCGGGTCGCCTTTGGTTGTTGCTCTTCGCCTGCCGGCGCGAGGCCGGTCGGCCGGCGATCCCGTGCGTTCTTCCCCCTAGCGGCCCCCGCGCGCCGACGGCGGCGCGCTGAACCCTGCCGCACATGAAGCAAACGTCATGCCAGTCAATGGAATCAATAGCTTGTATAATCGACGGCGGCCGAAGTGTAAGACTTTGCGACACGGCGGCCGGTCCCCTGGAGGAGCGATGCAGCCTGGCGCCGGACGCATTGGCACGCTGATCCGGGCGCTGGTCGTCGGCGCCGTGCCCGCCTGCGCGCTGCTTGCCGGGCTCGCGGCGCGCGCCGATTCCGCGCAGTTCCCGCGCCCGCCGCAGCTCGAGCCGGACGTGCAGTTCTGGCAGCGCGTCTACTCGAAGGTCACGACCCAGGGCGGCCTGCTGCACGACGACCGCTACCTCGACGTCGTCTACGAGGAGCTCAGCTTCCCCGCCTCGATGGCGCCGCGCGAGCGCGCCGAGGCGGTCGATGCGGCGCGAGCCAAGTACGAGCGCATCCTGCGCCGCCTCGGCGGCGGCCCGCACGACAACCTGTCCGACGAGGACAAGCGCGTGCTGGCGCTCTTTCCCGCCAACGTCAGCAACGCGGCGCTCAGGGAGGCGGCCGAGCGGGTGCGCTTCCAGCTCGGCCAGGCGGACCGCTTCCGCGAGGGACTGGTCCGCTCGGGCGCCTGGGAACGGCACGTCGAGGAGACGCTGCGCAAGGAGGGCCTGCCGGCGGAGCTTTCGGCGCTGCCGCACGTCGAGTCGTCGTTCAATCCGCGCGCCTACTCCAAGGTCGGCGCCGCCGGCATCTGGCAGTTCATGCGCTCGACCGGGCGCCGCTGGCTGCGGGTCGACAACGTCGTCGACGAGCGCCTCGACCCGTACAAGTCGACGGTGGCGGCGGCGCAGTTCCTGAACGTCAACTACTCGATCCTCGGCTCCTGGCCGCTGGCGCTGACCGCCTACAACCACGGCGCCGGCGGCATGCGCCGCGCCAAGGAGCTGATGGGCACCGACGACATCGTCACGATCGTGCGCAACTACCAGAGCCGGTCGTTCGGCTTCGCCTCGCGCAACTTCTACGTCTCGTTCCTCGCCGCGCTCGAGATCGACCGCAACACGGAGCGCTACTTCGGGCGCCTGGAGCGCGCCCCGCCCGACTCGAGCCGCATCGTGCGCCTGCCGTACTACGTGCCCGCGCAGTCGCTCGAGCGCGCGCTCGGCACCGACCGCGACATGCTGCGCGCGCTGAACCTGTCGCTGCTCGACCCGGTGTGGAACGGCCAGCGCTTCGTGCCGCGCGGGTTCGAGCTGCGGGTCCCGGGCGGCTCGGATCCCGAGCAGCTGCTCGGCAGGCTCGGCGGCGCCGATCGCTACGACGGGCAGAAGCGCGACTCGAGCTACCGCGTGCGCCGCGGCGACACGCTCGAGCGCATCGCCACCGCCTACGGCCTCAGGCCCGGCGAGCTGTCCGCCTACAACCACCTCGGTGCCGAAGAGGTGCACAGCGGCATGGCGCTCAGGATTCCGCCACCGCAGCCGCTCGCGGCGGCGGCCGCCGCCGTGCCCGCCGCGGCGGCCGCTGCGCCGGCCGCGACCTCGACCGCGGCCAGCGCGCCGGCAGCGCCGCCGCCGGCGGCGGCGAGTGCCGAGCCCGCCGCGGAGGAGGTCTACGTGGTGCGCAGCGGCGATGCGCTCTCCGAGATCGCCAAGCACTATGGCCTGTCGGAGAAGGCGCTGATGGCGCAGAACGCGATCAAGGACCCGAACTTCCTGTTCGAGGGGCAGAAGCTCAAGGTCGGCAAGGCCGCGCCCGCCGCCCCGGCGCTGCCGGCGGCGGCGATCGCCGACTTCTTCGGCCACGACACGGCGGCGGCCGAGGATGCGCGGCCGCGGCCCGAGTCGGCCCGCTCCAAGCCGCAGCCGGTGTCGCGCGAGGAGGCCGCGGAACTCGGGCCGGGCCTCGTGCCGGGCATCGAGAGCGCAGCGTCGGCGGATCCGAGCGACTACTCGGTGTCCGGCGACGTCGCGATCGTGCAGGGCGCGGAGACCCTCGGTCACTTCGCCGACTGGTCCGGCGTCAGTGCCAGCCGGCTGCGCGAGCTCAACCACATGGGCCCCGGCGCCGCGCTGACGCTCGGGCGGCGCATCCGCCTCGACCTCACGCACGTCGACGCCGCCAAGTTCGAGGAGCGGCGCGCGCGCTTCCACCGCCAGCTGCAGGACGACTTCTTCCAGCACTACCGGATCGCCGGCCAGGAGCGCTACCGGCTGAAGTCCGGCGAGTCGCTGTGGACGCTGACGCAGAAGACCAGCGTGCCGGTCTGGCTGCTGCGCCAGTACAACCCGGAGACCGACTTCACCACCGTGCGCATCGGCACCGAGATCGTGATGCCGAAGATCGAGGCGCGCGGCCAGGCACCGGCGGTGGCGCCGGCGGCGGCCCTGCCGGCGACGCCACCGGCCGCGGCGCCGAAGGCGCCGGTCGCGAAGCCGGGAGGCCGACGCTGATGCGCCCCGGACGCCTCGGCTGTGCCGCGCTCGCGCTCGCGCTCGTCGCCGGCTGCGCGACCGAGCGCTCGTACCCGGGCGCCGAGCGGCCGGCCGCCGAGCTCGCGACCATCGAGGGCGCGCCGGCCCTCAACGCCGGCCTGCCGCTCGCGCCGCTGCTGCGCAAGGTCGACGAGCGCGTGGTCGGCGTCGGCTACTCGCGCGTCACGGTGCTGCCCGGGACGCACCGCGTGCTGGTGGACTGCGTGATGAGGGAGTCGCACACCACCACCCGCTTCGAGCTCCAGATCGAGGCCTATCCGGGCCGGCGCTACGTGCTGGTCGCCGGCAGCGCGCCCGGCAACCAGCGCTGCGGCGCGGTCGAGGTCGAGGAGCGCTGAGCGTGCACGTTGCCTTCGTCGCACCGTTCCTGATGGAGGCGACGCTGCGTTTCGTCGACGGCGCGGCGCGGCTGCCGGGCGTCGCGCTGTCGCTCGTCAGCCAGGACCCGCTCGAGCGCGTGCCGCCGGGACTGCGCGCGCGGCTCGCCGGCCACTGGCAGGTCCGGGACGCCTTCGATCCGGCAGAGCTCGCCGCGGCCGCGGCCGGCCTCGCGCGCCTCGGCGGCCCGGTCGCGCGGCTCGTGGGCTCGCTCGAGCAGCTGCAGGAGCCGCTCGCGCTGGCCCGCGAGCGGCTCGGCCTGCCGGGCCTCACGGCGCAGGTCGCGCGCAACTTCCGCGACAAGGCGCGCATGAAGGAGCTGCTGCGCGCGGCGGGCGTCCCGTGCGCACGCCACCGCCTCGCCGAGCACGCGGACGCGGCGCGCGAGTTCGCTGCCGCCGCCGGCTTTCCGCTGGTGGTCAAGCCGCCGGCCGGCGCGGGGGCCGCGGGCACCCACCGGCTCGACGACGCCGCGGCGCTCGAGCGCTACCTCGCCAGGCAGCCGCCCACCCGGGCGCAGCCGGTGCTGTGCGAGGAGTTCCTGAGCGGCGAGGAGCACTCCTTCGACTCGGTCGTGATCGACGGCCGGCTGGTGTTCTGGTCGGTGGCGCGCTACCTGCCGTCGCCGCTCACCGTCATGCGCAACCCGTGGATCCAGTGGTGCGTGCTGCTGCCGCGCGAGCTCGACGGCTACCGCGACGTCCGCGGCGTCGCCGCCGCCGCGCTCGGCGCGCTCGGCCTCGAGAGCGGCATGACGCACATGGAGTGGTTCCGGCGCCCCGACGGCAGCGTCGCGGTCTCCGAGGTCGCGGCACGGCCGCCGGGCGCGCAGTTCACGACGCTGTTGTCCTTGGCGCACGACACCGACTTCTACGCGGCGTGGCCGCGGATCGTGATCGAAGACCGCTTCGAGCCGCCGCCGCGGAACTGGTCGGTGGGCGCGGCGTACCTGCGGGGCCAGGGCGCCGGCCGGGTGCGGCGCATCCACGGCCTGGACGTCGCGCAGCGCGAACTCGGGGCGCTGGTCGTCGAGGCGCGACTGCCCGAGCCGGGCACCGCCCAGCCGGCCGGCTACGAGGGCGCCGGCCACGTGATCCTGCGCCACGCCGACACGGCGGTGGTCGAGGCCGGCCTCGCGCGCCTGATCAGCCTGATCCGGGTGGAGCTCGCGTGAGCGCGGCGCCCCCGCCGGCTGGGGCGTGACCGGAGTCGCGGCCGCGCGGCGCGAAGCTTCCGTATAATCCCAATATGTTCAATGACCGCGCCCGCCCGCCCCGCATTCCCGCCGCCGCCGCGGTCCTCGCCGCCGCGCTGCTGGGCGTGCTGCCGGCGGCCGTGTTCGCGACCAGCGACGCGCTGCGGGCCGCCGACAAGGTGCTGGTGGTCAAGAGCGAGCACCGCCTGTACCTGCTGCGCGACGGCCAGCCGTACCGCAGCTACAAGGTGGCGCTCGGCCTGAACCCGGTCGGCCACAAGGAGCGCGCCGGCGACTTCCGCACGCCGGAAGGCAACTACCGGCTCGACGGGCGCAACCCCAGCAGCGACTTCTTCCTGGCGATCCACCTCTCCTACCCGAGCCCGGACGACGTCGCGCGCGCCAAGCGCCACCACTGGCAGCCGGGCGGGTCGATCATGATCCACGGCCTGCCGAACGTGCCGCGGCGTTCGGTGGACTACTACCGCAGCACCGACTGGACCGACGGCTGCATCGCGCTGACCAACGACGACATGCTCGAGGTGTGGCTGCTGACCCGCGAGAACACGCCGATCGAGATCCGCCCGTGAGCGCGACCGACGCGGAGGTCGACGCCAGCGACTTCGTCGACGCGCGGGTGACCCCGCGTGGCAGCCTCGAGAACCTGTCGCAGCGCGAGATGGAGCAGCTGCAGGACCGCGGCCAGGGCGGCCTGTACCCGCTGTTCCGGCGCTGTGCGCTCGCGGTGCTGAACTCCGGCAGCCGCAGCGACGACGCCGCCGAGCTGTTCGAGAAGTACGCCGACTTCGACATCCGCATCGTGCGCCAGTCGTGGGGCGTCAAGCTCGAGGTCAGGAGCGCGCCGGCGGTGGCCTTCGTCGACGGCCAGATGATCCGCGGCGTCAAGGAGCACCTGTTCGCGGTGCTGCGCGACATCGTCTACATCGCCAACGAGGTCGTCGACAGCGCCCAGTTCGACCTGACGCAGCCGGACGGCATCACCAACGCGGTGTTCTGCATCCTGCGCAACGCGCGCGTGCTCGAGGCGCACGCGCGCCCGGACCTGGTCGTCTGCTGGGGCGGCCATTCGATACCGCGCGAGGAATACGACTACACCAAGCTGGTCGGCTACGAGCTCGGGCTCAGGGGCCTGAACGTCTGCACCGGCTGCGGCCCGGGCGCGATGAAGGGCCCGATGAAGGGCGCGACGATCGGCCACTCGAAGCAACGCATCGGCAGCGGCCGCTACATCGGGCTGACCGAGCCCGGCATCGTCGCCGCCGAGCCGCCCAACCCGATCGTCAACCACCTCGTGATCATGCCGGACATCGAGAAGCGCCTCGAGGCGTTCGCGCGCCTCGCGCACGGCATCATCGTCTTCCCCGGCGGCGTCGGCACGGCCGAGGAGATCCTCTACCTGCTCGGCATCCTGCTCGACCCCGCCAACGCCGGCCAGCCGGTACCGCTCGTGCTCACCGGGCCGGCGCGCGCGGCGCCGTGGTTCGAGCGCGTCCACGAGTTCGTCGGCCTGACGCTCGGCGCCGCCGCGCAGGCGCGCTACCGCATCATCATCGACGACCCGGCCGAGGTCGCGCGGGCGATGATCGGCGGCATGGACCAGGTGCGGCGCCACCGCCGCCAGACCGGCGACTCGTTCAACTTCAACTGGACGCTGCGCATCCCGCCGGCGTTCCAGCTGCCGTTCGAGGTGTCGCACGACAGCGTCGCCGCACTCGACCTCAATCTCGACCAGCCGGTGCACGAGCGCGCCGCGAACCTGCGGCGCGCGTTCTCGGCGATCGTCGCCGGCAACGTCAAGGAACACGGCATGCGCCAGATCGCCGCGCACGGCCCCTTCGAGATCCGCGGCTCGCCGCGGCTGATGCAGGCACTGGACGGCCTGCTGGCGTCGTTTGTCGCACAGCGGCGCATGAAGATCTCCGGCGACTACCGGCCCGTCTACCGCGTCGTCGCCTGATCCCCCGGCGGGTCGGCCGATTCCTTGACCCAGTACCGGGTTCGCTGTGACGCAGTTCCTGTGAGCCGTGGAGGCCCCGGCAGTACCTTGCGGGTGTCACCTTGCAGGTGTGTGTGGCATGAGCGATAGCAAGAGCCCGCGCAGCCCGCCGGTCCGCAAGCCGCTCGAGGGAGCGGTGCCGGCGCGGCCGGCGAGTGCCGGTCTGACGGGACGGATCGAGCGCGGCGCCCTGCCGCGGCCGCCCGGCCGTCCCGGCCCGAGCCGCCACTCGGCGATCACCCGCAATCTGCAGAACTACGCCAGCTACAAGCTCTGGGCCGAGAAGGTCAAGAGCAGCTGGGAGCCGGGCAAGGACCCGAAGGGCTGATCAGCCCGCCGCCTCGAGGCCGGCCGCCGCGGCCGGCGCCCCGTCCGCGAAGCGCTTCTCGAGCCAATCCAGCAGCGGCTGCCACGTCGCCACGTCCTCGCGCGCCACGTAGGTCTTCATCTCGTGCACGCCGTGGCCGTGCTCGGCCGCGCGCAGGTAGTTGTGCGAGTCGCGCAGCGTCGTGACGATCGGGATCTCCAGCGTGCCCAGGAAGCGCAGCAGCGTCTGCAGCGCGAGCGTGTTGCGGCGCGCGCGATTGGCGATCACGCCGATGCGGTGCTCGCGGCGCTTGATCTTCGCGACCAGCAGCAGGTCGGCGATGCACTTCGAGGCGGCATGGATGTCGATGTCGGAGGGCAGCACCGGCACCAGCACCGCGTCGGCGTCACGCACCAGCTCGGGCATGTCCTGCGCGGCGATCGCCGCCGGCGTGTCGACCACCACCCGCTCGGCGCCGGTCGGCAGCCGCATCAGGAAGCTGCGCGTCACGCGCGGGTTCTTCTCGAAGGCCGCGATGGCGTGGATCTGCGGCAGGTGGGCCGCCCGCTTGCGCAGCCAGCGGCTGCTGGAGGCCTGGGGGTCGTAGTCGACGAGGACGGTGCCGAACCCGGCCGACGCGTAGTAAGCGGCCAGATTGGTCGCGACGGTGGTCTTGCCGGAGCCGCCCTTCGGATTGAGGACGACTATCTTTCGCGTCATCGGCTGTCCTCGGCCGCCGCGGTGCGGCGTGGCCGCTGCCAAGCTGGGACTAGCCTACGCACCGTGCCCAGTCCACGCAAGCAACACGTCCCGCCCCCGGGGCGCGGGTCCTGTGATCCGCCTCAAGGTTCCGGTCGCGGGCGCCGGCCTAGAGTGCCCCTCCCGGAGCCCCCGCGAGACCGCCATGGAAGTCCTGCTGCTGCTGCTCGACGAGATCGACGACTTCTGCATGATGGTCTGGCAGCGCGCGAGCATGCTGCTCGGCTGATCCCGGCGGGGCCACGCGGCCCCCCTTGAATCCTGGCCCGCTGCCCCTAGAGTGAGCGCGCCTGCCGGCGGTCGGCAGGCCGCGGCGCGGCGCCGCGTCCTCACTCACCGATCGGGGCACAGCCAGATGACGACCGCCACGCAGCGGGAGACCCGCGGCTTCCAGGCCGAGGTGAAGCAGCTGCTTCGCCTGATGATCCACTCCCTGTATTCGAACCGCGAGATCTTCCTCCGCGAGCTCATTTCCAACGCCTCCGACGCCTGCGACAAGCTGCGCTTCCGGGCGCTCGCCGAGCCCGCGCTGCTCGAGGGCGGCGACGAGCTCGCGATCGACGTCGACTTCGACCCGACCGCGCGCACCGTCACCGTCTCCGACGCCGGTGCCGGCATGAGCCGCGCCGAGGTCATCGAGCATCTCGGCACGATCGCCAAGTCCGGCACGGCCGAGTTCCTGGCGCAGCTGTCCGGCGACCAGCAGAAGGACGCGCAGCTGATCGGCCAGTTCGGCGTCGGCTTCTACTCGGCCTTCATCGTCGCCGACCGCGTCGAGGTCTACTCGCGCCGGGCCGGCGCCGCGGTGGCGGAGGGCGTGCGCTGGGAGTCGGACGGCTCGGGCGAGTTCAGCGTCGAGAACCTCGCCGTCGAGCGGCGCGGCACGCGGGTGGTGCTGCACCTGAAGGCGGACGCCGCCGAGTTCGCCGACGCCTGGCGCCTGCGCGGACTGGTCAAGCGCTACTCGGACCACATCGCGTTCCCGGTGCGCATGCCGGCGCTGCCGGGCGGCGACGCCGCAGCGGCGCCGGACCCCGCGCGCCGCGACGTCGTCAACAGCGCCCAGGCGCTCTGGACCCGGCCGCGCGCCGACATCAAGGACGAGGAGTACGCCGAGTTCTACAAGCACGTCGCGCACGACTTCGGCGCACCGCTCGCCTGGTCGCACAACCGCGTCGAGGGCAAGCGCGAGTACACGACGCTGCTGTACCTGCCGGCGCGCGCGCCCTTCGACCTGTGGCACCGCGACGCGGCCCGCGGCCTGAAGCTGTACGTGCGGCGCGTGTTCATCCTCGACGACGCGGAGCAGTTCCTGCCGCTGTACCTGCGCTTCGTCAAGGGCGTGGTCGACTCGGGCGACCTGTCGCTGAACGTGTCGCGCGAGATGCTGCAGCAGGACCCGCAGATCGAGGCGATGCGCTCGGGCATCACCCGGCGCGTGCTCGAGCTGCTCGCCCGGGTCGCCAAGGAGGAGCCCGAGAAGTACGCCGTGTTCTGGAAGGAGTTCGGTCAGGTGCTCAAGGAGGGCGTCGCCGAGGACCCGGCCAACCGCGACCGGATCGCGAAGCTGCTGCGCTTCGCGACCACCGCCAGCGAGCGCGAGGCGCAGGACCAGTCGCTCGACGAGGTCGTCGGCCGCCTGCGCCCCGGCCAGAAGCACCTGTACTACGTCGTCGGCGAGACCTGGAACGCGGCGCGCCAGAGCCCGCAGCTCGAGCGGCTGCGGCAGAAGGGCGTCGAGGTGCTGCTGCTGCACGACCGCGTCGACGAGTGGATGATGGGTCACCTCGGCGAATACGAGGGCCGCAGCTTCCAGGACGTGAGCCGCGGCGACCTCGATCTCGGCGAGCTGGTGAGTCCCGAGGAGAAGAGCGCCGAGGAGCGCAGCGCCGAGGGCGCGCTCGCGCTCTGCGGCCGGCTGCGCGAGACGCTGTCGGGCAGGGTCGAGGCGGTGCGCGTGACGCAGCGCCTCGCCGAGTCGCCGGCCTGCCTGGTGCGGGCCGCCGACGAGGTCGGTGCGCAGATGAGGAAGCTGCTCGAGGCGGCGGGGCAGGCGGTGCCCGCGAAGCGGCCGACGCTCGAGGTCAACCCGTCGCACCCGCTCGTGGTGCGGCTCGGGGGGCTGCCCGACGGCGAGCAGTTCCGCGATCTCGCCGGCCTGCTGTTCGACCAGGCGACGCTCGCCGAGGGCGGCCAGCTCGCGGAGCCCGCCGAGTTCGTGCGGCGGCTGAACCGGCTGCTGCTCGCGGGCAGCTGAGGCGCGATCCCGTCATAATGGCGTCCGCGCCGTCGCGCGCGCCGCCCGGATGACCGACCATGCCGTCCCGCATCGCCTCCGCCTCGCTCGCCGCACTGCTGCTCGCGTGGCTCCCGGCCGGCTGCAGCCGCGAGGCGGCGGCGCCCGCCGCGGCGCCCGCCGCCGCGGCGCCTGCCGAGCTCGGCGTCACCGAGCTCGCGCCCGGGCACGGCGACCCGGTCGCCGCCGGCGCCTCGGTGCGCGTCCACTACACCGGCTGGCTGTACGACCCGGCGGCCGCGGGCGGCAAGGGCGCGCAGTTCGACAGCTCGGTCGGCGGCGAGCCGTTCGTGTTCCCGCTCGGCGCGGGCCGCGTGATCCGCGGCTGGGACCTCGGGGTCGCCGGCATGCGCGCCGGCGGCAAGCGGCGCCTGCTGATCCCGCCCGGGCTCGGCTACGGCGAGCGCGGCGCCGGCGGCGTCATCCCGCCGAACGCGACGCTGCTGTTCGAGGTCGAGCTGCTCGACTTCCAGCCGGCACCATGATGCGCCGCGGCGCGGCCGCGGCCGGAACGACGAACGTCGGGGGATAGCGCAATGCTGAAGTCCACGCTCGCGGCGGCGCTCGCCGCGCTGCTGCCGGCTGCCGCCGGCGGCGCCACGCTCATCCAGGCCGGGCACCTGATCGACGGCGTCGGCAACGCGCCGCGGGCCGAGGTCACGATCGTCGTCGAGGGCACCGAGATCAGGGCCGTCGAGAAGGGCTACCGCGCGCCCGCCGCGGGGGACACGCTGATCGATCTCAGGGACGCGACCGTGCTGCCGGGCCTCTGGGACATGCA
Source organism: Steroidobacteraceae bacterium (assembly GCA_035524595.1). Classification (GTDB taxonomy): domain Bacteria; phylum Pseudomonadota; class Gammaproteobacteria; order Steroidobacterales; family Steroidobacteraceae; genus CAIKZZ01. The sequence continues at coordinate 21,530 of DATKOP010000043.1, read as the reverse complement.
CGTGCACCTGACCAGCGAGTACAACCGCGGCTCGCAGCTCGAGCCGTTCACGCTGAACGAGGGCGACATCGCGCTGCAGGGCGCGTTCTTCGCCGAGCGCACGCTGAACGCCGGCTTCACGACCGTGCGCGACCTCGGCGCCGCGATGAATACCTCGATCGAGCTGAGGAACGCCATCAACAAGGGGCTGATCCGCGGACCGCGGATCTTCGCCGCCGGCAAGGCGATCGCGACCACGGGCGGCCACGCCGACCCGACCAACGGCTGGGCGCAGCGCCTGATGGGCGAGCCCGGGCCGCGCGACGGCGTCATCAACGGCCCGTTCAACGCCGCCGAGGCGGTGCGCCAGCGCTACAAGGACGGTGCCGACACCATCAAGATCACCGCCACCGGCGGCGTGCTGTCGGTGGCCAAGAACGGCCTCAACCCGCAGTTCACCGAGGAGGAGGTGCGGGCGGTGGTCGCGACGGCGCGCGACTACGGCTTCAAGGTCGCGGCGCACGCGCACGGCGCGGAGGGCATCAAGCGCGCGGTCCGGGGCGGCGTCGACTCGATCGAGCACGGCACCTTCATGGACGACGAGGCGATCAGGCTGATGAAGGAGCACGGCACCTACTACGTGCCGACGCTGTCGGCCGGCCGCTGGGTGGCCGAGCGGGCCCAGGACCCGAACTTCTTCCCGGCGCTGGTGCGCCCGAAGGCCGCGGCGATCGGCCCGCAGCTCAAGGACACCTTCGCCAGGGCCTACAAGGCGGGGCTGCGCATCATGTTCGGCACCGACACGGGCGTCTCGGCGCACGGCGACAACGCCAAGGAGTTCCGCTACATGGTGGAGGCCGGCATGCCGCCGCTCGAGGCGATCAAGTCGGCGACCATCGTGCCGGCGCGCTTCATGGAGGTCGCCGACCGCCTCGGCTCGGTCGAGGCCGGCAAGCTCGCCGACCTGGTCGCGGTGCCGGGCGACCCGCTCGCCGACATCGGCGCGCTCGAGCGCGTCCGCTTCGTGATGAAGGAAGGCAAGGTCTACAAGGACCTGCGGCAGCCGTGAGCGAAGGCGCAGGCCCGGTCGCGCCGCGGCCGTCGCGGCCGGCGCCGGCCGAGAAGGTCGTCATCGCCGGCCCGGCCGGGCCGCTCGAGGCGATCTGCGAGGTGCCCGAGGGCTACGCGGGGCGCGACTGCGCGGTGGTCTGCCATCCGCACCCGCTGTACGGCGGCACGATGCAGAACAAGGTCGTGCACTCGACCGCGCGGGCGCTGCAGGAGCGCGGCTTCGCGACCGTGCGCTTCAACTTCCGCGGCGTCGGCGCGAGCGCCGGGGCCTTCGACGACGGCCGCGGCGAGACCCTGGATGCGCTGGCGGCCTGCGACTACGCGCTCGCGCGCTGGCCGGGTGCGCGCCTGACGCTGGCGGGGTTCTCGTTCGGCGCCTTCGTCGCCTACCAGGCCGCCGGCCGGCGGCCCGCGGTCCGCCTCTACACGATCGCGCCGCCGGTCGGGCGCTTCGACTTCGCCGAGCATCCGGCGCCGCGGGTGCCGTGGATCGTGATCCAGGGCGATCGCGACGAGCTCGTCGACTCGGCGCGGGTGCTCGCCTGGGCCCGCGGCGCCTCGCCGCCGCCGACCGTGATCGTGCTCGAGGGCGCCGAGCACTTCTTCCACGGCCGCCTCAACGAGCTCAAGGACGCGGTGCAGTCGCAACTTGGCGACGGTTGAGCGCCCGCGGCGGGCCGGCAACGAAAAAGCCGGGGCAGGGCCCCGGCTCTTGCGGTGGCGCCGGAGCCTGGCCCGGCGCGCGGTCGCTCAGTTGACCATCGACTTGAGCGACTTCAGGGCGACGGCGCGGACCTTCTTCGAGGCCGGCTTCGCCTTGAACATCATCTTCTGGCCCGTAAACGGGTTCACGCCCTCGCGAGCCTTGGTGGCGGGCTTCTTGACGACCCGCAGCTTGAGCAGGCCGGGGATCGTGAACAGGCCGCCGCCGCGCAGACTCTTCTTGATGACGCCATTCAGCGACTCGAAGACAGCTCCGACCTGCTTCTTCGACAGCTCCGTGTCCTTCGCGATGTGCGCGAGAATTTCGGACTTGGTCGGTGCCGCGTTCTTTTTCGCCATTGTGTTCTCCTGTGGGATTTCGATTTGGGCCGTTGCGTTAGCGCAGAATCTTCGCGCTTTTCCGAGTATCGCGCCGTTCGCGGTCCGGTGTCGATCGCGCCGAAAAGCGGAAAAAACAGGGTAAAGCGACTGCCCTCTTGTCTCGACCGCGCGCGACAATAGCACATGAATCGCGCAATTCCACTAGTTTTTCCGACGTTTCTTGCTCAGGGACGGCGTGCCAGGCCGCTCGCGAGCGGCGCCGGCAGCGTCTTCGGCGCCGCGATCCGCACCACCTTCTCGCGACCGGTCGCGCCGCGCACGAGCTCGGCGCGCGAGGGCGCGACGCCGAACTCGGCGGCGAGGAATCGCAGCAGGTGGGCATTGGCCGCGCCGTCGACCGGCGGCGCGGTGATCCGGGCCTTGAGGCGCGCGCCGTCGAGCCGGAGCTCGTCGCGCGATGCGCGCGGCTGGACGCGCAGCGTGAGCACGAGGTCCGCCCCGTCCCAGCGGTGCCAGCCGCTCATCGCACCAGCAGCAGGACCTGAGCGCCGACCATGTCGATCAGCTTGATGCCCACGAGCAGCACGACGCACACCAGCAGCGGCGACAGGTCGAGGCCCTCCAGCCGCGGCGCGAGCCGGCGCGCCGGCCGCATCAGCGGCTCGACCAGATCGCCGAGCAGCCGCCCGGCCGGGCTGTAGCCGTCCGGCACCACCCAGCTCAGCACCGCCCAGATGAAGATCGCGATCAGGTAGAACGTCGCCGCCTGCCCCAGCAGCTTGAAGACCGTGAGCACCAGCAACACGAGCGCGCCGGGTGCGGCGCCGCGCAGCGCCAGCTGCTCGAGCACGATCTCGAGGGCCTGGGTCGCCAGCAGCGCCACCACCGAGGCGGTGTCGACCCGGCCGAGCGGCGGCAGCACGCGCCGCAGCGGCAGCACGGCCGGGTTGGTCAGCTTGACGACCGCCTGCGCCAGCGGGTTCCTGAAGTCCGCGCGCACCAGCTGCATCAGCAGCCGCAGCAGGAACGCCCAGACGAAGAAGCTGAACACCCAACCGACGATATCCGCTAGCAGGTCACGCATCGTTGCAGGCCGTCCGGCTCCCTAGTGGTCGCGCCCGAATTCCGCCGCCAGCTCGCGCGAACGGCGGGCCGCGGCGGCGATGGCGCGGGCGAAGATAGCACGCAGGTCGGCCGCTTCGAACACGGCCATCGCCGCCGCGGTCGTGCCGCCCGTGGAGGTGACCTGCTCGCGCAGCGTCGCCGGCTCGTCGGCCGACGACTGGGCGAGCGCGGCGGCGCCGGCCGCGGTGTCGATCGCGAGCCGGCGTGCGACCGCGGGCGCGAGACCCTCGGCGATCGCGGCGGCCTCGAGCAGCTCGATCAGCAGGAAGAAGTACGCCGGTCCGCTGCCCGAGACCGCGGTGACGGCGTCGAGATGGGCCTCGTTGCCGACCCAGACGACGCTGCCGACCGCCTCGATCAGCCGCGTGGCGAGCGTGCGCGCCTCGGCGGCCACGGCGGGGTCGGCGTACAGGGCGCTGATGCCGGCGCCGATCAGCGCCGGCCGGTTCGGCATCGCCCGCACGACGCCGATCTCGCCGCCCAGCCAGCGGCGGATGTCGGCGGCGCGGATGCCGGCCGCGATCGACAGCACCAGCGGCCGGGTCTGCGCCGCGAGCGGCGCCAGCGAGCGCACCGCGGCGTGCAGCAGCTGTGGCTTCACGGCGAGCACCCAGACCTCGGCGGACTCGGCGGCGGCCTCGTTCTCGGCGTGCAGCCGGACCCGCGGGTAGGCCGCGGCGAGCCAATCGCGCTGGCTCGCGACGGGATCCGCGACCGCGATCGTCGAGGCCGGCGCGCCGCGCGCCACCCAGCCGCCGATCAGCGCGCGCGCCATCTGGCCGCCGCCGATCAGCGCGATCGTCGGCCAGGCTTCAGCCGGCTGCTGCATGCGCACTCCGCGGTCCGAACAGCGCGGTGCCGATCCGCACGTGGGTCGCGCCCTCGAGGATCGCGGCCTCGAGGTCGGCGCTCATCCCCATCGACAGCGTGTCGAGCGCGAGGCCGTCGCGCCCGAGCTCCTCGGCCAGCACCCGCAGCCGCGCGAAGAAGTCGCGCTGCGTCGCCGGGTCGTCGCTCTCCGGCGGCACGCACATCAGGCCGCGCAACGCGAGGCGCGGCAGTGCCGCGACCGCGCGCGCCAGCGCCGGCAGCTCCGCCGGCGCGACGCCGCCCTTGGCCGCCTCGTCGGCGAGCTTGACCTGCAGGCAGACCGCGAGCGGCGGGCCGTGGAACGGGCGCTGCGCCGACAGGCGTTCGGCGAGCTTGAGGCGATCGACGGTGTGGACCCAGTCGAAGTGCTCGGCCACCGCGCGGGTCTTGTTGGTCTGCAGCTGGCCGATGAAGTGCCAGCGCAGCCCGGCGCGCGGCACGGCGGCGATCTTGGCGAGGGCCTCCTGCAGGTAGTTCTCGCCGAGGTCGGTGAGTCCGGCGGCGCGCGCCGCCACGGCGACCTCGACCGGATGACCCTTCGTAACCCCGACGAGGGTCACAGAATCCGGGCGGCGGCCGGCCGCCAGCGCCGCGGCGGCGATGCGGCGCCGCACGGCTTCGATATTCGCGGCCAAATTCTGCGGACCGGTTAACATATTGGTGGCCGATGCCCGCGGCTATACTGCCATCGGTACCTGTCCGGCGGCTTCGGTCCCGGGAGTTTGATGCATGGCCGTCGACATCGCCCAGCTGCTCGCCTTCGCGGTCAAGAACAACGCGTCCGACCTGCACCTGTCCGCAGGCATGCCGCCGATGATCCGCGTGGACGGCGACGTCAAGCGCATCAACATGCCACCTCTGGCGCACAAGGAAGTGCACAGCATGGTGTACGACATCATGAATGACAAGCAGCGCAAGGCGTACGAGGAGTTCTTCGAGACCGACTTTTCGTTCGAGATTCCCAAGCTCGCGCGCTTTCGCGTCAACGCCTTCAACCAGCAGCGCGGCGCCGGCGCCGTGTTCCGCAACATCCCGTCGGTGGTGCTGTCGCTCGAGGACCTGAACGCGCCGAAGGTATTCAAGGATCTGTGCATGCTGCCGCGCGGCCTGGTGCTCGTCACCGGGCCGACCGGCTCCGGCAAGTCGACCACGCTCGCCGGCATGGTCAACCACTGCAACGACAACCGGCCGGACCACATCCTGACGATCGAGGACCCGATCGAGTTCGTGCACGAGTCGAAGCGCTGCCTGATCAACCAGCGCGAGGTGCACCGCGACACGCTCGGCTTCGCCGAGGCGCTGCGCTCGGCGCTGCGCGAGGACCCGGACATCATCCTGGTCGGCGAAATGCGCGACCTCGAGACGATCCGCCTCGCGCTGACCGCGGCCGAGACCGGCCACCTCGTGTTCGGCACGCTGCACACCAGCTCGGCGGCCAAGACCATCGACCGCATCGTCGACGTGTTTCCGGCAGCGGAGAAGGAGATGGTCCGCTCGATGCTGTCCGAGAGCCTGCGCGCGGTGATCTCGCAGACCCTGCTGAAGCGCATCGGCGGCGGCCGCATCGCGGCCCACGAGATCATGATCGGCACGCCGGCGATCCGGAACCTGATCCGCGAGGGCAAGATCGCGCAGATGTACTCCTCGATCCAGACCGGCCAGGCGGTCGGCATGCAGACCCTCGACCAGTGCCTGACCGAGCTCGTGACCAAGGGCGTCGTCAGCAAGGAAGAGGCGCGCTACAAGGCCCAGAACAAGGATGCGATCTGACGTGCGGCCGGCGCACGCAGACTACTGAGGCGGGAACATGGATCGCGACCAAGCCATCAAGCTGATGCAGGACCTGTTGCGCCGCGTGGTCGAGCGCAAGGGCTCGGACCTGTTCATCACCGCGGGCTTCCCGCCGGCGATCAAGATCGACGGCGAGATCCGCCCGCAGACGGACAAGGCGCTGACGCCCGAGCAGAGCGCGACGCTGACGCGCGCGATCATGAACGACAAGCAGACGCGCGACTTCGACTCCACCAAGGAATGCCAGTTCGCGATCGCGCCGCCGGGCATCGGCCGCTTCCGCGCCAGCGCCTTCATCCAGCAGGGCTTCACCGGCTGCGTGATCCGCACGATCAACGCCAAGATCCCGACGATCGAGGACCTCGAGCTGCCGCAGATCCTGAAGGACGTCGCGCTCACGAAGCGCGGCCTGGTGATCATCGTCGGCGGCACCGGCTCCGGCAAGTCGACCTCGCTGGCCGCGATGCTGGACTACCGCAACGAGAAGACCCGCGGCCACATCGTCACCATCGAGGACCCGGTCGAGTACGTGCACCTGCACAAGGGCTGCGTGATCACGCACCGCGAGGTCGGCGTCGACACCGACTCCTGGCACGCGGCCCTGAAGAACACGCTGCGGCAGGCGCCGGACGTCATCCTGATCGGCGAGATCCGCGACCGCGACACGATGGAGTACGGCATCCAGTTCGCCGAGACCGGTCACCTGGTGCTCGCGACGCTGCACGCCAACAGCGCCAACCAGGCGCTCGACCGCATCATCAACTTCTTCCCCGAGGAGAAGCGCGAGCAGCTGCTGATGGACCTCAGCCTGAACATCCGCGCGCTGATCTCGCAGCGGCTGGTGCCGCGCGAGGGCACCGCCGGGCGCATCGCGGCGATGGAGATCATGCTGCACTCGCCGCTGATCGCCGACCTGATCTTCAAGGGCGACGTGGCCGCCATCAAGGACGTGATGGCGCGCTCCACCCGCATCGGCATGAAGACCTTCGACCAGTCGCTCTACGAGCTGTACGAGTCGAACCAGATCAGCTACGAGGAGGCGCTGCGCAACGCCGACTCCAAGAATGAACTGCGGCTCCGCGTCAAGCTCGAGAGCCGCCGCGAGGACAAGCTGAGTCACGAACAGGCGAGCAGCCTGAGGATCGAAGATGAGTCCGAAGGCAAAGCTTACTGAACCGGTGGACCTCGTCCAGGCGGAGATCGCGGCCGAGACCGGCTCGCCGCGGCTCAACACCAAGCCGTTGTTCAAGCTGATGGTGGACAAGAAGGCGTCCGACCTGTTCTTCACCTCCTACGCGCCGGTCAAGATCAAGATCGAGGGCCAGATCTACCCGGTCAACAAGCAGATCCTGTCGCCGGTCATGGTCAAGCAGGCCGCCTACGGCCTGATGAACGCCGAGCAGATCGAGTACTTCGAGCAGGAGCTGGAGATCGACTTCGCGATCTCGGAGCCGGGGCTCGGGCGCTTCCGCGTCAACGTCTTCCACCAGCGCGGCTACCCGGCGATCGTGCTGCGCTACATCACCGCCGACATGCCGCGGCTCGAGCAGCTCGGCATGCCCGAGGTGCTCGCCGAACTGGTGATGCTGAAGCGCGGCCTGATCCTGATGGTCGGCGCCGCCGGCGCCGGCAAGTCGACGACCCTCGCGGCGATGATCAACCACCGCAACGAGGCCTCCTCCGACCACATCCTGACGATCGAGGACCCGATCGAGTTCCTGCACACCAACAAGAAGTCGATCATCAACCAGCGCGAGGTCGGGCTCGACACCAAGTCCTACCACCGCGCGCTCCGCAGCGCGATGCGCGCGGCCCCGGACGTGATCCTGATCGGCGAGATCCGCGACCGCGAGACCACCGAGGCCGCGATCGGCCTCGCCGGCACCGGCCACCTGTGCATCGCGACGCTGCACGCCAACAACGCGGCCGAGACGCTCGACCGCCTGATCAACATGTTCCCGCGCGACCAGCACGACCAGATCTTCCTCGACCTGTCGCAGTACCTGAAGGCGATCCTGTCGCAGCGCCTGGTGCGCTCCAAGGACAACAAGCGCGTCGCGGCGGTCGAGGTGCTGCTCAACACGCCGCACATCCAGGAGCTGATCAAGAAGGGCGACGTGATCGCGATCAAGGAAGCGCTGCGGACCACGACCGAGCGCGGCATGCAGAACTTCGACGCGGCGCTGTACGCGCTCGTCAAGCAGGGCCGGATCGACCTCGAGGAAGCGCTCAACAACGCCGACTCGCGCCACAACCTCGAGGCGCGGATCAACTTCGGCTGAGCCGCCGGCGGCGGGCGGTCAGCGCCCGCCGCGGAGCCGCTCGACCTCGAGCGTCAGTTCGGCGACCCGGGCCTCGAGCTCGGCGACGCGCGCCGCGAGGCCGGGCTCGGCGGCCGCGGCGGCGCGCGCCGGCGGGGCGGGCCCGGGCTCGGCGCCGAGCTCCGGCATGCCGGTGAACAGCTGCGCGTAACGCGCCTCGCGCGCCCCCGGCTGGCGCGCGAGCCGCACCACGAACGGGCCGTCGCCGCGGCCGGCCAGCAGCTCGAGCGTCGTCTCCACGTCGCCGAGGCTCGTGAACGGCGCGAGGCGCTGGGCGTGGCTGCGCAGCTCCCCCGGCGTCTGCGGGCCGCGCAGCAAGAGCTCGCAGACGATCGCGAGCTCCTGCGGCGAGAACTGCAGCGGGTTGTGGTCGCCGTTGCAGAGGCGGTGGCGGTACTTCACGACCCGGCTGCCGAAGCCGCTGCGTTCCATCACCAGGTGGCGCCGCGACAGGCCGTCGAGCGTGTCCTGCACGCCGCGCTCGTCGAGCTCCAGCACCGGGTCGCGGTTGGTCTTCTGGTTGCAGGCGTTGGTCAGGGCGTTCAGCGACAGCGGATACTGGTCCGGGGTCGTGATCTCCTTCTCGATCAGCGCGCCGAGGACGCGTGCTTCGAGCGGGGTGAGGCTGATCTGCACGGGCCGGTCGCCGGGCTCAGGCCGCGGGCGGGAACACGGTGCCGGCGTCGAACACCGGCCCGTCGACGCAGACGCGCTTCATCGCCTTGCCCTCCGGCGTCGTGATCTCGACCGCGCAGCCGGCGCAGCCGCCGACCGCACAGGCCATGAACTCCTCGAGCGACACCTGGCAGGGCACGGCGAAGCGGCGCGCGAGCCGCGCGCAGGCGGCCAGCATCGGCGTCGGGCCGCAGGCGTAAATCGCGACCTCGGCGAGCGCCGCCGGCGCGAGGCCGTCGAGCCAGGCCGCCGCGAGGTCGGTGACGTAGCCGCTGAAGCAGCCGGCGAAGCCCGCGAGGCTCGCGAGCCGGCTCGGCACGCCGAGCTCCTCGAGCAGCGGGTGGCAGGCGATCGTGCCGTCGGGCAGCCCCGGCACCAGCATCGTCGACGGCCGCGCCCGGAACGGGAACGGGATCTCCGAGCCGAACAGGCCGAGCGGCCGGAAGCCCTCGGCCGCGCGCCCGGCCAGCGCCCCGGCGAGGAACACCATCGGTGGCATGCCGACGCCGCCGCCGATCAGCAGCGCGCGCGGCCGGGCCGGGTCCGGCTCGAAGCCGCGGCCGATCGGGCCGAGGCACGACAGCCGATCGCCGGCGCGCGCCGCGGCGAGCCGGGCGAGGCCGTGGCCGACCACCTTGTAGAGGATCTCGATGGTGCCGCTCGTGCGGTCGGCGCGCTGGATCGACAGCGGCCGGCGCATCGGCAGGTCGGCGGCGCAGGCGAGGTGCGCGAAGCTGCCCGGCAGCGCGCGGCCGGCGCACTCGGGCGCGCGCAGCTGCAGCACGTGCTGGCCGCCCGGCCACGCCTGCTGCCCGAGCACCTCGGCCTCTTCGAGGAAGATCGAGCCGCGGTGCGCCGGGTGGCGCGCCGTCACCGGGCGCCCCGGCGCCGGTCGGCGATCACGGTCTCGAGCACCGCCATGCGCACCGCGACGCCGTTCGTGACCTGCTGGCGGATCACCGAGTGCGGGCCGTCGGCGACGTCGCTCGCGATCTCGATCTCGCGGTTCATCGGGCCCGGGTGCATCACGATCGCCTCCGGGCGCGCGAGCCGCAGGCGCTGCCGGGTCAGGCCCCAGCGGGCGAAGTAGTCGTGCGCGTCCGGGATCGACGCCTCCGCCATGCGCTCCTTCTGGATGCGCAGCATCATGACGACGTCGGCGTGCGCGATCCCCTGCTCGAGCGAGTTGCAGCGCTTCGCGCCCGGCATCTCGCCGGCATCCGGCATCAGACCGTCGGGTGCCACGAGGCGCAACTCGCCGACCTCGAGCGCGGTGAACACCTGGTGCGCGGAGCGCGCGACGCGCGAGTGGCGCACGTCGCCGACGACCGCGATCACGAGGTCGCGAAAGCCGCCCTTGAACTGCAAGATCGTCAGCGCATCGAGCAGCCCCTGGGTCGGGTGCGACAGGTGCGCCTCGCCCGCCGACAGCACGCTGACGTGCTCCTGCACGTGCTCGGCGACGTACTGGCCGACGCCCGGCTCGGCGTCGCGGATCACGAACGCGTCGACCGCCATCGCCTGCAGCGTGTAGATCGTGTCGAGCACGGTCTCGCCCTTGACGCGCGACGACAGCATGATCTCGAGGTTGAGGACCGCCGCGCCGAGGCGCCGCGCGGCCAGCTCGAAGGAGGAGCGGGTCCGGGTGCTGGGCTCGGTGAAGATGTTCGCGACCGTGACCCCGTCGAGCGCGCGGCTCTGCGCCGGCGGCTCGCCGGGCCGGCGCAGGTAGGACTGCGCCCGGTCGAGCAGCTCGCGGATCTGCTCGCTCGACAGGCCCTCGAGCGTGATCAGGTGGCGCAGGCGGTTGTCGCGGTCGAACTGGCTGAATGGCAGCATGCGGCTCACTCTTCACTGGGCGCGCGGCCCCTCCCGCGCAGCCATTGTTCCACGAGCACGCAGGCCGCCGCCGAATCGACGTCGCCGTGCCGGACCCGCCGCGGGCGCGCGCCGCTGGCGCGCTGGCCGCGGAGGATGTCCTCGGCCTCGCGCGACGACAGGCGCTCGTCGACGGTGACGACCTCGAGCGGGAAGCGGCGCGCGAGTTCCGCGGCGAACCCCCGCGCGGCGTCGGCCAGCTGCCCGGGCGTGCCGTCCATATTATAGGGGACGCCGACCACCAGGACGCGCGGATCCCACTCGCGGACGTAGCGCGCGAGCGCGGTCCAGTCGGGTGCGCCGCGGGCGGCCGCGACCACGCCGAGCGGCCGGGCACCGTTCGTCAGCGTGTCGCCGGCGGCGACGCCGATGCGGCGCTCGCCGTAGTCGAAGCCCAGGACCAGCAGCGGGGCAGGGCGGCCGGGCGCCGGTGCGCCGGCCGGGGGGTCAGGCATGACCGGCCTGGCTCGACAGGCGCCCGAAGTCGATGCCCAGCAGCCGCGCGGCGGCGTGCCAGCGCTGCTCGAAGGGCGTCTCGAAGATGATCGCGTCGTCGACCGGCACGTTCAGCCAGGCGTTGGAGCGGATCTCCTCCTCGAGCTGGCCGGCGTCCCAGCCGGCGTAGCCGAGCGCCACCACCGCCTGCGCCGGGCCCTGACCGCGGGCCATCGACCCGAGGATGTCGCGCGAGGTCGTGACGTGCAGCGTCGGCGAGACCTTGAGCGTCGCGTCCCACGGCTCGACGCCGCCCGCCGCCGGCGGGTGCAGCACGAAGCCCCGGTCCTGCTGCACCGGGCCGCCGCGCAGCACCGGGCGGTCCCGAAGCCCCGGATCGGCCGGGCTGAGTGCCAGCTGCTCGAACACCTCGCCGAGCGCCATCGTCAGCGGCCGGTTGACGACGATGCCGAGAGCGCCCTTGTCGGTGTGCTCGCAGATCAGCGTGACGGTCTGCGCGAAGTTCGGGTCGACGAGCGAGGGCATCGCGACCAGCAGCTGGTTCGTGAGGTAAGCGCCGCGCATGAACCTAGTATCGACCGGCCGCCCGCCGGCCACAAGACGGCCGTGGCTAGCGGGTATCGGCCGGCACCCGGACGCTGGAGTCCTTGACCTCGCCGCCGAGGAACTGCCACTCGTAGACGAGCCGCAGCGCGTCGTGGCGCGCCGCCAGCGCCCGCGGGAAGGGCTCGAAGGGGGCGGCGAGCCGCAGGATCTCGAGCGAGGCCTGGTCGAGCTCCGGGTGGCCGCTCGAGCGCTTGATCCAGGCACCGCCGAGCCGGCCGTCGGCGAGCAGCTGCACCTCGAGCACCGGGCTGCCGGTGAGGCCGGCCTGGCGCACCGCCTCGAGCGGGTAGTTGAGCGTGCCGACCCGCTCGATCTTGCGCCGCCAGCCGTAGAGGTAGACGGCGACGCTCGACTCGCGCGTGTTGGCGGTGACCAAGAGCTCGCGCTCGGTCTTGCCGCGCAGCCTGAGATCGTCGCCCGTGTCGGCGCCGGACGCCTCCGGCGACAGCGGCTCGAGCACCAGCGGCGTACCGCGCGGGGCGGCCGGTGCGCCGTGCGCGAAGAAGCGCTTGTCGCTCGAGGCGGCGCGGCTCGCGAGCAGGTCGCTGTCGCCGCTGTCGCCGGCGTCGGCGCCGGTCGCGCCAGCGGAGTTCTCGCGGCCCTCCTCGGCAGGCTCCGCCGGCAGGCTGTGCGGCGACTCCGCCCCGCGCACGTCCTCGGCGGTGCCGGCACCACGCTGGTTGACCTGCGCGAGGTAGTCGGCGCGGGTGTTGACCCGCTCCTCGGCGACCGGGTCCCTGACGAGCAGCACCTCGAGCGAGGGGGCATCGGTCGCCCCGCCGAGGCCGGGCGCTGCGAAGCTGACGCCGAGGATCACGACCGCGTGCAGCGCGCCGACGAGGAACATCGTCGTCATCAGCCGGTCGCGCACCGGCGGCGTCGCCTCGTGACGGCGCGCGAATTCGGCGAGGAGGACGCTGTCGCTCACGGACCCGATTATACCCGCCGGCCTCAGCGCGCCGGCACGAGCTTCAGCGTCCGCTCGGTCGCGCGCTCGACGGCCGCGCGGCTGTAGAGCAGCGGGAAGTACTGGCCGCGCCGCCACAGCTCCGCGAGGTCGCGGTAGTGCGGATCGTCGGGGTCGCCCGACTGGCCGGGGTGGTTGACCGCGACCGATCCGTCCCAGTTGCCGACGTCGATGACGATCCGGACCGAGGGCCCCGACACGTCGCGAAAGTCGGCCGAGCGATAGGCCGCCTGGCCGGGCGCGAACGGATCGCCGCCGAGCGCGAGCGGACCGACGTTCAGGCGCTCGCGCTCGGCGGGCTCGACGATCGCGGCGAACGGATGCTCGGAGAGGTTGTAGTGGAGCGCGTCCCAGCGCCAGCGCGCGGGCTCGGGCCCGAGGTGCGTCAGCAGCTCGCGGTACGCGGCGCCGAGCGTTGCGCCGACGAGCGCGTCGCGCCGCTCGCGCGCGTGCTCGCCGAACCACGCCGCCGGGTGCTCGACCGCGTCGACGACGACGTCGACGTGCGCGGCCTCGACCGCCGGTGCGAGCGCGGGATCGAGCAGCGCGTTCTTGAGCGCGATGCGCAGGTGGCGCGTGAACCAGACCTCGTAGAGCGCGGCCGCCGCCGAGTCGCCGGTCGCGGCCCCGTCCCAGCGCGCGAGCAGCGCAAGCGCCGCGCGCGCGTCGCCATCATCGGTGTGCACGTCGCGCAGCGCCGCCACGATGCGCCGCGCCGGCAGCGACACGACGTCGGTCTGCAGGCGCTCGGAGTCCTCGACCGAGACCTTCGCGAGGCCCGCGAGCACCTGGTCGATGCGCTGGTGGCGCCAGCCGGGGGTCCATTCGAAGCCGAGCTTGCGCTCGGCGTACGGGTAGCCGTCCGGGAGGTTCAGCTCGTTCGAGGTCGTCAGGTACCCCTCGCGCGGGTTCACGCGCCGCGGCAGGTCCGCGCGCTTCCAGAAGCCGCGCCACTCGTAGCGGCCGTCGCCCGGCACCGGCAGCAGCCCGTCCCAGTTCGGGCGGCGCGGCGCGAGCCCGGCCGGCAGCCACGCGATCGTGCCGTGCACGTCGGCGTAGAGGTGATTGAGCGAAGGCGTGCGCCAGCGATCGAGCGCGCGCTCGAAGTCGGCGAGCGTGCGTGCCTTCAGGTATCCGAGCGCCGCGAAGTACACCGAGGTGCCGGGCTCGAGCCAGGCGCTCCTGAGCGCGTAGGCGCGGTGGCGGGCAGCGTCGACGTAGATCACCGGTCCATGGCGGCTGAAGGCGAGCTCGACCGGCACCGGCGGCGCGTCGCGCACCGCGATCGTCTCGCGCACGATGCGAAACGGCTCGAAGCGGCCGCGGTAGCGGTAGGCGTTCAGCGTCGCGGGGTCGAGGTCGTAGACGTAGAGGTCCTCCTGGTCGATGTTGAAGATCGTGTAGCCGAAGGCGATCGCCTCGTTGTGCCCGAGCGAGATGCCCGGCAGGTGCGGCTGGTTGGCGCCGATCGCGTGCAGCGTGGGCGCGTCGAGCCCGACGAGGTAGCGGATGCTCGGCTGCACGTAGGCGCGGTGCGGGTCGTTGGCGAGCAGCGCGCGGCCGGTCGCCGACTTCGACGGCGCGATCGCCCAGTTGTTGCTGCCCTCGAGGCCCGCGCCGTCGTCCGGCGCAAGCGCCGCGCTGCGCGGCCCCGCGGCCGGCGGCTCGAGCCGAAAGTCGCGGGTCGCGAGCGCGAACAGCTTCAGCACGTCGCGCGGCAGGCACGGGTCGAGCCCGGCCGGCACGCCCGTCTTCCACGCCGGGGTCAGCGGCGCGCGCACGCGGTCGGCCTCGACGTCGCTGCGGCACGCGGCCTGCGCGCGCGCGACCTCGCCCTCGAGGTTGCGCGACAACCCGTGCGCGCGGATGCGCACGACGTCCTCGGCGCGCCAGTGCGCGGGCGCGTAGCTCATCAGCCTGAACTCGCGCGGCAGCCGCTCGGGGTGATCCTTGAGGCCGTCGACGTAGGCGTTGATGCCGGCGACGAAGCGCTCGGCCGCGGCGCGCGCCTCGCCGCCGTACGCGGCCCACTCGGCGCCGAGGTCGCCGCGGTACAGAAAGAGCCGCGCCGCGCGGTCGTCGTCGACGTAGGCGCGGCCGAACACCGAGGCGAGCTCGCCGAGGCCGCGCCGGCGCCACAGGTCGATCTGGAAGAGCCGGTCGCGCGCGACGTTCCAGCCCTGCGTGAAGTACAGGTCCGATTCGCTGCGCGCGTAGAGGTGCGGCACGCCCCAGCGGTCGATCAGGATCTCGGCCGGGGCCTTGAGTCCCGCGACCGCGACGTTCTCGGTCGCGGCCGCGGCGCTCGCGGCAGCGAGCAGCGCGGCGAACGCGAGCAGCGCCCGGCGCATGTCTCAGGCGCCGCGCGCCGGCCGCCGCCGCTCGATCGAGTCCATCAGCCGGCCGGCGATGTCGACGTGGAACTCCTTCTCGAGCTCGCGGATCCCGGTCGGGCTCGTGACGTTGATCTCGGTGACGAAGCCGCCGATCACGTCGAGCCCGACGAACAGCATGCCGCGCTCCCGGAGCGTAGGCCCGATCTGGGCCGCGAGCCAGCGGTCGCGGTCGTTGAGCGGGCGACCGACGCCGCGCGCGCCGGCGGCGAGGTTGCCGCGGTGGTCGGCCGACGTCGGGATCCGGGCGAGCGCGTACGGGACGGGCTCGCCGTCGATCAGGATCACGCGCGAGTCGCCGGTCGTGACGATCTCGGGCAGGTAGCGCTGCACGATCGCATAGCGGGTGCCGTAGTCGGTCAGCGTCTCGAACACGACCGAAGCGTTCTTGTCGCCGCGGTCGATGACGAAGATCGAGCGGCCGCCCATCCCGTAGAGCGGCTTGCAGACGATCTTGCCGTGCTCGCGCAGGAACGCGTGCATGTCGGCCATGTCGCGCGTGATCAGGGTCGGCGCGCAGCACTCGGGGAACCACGCCGTGTAGACCTTCTCGTTCATGTCCCTGAGGCCCTGCGGCCGGTTGACGACCAGCGTGCCCTCATGCTCGGCGCGCTCGAGGATGTAGGTCGTGTAGACGTACTCGGTGTCGAACGGCGGGTCCTTGCGCATCAGGATCACGTCGAGCTCCGCGAGCGGCCGGTCGACGGCTTCGGAGAGGCTCGCCCAGCCGGCGAGGTCGTGCTTCACGGTGAGCGGCGCGAGCCGTCCCCACGCCCGGCCGTCGCGCAGCCACAGGTGGCGCTGCTCGGCGTAGTGCAGCTCCCAGCCGCGCGCCTGGGCCGCGAGCAGCATGCCGAGCGTCGTGTCCTTGGCGGGCTTGATGAGGCCGATCGGGTCCATCACGACGCCGAGGCGCAGCGGGGCGGGCATAGCGCGATCTCCAACGGCGCGCCTCGACCGCGGCCGGGCGGCCGATGCGCGTATTTGTGAAGCGGATCACCCTCGCGGGGGTGCCGCGCCATAGTACACCTGCACTTCGGAACCGCCGGCCGGCGGGGCCGAAGCGAATGCCGCGACGGCGAGGCGAACTGTGAACTGTGTCGGAGCGCAAACCTCGCCACCTCCGGCTTGATATGTTAAAACCGATCGACTGTTTGGACCCAGCCGTTTCAGCGCGGAGAGGCCGCGCGCGCAGTCCGTCCGGCCGGTCCGAACACAGGTGTAAGCGATGGATAACGCAGCGCAAGCGGCTACCAAGTCCCGACTGTCGGGGCTCAAGGTACTGGTCATCGACGACAGCAAGACCATCCGGCGGACCGCCGAGACGCTGTTGTCCAAGGAAGGATGCGAGGTCTACACGGCCGTCGACGGCTTCGACGCGCTGTCGAAGATCGCCGACCACCAGCCGGACATCGTGTTCGTCGACATCATGATGCCGCGCCTCGACGGCTATCAGACCTGCTCGCTGATCAAGCACAACAAGGTGTTCCGCTCGATCCCGGTCATCATGCTGTCCTCGAAGGACGGCCTGTTCGACCGGGCCCGCGGCCGCATCGTCGGCTCGGAGCACTACCTGACCAAGCCCTTCACGCGCGACGAACTCCTGTCGGCCATCGAACAGCACGTCAACGCCGCCGCGGCGGCGCCCTGATCCGGAGCCACCGCATGGCACTGATCCTGATCGTCGACGACTCGCCGACCGAGGTGCACGTGATCCGCAAGGCCCTCGAGAAGCACGGCTATCAGACGGCCGCCGCCGCCGACGGCGCCGAGGGCATCCGGCTCGCGAAGTCGATGAAGCCGGACCTGATCTTCATGGACATCGTGATGCCCGGCGTCAACGGCTTCCAGGCGACGCGCACGCTCGCCAACGACCCGGAGACGAAGCGCATCCCGGTCATCATGGTCACCAGCAAGGCGCAGGAGACCGACCGCATCTGGGGCATGCGCCAGGGCGCCGTCGACTACCTGGTGAAGCCGGTCTCGGCCGAGCAGCTGGTCGAGAAGGCGCAAGCCGCGCTGGCCGGGTGAGCGACGCCATGGCGCAGCAGTCCGCGAGCCTGAGGGAGCTTCGCGACCGGCCGTTTGAGCTGCTGCGCGAGCTCGAGCGCCGCGGGCGCGCGGCCGCGGGCGGGCGCGACGCGGCCGAGGGCCGCGAGTGGGTCGGCGTCGCGTTCCGGCTGGGGCCGGAGAGCTTCCTGGTGGCGCGCGAGGAGACGCGCGAGGTCATGGCGCTGCCGCAGGGCCTGACGCGCGTGCCCGGGGCGCGCGGCTGGATACGCGGCCTCGCGAACGTGCGTGGCCAGCTGATGTCGATCATCGACCTGCGCCAGTACCTTGGCAGCGGTGCGACGCAGCCGGGCCGCAACGTGCGCGTGCTGGTCGTCAACCACCGCGACATCCCGGCGGGGCTGATGGTCGACGAGGTGCTCGGGTTCCGGCGGTTCGCCGACTCCGAGTTCGTGCCGACGCCGCCGCCGACGCTGGTGCGCTGCGAGCGCTACCTCGCCGGGGCGTTCCGGCGCGGCGGCGAGGCCTGGCCGGTGCTGAGCCTGAAGCTGCTGGTCGAGAGCCCGAGCTTTCTGCAGGCGGCGTCCTGACGCGCGCGTCGGTGATGCGCCGGAGTGATCAGAGATGAATTCGACTGTCGAAACTGACAAGGCCGTGGCCCGGATGCCGACGCTGTTCAGCGCCGCGCTGGGCGCGCTCGCGCTCGCGGCGCTCGTGCTGCTGCTCGGCGCGTTCGGCGTCCTGGGCGGCTCCCTGAGCCAGTGGATCGCGATCGTGCTGCTGGCCGCGGCCGCCGGCGCGATCGTGCTCGCGATGTCGGGCAACCAGCGCGCCGCGGGCCTGAGCGCCGTGGCTGCGCAGGCGACCAAGAAGAACGCCCGCAACGAGGAGGCGATCCTGCGCCTGCTCGACGAGCTCGCGAGCCTCGCCGACGGCGACCTGACGGTGCAGGCGACCGTGACCGAAGACGTCACCGGCGCGATCGCCGACTCGATCAACTACGCGATCGAGGCGCTCAGGGAGCTGGTGACGACGATCAACGCCTCGGCGATCTCGCTCGACGCCGCCGCCAAGTCGACGCAGGCCGCCGCCGCGCACCTCGCGAAGGCGAGCGCCGGACAGTCGAAGCAGGTCGCGGCCGCGACCGAGTCGGTCGCCGAGATGGCGGCCTCGATCGAGGAGGTGTCGGGCAATGCCGAGCGCTGCGCCGACGTCGCGCGCCACTCGGTCGACGTCGCGCACAAGGGTGGCGACGCGGTGCGCCGCACGATCGACGGCATGAACGCGATCCGCGAGACCATCCAGGAGACCTCCAAGCGCATCAAGCGCCTCGGCGAGAGCTCGCAGGAGATCGGCAACATCGTCGAACTCATCAACGACATCGCCGAGCAGACCAACATCCTCGCGCTCAACGCCTCGATCCAGGCCTCGATGGCGGGCGAGGCCGGTCGCGGCTTCGCGGTGGTCGCCGACGAGGTGCAGCGCCTCGCCGAGCGCGCCGCGAACGCGACCAAGCAGATCGAGGTGCTGGTGCGCACGATCCAGGCCGACACCAACGAGGCGGTCGTGTCGATGGAGCGCAGCACCACCGACGTCGTCGGCGGCGCGCTGCTCGCCGAGAACGCCGGCGCCGCGCTCGAGGAGATCGAGCAGGTCTCGAACCAGATCGCGAGCCTGATGCAGAACATCTCGGCGAGCGCCCGCCAGCAGGCGGCCGTGTCGGCGAGCATCTCGCGCAGCATGCAGGTACTGCGGGAGATCAGCACCCAGACCGCCGAGGGCACGACCGGGATGTCGCAGTCGATCGGCAAGCTCGCCGACCTCTCGGCGCAGCTGCGCAAGTCGGTCGCGGGCTTCCGCCTGCCGGAGCGCGCGCCGCCGGTCGCCCCGCCGGCGCCCCCGAAGGGCGCACCGGGCGCGAAGGGCGCGCCCACCGCGAAGGGGGCGCCGCCCGCGAAGGGCGCGCCCGCCGCGAAGGCCGCGATCGTCCAGCCGCTCAAGCCCGACGAGGCCGGCAAGGCCGCCGCGGGCGGCCCGACCATTCCGCCGTCGCCGCCCGCCACCGCGGCGGCGCGCAAGGCGAGTGGTGCGAAGGCCTGATCGATGACCGAGGTCGCTGAACAGACGCTGCACGTCGTTTCCAAGGAGCTGACGGCGACGCTCGGCGAGGCCCGCGCCGCGATCGAGTCCTTCGCCGAGCACCCCGAGGACCGCGCGCTGCTCGAGACCTGCGCCGCGCGCCTGCACGAGGTGCACGGCGTGCTGCGCCTCGTCGAGGTCTACGGCGCGGCGCTGCTGGCCGAGGAGATGGAGCACGTCGCGCGCTACCTGATCGAGAGCGCGCACGAGAACCGCAACCAGCCGGAGAGCCTCGATGCGCTGATGCGCGCGATGGTGCAGCTGCCGGCGTACCTCGAGCGCGTGCTCGGCGGCGGGCGCGACCTCGCGCTCGTGCTGCTGCCGCTGCTCAACGACCTGCGCGCGGTGCGCGGCCATGCACTGCTGTCCGAAGGCACGCTGCTGCTCCTCAACCTCACCTCCGACCGCCAGCCGCAGCCGGTCACGCAGAAGGCGGGCGAAGCGCCGCTGACGGTCGCGCAGTGGGCGCGGCGCCTGCGGCCGCGCTTCCAGGTCGGGCTGCTCGGCTGGATCCGTGGCGAGCGCCAGGCGCAGCACCTCGAGATCCTCGCGGTCGTCGCCGAGCGCCTCGAGCAGGTCGCGACGCGCCAGCCGGTGTTCCAGCTGTGGTGGGTCGTCGGCGCCGTCATCGAGGCGCTGCGCGAGGGCGGCCTCGAGGGCACCGCGACCATCAAGCGGCTGCTCGGGCAGGCCGACCGCGAGCTCAAGAAGCTCTACGAGACCGGCGAGCCGCGCTACGCCGAGGCGCCGCCGCTCGACCTGCTGAACAACCTCCTGTACTACGTCGCGCGCGCGACCAGCACCGGGCCGCGTACCGCGGCGGTGCGCGCCTCGTTCAAGCTGCAGGAGCTCCTGCCGGTCTCCGAGCAGATCGAGCAGGAGCGCGAGAACCTGTCGGCGCCGTCGGTCAAGCTGATGGAGACCGTCGCCGGCGCGATCAAGGAAGACCTGTCGCGCGTGAAGGACGTGCTCGACATCTTCGTGCGCAAGGGCGGCGCGCAGGTCGAGGAGCTCGCGGTGCAGCTCGAGATGCTGCGCAAGATCAGCGACACGCTCGGCGTCCTCGGCCTTGGCGACCTGCGCGGCAAGGTGCAGGGCCAGATCCAGCGCCTGAAGGACATCGTCGCCAGGAAGCAGCCGCCGAGCGACGGCGTGCTGGTCGACATCGCCGCGGTGCTGATCAACGTCGAGGACAACCTCGACGCGCAGCTGGTGCGGCTCATCATGCCGAACCGCGCCGCGGCCTCCGAGGGCGAGCCGGACGCCGAGTTCCAGCGGGTGCAGAACGCGGTGCTGCGCGAGTGCATCGTCAACCTCGCGCGCATCAAGGAGTCGATGGCCGCCGCGATCGCCAAGCACGAGCCCTCGGGCGCCGAGCAGGTGCCGGCGCTGCTGCGCGGGATGACGGCGGGCCTGCTGATGCTCGGCCGCAGCCGCGCGGTCGACATCCTCGAGGCGATCGGCCGCCACGTCGAGGCGCTGCTGGCCCCGAACGGCGGCCTCGGCGCCGGGCGCCTCGACCGCCTCGCCGACGCGATCGTTTCGGTCGAGTACTACATGGAGACGCTGCAGACCGGCCGCTCCGACCCCTGGTACATGCTCGACAACGCCGAGACCTGCCTGCGGGCGCTCGACGAGGCGCCGCAGGTGCCGTCGACGCCGGTGGTCGCGGCGACCGAGACGGGCGTGCACGACGTGACGCTGCTGCTCGAGCGCGGCGCGGCCGAGGACGCGCGCGGGATCGGCACCGACGTGCTGGCGGCGCGGACCGCCGTGCTGCCGCCGTCACTGCCGAGCACGCCGGCCCCCGACCCCGAGCTCGTGACGCTCTTCATAGAGGAGGCGCGCGAGGAGCTCGGCAAGATCGCGCAGCTGTTCCCGGTGTGGGACGAGAACCCGCTCGACACCGAGGCGCTGACCCGCATCCGCCGCTCGTTCCACACGCTGAAGGGCAGCGGCCGGATGGTCGGCGCGCGCCAGATCGGCGAGTTCGCGTGGGCCGTGGAGAACCTGCTCAACCGCGTGATCAGCGGCACGCTGTCGCGCACGCCCGGCATGCTGACGCTGCTGCGCGAGGCAGTGGGGACGCTGCCGGAGCTCATCGACCAGCTCGAGACCGGCCGCGCGCCATCGGCCGAGGTCGGCCTGATCATCGGCCGCGCCCACGGCTATGCCGAGGGCCGCGACTTCGAGCAGGCGATGAGC
>DATKOP010000042.1:0-32706 GCA_035524595.1 Steroidobacteraceae bacterium | reverse complement strand
CTCGATGTGCACCGGCGGCGGCGCCTGGGACAACGCCAAGAAGTACATCGAGGAAGGCAACTTCGGCGGCAAGGGCTCGGAGACGCACAAGGCGGCGGTCACCGGCGACACCGTCGGCGATCCCTACAAGGACACGGCGGGCCCGGCCATCAACCCGCTGATCAAGATCATCAACATCGTCGCGCTGCTGCTCGTACCGCTGCTCTGAGCGCGCGCGGCCTGCGGCCGGGAACAAGGGCGCCCCCGGGGGCGCCCTTGTTCTGGGTGCGGGCCCTGCCGGCGCCGAGCTACTCCGCGGTGGCCGGATCGATCACGGTCGTGACCTTCGAGATCTTGTTGGCCGGGAATCCGCCGAGCTCCGCGTGGCGCCTGACCAGCGATTCGTCGGCCGCCTGGTAGATGCAATAGATCTTGTCGGCAGTGACGTAGCTGTGCACCCACTGGACGCTGGGTCCGAGGCTGACGAGCACGCCGCAGGACTTCTGCGAGATCATCTTCAGGTCGTTGGCGCTCATCTTGCCGGCGCCGGGGATTTCTCGCTCGATCACGAACTTGGGCATGGATTACTCCTTGAGATCGCAGGGGGTGTCAGATCGTCGCTGCGGCCGCGCCCGCCGTCATCCGGCGACTTCCGTCGGCGCGCTGCGTGGGACCATAGTCGCCGATACGCCGGGCGCCGGTCTTGAATCCGACCTGAAATTTCTATGAAACGTTGGCGGCCCCGGTCTCCGCCCGCGGTCCGGTGCCCCGGGCCGTCGACCTCTCCGCAGCGGTCCGCGGCGACGGCGTAGCCGGCGCCCGCGGCCACCCGCCCTCTGACCGGCGCCCATTGACTTGCGAGCGAGAACCACTCCGGTGCACTCTACGATGACAAATCAGGGCGCCGGGACGGTCGATGTCGAAAGAAGTGCCCGGGCCTCAACATAATACCGCGCAGCCCGAGCCCCTGGCCGGCCGCGGCCGCAGCCCGCGGGGCCTCTCCGGCATCGAGGTGTTCGTCAGCTACGCCTCGCCGGATGCTTCGGTGGCCTTGGGGATCGTCGAGGCGCTGGAGGCCCATCGGATCCGCTGCTGGATCGCACCCCGCGACGTCGTCCCTGGCGCCATGTACGCCGACGGAATCATGCGGGCGATCAACGACGTCAAGGTCGTCGTGCTGGTGCTCTCCGAGCACGCGGTCCGGTCGGCGCACGTCGGCCGCGAGATCGAGCGGGCATCAGCCAAGCACCGGCCGATCGTCGCGCTGCGCACCGATGCGGCGCCGCTGACGCCGGCGCTCGAGTACTTCCTCAGCGAGTCGCAGTGGATCGATCTCGGGCCCGGCGGCGTGCACGAGGCAGGCGCCCGGCTCGTCCAGGCGATCCGGCGTCACCGGAGCGTCGCGGCCGCGGCCGAGCCCCCACCGAGCCCGGGCGGCACGGCGGTGCTGCGCATCGGCGCTTTCGAGATCGATCCCGCGGAGCGCCAGCTGCGCGCCGACGGGCAGCCGGTCGAGATCGGCGCACGCGCCTTCGACCTGCTGCTGGTGCTCGCCGAGAACGCCGGCCGCCTGGTGACCAAGGCGACGCTGCTGGAGCGCGTCTGGCGTCACCTCGTGGTCGATGAGAACAATCTGCCAGCGCAGATCGCCGCGCTGCGCCGCGTGCTGGGGGCCGGCGCGATCCGGACCGTGCCGGGTTTCGGCTACCGGCTGGAGCTGGCCACCGGCGTCGACGCCGCCGCCGCGCGCGCCGCGCCGGTTCCGGCCGCGCAGCCGGGCTCGGCGCCGACCGTCGAGCGCGCCGTACCGGCGCCGGTGCCGCTGCCGGTGCCGCGCCGGGCGTGGCCCGACCGTCTCGCGCCGTTGATCGGCCGCGAGGATGACGTGCAGGGCGTGCAGCAGGCGCTGGCCCAGGCGTGCCTGGTCACGATCGTCGGCGGCGCCGGCGTGGGCAAGACGCGCCTCGCCCAGGAACTGCTCACGCGCGAGTCCGAGGCCCATCGTGTCGCCGCGTGGGTGGCGCTCGAAGCGTTGGACGCGGCCGAGCACATCCCGTCGGCGATCGCGCTCGCACTCGGCCTCTCGTTGCCGGATCGGGTGGACGGCTTCGCGGCGCTGTGCCAGGCGCTGGAGCAGGTGCCGTTGCTGCTGGTGCTGGACGGCGCGGAACACGTGGCGGAGGCGCTCGCCGTGCCGCTCGCGGCGCTCGTGTCGCAGACGCGACAGATGCGGGTGCTCGTGACCAGCCAGACGCCGCTCGGCGTCGGCGGCGAGACCGTGTACCGCCTGTCGGCGCTGCCGGTGCCGGACGCGACGGCGACGTGCGCCGACGCGGCCACCTACCCCGCGCTCGCGCTCTTCGCGCAGCGCGCCGCGGCCGCCGACCGGCGCTTCGAACTCAACACCGCGAACACGCCTGCGGTCGCCGCGATCTGCCGCCGCCTCGACGGCAATCCGCTCGCGCTCGAGCTCGCGGCCGCCCGCGTTCCGGGGCTCGGCGTCTCGGCGCTGCTCGAGCGCCTCGACGACCGCTTCCGCCTGCTCAAGCACAGCGGCCGCGGCGCCGATCCGCGCCACGGCGCGCTGCAGGCGGCGTTCGAGTGGAGCTACGGCCTGCTGACGGATGCCGAGAAGCGCGTCTTCAACCGGCTCGGCGCCTTCGCCGGCAGCTTCTCGCTCGAGTCCGCGTCGCGCTGCGTCGCCGACGCGTCCACCGACGCCGCCGAGGCGATTGACCTGATCGGCAGACTGGTCGACCGCTCGCTGGTCACGACGCTGCCGGTCGAGCCGCCGCGCTATGCGCTGCTCGAGACCGCGCGCTACTTCGCGCTCGACCGGCTCGGCGAAGCAGGCGAGCTCAACAGCGCCAAAGGCCACATGGCCGCCGCGATGCTGCAGATGCTGGATGCCGCCTATTCGGAATACTGGTCGCTCGACGAGGCGATCTGGGTGCAGCGCTACGGCGCCGACCTCGAGAACGTGCGTGCCGCGATCGACTGGGCCGCCGACAACAATCACGCGCTCGGCGTGGCCCTGTACGGCTCCGCGTGGCCGCTGTTCGCCGAGATGGAGCTCTACGCCGAGGCGCGTGCGCGCTTCGAGCAGACCGTCGGCCTGGCCGTCGACACGCTGCCACGCGGACGACTGGCGCGTTTCTGGGAGGCGGTCGCGACCTACGATTCGAACCGCCAATTCGATCGGGCCCGCCACGCGGCGGACCTCGCCGCGAAGCTGCACGGCGAGAGCGGCGAGCTCCGCTCACGCTACTACGCGCTGATGCAGCTGGCACTGAACTGGCGCGGCGACGACGACGCCGCGCGCGCGGCCTTCATCGAGGCCCAGCGGCTGGAGGATGCCGCGTGGCCGGCGCGCCTGCTGACGCACGGCGCGCTGACCGAGGGCGCGCTGCTGCTGAGCGCCGGGCAGTTCATCGAAGCCCGTACCGCCTACCGGCGCGCGGTGCATCTCGCCCTGACCGTCAGTGAGCGCCTCGCGCTCACCGCCACCGTGCAGATCGTCGAGCTGGACCTCGCCTGCGGTGACACTGCGGCGGCGCTGCAGCTCGGCCGGCCGCTGTCGCTGAGCCTGCGCCAGTCCGGCCGCCGGGCGGCGCACTTCGACCTGCTGGCGGTGCTGTTCGGGGCCCTGCTGCTGGCGGGCGAGACCGACGAGGCGCGCGCCACCGCTGCCGAGCTCTACGATCTGGCCGTGCGCCTCGATCCGGGCAGGCTCTATACGGTGCTCGATGCGATGGCCTACCTCGCCTGCGTCGAGACCCGCTTTGAGGCGGCGGCGCGCATCGCGCGGTGTGCCGATACGGCGCGCGCGGCGCACGGCCAGTCGCGGCGCCGGCCGACCGAGGAGCGGCTGCAGCGCGCGGTCGCAGCCCTGCTGGAGGAACACGTCGGCGACGCGTGGCGCGCGGCCGCCGAGGTCCGGCCGCTCGACGAGGCGGCGGCCTGCGCGGTGGCGCTCGGCTACCAGGCCTGAGGCCGTGCCGCGGCGTTGGCTCGACGCGAGGCAGCCGCTGCGCAGCGGGTACGACATCGGCGCTGACGCGAGGACACGTCCAACATGCTTCCAGTGCGCGCCGTTGCTCTGACCTCGCTCGCGATGCTCGCGTTCGCGGGCAATTCGCTGCTCTGCCGCCTCGCGCTCGCGCACACCGCGATTGACCCGGCCGGGTTCACGGCGATCCGGTTGCTGTCCGGGGCCGTCATGCTGTCGCTCGCCGTCAGGCTGCGGGGCGGGCCCTGGGCCGGGCGCGGCAACTGGATCTCGGCGCTCGCGCTGTTCGCCTACGCAATCGCCTTCTCGTTCGCCTATGTCGGGCTGTCGGCCGCGACCGGGGCCCTGCTGCTGTTCGGCGCGGTGCAGGCGACGATGATCGGCGTCGGCATCCGCCGCGGCGAGCGGCTGCATGCTGCGCAGCTGGCGGGGCTGGCGCTGGCCGTCGCCGGCCTCGTGACCCTGCTGCTGCCGGGGCTGACCGCGCCGCCGGCCGGCCGCGCCGCGCTGATGCTCGGCGCCGGCGTCGCCTGGGGCGTCTATTCGCTGCGCGGCCAGGGCGCCGGCGAGGCGACCGCGGTCAATGCCGGCAACTTCCTGCGTGCCGTGCCCGTTGCGCTCCTCCTGTGCCTCCTTCTGCCTCAGCCAGCGTCAACCGATCTCGCCGGCGTCGGCTACGCGGTGGCCTCCGGCGCACTCGCCTCCGGCGTCGGTTATGCGATCTGGTATGCGGCGCTGCCGTCGCTGCGCTCGACCACCGCCGCCGTCGTGCAGCTCTCGGTGCCGGCGCTCGCGGCGCTCGGCGGCGCGCTGCTGCTCGGCGAGCCGATCACGGCGAGGGTCGTGCTCGCGTCGGTCACGATTCTCGGCGGGATCGCCATCGTCGTCCTCGGCCGGCGCCGCGCCTAGGCGCGCCCGTCCGCCGGCCGACGCGGCAGCCCGCGCCGCAGGCCGACCAGCTCCGGCAGGAAGCGGCGCGCGAGCAGCATGAACGGCACGAGCAGCGCGATCGACAGCGCGGCGACGGCCACCGCGCGCACGAGCGGCGGGCCGAGCGCGACCGGCGCGAGCAGCGCGCTGGCGAGCGGATTGCTGAACACGTGGAAGCAGAGGATGAAGAGCGTGTTGCTGGAGACGAAGGTCAGCAGCGCGCGCACGGCGCGCTGGCCGCCGAGCCACGGCGCGAGCAGCATCGAGGCGCTGACGACCATCAGGATGCCGGCCAGGCCCGCGCCCAGCGACAGCGCGTAGTGCTCGCCCTGGTACCAGAGGTTGCCGACCGAGGCCGCCGCCGCCGTGCACAGGGCGCCGGCGACGGCGACCAGCGCGGCGCGCGGCCCGCCGGCCGCGATGCCGCGCATGAGCTCGTAGCGCCGGGCGAGCAGGCCGGCGAGGAAGTAGTTGAGGCCGAGCAGCGACAGGTCGATGCTCATGAAGAGGTCGAGGTAGTGCTGGCGGTAGAGCACGTAGGAGACCGCCAGCAGCAGCAGGTAGCTGGGCGCGAAGCGGCGGACGCAGAACACGTACAGCACCTCGACCGTGATCAGGCTCGGCAGGAACCAGAGCGCGGCGTTGACGAAGTACGGATAGCTGTGGGTGCCGTAGGCGACCCCCGCCAGCACGCGCGGCAGCGAGCCGAGGTCCGCGCCCGGGAGCAGCGCGACGCTGAGCAGCGCGATCAGCAGGTAGCTCAGGACGTAGGGCAGCAGCAGCTTGCGGCCGACGTTGCCGAGGAAGGCGCGCCCGCTCTGCTCGCGGGTCAGGTAGCCCGAGACGAAGAAGAACAGCGGCACGTGGAAGGTCCACAGGAAGGACTCGGCGAAGCCGCTCATGCCGGCGTGGCTGAAGACGACCAGGTAGATGCCGACGGATTTGGTGACGTCGATCCAGAAGGTGCGTCCGTGCGCCGCTGCGTTCATCGCGAGGCTGGCCTGGGTCGCGGGACCGGTTCGGGCTGCGTTGTGCGCGCCGCCGCCGGCCTGGTCGCGCCGGCCGAGCGCCGCCGCGCGGGTCTAGGGCCCGGCGCTCGCGATGCACTCCACCTCGACGCGGGCGCCGAGCGCGAGGCCGCTGGCGCCGAGCGCGCTGCGCGCCGGGTAGGGCTTCTGCAGGAACGCGCGGTAGACCTCGTTGAACGCCGGCCAGTCGGCCATGTCGGCGAGCATGACGGTGCACTTGATCAGGTCCGCGGTGCTGCGGCCGTGCGCCTGCAGGATCGTGCGGATGTTCTCGAGCGCCTGCTGCGCCTCGGCGCGCATGCCGCCGGGCACCAGCTTGAGCGTGCCCGGCGCGATGCCGACCTGGCCTGACAGATAGAGCGTGTCGCCGTAGCGCACCGCCTCGGAGAACGGCAGCTCGCCGCTCAGCACCTTGCCGGAGTTGAGGAACTGCGGCTTCGGCGGTTCGGCCGCCGCCGCGAGCGGCAGCGCGAGCGCCAGCGTCGCGGCGATGGCCAGGCAGGGAGTGCGGGCGCGGTCGGGTGTCATGGCTCGGCCTCCGGCTCGGGAAGCGGCGAGTGTGCCAGATCGGCGCCCCGCAGGGGCCCTCAGGCGGCGGCCTGCAGCGGCTCCGGCTTGCTGATCGCGTAGCCCTGGATGAAGTCGATGCCCATGCGCTGCGCCGCCTCGAGCGAGGCGGCGTCCTCGACCTGCTCGGCGATGACCTTGAAGTCGAGCGTGCGCGCCAGCTTGATCATCGCCGACACCATCGCCTGGTTGACGGTGTCGCGCGCGAGGTTGCGCATGTAGACGCCGTCGATCTTCAGGTAGTCCATCGCCAGCGTCTTGAGGTTCGCGAAGGAGCCGAGGCCGCTGCCGAAGTCGTCGAGCGCGAAGGTGCAGCCCATGCCGTGCAGCACGCCGATGAAGCGCCGCGCGTGCTCGAGGTTCGCGACCACCGAGGCCTCGGTGACCTCGAAGCAGACCTGCGCCGGCTGCACGCCGGTGCGGTCGAGGCAGTCGACCACGAACTCGAGGAACTGCGCGTCGCCGAGCGTCTGGCCGGAGATGTTGAGCGACAGGCTGCGGCCGGGCGCGAGCTTGATGGCGCCGCGGCCGAGCGCGGCGAGCGCGGTCTGCACCACCCAGCGGTCGACCAGCGACATCAGCCGGTAGCGCTCGGCGGCCTTCAGGAACTCGCCCGGCACGATGATCGAGCCGTCCTCGCCGGACAGCCGCACCAGCACCTCCATCGCCGGGCCGCGCTCGTTGCTGGCCGGCGAGGCGACGATCGACTGCGTGTACAGCAGGAAGCGGCCGTCGCGCAGCGCGTGCTGCAGGCGCTGCAGCCAGTGGATCTCGCCGCGCTGCCGCGCCATCGCCTCGTCGCGCGCCGAGTAGACGTGCACCTGGCCCTGGCCCTGGCTCTTGGCGACGTAGCAGGCCGAGTCGGCGGCCGACATCACGTCCTCGATGCTGCTCGACTCGCGCCCGATCTCGACGAGGCCGATGCTGACGCCGATCGTGAAGATCTTGTCCTTCCAGACGAAGCGGTAGTCGCGGATCGCGCTCGAGACGTCCTCGGTGATCTGGATCGCCTTCTCGAGCGGGCAGCCGACCAGCAGCATCGCGAACTCGTCGCCGCCGATGCGCGCCACGGTATCGGAGTCGCGGACCGCGTCCTTCACCAGCGCCGCGACCTCGCGCAGCATGTTGTCGCCGGCCATGTGGCCGCTCGTGTCGTTGACCGCCTTGAAGCGGTCGAGGTCGAGGTAGCAGAGCACGTGCGTCTGCGCCGCGGTGCGCGTCAGCTCGAGGCTGTCCTGCAGCCGGCGCTCGAACTCGCGCCGGTTGACGAGGCCGGTCAGCGCGTCGTGGCTCGCCTGGTAGCTCATCTGCCGGGCGATGCCCCTGAGCTCGGTGACGTCGTGCAGCAGCACGACCGCGCCGGCGGTCTCGCCGCGCTCGCCGGCGAGCGGCGAGGCGGTGAGCTCGATGCTGCGCTCGGCGCCGTCGGCGCGCGTCAGCACCACCGCCCGCCGCCCGAGCGACACCCGCACCCCGGAGGCGAGGCACTGGCGCACCGGGTCGGTCAGCGCGCGCCGGTCGGCCTCGTCGACCACGGTGACGACGTCGGCGAACGGCTGGCCGCTGACCTCGCCGAGCACCCGGCCGAGCAGCTGCTCGGCGGCCGGGTTCATGAAGTCGATGCGGCCGTAGCTGTCGGTGGTCACGAGCCCGTCGCCGAGCGAGTCGAGCGTCGCCTGGGCGCGGGCGCGGCCGATGTCGGTGCGCGTCGGGCGCGCCAGCATCTCGAGCGCCGTGAACAGCACCGCCGGCTGGCCGCGGTAGCGGACCAGCGTCCCGCCGAGCTCGAGCCGCGTGACCTGGCCGTGCTCGTCGGCCACCTCGACCTCGTAGCGCTCCGCCGCCGGCTCCCCGGCCAGGCGCCGGCGCACGTTGTCGCCGACCAGCTCGGCGTAGCCGGGGGCGACGAGCTCGGCGAGGTGCCGGCCGACCACGTCGTCGGAGCGCTTGCCGAGCAGCGTCGCGAAGCGCGCGTTGGCGAGCAGGATGCGCTCGCCGTGGATCAGCACCGCCTCGTGGACCGCCTCGGAGAGCTCGTGGAACGGGGCTTCGGGCGCGGCCGGCGGCAGCACCTTGGCGCGCAGCGCGGCGGCCCGGGCGTCGGACAGCTCGCCGGCCAGGCGGCGCGCGTGACGACGCGACCGGGCTGCGGCAATCGCCGCGATGCCGGCGGCCAGTAGCGCGGCAAGCGCGACGGCTTCGATGACGGTCAACGGATCCTTCCCAACGCGTCCGCGACCCCAGGCCCGACCGCGCGCCAGCCGTAGCGGGCGCGTCTGATCGGTCGTAGGTATCCCCGCAGCGAGGATACCGGAGGGCTTGGCAGCGATCCGACAGATTCACCATAATCGTATTTTCCGGGGGTTCGGCGCGCTTGTCGCATGCCCGGAAACTCCGTAACCTCCGGGCCTCCCGACGGCCGCGCCGCGGCCCGCCCCAGCACGGCACCTGCGCCATGGACTTCGAAGCCGCTCGCCAGCAGATGATCGACCAGCAGGTCCGCGCCTGGGACGTGCTCGACCCCGCGGTGCTCGAGGTGCTGAGCCTCGTGCCGCGCGAGCAGTTCGTGCCGCCGGCGTTTCGCGAGCTCGCCTTCGCCGACACCGCGATCCCGCTGCCCGCCGGCCAGTCGATGCTGGCGCCGAAGATCCACGGCCGGATCCTGCAGGCGCTGGAGGTCCGCCCCGGCGACACGGTGCTCGAGGTCGGTGCCGGCAGCGGCTACCTCACGGCCTGCCTGGCGGCGCTCGGCGGCCAGGTGAGCTCGCTCGAGATCGAGCCGGCGCTGGTCGCGCTGGCCACCGACAACCTGCGTGCGGCCGGGTTTCCCGGCGTCGCCGTGCTCGCGGCCGACGCCACCACCTGGCAGCCGCCGCAGCGCTTCGACGTCGTGGTGCTGACCGCCTCGCTGCCGCAGTACGACCGGCGCTACGAGGAGTGGCTGCGGGTCGGCGGCCGACTGTTCGTGACGGTCGGCAGCGGCGAGCCGATGGCGGCGACGCTCGTCACGCGCAGCGGCGAGCGCGACTTCGGCCGGACCGAGCTGTTCGAGACCGTCATCGACCCGCTCGCGAACGCGCGCCGCCCCTCGGCCTTCGTGTTCTGAGGCTCGCCGCATGGTCCGCGAGGTGAGTCCGGCCGAGTTCGTGGCGACGCTGGCGGGCCGTCCCGGCACGCTGCTGGTCGACGTCCGCGAGGCCCGCGAGCTCGAGATCGCGCGGCTGCCGGGCGCGGTCCACATCCCGATGGCCGAGATCCCGGCGCGGCTCGGGGACCTGGACCGGTCCCGGGACGTCGTCGTGATGTGCCGGTCCGGCGGCCGGAGCCTCAACGTGGCCCGCTACCTCGAGGCGCAGGGCTATCCGTCCGTCGCCAACCTGACCGGCGGCATACTGGCCTGGCAGCGCGACGTAGACCCCACGCTTGCGACATACTGACCGGCCTGCGCGACCAGCCGTTGGGCCCGCCCGCCCCGGGACGCTACAGTCCCGGCTCGGCCGCCCGGCCAGCCGGCCGCACCTGACGACGAAGGGACCAGACGGCATGAAATCGACCCTGCTTCGGATCGCGCTCCTCGCCGCTTGGGCGCTCGCCCTGCCGGGCCTCGCGGCCGCGGCCGACCTGACCGAGGTCTATCACCGGGCGCTGCGCAACGACCCGCAGCTGCGCGAGGCCGAGGCGAACCACCAGGCCACGCTCGAGGCCAAGCCGCAGGCGCTGTCCTCGCTGCTGCCGCAGCTGAGCGGCACCGGCAGCTACGCCCACGACAGCCTGGACTCGACCTCGCTGTCCTTCCTCGGCATCTCCGGCGCGATCCAGATCCCGCAGACCTCCAAGACCGACACCCGCCAGTGGGCCCTCGAGCTGCGCCAGACGCTGTTCCGCTGGGACCAGTTCGCCGCGCTCAAGCAGGCCGACGCGCAGGTCGCGCAGGCCGAGGTCGACTACCGCGCGGCGCAGCAGGACGTGATCGTGCGCAGCGCCACCGCCTACTTCAACGTGCTCGCGGCGCGCGACACGCTCGATGCCGCCGAGGCCTCGCGCGAGGCGATCACGCGCCAGCTCGAGCAGGCCGAGAAGCGCTTCGAGGTCGGGCTGATCGCGATCACCGACGTCGAGGAGGCCAAGGCCGCCAACGACCAGGCGATCGCGACGGTCATCGCCTCCAAGCGCACGCTCGCGACCGCGCGCGACCAGCTGCGCGAGCTCACGGGCGACGCCTTCGACGAGCTGGCGCGCCCGGGCGACGACATGCCGCTCGTGACGCCGGACCCGGCGAGCGAGGACCAGTGGGTCAAGGCGGCGCTCGACCAGAACCTGGCGCTGTCCTCGGCGCGGCTCGGCGCCGACATCGCGCGCGAGAACATCTCGATCGCGCGCGCCGGCCACCTGCCCTCGGTCGACCTGGTCGCGAAGCGCACCGGCACGAACACGACCGGGACCACCGACATCACGGCGGACCTGTCGGCCTACGGCATCCCGAACAGCTTTCCGGCCGACACCTGGAACAACGACAAGACCGTCGGCGTGCAGCTGACGATCCCGATCTACTCCGGCGGCTACGCCAACTCGAAGGTCCGCGAGGCGGTCTACCGGCACCGCGCGTCGCGCGAGCGGCTCGAGCGCACCGCGCGCGCCACCGAGCGCGCGACCCGCGATTCCTACCTCGGCGTGATCAGCGAGATCTCGCGGGTGCAGGCGCTGAAGCAGGCGGTCGAGTCGAGCAAGACGGCGCTCGCCGCGACCGAGGCCGGCTACGAGGTCGGCACCCGCACCGCGGTCGACGTGCTGCTCGCGCGGCAGCGGCTGTTCGATGCGCTGACCACCTACGCGCGCAGCCGCTACGACTACGTGCTCAACGTGCTGTCGCTCGAGCAGGCGGCCGGCACGCTCGACGAGACGCGCGTCACGCGCGTCAACAGCTGGCTCGGCCAGACCGTCTCGGTCAAGTAGCCGCGGCCGGCGGCAACAGCGGTTCCAGCAGCGCGAGGAAGCGCGCCAGCGCGCCGCGGTTGGCGGCGAGCGCCGCGAGCCCGGCCGCGCCGGCGCTGCGGCGCGCCGCGTCGTCCGCCAGCAGCCGCGCGACCGTGGCCGCGAGCGCGGCGGCGTCCGCGGCCACCGTCGCCGCACCGGCCTCGATCAGCAGCCGCGCCACGGGCGCGGCGTTCGCGGTGTAGGGACCCGTGACCACCGGCTTGCCGAGCGCGGCGGGCTCGAGCAGGTTGTGGCCGCCGACCGGCACCAGGCTGCCGCCGACGAAGGCGAGGTCGGCGGCGGCGTAGAAGAGCACCAGCTCGCCGAGCGTGTCGAGCAGCAGCACGCTCGCCTCTGCACCGACCGCGCCACCGCCGGCGCGCGTCGCGAACGCCGCCCCGCGCCGCCTGAGCAGCGCCGCCACCGCCTCGAAGCGCTGCGGATGGCGCGGCGCGAGCACCAGCAGCGCGTCCGGCCGGGAGGCCCGCAGCCGCTCGTGGGCCTCGAGCACCAGCTCCTCCTCGCCCTCGTGCGTGCTGCCCGCCACCCACACCGGCCGCCCCGCCCCGAGCCCGGCGCGCAGCGCCCGGCCGCGCGCCTCGACCTCGGCCGGCAGCTCGAAGTCGAACTTCAGGTTGCCGACCACGCAGGTGCGCTCGCCGGCCGCGCCGAGCGCGACGAAGCGCGCCGCGTCCGCCGCACTCTGCGCCGCGACCAGCACCCGGCCGGCGAGCGTCTCGCGCACGATCCCGCCGAGCCGCCGGTAGCGGCCCACCGAGCGCGCCGAGACGCGCGCGCTCGCGAGCACCAGCGGCAGGCCGCGGCGATCCGAGGCGCGGTACAGGTTCGGCCACAGCTCGGTCTCGAGCACGATGCCGAGCCGGGGCCGGACGCGCTCGAGGAAGCGGCCGACGGGCCCCGGCAGGTCGTAGGGCAGGTAGCGCACGGCGACGTCGGCGCCGAACAGGGCGCGGGCCCGGGCGCGGCCGGTCGGCGTCGCCGTGGTCAGGGTCAGCGGCAAGTCCGGATGGCGCTTTCTGAGCGCCCGCACGAGGCTCGCCGCGGCCTGCACCTCGCCGACCGAGACCGCATGGACCCACAGGCCGCCCGCCACCGCCGCCGGCCCGAAGCCGAGGCGCTCCGGCAGCGCCTCCCAGTAGCTGCGGTCGCGCAGGCCGCGCCACAGGGAGCCCGCGAGCAGGAAGGGCGCCAGAGCCCAGCCGAGGCAGATGTAGAGTAGTCGCAAGCGCCAGCCCGTTGGTTCGCGATCAGAGATCATACCGCCCATGAGCAGTCCGGCGATCACGTCCCCCGACGACCCCACCTGCGGCGTGCCGCTCGTGCCGCTGCGGCGCTTCTGGTCGCCGCGCTGGTGGCCGGTCTGGATCGCGCTCGGCATCGTGCGCGCGCTCGCGGCGCTGCCCTGGGCGCTGCAGGCGACGCTCGCGCGGGCGCTTGGCCGCGTCGCGTGGTACGTCGCGCGCCGCGACCGGCGCACGACGCTGATCAACCTGCGGCTCGCCTACCCGGGCCTCACCGAGCGCGAGCGCCGCGCGATCGCGCGGCGCCACTTCCACTCGCTGGTCTACTCGCTGTTCGAGACCGGCCTCGTGTGGTTCGACCGCCGCGGCCGGCTCGAGCGCCTGACGCGCCTCGAGGGTCGCGAGCACCTCGATGCGGCGCTCGCCGCCGGGCGCGGCGTGCTGCTCGTCGGTGCGCACTTCACCACCAACGAGATCGCCGCCGCGGCGCTGCCGCAGACCGGCCACCAGTTCGACATCATGTACAAGCGCTCGGGCAACGAGCTGCTGAACCAGCTGGCGCTGCGCGGCCGGCTGTCGCGCCGCGGCCGGATGATCCCGAACGACAAGTTCGCGGAGCTGCTCAAGGTGCTGAAGCGCGGCGGCTGCGTGCTGTACGCCCCGGACCAGCGCTTCGACGGCCAGGGCTCGATCGTCGTGCCGCTGTTCGGCGTGCCGGCGCTGTCGAACCCCGGCACGACCTTCATCGCGCGCGCGACCCGCTGCGCGGTGCTGCCGTTCTTTCCGCTCAGGCTCGCGGACGGCAGCGGCTACGTGATGTCCATCGGCGCGCCGCTCGCGGACTTCCCGAGCGGCGACGGCGCCCGCGACGTCGCCCGCTACCACGCGCTGATCGAGGCGGCGGTCGCCAAGGCGCCGGAGCAGTACCTGTGGAGCTACAAGCGCTTCCGGCCGCGCGACGGCGAGCCCGATCCCTACCGCGGCGGGTCGCTGCGCGGCGCGCGGTAGCCGGCGAGCAGCTCGGCCCAGCCGGGCGGATCGGCGGCCGCGCCGCCGCCGAGCTTCAGCAGCGAGTGCCGCAGGCGCTCGAGGTTGCGCTCGCGCCAGGGCCCCGCCGGCGCGAGCGCGCCGCGGTCGAAGTCGATCAGGTGCACCGCCTCGTTCGCGTCCAGCAGCACGTTGCGCGCGTTCAGGTCCGCGTGCCGCACGCCGGCCTCGTGGAAGTCGCGGATCGTGGCGCCGATCCGGCGCCAGAGCGCCGGCGACAGCCCGTCGCCGAGCCGCGCCGCGAGCGGGCGTGCGCCCGGGATCTCGAGCGTCAGCAGGTCGGCGCGGTAGCCGACGCCGGCGCGCAGGTAGCGCGCCGCCACCGGCCGCGCGGCCGGCAGGCCGAGCGCCTCGAGCGCGGCCAGCAGGCGCAGCTCGCGGAAGGCGCGGGTGGCCTCCTCGCCGTGCCACAGGTAGCGGTCGGCGACCAGCCGCGCGATCCAGCCGCCGCGCCGGTAGTGGCGCAGCACGGCCGCCGCGGCACCGGGCCGGCCGGCGACGAACCAGGCGCTGCCGCGGCCGGTCGCCGTGCCGGTGACGCGGCCGGCCGCAGCCAGCGCCGCCGGGTCGAAGTCGGCCGGCGTCGGATGGTCGAGGCGCGAGGGGTCGTATAGGATCGCGCCGGTCTCCGTCGCGATGCGCTCAAGCCGCATGTCGTCCCTCACCGAGTTCCAGACTTCGCCCCCCGCCAGCGTCTGCATCCTGCGGCTCTCGGCGATCGGCGACACCTGCCATACGCTCGCGGTGCTGCGCACGCTCGAGGCCGCGTGGCCGCGCACGCGGTTCACGTGGATCATCGGCAAGCTGGAGCACAAGCTGCTCTCGCTCGTGCCGAACGTCGAGTTTATCAGCTACGACAAGCGGGGCGGCCTGGCGGAGTTCCGCCGGCTGCGGCGCGAGCTCAGCGGGCGCCGCTTCGACGTGCTGCTGCACATGCAGCTGGCGTTTCGCGCCAGCCTGATCTCCGCGCTGGTGCGCGCGCGCGTCAAGCTCGGCTTCGACCGCCGGCGCGCGCAGGAGCTGCAGTGGCTGTTCACGACCGACCGCATCCACGCCGCCGGCGACCAGCACGTGCTCGACGGGCTGTTCGGCTTCGCCGAGGCGCTCGGCGTCCACGATCGCCAGCTGCGCTGGGACCTGCCGCTGCCGGCCGCAGCGCGCGCCTACGCCGAGCGGCTGATCCCGGACCGGCGGCCGACGCTCGTGATCAGCGCCTGCTCGAGCCACCCGCTGCGCAACTGGCGCGCCGAGCACTACGCCGCGGTCGCCGACCACGCCGCGGCCGCGCACGGCATGCGCGTCATCCTGAGCGGCAGCCCGGCGCCGATCGAGCGCGCGACGGCCGACGCGATCATCCGCGCGGCGCGCCTGCCGCTCGTGGATCAGGTCGGCAAGGACACGCTGCCGGAGCTGCTGGCGCTCTTGGCGCGCGCCGACGTGCTGCTGACGCCGGACTCGGGGCCGGCGCACATGGCGACCGCGGTCGGCCTGCCGGTGATCGGCCTGTACGCGGCCACCCGCGTCGCGCGCTGCGGGCCGTACCTCAGCCGCTCGAGCTGCGTCGACCGCTACACGGAGGCGGCGCGCCAGTTCCTCGGCAAGGAGCCGGGCGAGGTGCCCTGGACGCGCAAGATCGAGCGCCCGGGCGTCATGGACCTGATCGCGCCGCGCGACGTCATCGACAAGCTCGACGCGCTGATGCGCCAGCCGCTGCGCCGGCGTTAGCCGGCGGCCGCGGCTTTCTGCTAGTCTGCCGGCCCCGCGATGAACACCAGCACCGGAATGCCGTCGCTGCGGGCCGTGCGCCCGCGGCAGTTCGCCGACCGCGAGCGGCTCGGCCGCGACCACGACGGCGGCTACGTGCTGCCGCGGCGCATGGTGACGGCGAGCCAGGCGCTCCTGTCGCTCGGCGTCGAGGCCGACTGGTCCTTCGAGGAGGCGCTGCTCGCGATCGCGCCGGGCCTCGAGGTCACCTGCGTCGACGGCACGACCGGCCCCGAGATCATCCGCGCGCGCGTGCTCAAGGACCTCGGCCGCGTGCTCAGGCAGCTGCGGCTGCTGCGCGCGGTCCAGATCGCGCGCGGCCTCGGCAAGCCGGCCGCGTTCCGGCGCTTCTTCGCCCGGCACCGCTTCCTGAAGCTGATGGTCGCGGGCCGCTCCGGCCCCGGGCTCGCGACCCTCGCGGAGCTGCTGGCCGCCGTGCGCGGCGGCGACGCCTCGCGCTGGGTGCTGGTGAAGATGGACATCGAGGGCTCCGAGTACGAGGTGCTCGCCGCCTCGCGCGAGCTCTGGCCGCGCGTCGCGGGGCTCGTGATCGAGTTCCACGCGCTCGACCAGCACTGGCCGGAGTTCGAGGCGGAGATGGCGGCGCTCGGGCGCTGGTTCCACGTCGCCCACGTGCACGGCAACAACAACGACGGTTGCATCGCCGGCACGGGCGTGCCGCGCGTGCTCGAGCTGACGCTCGTCAACCGCGCCCTCTGCGAGGGCGAGCCGCCGCCGTCCACCGAGCGCTATCCTCTGCCCGGGCTGGACCGGCCCTGCAAGCCCGGCCACCCGGACCTCCCCCTCAGCTTCGAGTAGCCTCCCATGCACCGCGCACCGCCCCGCCTCGCCGCCCTGCTGGTCGCCACGCTCTGCCCCGCGGCGGCGCTGCTCGCCGCCGAGGCCGCGCCGCAGATGGTCGGCTTCGGGGCGGACAGCGCGCGCGCCGAGGCGGCGCTCGAGGCGCGCTTCGACGCGCAGCTCGACGCCCGCGAGATGCGCGGCTGGCTCGAGCGCATGTCGGCCGAGCCCAACCAGATCGGCTCGCCGCACGACAAGGCCAACGCCGAGTTCATGCTCGAGCGCTTCCGCGCCTGGGGCTGGGACGCCGAGATCGAGACCTTCTACGTGCTCTACCCGACGCCGAAGCACGTCGCGCTCGAGCTGGTCGCGCCGCACCGCTACGCGGCGTCGCTGCTCGAGCCGCCGATCCCCGGCGACCGCGGCTCGGCGCACGCCAAGGGCGCGCTGCCGCCGTACAACGTCTATGGCGCGGACGGCGACGTCAGCGGCGAGCTCGTGTACGTCAACTACGGCATGCCCGACGACTACAAGGAACTCGCGCGCCGCAACGTCTCGGTCAAGGGACGCATCGCGATCGCGCGCTACGGCGGCGGCTGGCGCGGCCTCAAGCCCAAGCTCGCCTACCAGCACGGCGCGATCGGCTGCATCATCTACAGCGATCCGCGCGACGACGGCTACGGCGCGGCCGACACCTACCCGGCCGGCGCCGGCCGGCCGGCCGCCGGCCTGCAGCGCGGCTCGGTGGCCGACATGCCGATCTACTCCGGCGACCCGCTGACGCCCGGCGTCGGCGCGACCCGCGACGCGCCGCGCATCGACCGGGCGGCGGCGGCGACGCTGCTCAAGATCCCGGTGCTGCCGATCTCCTACCAGGACGCGCGCCCCTTCCTCGAGGCGCTGTCCGGCCCGCGCGCACCGCCAGCCTGGCGCGGCGGCCTGCCGATCACCTACCACATCGGCCCCGGCCCCGCGCGCGCCCACCTCGCGATCTCCTCGGACTGGGCGCAGCGCGAGATCTACGACGTGGTCGCGAAGCTCGCCGGCAGCGTCTATCCGGACCAGTGGGTGATCCGCGGCAACCACCACGACGGCTGGGTGTTCGGCGCCGACGACCCGCTCTCGGGCAACGTCGCGCTGATGGCGGAGATGAAGGCGATCGGCGCGCTGGCCGCCGGCGGCTGGCGGCCGAAGCGCACGCTCGTCTACGCGAGCTGGGACGGCGAGGAGGCCGGCCTGCTCGGCTCCACCGAGTGGGTCGAGACGCACGCCGCCGAGCTCGCCCGCAAGGGCGTCGCCTACGTCAACTCCGACTCCAACACGCGCGGCATCCTCGACGCCGGCGGCAGCCACGGGCTGCAGCGCCTGGTCAACGAGGTCGCGGCCGGGGTGCGCGACCCGCTGCAGCCGGCCTCGGTGCTGGCGCGGGCGCGCGCCGCCGCCATCCTCGGCGCCAGCCGCGGCGCCGGCCACACGCCCGAGGAGCGCCGGCTCGCGAAGGGACTGCTGGACGGCGGCGACTTGCCGCTCGAGCCGCTCGGTTCCGGCTCCGACTTCACGCCGTTCCTGCAGCACGCCGGCATCGCCTCGCTCGATCTCGGCTTCGGCGGCAGCGAGCCGGGCGGCGTCTACCACTCGGTGTACGACACCTTCGACCACTACGTGAAGGTCGAGGACCCGGACCTGCGCTACGGGGTCGCGCTCGCCGAGGTCGCCGGCCACGTGATGCTGCGGCTCGCGGACGCCGATCTCGTGCCGCTGCACGCCCAGGACTTCGCGGCCAGCGTCGCGCGCTACCTCGACGAGATCGAGCACCTCGCCGACAAGAGCCGCGAGGAGACGCAGGACAACCACCGCCTGCTCGACGCCCGGGTCTACGAGCTGGCCGCGAGCGCGACCGACCCGGTCGGCCCGCCGGCGCGCGATGCGGACGTGCCGTTCCTGAACCTCGCGCCGCTCGCGAACGCCTCGGCGGCCCTGACGGCGAGCGCGCGCGCCTTCGACGCGGCCTACGCCGCGGCGCTGGCCGAGCCCGGGCGCCTGCCGGCCGCGCGCGCGGCGTCGGTCAACGCGCTGCTCGCGACCGCGGAGCGCGCGCTGCTCGGCGAGCCGGGACTGCCGGGCCGGCCGTGGTACCGCCACATGGTCTACGCGCCGGGGCTGTACACCGGCTACGGCGCCAAGACGCTGCCCGCGGTCCGCGAGGCGGTCGAGGAGCGGCGCTGGGCGGAAGTCGGCGAGTCCGTCGCGGCGACCGCCGCGGCGCTCGACGCCTACCGCCGCGCGCTCGATGCCGCCACCGCGGCGCTGCGCTGAAGGAGAGGCCCATGTCCGAAATCCACGTCCCCGTCTCACCCGGCGAGGTGCTCGACAAGATCACGATCCTGCGGATCAAGGCGGCGCGCATCAGCGACCCCGTCAAGGTCGCGAACGTGCGCCGCGAGCTCGAGCTGCTCGAGCGGACCTGGGGCGACTCGCCCTACGCGCACCACGACGTCGCCCGCGACGAGGCCGCCCTGCAGGCGGTCAACGAGCGGCTGTGGGACATCGAGGACCGGATCCGCGACAAGGAGCGCGCGCAGGCCTTCGACGCGGAGTTCATCGCGCTGGCGCGCTCGGTCTACGTCGAGAACGACGAGCGCGCCGCGATCAAGAAGCGCATCAACCTGGCGCTCGGCTCGGCAATCGTCGAGGAAAAGAGCTACAGCGCCTACCGCTGAGCGGCGCCGGCACCCTCAGCCGGCGCGGCGCCCGCGGGCCAGGTGGTACTCGGCGCCGCAGTACGGGCACTTCGCCTCGCCGGTGGCCTCAATCGCGAGGTAGACGCGCGGGTGCGAGTTCCACAGGTACATCCCCGGCATCGGGCAGGCCAGCGGCAGGTCCGCCGCCGTCACCTCGTAGCGGTGCTCGGCGTTGGGCTGGATCAGGCGGGGACCGTTGACGACCGGTGCGGCCATGGGGACCTCGGCGGCGAAGGCCGGCGATTATAGCGGAGCGGGCCGCGGCGGCGCAGCGCCGGGCGGCAGCTCCTCGGCGCGCACCATGACCGCGTCCCAGACCGCGGTGACCGCGGCCCGCGACGCCGCGTGCGGCCCGGCCGCCACCACCGGCCGCGCACCCTCGAGCGAGAGGCGGTGCGTGACGCTGCGGTAGGCGCGGTAGGCGTCGATCAGTGCGTCGACGATGCGGTGGTCGACGAGCGCCGCCGAGGCCACCGACTCGAGCTGGCGGATCGTATCGGAGTAGGTCACGAGCGGCGGGTAGTCCCCTGCCCAGCGCAGCACCCAGTACTGCGCCAGGAACTCGATGTCGGCCACCCCGCCCGGATCCTGCTTGATGTCGAACTCGCCGTCGGCAGCCCGCGACAGCTCCCGGCGCATCCGGTCGCGCATGTGGCGCACGTCCTCGCGCAGCCGCTCGCGCCGCACGTGCCGGCACAGCAGCTCGACCCGCACCGCCTCGAAGCGCTCGCGGATCGCCGGCGTACCCGCGACCGCGCGCGAGTGCAGCAGCGCCTGGTGCTCCCAGGTCCAGGCCTCCTCGCGCTGGTAGTCGACGAAGCCGTCGACGTTCGAGACCAGCAGCCCGCCCTTGCCGCTCGGCCGCAGCCGCATGTCGACCTCGTAGAGCCGGCCGGCGGCGGTGTGCACCGTCAGGAAGTGCACGATCTTCTGGCCGAGGCGCAGGAAGAACACCGCGTTGTCGATGACCTTCGGCCCGGAGGTCTCCTGCAGCTCGCCGCTCGAGTCGTGCAGGAACACGAGGTCGAGGTCGGAACCGTAGCCGAGCTCGTGGCCGCCGAGCTTGCCGTAGCCGACCGCGGCGAGGCCGCAGGATCGCGGCGCCGCGCGGCTGCCGGCGAGCGGCGTGCCGTACTGCGCGACCATCTCGCGCCAGGCGTGCGCCATGGCGCGCTCGAGGATCAGCTCGGCGATGTCGGTGAGCCGGTCGGAGACCTGCATCAGCGGCAGCCGCCCCGTCAGGTCGAAGAGCGCGACGCGAAACACCGCGGCGCGCTGGAACTGCCTGAGCGACTCGACCGCGTGCTCGGCGTCGTCGCCGCCGGCGGCGGCGCGCATCTCGATCTCGGCCGCGAACTGCGCGCGCCCCGGCGGCTCGTCAAACAGCCGCTGGTCCACGAGCTCGTCGAGCAGCAGCGGGAAGGCGGCGACCTGCGCCGGCAGGAAACTGCCGAGCGCGCAGATCGCCACCAGCCGCGCCAGCGCCAGCGGGTTCTCGTTGAGCAGCGCGAGGTAGGCGGTGCGCGGGCCGATCGCCTCGACCACGGCCAGCGCGCGCTTGACCGTGGCCGCGGCATCGGCGTGGCTCGCGGCCGCCGACAGCAGCCGCGGCAGCAGCGCGTGCAGCCGGCGCCGGCCGGCCTCGTCGAGCCGCCGGTAGTAGCCGCCGGCGCGCAGCTCGAACAGCAGCGCCGCCACCGGCGCCGGCGCCGCGAGCCCGAGCCCGGCAAGGCTCGGGACGAGCTCCGCCGGCGCGGCCGCGGCCACCAGCGCCGCGTCGAAGTCGCGGGCGCTGGCCGGCAGCGCGCTCTCGGCGGCCAGCACCAGCGCCGCGAACTGCCGCGCCACCGCGTCGCGGTGCGCGTCGAGCGCGGCGACCAGCGCCGCCCAGTCGGGCACGCCGAGCGCGACGGCGAGGCGCGCGCGGCGCTCGACGTCCGGCGGCAGGCGGTGGGTCTGCTCGTCGGCGAGCATCTGCAGGCGGTTCTCGAGGCGCCGCAGGAACTCGTAGGCCGCGCCGAGCTCGCGCACCGCGGCCTCCGGCAGCAGCTTCTGGCCGGCGAGCCGCGGCAGCACCGTCAGCAGCGACGGCGAGCGCAGCCGCGGGTCGCTGCCGCCGCGCACCAGCTGCAGCGCCTGCACCACGAACTCGACCTCGCGGATGCCGCCGCGGCCGAGCTTGATGTGGTCGCTGAGCTCGCGCTTCTCGACCTCGCGCGCGATCATCGACTTCATCTCGCGCAGCGACTCGAACACGCCGTAGTCGAGGTAGCGACGGAACACGAACGGCCGCACGACGTCGCGGAACAGCGCCTCGTAGGCCTCGCGGCCGGTGATCGCGCGCGCCTTGACCCAGGCGTAGCGCTCCCAGTCGCGGCCGTGCTGCTGGAGGTAGTCCTCGAGTGCGGCGAAGCTCGCGACCAGCGCGCCGGAGTCGCCGAAGGGCCGCAGCCGCATGTCGACGCGGTAGACGAAGCCGTCGGCGGTGGTCGCGTCGAGCAGCCGGATCAGCGCCTGGCCGAGGCGCGTGAAGTACTCGAAGTTGTCGATCGATCGCGCGCCGTCGGTCTCGCCGCCGTCGGGGTACAGGAACACGAGGTCGATGTCCGACGAGAAGTTGAGCTCGCCGCCGCCGAGCTTGCCCATGCCGACCACCACGAGCGGTTGCGCCTCGCCCGCCGCGTTGCGCGGCGTGCCGTAGCGGGCGGCCAGCGAGCGCTCTGCGAACGCAAGCGCCGCGCGGATCGCGTCGTCGGCGAGCGCCGACAGCGACTCAAGCGTCGCCGGCGTCGCGTCGAGGCCGGCAAGGTCGCGCCAGGCGATGCGCGCGAGCGCACGGCGCCGGGCGCGGCGGATCGCGGCCACGAACTCCGCCTCGTCGGCCGCCGCGCGCGCCGCGGCGAACGGCTCCGGATCGCGCTCGGCGGGCGCGGCGGCCAGCGCCGGATCCGCGAGCAGCGCGTCGGCGACGAAGTCGCTTGCGATCAGCACGCGTTCAAGCACGGCGGGGTCGGCCGCCGGCGCCGCGCCGGCGTCGCGCAGCCGCGCGAGCGCGCGGTGCGCGACGGCGGCGGCGATGCTCGCGGTCGTCTGTTCGGGGCTCGGCAAGTCGGGGCTCCGGGCGACCCACCGCCGCGCGCAGCGGCGGTATACTGATCGTAGTGTCGCATCGAGCGGGCGACTTGGGCAGCGGCGCCCGCCGACGGGACGGCGCGCGGGGCCGCGCGGCGGTCTCGGGCAGGAGCAGCGCTTCTTGAGAGCTCTAATCTGCGGCGTCGGTGGTCAGGACGGGGCGTATCTGGCGCGCCTGCTGCTCGGCAAGGGCTACGACGTCTGGGGCACCTCGCGCGACGCACAGCTGGCACCCTTCGGCAACCTCGCGCAGCTCGGCATCAGGGACGCGGTCACGCTGCGCTCGATGGCGCCGAAGGATTTCCGCAGCGTCGTCGCGCTGCTCGACGAGTGCCGGCCGGACGAGCTGTACCTGCTCGCCGGCCAGAGCTCGGTCGGCCTGTCCTTCGAACAGCCGGCGGACACCATCGAGAGCGCGACGCTCGGCGTGCTGAACGTCATGGAGGCGATGCGGCTGCTGCGCCAGCCGGTCCGGCTCTACCACGCGAGCTCGAGCGA
Source organism: Steroidobacteraceae bacterium (assembly GCA_035524595.1). Taxonomy (GTDB): domain Bacteria; phylum Pseudomonadota; class Gammaproteobacteria; order Steroidobacterales; family Steroidobacteraceae; genus CAIKZZ01. The sequence goes on along the minus strand of DATKOP010000042.1, from coordinate 9,974 downwards.
GTGCTTCGGGACGGCAGCGCAGGGACCGGCCGACGAGCGCACGCCGTTCGCGCCGCGCAGCCCGTACGCGGTCGCCAAGGCCTCCGCCCACTGGCTCGTCGCGACCTATCGCGAAGCCTACGGGCTGTTCGCGTGCAACGGCATACTCTTCAACCACGAGTCGCCGCTGCGGCCGAAGCGGTTCGTCACGCGCAAGATCACGTCGGCCGCGGTCCGGATCGCGGCCGGCGCCCGCGAGCGGCTCGCGCTCGGGCGCCTCGACATCGTCCGCGACTGGGGCTGGGCGCCGGAGTACGTGGAGGCGATGTGGCTGATGCTGCAGCAGCCGGCACCGCTCGACTTCGTGATCGCGACCGGCGAGTCCCACTCGCTCGAGCAGTTCGTGGCCCTGGCGTTCGAGCAGGTCGGGCTCGACTGGCGCGCGCACGTGGACTCGGACCCGAAGCTGTTCCGGCCGAGCGATCTCGCGCGCAGCGAGGGCAACCCCGCGCGCGCCGAGCGGGCGCTCGGCTGGCGCGCGCAGCTGCGCATGCCGGACGTGGTGCGCGCGATGATCGCGGCCGAGTCGCCGTAGCGCCCCGCGGCCATGAGGGGCGACACCGCCGACGAGCGCGAGGCCCCGGCCGCCGCGCGCGGGCCGAGCCCCGCCCGGCCGCCGCTCGCGGTGCGCCTCTGCAACTGGGTCGGCGAGGTCGTGCTGGCCGTGCCGACGCTGCGCCGCCTCGAGGCGGCCGGCTATGAGCTGCGGCTGCTCGGCAAGGGCTGGGCCCCGGCGCTCCTCGAGGGAGCCCACTGGCCGGTCGTGGTGCGGGCGCACGGGCTGCTGGCCGCCACCCGCCAGCTCGCGGAGCTGCGGCGCGGGCTGGCCGAGCGCACGGCCGCCGGCCGGCGGCCGGCGGCCCTGCTGCTGACGAAGTCCTTCTCCTCCGCGCTCGAGGCCCGGCTCGGCGGCTGGGATGCGGTGGGCTACGCGCGCGACGGGCGCAGCTTCCTGCTCGCGCAGTCGTACGCGCTGCCGCGCTTCGCGCACGCCTCGCACGCCTACTGGCACCTCGCGAGCCGCTTCCTCGGCAGCGACGCGCCGTACCCGACCGCCGTGACGCTGACGCCGAGCGCCGCCCAGGCGGCGCGTGCGGCGGCGCTGCTCGAGTCGCACGGCCTCGCCGCCCGCCCCTACCTCGTGCTGTGCCCGTTCTCGGGCGCGGATGACCGCGAGGCGCGCAAGGTGTGGCCGGGCTTCGCGGCGCTCGGCCGGCGGCTCGCCGAGCGCGGCGTCGCCGCGCTCGTCTGCCCGGGGCCCGGAGAGGACGCCCGGGCCGAGGCGCTGCTGCCGGGTGCGACCCGCCTCGGCGGCCTCGACCTCGGCGCGTACGGCGCGCTGATGGCACGCGCGCAGGCGGTGGTGGCGAACGACACCGGCCCCGGGCACCTGGCCGCCGGCGTCGGCGCGCGGCTGGTCGCGGTGTACGGGCCGCGCTCGGTCGCGGCGTGGCGGCCGCTGGGTGCGCGGGTCACGCTGCTGCACTCGCCCGGCTGGGCCAGCGTCGACGAGGTGCTCGCGGCGGCGCTCGGCTGAGCGCGGCGCGCGCCGTCAGGCCCGCGCCGCGGCCCGCTGCACGGAGCGCAGCCAGCCGTCGAGCTGCAGCGGCAGCATGCGCACGTCGAAGCGACGCCGCGCGGCGACGAAGGCCCGCTCCCGCAGTTCGGCGCGCGCCGCGCGGTCCATCGCGGCAAAGCGGCCGAGCGCGTCGGCCACGCTCGCCGGCGTGAACGGGTCGGCGATCAGCCCGAACTCGCCGCCGCCGAGGATCTCCACCGGGCCGCCGTGATCGGGACCGACGGTGATCAGGCCGGCCGCGAGCGCCTCGGCGAACACGAGCCCGAAGGGCTCGTCCGCCGGCATCGCCGCGAAGCCGTGGCACTGCGCGCGCAGCTCGGCGAGCTGCGCGTCCGAGATCCAGCCGTGGATGCGCGCGCAGGCGGCGGTCCGCGTGCCGGCGATCAGCCGCTCGATGCCGGCCCGCTCCTTGCCGGCGCCGACGATCTCGAGCACCACCGGCCGCGGCGAGCTCGCGAGGAAGCGCTCGAAGCCGGCGAGCAGCATCGCCAGGCCCTTGAGGGGCGAGAAGCCGCCCTGCGTGAGGATGCGCAGCGGCGCATCGCCGGCCGGCGGCGCCGGCAGCGCCGCCGGGAATTCGACCGGACAGTGGAGCACGGCGGCGGCGCGGCCGTAGATGTGCGCGTAGACCGCGGCGGTGGCGGCGCTGTTCGCGGCGACGGCGTCGAGCCGGGCGACGCCGCGACGGTCCTCGCGGCGCTTGCCGCGATAGCGCGGATTGAGCGCCAGGCTCCAGAAGGACTTGCGCAGCTCGCGCCGGTAGTAGCGGCCGATCGGCGCGGCCGGATCGACCCGCCCCTCGCGGAACGCGCGATCGAGGCCGGGGCGGGTCTCGGGAATGTACAGCGCGCGGAACGGCTCCTCGCAGTACCACGCGCGCGGCACGCCGCCGCTCGCGTGGCCGAGGTACGCGCTCGCCGGGTAGTTGTGCGCCACCGCGACGTCGCGGTCGGCGAGCGCGGCGTCGAGCGCCGCGACCGTCGCCGGGTCCACCCGCCCGTCCCAGTAGTGCCGCGGCGCCGGCAGCAGCACCGGGCCGAGGTCGCGGTCGGCCGCCGGGAACTGCTCGGCGCGCCAGTCGAAGCACAGCAGCCGCACGTCCCAGCCGAGCTCGCGCAGCGCGTGCGCGTGCGCGAGCGCGACCTTCTCCGCGCCGCGCGGCGCGTCGAAGCGCGGGTGGAACACGGCGGCCCTCATGCCCGCGGGGCGGCGCGCGCGCGCCGCGGCACGCCGCGCGCACGGCGGCGGCCGCGGCTAGCCATGCTCGAGTGCGCCGAGCGCCGCCGCGAGGCGCGCCGGGAAGCCGCGCTTGTTCTCCCAGAACCAGTCGCGCGCGGCCGCGCCCAGCCGGGCGCGCGCGGCGGCATCCATGCCGAGGGCGCGGTCGACGACGCGCTCGAAATCGGCGGCGTCGAACTGGTAGGTGGTCGCGAGGTGCTGGTGGCCGACCGCCGTGCCGCGGATCAGGAGGCCGCGCCCGGTGGTGACCAGCTCGTTCATCGGCGGCGCGTCGGTGGCCAGCACCACGGCGCCGGTGCTCTGCGCCTCGACGATGTAGTGCCCCCAGCCCTCGGTCTCGGAGGTGCAGACGTGGAAGGCGTTGCGGTTCTGCATCAGCCGCAGCTCCGCGTCGGTCAGGTAGCGCGTCTGGTACTCGATGTTCGCGGCCGGCACGGCGGCACCCGTGCGCGCCGCGTTCTGCACGACCGTGAGTCGCGGCCACTCGGGGTGCCGGCTCCAGAGCGCGGTGAGGCGCGCGGTGCCCTTCATGCGGCTGCCGCCGGCGAGGTGGAAGAACGTCGCCTCGCGCTCGACGCCGTCGAGGTGGCGGTCGTCGCTGTCGGAGCCGGTCAGGCTCGCCCGGCAGCCGAGGCGCGTGAAGATGTCGAAGGTGTTGCGGGTCTTCGCCCACACGCAGTCGAAGCGATCCAGCAGGCTGCGGTCGTGGCGGTCGAAGAACTCGGGATGCGGCACGATCACGTTGCGCCGCGCGAGGTGCAGGCGCTCCGGCCAGACGTGCTCGACCATGACGCAGACGTCGAACTCCGGGTGCTGGCCGCGCGCCTGGCGCCGGCGGCTGAGCCACAGCCGGGTGGCGCCGAAGCGCCGCACCAGGCGCAGCCTGCGGCGCCGGCGCTCGTGCTTGTTGGCCAGCGTCACGACCACCGTGCAGCCCGCCGCGCGCAGCGCCTCGCTCAGCAGGCCGATGTCGCGGGTGTTGCCGAAGCCGTTGTCGAACGTGATCAGGTTGACGCGGGTCACGCCGCCGCGCCCCGGGCGCCGCGCGCGGACCGCGCGTCGCGCCCTGCGCCGCCAGGCCCGCAGCCGGAGGCATCACCGATCGGCATTTCGCTCACACCCAATGGAGCCTTCGGCCGCGGCTCGCCACTGCCCCGGAGGCACGCCAGCCCGCCGGCTCCGCTTCGATCGCCGACGGGCCGCGCCGCGCGGCGTACCCCGGCGGGAAGCGATGATGCCGGGCCGGGCGGCGCGGCGCAATGCGCCGGACCCGCCGGTGGCGCGCCGCGGCGCTCAGCACGCGTCGCGCAACCGCGCCGCGGCCACCTCGGGCGTCAGGTCGCGCTGCGCATCCGCGAGCATCTCGTAGCCGACCATGAACTTGCGCACCGTCGCCGAGCGCAGCAGCGGCGGGTAGAAGTGCGCGTGCAGGTGCCAGTGCGGATGCGCGTCGCCGTCGGTCGGGCGCTGGTGCAGGCCCATCGTGTACGGGAACTCGACGTCGAACAGCGCGTCGTAGCGCTGCGTCAGCTCCTTGAGCAGCCGCGCGAGCCCGTCGCGGCCCGGCGCCTCCAGGGCGTCGATCGCCGGCACGTGGCGGCGCGGCAGCACCAGCGTCTCGAACGGCCAGGTCGCCCAGAACGGCACCACCGCGAGGCACTCGTCGTTCTGCGCCACCACCCGCGTGCGCTCGGCGGCCTCGAGCGCCGCGTAGTCGCACAGCAGGCAGCGGCCGTGCGCGCCGAGGTAGTCGGCCTGGCCGGCCGACTCGCGCGCGAGCGCGCCGGGAACGGTGCCGCTGGCCCAGAGCTGCCCGTGCGGATGCGGGCTGCTCGCGCCCATCGCTGCGCCGCGGTTCTCGAAGATCGTCACCGCCCGCACCCACGGCAGCGAGCCGAGGCTCGCGTACTCCCCCGCCCAGGCATCGACGACGCGGCGCACGTCCGCCGGCGCCATCCGCCCGAGCGCGAGGTCGTGGCGCGGCGAATAGCAGATCACGCGGCAGCGGCCGGCCTCGCTGCGCGCCTCGAGCAGCCCGCCGGCCGCGTACCGTGCCTCCGGGACCCCGGGCTGCAGCGCCGCGAAGTCGTTGTCGAAGACGAAGGTCGACGCATACGCCGGGTTGGTCGCGCCGCCGGCCCGGCCGTTGCCCGGGCACAGGTAGCACCCGGGGTCGTAGCGCGGCGGCCGCGCGCCGGCGACGGCCTCGGTCTGGCCCTGCCACGGTCGCTCCACGCGCTGCGGCGAGACCAGGACCCATTCGCCGGTCAGCGGGTTGCGGCGCCGGTGCGCGGTGGCCTGCAGGTCGAGGGGGTTATGGGGCACGGGCGGCGCCTGCGGTTCGCGGCGTCTCGTCGGCCGGCGGGCCGGCGCCGTCGACGGCGGTGCAGAGGTAGGTGTCGGGGGCATGGCCGGTCGCGCGCCGGTAACGCTCCGTGATCGTCGCGCGGCAGCGCGCCACCGCATCGGCCCGCACCAGGTTGACGGTGCAGCCGCCGAAGCCGCCGCCGCTCAAGCGCGCGCCGTAGACGCCGTCGCAGTCGAGCGCCAGCTCAACCATCAGATCGAGCTCGTCGCAGCTGACCTCGTAGTCGTCGCGCAGGCTCCGGTGCGACTCGCAGAGCAGCTGCCCGGCGCGCCCGGGGTCGCCCGCCTCGAGCGCCTGCGCCGCGGCGAGCACCCGGGCGTTCTCGGCGAGCACGTGCCGGCAGCGGCGCAGCACCACGGCGTCGAGGTCCGGACCCCGGCGCTCCAGCAGCTCCGCGCTCACGTCGCGCAGCGAGCGGATCGAGGGATCCGTGCGGGCGAGCGCCGCGACGCCCCGCTCGCACTCTTCGCGGCGGCGGTTGTACTCGCCGCCGGCGAGGCGATGCCGGACCCCGGTGTCGCAGACCAGGATCCGCGCAGCGGCGCCGGCGGCGCGCGGCGGGCCGGCCTCGAGCGGGACGGCGCGGTACTCGAGCGAGCGGCAGTCGAGGCAGAGCGCGTGGCCGGCGCGGCCGAACAGCGCGACGAACGGGTCCATGATGCCGCAGCGCGTGCCGGCGTAGTCGTTCTCGGCGCGCTGGCTGAGCTGCGCGAGCGTCAGGCGATCGAGCGAGCGGCCCGCGATCGACGCGAGCGCGCCGCCGACCGCCACCGCGAGCGCGGCGGAGGAGCCGAGGCCCGCGCCGAGCGGCACCTCGCCGAGCACCAGCAGGTCGGCCCCGCCGAGCGGCAGGCCGTGGGCCCTGAGCGTGCGCGCCATGCCCCACGCGTAGTCGCTCCAGTGCGCGGCGGACGCGGGCCCGGCATCGAGCTCGCGGGTGACGGTCTCGGCGAAGCTCGTCGAGTGCATCCGCAGGCGGCCGTCGCTGCGCGGCGCGGCGGCGACGCCGGTGTAGAAGCCGATCGCCGCCGGCAGCACGAAGCCGCCGTTGTAGTCGGTGTGCTCGCCGATCAGGTTGACGCGCGCCGGCGCGCGGTAGAGCGACGGCTCGGCGCCGAACCGCCGGCGAAACTCCGTCCGCAGCGCCTCGCTGTCGGCCACGACGCGTGCCGCCGGCGGCTCAGGCCGGTCGCCGCGCCCGGCGGCGGCCGCGCAGCCACAGCGCGAGCATCGCCACGCCGAACAGCGCCAGCACGCCGCCCCACGCCGCGACGACGTTGATCCCCGCCGGCGCCGCGGCCGGCGACGGCGCGGCCGAGAGGCCATAGCCCGCCAGCAGCAGCCCGAGCAGCGCGAACAGCAGCCCGATCGGCAGACGGATGTCGAGAGTCATCGCCGCACCCCCCGCCGGCCGTGCCCCGGCGCGTGGCCGCTCACCGGAAGATCCAATTGAGCGCCAGCGCGCCGCCGAGCGCGAGCGCGCCGAGCACCGCCGGCCGCTGCCAGCGCGGCAGCGCGCCGTCGTCGGCGCGCGCCGTCTCGGAGTAGACGAGGCCGGCCAGCGCCGCGCGCGGCGGCGCGCGTCCCAGCAGGCTGACGACGACCGTCGTCAGGAAGCAGGCCGCGAACGCGAAGATCGCCGTCCACAGGTTCTGCGCCATCTCGCTCGGGTAGACGTGCACGAGCCCGAGCCAGCCACCCTTGATGCCGGCGAGCGCGTGCGGCGGCAGCGTCAGGCCGTGGTGCAGCGCCGCGACCGCCGTGCCGGCGAGGAGGCCAGTGAAGGCGCCGTCGCCGTTCGCGCGCCGCCAGAACATGCCGAGCAGGAAGGTCGCAAAGAGCGGCGCATTGATGAAGGCGAACACCAGCTGCAGCACGTCCATGATGTTGTTGAAGGCCGACACCAGGTAGGCGGCGCCGAGCGACAAGAGCACGCCGCCGAGCGTCGCGACGCGCCCCATCCACAGGTAGTGGCGGTCGCCCGCGCCCGGGTGCAGGTACGGCTGGTAGATGTCGTTGGTCCAGACGGTGTTGAACGCCGTGACGTTGCCGGCCATCCCGGACATGAAGCTCGCGATCAGCGCGGTCAGGCCGAGCCCGAGCAGCCCGTTCGGGAAGTAGTGGCCGAGCATCACCGGGATCACGAGGTCGAAGTTCGGCGTGCCGTCGCCCTTGTCCGGCAGCACGAAGGGCGCGCCGCCGCCGCCGCCCTGCGTCAGCGCCACCGCGATCATGCCGGGCACGATCACCAGGAACGGGAACAGCATCTTCGGCAGCGTCGCGACCAGCGGCGTGCGCCGCGCCGCCGCCATCGACTCGGCCGCCATCGCGCGCTGCACGATCAGGAAGTCCGTGCACCAGTAGCCGAACGACAGCACGAAGCCGAGCCCCATCGCGAGGCCGAACCACTCGACGCCCATCGGGTTGGCGCCGGCGCTGCCGAGGAAGCGCCACGAGTCGCTCCACGCGCCGGGCGCGAAGCCCTGCGCGGTCGCGACGCGCGCCAGCGCGGCCTGCAGCCCGGCCCAGCCGCCGACGTCGTGCAGCCCGAGCAGCACCAGGGGCGCGAAGCCGAACACGATCAGGAAGAACTGCAGCACCTCGTTGTAGATCGCCGAGGTCAGGCCGCCGAGCAGGATGTAGGCGAGCACGATGCCGGCGCACAGCCACATGCTGGCGCCGAAGTCCCAGCCGAGCAGCAGGTTGAGCAGCAGCCCCATCGCGTACATCGAGATGCCGGAGGACATCACGGTCATGCAGCTGAACGACACGGCGTTGAAGCCGCGCGTCTTCTCGTCGAAGCGCAGCCGCAGGTACTCCGGCACCGAGCGCGCGCGCGAGCCGTAGTAGAACGGCATCATGAACACGGCGAGGAACACCATCGCCGGGATCGCGCCGATCCAGTAGAAGTGGCTGGTCATCATGCCGTACTTGGCGCCGGAGGCGGCCATGCCGATGACCTCCTGCGCGCCGAGGTTCGCCGACATGAACGCGAGGCCGGCGACCCACGCCGGGATGTGGCGCCCCGACAGGAAGAAGTCCTCGCTGGTGCGCACGCCGCGCGTCAGCACGACGCCGATGCCGAGCACGAAGGCGAAGTAGGTCGCGAGGATCGCCCAGTCGACGGCTGCCAGCCGGATCGCGCCGTTCACCGCGCCGCCGCGGGCGGGCGACGGCCCCGCGAGATCGTCGGCGCGGGCAGCCCCGCGCGCCCGGCGACGCCGGCCGGACCGGCCGGCCCCGCCCCGTTCCCTGTTCTCATCGCCGCAGCATAGCGGAACGCGGCCGCCCCAAACGACGAAGCCCCGCCGAGGCGGGGCTTCGTGGACCTCACGGTCGGTCGCGCGGTTCTCCGGCCGGGCAGCGGCCCCGGCCGGAGGTGCGGGATTACATGTCCATCCCGCCCATGCCGCCCATGCCGCCCATGCCGCCCGGGGCACCGTGGGCGTGCTCCTCTTCCTTCGGCGCCTCGGCGACCATCACCTCGGTCGTCAGCAGCAGCCCGGCCACCGAGGCCGCGTTCTGCAGCGCGAGGCGCGTGACCTTGGTGGGATCCAGGATGCCCATCTCGATCATGTCGCCGTACTCGCCGCTCGCGGCGTTGTAGCCGAAGTTGCCCTTGCCCTCGCGCACCTTGGCGAGCACCACCGCCGCGTCCTCGCCGGCGTTGGCGACGATCTGGCGCAGCGGCTCCTCGATCGAGCGGGCGAGGATCTTGATGCCGAAGTTGCGGTCCTCGTTCTCGTGGGTGAGCTTCTCGAGCGTCTTCAGGACGCGGATCAGCGCGACGCCGCCGCCCGGCACCACGCCCTCCTCGACCGCCGCGCGCGTGGCGTGCAGCGCGTCCTCGACGCGGGCCTTCTTCTCCTTCATCTCGACCTCGGTCGCGGCACCGACCTTGATCACGGCGACGCCGCCGGAGAGCTTGGCGACGCGCTCCTGCAGCTTCTCCTTGTCGTAGTCGGAGGTCGCCTCCTCGGCCTGCTGGCGGATCTGCGCGACCCGCGCCTTGATGTCGGCCGGCTTGCCGGCGCCGTCGATCAGCGTCGTGTTCTCCTTCTCGACGACGACCTTCTTCGCCTCGCCGAGATCGCTGAGCGAGGCCTTCTCGAGCGACAGGCCGACCTCATCCGAGATCACCGTGCCGCCCGTGAGGACCGCGATGTCCTGCAGCATCGCCTTGCGGCGGTCGCCGAAGCCCGGCGCCTTGACGGCGGCCACCTTGACGATGCCGCGGATCGTGTTGACCACCAGCGTCGCGAGCGCCTCGCCCTCGACGTCCTCGGCGACGATCAGCAGCGGGCGGCCGGCCTTGGCGATGCCCTCGAGGATCGGCAGCATCTCGCGGATGTTGGAGATCTTCTTGTCGTACAGCAGGATCAGCGGCTTCTCGAGCTCGGCCGTCTGGTTCGCCTGGTTGTTGATGAAGTACGGCGACAGGTAGCCGCGGTCGAACTGCATGCCCTCGACGACGTCGAGCTCGTTGTTGAGGCCCGAGCCCTCCTCGACCGTGATCACGCCTTCCTTGCCGACCTTCTCCATCGCCTGGGCGATGGTCTGGCCGATGCTCTCGTCGGAGTTCGCCGAGATCGTGCCGACCTGGGCGATCGCCTTGGTGTCCTTGCAGGGCTTGGAGAGCTTCTTCAGCTCCTCGATCGCGGTCACGACGGCGTGGTCGATGCCGCGCTTGAGGTCCATCGGGTTGACGCCCGCGGCCACGGCCTTCAGGCCCTCGCGGACGATCGCCTG
>DATKOP010000041.1:0-10254 GCA_035524595.1 Steroidobacteraceae bacterium | reverse complement strand
CATGTGCCGGTCGAGCCACTCGGTGAGCGCCGCGAACGGGCCGCCCGGCGCGTACTCCTCGGGCACGAGCCTGAGCGGCGCACCCGGCGGGAGCGCCGCGCGGTCGTAGACGTCGAGGTCGCTGCCCCAGTGGTGGCGGCTCGCGCCCGGCGGCGCGGACCAGACGAGGATCGCGGCGACGCGCCGCGCGGGCGGGAGGCGCGCCGCGTCGAGCGGCCGGCTCTGGCGGTCGAGCAGCGTGCGCCGCCCGGTCCACTTCTCGTTCCAGATGCGCACCTGCGTGTCGAAGTCGCGGAACGAGGAACAGGGCATGAGGTCGATGCCGGCGCGCGCCGCGGCGGCCCGCAGGCGCACGAGCGCCGCCGCCGCGGCCGGCTGCAGGAAGGTGCGCGGCAGCGCCGCGACCTCGACGACGTGGCCGCGGGCGCGGCCGGTGAGCTCGAGGGGTCCGAGGCGGACCGGGCGGGGCCGGGCGGTTCGGGAGCGCATCGTCCTAGGCTACCCGAGGCCATGCTGCCCAGCAGCACGGACTTAGGGTGAAACCCTATCCCGGGCGAGGGCGACACCGGCCGTCGGCGGCCGGCGTCGCATTTTGAACGTTGGTCGCGGAAGCCCCGACGTATGATCGGGCGCATGGAGACGCTGAAACCCCTCCGCCCGCGCCGGCTGCTCGGCCGGCTCGTCGTCGGCATCCTGCTCGGGGCCGCGGGCGCGGCGCTCTTCGAGGCGTTCACCGAGCGCTCGGGCACGGTGCTGCTCGGCAGCCGCACGCTGCTCGCGATGCTCGGCCTGGCGAGCGCGCTCGCCGGCGGGGCGATCGCGGTGCTGCTCGCCAGCCGCGAGCGCCACCCGATCCGCGCCCTGGTCGGCAGCCTCGACCAGCTCGGCGAGGGCGACTACACCCAGCCGGTCTCGCCGGCCGCGGCGAGCGAGTTCACCGAGCTCGCCGCGGCAATCGAGCGGATGCGCGAGAAGCTCCACCAGACGACCATCACGCGCAACTACCTCGACGTCGTGCTCAACAGCATGACCGACGCCGTGCTCGTGACCGAGCCGGACGGGCGGATCTCGCGGGCCAACGAGGCCGCGGTGCGGCTGTTCGGCTGGCCGGAGTCCGAGCTCGCCGGCCGCGACGTCGCCTCGCTGATGGCGCCCGAGGAGCGGCGCAACTTCGCGCTCGAGCGCGCGGTCAAGGAAACCCGCGAGTTCATGATCCGCACGCGCGAGGGCGGCGCGGTGCCGGTGTCGCTGTCCGGCTCGACGATCTCCGGCCGGCGCGCCGCGAGCGACGCCGAGGACGGCGACGGCGCGACCACCAGCTTCGAGGGCTGCATCTTCGTCGCCCGCGACATCACCGAGCGCAAGCGCGCCGAGCGGCGCATCCGCTACCTCGCCCGCTACGACACGCTGACCAAGATCCCGAACCGGATGCAGTTCCAGCACCTGCTGCAGCAGGCGATCGCGCGCGCGCACCGCAACGGCACGACGCTGGCGCTGCTGTACCTCGACCTCGACCGCTTCAAGGACGTCAACGACACCTTCGGCCACGCCGCCGGCGACCGCACGCTCGAGATCCTGAGCGAGCGCCTGACGAGGGTCGTGCCGAAGGGCGCGGTGGTCGGGCGCCTCGCCGGGGACGAGTTCGCGGTGTTCATCGAGAACCTGCCGGCCGGCGACTGCAGGCCGGCGCTGGCGGCGGTGGCGCGCCAGGTGCTCGACGATGTCAGCCGCGCGTTCTTCCTCAACGACACCGAGGTGTACCTGACGCTGTCGCTCGGCGTCGCGCTCTGCCCGGACGACGCCGGCAACACCATCGACCTGATCCGCAACGCCGACGCCGCGATGTACCACTCCAAGCAGAACGGCGGCGGCAGCTACGCGTTCTACGCGCCGGAGATGAACGCCGAGGCGGTCGAGCGCCTGATCCTGAAGAGCAAGCTGCGCCGCTCGCTCGAGCGCGACGAGTTCGTGATCCTGTACCAGCCGAAGGTCGAGATCGCCTCCGGCCGCATCGCCGGCGCCGAGGCGCTGCTGCGCTGGCGGCTGCCGGGCCACGGCGACATCCCGCCGGCGCACTTCATCCCGCTCGCCGAGCAGACCAACCTGATCCTGCCGATCGGCGAGTGGGTGCTCAGGCGCGTCTGCGCCGACTACAAGAGCTGGCGCGGGCAGGTGCCGGACCCGGGCCGCGTCTCGATCAACCTCAGCCTCAAGCAGCTGCAGCAGGCGAGCTTCATCACCCGCTTCGCCTCGGTGTTCCGCGAGTACGGGGTGGAGCCGCGCTGCCTCGAGCTCGAGATCACCGAGACCACGCTGATGTCGAACGCGCCGCGCACGGTGCGCATGCTGGGCGAGCTGCACGATCTCGGCATCAACCTGTCGATCGACGACTTCGGCACCGGCTACTCGTCGCTGTCGGCGCTGCAGCAGCTGCCGGTCGAGACGCTGAAGATCGACCAGTCGTTCGTGCGCAAGGCGACCGTCGACGCCCAGGACGCGACGCTGGTGCGCACCATCATCGAGATGGGCCGCAACCTCGAGATGCAGGTGGTCGCCGAGGGCGTCGAGACCATCGACCAGCTCGAGTTCCTGCGCGCGCTCGGCTGCCACTACGCGCAGGGCCGGCTGTTCGGCGAGCCGATGTCGGCCGAGGCGCTGCTCGCGCTGCTCGCCGCGCAGCAGCGCGGCCAGGTGCCGTTCCCGATCGCCGCGCTCAGGCTCGCGCCCCGCGCCGCCGGCTGACGGCGGGCGGCGGACGCCGCGCCCCCCTCTCCGGTAGACTGCGCGCCCGTTCCGCCGGGCGGACCCGATGCTGAGCCTCAAGAACGTCACGCTGCGACGCGGCCCGCGCGCGCTCTTCGAGGGCGCGACGCTGACGCTGTTCGCCGGCGAGAAGGTCGGCGTGGTCGGCCCGAACGGCGCCGGCAAGTCGAGCCTGTTTGCGCTGCTGCGCGGCGAGCTCGGCGCCGACGCGGGCGAGGTCGGCGTGCAGTCCGGCTACGTGCTCGCGAGCGTGCTGCAGGAGGTGGCGCCCGACCCGCGGCCCGCGGTCGAGTTCGTGCTCGACGGCGACCGGGCGCTGCGCGCGGTCGAGGCCGAGCTCGCCGCCGCCGAGGCGGCGCACGACGGCGCGCGGGTCGGCGCGCTGCACGCGCGGCTGCTGGCGCTCGACGGCTACGCCGCGCGCAGCCGCGCGGCGCGCCTGCTGGCCGGGCTCGGCTTCGACGCCGCCGCGATCGAGCGGCCGGTGGCCGAGTACTCGGGCGGCTGGCAGCGCCGCCTCGCGCTCGCGCAGGCGCTGATGGCGCGCTCGGACATCCTGCTGCTCGACGAGCCGACCAACCACCTCGACCTCGACGCGGTGCTGTGGCTCGAGGACTGGTTGCGGGCGTATCCGGGCACGCTGCTCGTGATCGCGCACGACCGCGAGTTCCTCGACCGGGTGGTGACGCGGATCGTCAGCATCGAGGGCGGCCGGGTCGCCGCCTACGCCGGCAACTACTCGGACTTCGAGCTGCAGCGCGCCCAGCAGCTCGCGCAGCAGCAGTCGGCGTTCGAGCGCCAGCAGCGCGAGATCCGCCACGTGCTCGACTTCGTCGAGCGCTTCCGGGCCAAGGCCAGCAAGGCGCGCCAGGCGCAGAGCCGCCTGAAGCAGCTCGAGCGCATGGAGCGCATCGCGCCGGCGCACGTCGACTCGCCGTTCGCGTTCAGCTTCGTGGCGCCGGCGCGCCTGCCGCGGCCGCTGCTGGTGCTCGAGGACGCGGCGGCCGGCTACGACGGCCGCCCGGTGCTCGGCGGCGTGCGGCTCAGCCTCGCGCCGGGCGACCGGGTCGCGCTGCTCGGGCGCAACGGCGCCGGCAAGTCGACGCTGACGCGGGTGCTCGCGGGCCTGCAGCCGCTCCAGGGCGGCACGCGCACCGCCGCGCAGGAGCTCGCGATCGGCTACTTCGCGCAGCACCAGCTCGAGCAGCTCGACCCCCGGGCGACGCCGCTCGAGCACCTCAGGGCTGAGGGCGGCGCGGCGCTCGCGCGCGCCGGCGAGCAGGAGCAGCGCTCCTTCCTCGGCGGCTTCGGCTTCGGCGGCGAGCGCGTGTTCGAGCGGGTCGCGCCGTTCTCGGGCGGCGAGAAGGCGCGCCTCGTGCTGGCGCTGATCGTGTCGCGCCGGCCGAACCTCTTGTTGCTCGACGAGCCGACCAACCACCTCGACCTCGAGATGCGGCACGCGCTCGGCATGGCGCTGCAGGACTACGCGGGCGCGATCGTGCTGGTGTCGCACGACCGCTACCTGCTGCGCCTCGTGGCCGACCAGCTGTGGCTGGTGGCCGGCGGGCGCGCCGAGCCCTTCGACGGCGACCTCGACGACTATGCCGCCTGGCTGCGGTCGCCGAGGCCAGAGCCCGAGGGCGCGCGCGCGGCGGCGCCGGCCGCGCCGCGCGGCGCGCTCGCGGAGCGCGAGCGCAAGCGGCGCGAGGCCGAGCAGCGCCAGCGCATCGCGCCGCTCAGGGCCGAGGTGGAGCGCCGCGAGCGCGAGCTCGAGCGCCTCGCGGCGGAGCAGCGCACGCTCGAGGAGCGCCTCGGCGAGCCCGCGCTGCACGCCCCGGCGGCGCGCGCCGAGCTCGTCGCGCTGCTGGCGCGCCAGGGGACGGTGAAGCGGCTCGTCGCCGAGGCCGAGGAGGCGTGGCTCAGCGCCTCGGAGGCGCTCGAGGCGGCGCGGGCCGCGGGCTGAGCCGCGGCGCGGCGGTGGCGGCGTAGCGACCGACCGCCTCGCGGTAGCGCGGCAGCGTCGCCGCCGCGACCGCACCCATCGTGATGCGCGGGCAGTTCATCGGTGCCTCTGCGTGACGCCGGATTGGACGCGCGCGGGCGCCCGGGCGTTCCCGCCGGGTGCCGCCGGTTCCGGTGGCAGGGGCCCGTCGACCCTGGAACCCGCCCCGACGTGTATAGTATCTGTACAACGATTGGCGGGCATCTTGGCAGCCGCTGGCTGTGCAGGTGCTATACAAACCGGCTCGGCCGGTCGAGGAAGTCCATGTTCACGATCAAGGCGGTGTCGCAGGCCACCGGGGTCAGCATCGAGACGCTCAGGGCCTGGGAGCGGCGCTACCGCGTCGTCGAGCCCAAGCGCGACCCGAACGGGCGGCGCTCCTACGACCCGGGCGACGTGATCCGCCTGAGGAAGCTCAGGGAGGCGACCGAGCGCGGCCACCCGATATCGAAGCTCGCCCGGGTCAGCGACGAGGAGCTCTCGGGGCTCTTGGCCGACGCGACGCGCGCCGACCCGGTCGCGGCGGCCTCGCGCAACTTCGCCGGGCAGATGCTGCTCGCCGCCGAGCACTACCGCCCGGACGACTGCGACCAGGCGCTGTCGATGGCGCTCGCGCTCTTGCCGCTGCCGCAGGTGGTCGACGAGGTGCTGGTGCCGGCGCTGCTCGGGGTCGGCGAGCGCTGGCACTCGGGCGAGTTCACGGTCGCGCAGGAGCGGATCGTCTCGAACGCGGTCATGCGGCAGGTGAGCCTGGTGCTCGACACCTACAACCGGATCGCGTCGGGGCCGCGGATCGTGTTCGCGACGCTGACCGACGAGCGCCACGAGCTCGGCATCCTGATGTGCGCGCTGCTCGCGGCCGCGCGCGGCGCGCGCTGCCAGTACCTCGGCCCGGACATGCCGCCCGCGGACGCCGCGGTGTTCGCCGAGCGGGTCGGCGCCGCGGCGGTGGTGCTGTCGTTCGTGCGTCGCGAGTCGAGCGCCGCGGCCGAGGCGGCGCTCGCCGAGTTCCTGCGGCACCTGCCGCGCGCGATCGCGGTCTGGATCGGCGGCCAGGGCTCCGCCGCGCTCGCCGGCGAGCGCGTCGTGGTGCTCGCCGACTACCGCGCGCTCGAGCGCGAGCTCGAGGCGCTCGCGGCCGCCGGCCGCTGAACGTCCGTATTGCGCGCCGCGCGGCGCGCCCTATGCTCGGGCCATGAGCCGCGCGCAGTTCCTCGATCGTCCCGGCGGGCCGCTGCGGCTCGGCGCGCGCCCGGTGCCGGAGCCGGGACCCGGCCAGGTGCTGCTCAAGGTCCGCGCCTGCGCCGTCTGCCGCACCGACCTGCACGTCCTCGACGGCGAGCTCGCCCACCCGGGCCGCGCGCTGGTGCCGGGCCACGAGATCGTCGGCACCGTGCTCGCCGCGGGCCCGGGTGTCGCGGTCGCGCCCGGCACGCGGCTCGGCGTGCCGTGGCTCGGCTGGACCTGCGGGACGTGCGAGTGGTGCGCGAGCGGCCGCGAGAACCTGTGCCCGGCGGCGCGCTTCACCGGCTGGACGCTCGACGGCGGCTACGCCGAGCACGTGCTCGCCGACCACCGCTACTGCTTCGAGCTGCCCGCGGGCCTTGACGACGTGCACGCGGCGCCGCTGCTCTGCGCCGGGCTGATCGGCTGGCGCGCGCTGAAGGCGGCCGGCCGCGGCCGCACCCTCGGCCTGTACGGCTTCGGCGCCGCCGCCCACCTCGTCGCCCAGCTCGCGATCTGGCAGGGCCGGCGCGTGCTCGCCTTCACCCGCCCGGGCGACGCCGCGGCGCGCGCCTTCGCGCTCGGCCTCGGCGCGGCCTGGGCCGGCAACTCCGACGCGCCCTCGCCCGAGCCGCTCGACGCCGCGCTCTTGTTCGCACCGGTGGGCGCGCTCGTGCCTGCGGCGCTGCGCGCCGTCAAGCCGGGCGGCACGGTGGTCTGCGCCGGCATCCACATGAGCGAGATCCCCGCCTTCCCGTACGCGTGGCTGTGGGGCGAGCGGGTGCTGCGCTCGGTCGCGAACCTGACGCGCCGCGACGCGCTCGAGTTCCTCGCGCTCGCGCCGCGCGCCGGCCTCAAGGTCGCGGTCGAGACGCTGCCGCTCGAGGCGGCCGGCACCGCGCTCGCGCGGCTGCGCGCCGGCGCGGTCACGGGCGCGCTGGTGCTCGTCCCCTAGCAGATCAGGGCGGCGGCGCCTCGGCCGCGAGCGCGGCGGCGTCGGCGGCGGCCACGAGCTCGGCGACCGCGCGCGCCGCGGCGGCCTCGAACGCGGCCGCGACCTCCCGCTGCCGGTCGGCGGCGGCGCGCACCTCGCCCGCGCCCGCGACGCTCGCGACCAGGCGCCGCTCGGCGCCGAGGCCGAGCTCGCCGCGCAGCGCCACCCGCACCAGCGGCGCGCCGCCGCCGTCGGCGTACTCGGCCGCGAAGTCGGTGACCTCGGTCTGCAGCAGGTAGCGGCCGGGGAACGCGCTCTGCTCGCTGACCACCGCGCGCCAGCCGCCGGCACCGCGAAACGCATCCAGCAGCAGCGCCTCGACGAGCCGCGGCGGCGGCGCGCTCCAGCTCGCGCCGGCGTAGGCGTCGAGCCGCCGGTCCGGCAGGCGCACCGCGATGCGCTCGGAGTCGAGGCCCGGCCGCGCGACCGGGCGCGCGATCACGAGCGTCGCCGCGACCGTGGCCGGCGCCGCGGCCGGCGGCGCCGCGTGCAGCGTGTACACGACCGGTGCGGTCTCGTGCGTCTGGAACAGGCCGCCGCAGGCCGCGAGCACGGCGGGCGCGGCGAGCGCCGCGAGCGCCCTCATCGCGGGATCTCCACGCCCGCCCGCGGCGGCTCGTACAGGAGGCGCGACGGCTGCTGGTTGAGCGCGTGCGCGAGCTCGCGCACCTCGGCCGCGGCGTCGCGGCCCTCGCGCACCAGCTGGCCGAGGTCGTCGAGGCCGCGGCCGGCGAAGCGGTCGAGGTCGGCCTCGTGGCGCGCCAGCAGCCCGTCGAGGCGGCGGCTGACCGCGGCCAGGTTGTCGGCGGCCTCGGTCAGGTGCGCGAGCGCCTTGCCGACCTCGGGCTCGGCGCCGGCGACGATGCGCCGCGCGCCGTCCGCCGCCGCCTGCGCCTGGGCCACCGCCGCGCGCAGCTCCGCGACCAGGCGCGCCGCGTCGCGGCTCGCCGCCGGCAGGGGCTCGGAGGCGGCGCGCAGGTTCGCGATCAGCGCGCGCACCGCGGCGAGGTTGTCGTCCTCGAGCAGCGTGCTCAGGCGCCGCGCGACGCGGGTCGCGTCGGTGACGAGCTCCGGCAGGCCGCTGACGAACACGTCGAAGTCGGACGGCACCGAGCGGATCACCGGGAACTCCTGGCTCGGCACCGCGAGCGCCGCGGCGGCGGTCGCGTGCGGCGCCTGCGACAGGTCGATGAACAGCAGCCCCGTGACGCCCTGCATCGTCAGCCGGGCGAGCGTGTCCTCGCCCACCGGCGTCGCCTTGTCGACCTCGACCAGCGTCTGCACGCGGTCGGCCGCGCGCGGGTCGAGCCGGATGCGCGCCACCTTGCCGACGTTGACGCCGAGGTAGCGCACCGTGCTGCCCTCGTTGAGGCCGCTGACGCTGCCGGAGAAGTACACCTCGTAGCGCTGGTACTCGCGCCGCTCGCGGGTGTTGGTGTACCAGAGCACGAACACCGTCGCCATCGCCAGCACGACGACGACGAACGCGCCGACGGCCACGTAGTTTGCGTCGCGGTCCATCACTGCCTCCGTGCGGCGCGCCCGCGCGCGCCGTGGAAATACTCCTGGATCCAGGGGTGCGGGTTGCGGACGATGCCGTCGAGCGTGTCGCTGACCATGCGCCGGTCGACGATCACGCCGACGCGGTCGCAGGTGCGGTAGATCGAGTCCAGGTCGTGGGTGATCATCACGACCGTCAGGCTGAGCGCGCGCTGCAGATAGAGCAAGAGCTCGTCGAAGGCCGCCGCCGCGATCGGGTCGAGGCCGGAGGTCGGCTCATCGAGCAGCAGCAGCTCCGGGTCGAGCGCCAGCGCCCGCGCCAGCGCCGCGCGCTTGACCATGCCGCCCGAGAGCTCCGCCGGGTACTTGGCGCCGGCGTCGGCCGGCAGCCCGACGAGGCGGATCTTGAGCGCGGCGAGCCCGGCGAGCGCGTCCGGCGGCAGCCTGAGCGCCTCGCGGATCGGCAGCTCGACGTTCTCGGCGACGGTCAGCGAGCTGAACAGCGCGCCGCTCTGGAACGCGACCCCGTAGCCGCGCTTGACGGCGCGCAGCTCGGCGCCGTAGAGGCGCGTGAGGTCGCGGCCGCCGAGCTCGACCGTGCCCGCCTCGGGGCGCTGCAGCCCGAGGATGGTCCTGAGCAGCACCGTCTTGCCCGAGCCCGAGCCGCCGACCACGGCGAATATCTCGCCGCGCCCCACCTCCATGTCGAGGCCGTCGTGCACCAGCTGCGCGCCGAAGCGGTTGACGACGCCGCGCACGCGCACCGCCGGCTGCGTGGGCGCGGCGGCGGCCATCAGAAGTCGAGCTCCCAGTAGACGACCGCGAACACCGCGTCGACGAACAGCACCATGAAGATCGACTCGACCACCGCGACCGTGGTCAGGCGGCCGAGCTCGCGCGAGGACTCGCGCACCTGGATGCCGCGGAAGGTGCCGATCAGCGCGATCACGAAGCCGAACACCGGCGCCTTGAGCAGCCCGGCCCAGAAGGTGGTCGGCGCGATCGCCTCCTGCATGCGCACCATGAAGCGCGTGAACGGGATGTGCAGCACCAGCCACGACAGCACCGCGCCGCCGGCGAGGCCCATGGCGTCGGCGATCACCGTCAGCAGCGGCAGCGCGATCACCAGCGCCAGCACCCGCGGCAGCACCAGCACCTCGACGACGTTGAGGCCGATCGCGCGCAGCGCGTCGACCTCCTCGTTGAGGCGCATCGCGCCGATCTCGGCGGCGAAGGCGCTGCCGGAGCGGCCGGCGACGATGATCGCGGTCAGCAGCACGCCGAGCTCGCGCAGCACCGACAGCGTCACGAGGTCGACGACGTAGACCTCGCCGCCGAACTGGCGCAGCTCCTGCGCGCCGATGTAGGCGACGATGATGCTGATCAGGAACGCGATCAGCGCCACGATCGGGATCGCCTGGATGCCGGTCTCGTAGACGTGCCGGACCACCGACTGCGCCCGGAAGCGCCGCGGCCGCAGCAGCGCCCCGCCCATGACGTAGTAGACGCGGCCGAGGAACTCGAGCGCCGAGGCGAGCGAGCCGCCGCGGCGCACGGTCCAGCGGCCGAGCGCGCCGAGCGGCTCCTCGAGCCGGCGGCCGGGTTCCCGCAGCGCGCCGGGCGAGGGCCCCTCGAGCAGCGAGTCGGCGAAGTCGAGCGCCTCGGGGCGCGGGCCCTGCCACGCGGCGGCGGTGCCCGCGGCGCGCAGCCGACGCTCGAGCTCGCCGAGGAACCAGGCCCCCGTCAGGTCGAGCGCCTCGAGCCCGCGCGC
>DATKOP010000040.1:0-3972 GCA_035524595.1 Steroidobacteraceae bacterium | reverse complement strand
ACGCTGACGCTCGAGGTCATCGCGCAGTGCCAGAAGATGGGCGGCACGGCGGCCTTCGTCGACGCCGAGCACGCGCTCGACCCGACCTACGCCGAGAAGCTCGGCGTCAAGGTCGACGACCTGCTGGTGTCGCAGCCGGACACGGGCGAGCAGGCGCTCGAGATCACCGACATGCTGGTGCGCTCCGGCGCGGTCGACGTCGTGGTGGTCGACTCGGTCGCGGCGCTGACGCCGAAGGCCGAGATCGAGGGCGAGATGGGCGAGCTGCAGGTCGGCCTGCACGCGCGGCTGATGTCGCAGGCGCTGCGCAAGCTGACCGGCAACATCAAGCGCTCGAACACGATCGTGATCTTCATCAACCAGATCCGCATGAAGATCGGCGTGATGTTCGGCAACCCCGAGACCACCACCGGCGGCAACGCGCTCAAGTTCTACTCCTCGGTGCGCCTCGACATCCGCCGCATCGGCGCGCTCAAGAACGGCGAGGAAGTGATCGGCAACGCGACCCGGGTCAAGGTCGTCAAGAACAAGGTCGCGCCGCCGTTCCGCGAGGCCGAGTTCGAGATCCTCTACGGCCAGGGCATCTCGCGCGAGGGCGAGCTGATCGACTTGGCGGTCGCGCAGAACCTGCTCGAGAAGTCGGGCTCCTGGTACGCCTACAAGGGCGAGCGCATCGGCCAGGGCAAGGACAACGCCCGCGCCTACCTGCAGCAGCACCAGGACATCGCCGAGGACCTGAACCAGCAGCTGCGCGCCAAGCTGCTCGCGCCGCGTCGCGGCCAGACGGGCGCGGTGCCGCCGACCGCCGAGGCGGCCGGCAGCTGAGGCCGGCCGTGCCGTCGGGGCCCGGCCACGGCGGCGGCGCGGGCCGGGCCCGCGGCCGCGGCTTCGGCCGCGGCCGCAAGCGGCCCGAGGAGCCGGCGAGCGCCGAGGAAGCCCGCGGACGGGCGATCGGCCTGCTGTCGCGGCGCGACTACCCGCGCCGCGCCCTCAAGCAACGGCTCGCGGACTCCGGCTTCGCCGACGAGGCCGCGGAGTCTGCGGTCGCGGCGCTCGAGGACGAGCGCCTGGTCGACGACGCGCGCTATGTCGAGGCCGCCGTCGCCGGCCGCACCGCCCGCGGCCAGGGCCCGATCCGGATCGCGCTCGAGCTGCGCCGGCTGGGGGTCGGCGCGGCGCTGGTCGCGGCGGCGGTCGATGCGCGCTCGCCCGAGTGGGCCGAGCGCGCCTGCGAGCTGCGCCGGCGCCGCTTCGGCGCGGAGCCGCCGCGCGAGCCGAAGGAGCGCGCGCGCCAGGTCCGGTTCCTGCTGCAGCGGGGCTTCGGCGGCGACCACATCCGGCGGGCGCTCGAGGCCCGGGCCGGCGAGGACTTCGAGCTCGACGAGGGCGGCCTCGACGCCGGTGCCGGGGACCTGGATCCCGCCGGCGAATAGCGACCCCGCGGGCGCGCGGTCCCCGCTAGAATCCACGGTTCCCCAGGACTTTGCCGGCGCCGCCGGCCGATCGGATCCCATGCCAGACACCCCCCGCCGCTCCCTCTCCAGCGCGGAGCTTCGCAGCCTGTTCCTCGACTACTTCCGGCGCCAGGGCCACACGGTCGTCGCCTCGAGCCCACTCGTGCCGGGCAACGACCCGACGCTGCTCTTCACCAACGCCGGCATGGTGCAGTTCAAGGACGTGTTCCTCGGCCGCGACCAGCGACCGTACCGGCGCGCGGTCACCTCGCAGCGCTGCGTGCGCGCCGGCGGCAAGCACAACGACCTCGAGAACGTGGGCTACACGGCGCGCCACCACACGTTCTTCGAGATGCTCGGCAACTTCAGCTTCGGCGACTACTTCAAGCGCGACGCGATCCGCTTCGCCTGGCAGCTGATCACCGGCGAGCTCGGCATCCCCAAGGACCGGCTCTGGGTCACGGTGTTCGAGACCGACGACGAGGCCTACGACCTGTGGCTGGCGGAGGCGGGCGTGCCGCGCGAGCGGATCGCGCGCATGGGCGAGAAGTCGAACTTCTGGGCCATGGGCGACACCGGCCCCTGCGGCCCGTGCAGCGAGATCTTCTACGACCACGGCCCGGGGATCGCGGGCGGGCCGCCCGGCTCGCCGGACGAGGACGGCGACCGCTACGTCGAGATCTGGAACCTCGTGTTCATGCAGTACGACCGCGCGGCCGACGGCACGCTGACGCCGCTGCCGAAGCCGAGCGTCGACACCGGCATGGGTCTCGAGCGCATCGCCGCCGTGATGCAGGGCGTGCACTCGAACTACGACATCGACCTGTTCCGCGACCTGATCGCCGAGGCGGCGCGGGTCACGGGCAGCCGCGATCTCGGCTCGCCGAGCCTGCGGGTCATCGCCGACCACATCCGCGCCTGCAGCTTCCTGATCGTCGATGGCGTCGTGCCCGCGAACGAGGGCCGCGGCTACGTGCTGAAGCGCATCATCCGCCGCGCGATCCGCCACGGCTACAAGCTCGGCCAGACCGAGCCCTTCTTCCACAAGCTGGTCGACGCGCTGGTGCGCGAGATGGGCGCCGCCTACCCCGAGCTCGCGGCCGGCGCCGCTGAGGTCCGGCGCGTGCTCGCCCAGGAGGAGGCGCGCTTCGCCGAGACGCTCGCCTCCGGCATGACGATGCTCGAGGCCGCGATCGCGGCGCTCGGCAGGGGCGCCGCGCGTACCATCCCGGGCGAGACGGTCTTCAAGCTCTACGACACCTACGGCTTCCCGCTCGACCTCACCGCCGACATCGCGCGCGAGCGCGGCCTCACGGTCGACGAGGCGGGCTTCGAGGCCGCGATGGAGGTGCAGCGCAAGCAGTCGCAGGCCGCGAGCAAGTTCGGCGCCGACCTGCGCGGGACCGTGCAGCTCGACGCGCGCACCGAGTTCCGCGGCTACGAGACGCTGGCCACCGGCGGCACCGTGGTCGCGCTGCTCGATGCGGGCGGCGCCAGCGTCGAGGAGCTCGCGCAGGGCGCGCACGGGCGGGTGGTGCTCGATCGCACGCCGTTCTACGCCGAGAGCGGCGGCCAGGTCGGCGACACCGGCACACTCAAGGGGTCGGCCGGGGACTTCGAGGTCGAGGACACGCAGAAGCTGCGCGACGCCCACGCTCACTCGGGTCTCGTGACCCGCGGGCGGCTGCGGGTCGGCGACGCGGTCGAGGCGGTGGTCGCCGCCGACCGGCGCGCCGCGACCGCGCGCCACCACTCGGCGACGCACCTGCTGCACGCGGCGCTGCGCCAGGTGCTCGGCGCGCACGTGCAGCAGAAGGGCTCGCTGGTCGAGCCGGAGCGGCTGCGCTTTGACTTTTCGCACTTCGCGCCGGTGAGCGCCGAGGAGCTCGCGCGGATCGAGCGGCTGGTCAACGCCGAGATCCTCAAGAACGTCGCCGCCGAGATCCGCCTGATGCGCTACGACGATGCGGTCGCCTCCGGCGCGGTCGCGCTGTTCGGCGAGAAGTACGGCGACACGGTGCGGGTGCTGCGCTTCGGCGACTTCTCGACCGAGCTCTGCGGCGGCACGCACGTCGCGCGCACCGGCGACATCGGGCTCCTCAAGATCGTCAGCGAAGGCGGGGTCGCCGCCGGCGTGCGCCGCATCGAGGCGCTGACCGGCGAGGCGGCGCTGCGCTACCTCAACCTCGGCGAGCACCTGCTGCGGGAGGTCGGCGCTCTGGTCCGCGGCGGGCGCGAGGAGGTCGTCGACAAGGTGGTCGCGCTCGTCGAGCGCGCCAAGCGCCTGGAGCGCGAAGTCGACGCGCTGAAGGCGCGCCTCGCGAGCGGCCAGGGGCGCGACCTCGCGGCGGGCGCCGTCGAGATCCGCGGTGCCAAGGTGGTCGCGGCGCGCGTCGACGGGCTCGACCCGAAGGCGCTGCGCACGGCGGTCGACCAGCTCAAGGAGAAGCTCGGCTCGGGCGTCATCGTGCTCGGCAGCGCCGATGCCGAGGGCAAGGTCACGCTCGTCGCGGGCGTC
>DATKOP010000039.1:0-29468 GCA_035524595.1 Steroidobacteraceae bacterium | reverse complement strand
CTCCATCTGCTGCTTGACGCGGCCGCGGATGCGCTTCTCGATCTGCAGCACCTCCATCTCGCCCTCGATCTGGGCGAGCACGTGCTCGAGCCGGCGGCGCACGTCCGCGATCTCGAGCACCTTCTGCTTCTCGGCGAGCTTCAGCGACATGTGCGCCGCGACCGTGTCGGCGAGCCGGCCGGCCTGCTCGATGCCGGCCAGCGAGGTCAGCACCTCGGGCGGCACCTTCTTGTTCATCTTCACGTACTGCTCGAACTGCGAGATCACCGAGCGCGTCAGCACGTCGATCTCGCGCTCGTCGTAGGTGTCGACGTCGGCGACCGGCTGCACGTAGGCGGCGAAGAAGTCGGCGGTCACGAGCCGGTCGACCCGGGCCCGGCTCGCGCCCTCGACGAGCACCTTGACGGTGCCGTCGGGGAGCTTGAGGAGCTGCAGGATCGTCGCCACCGTGCCGACCCGGTACAGGTCGTCGGCCTTCGGGTCGTCGACGTCGGCGGCCTTCTGCGCGACCAGCAGGATCTGCTTGTCCGAGCGCATCGCCTGGTCGAGCGCGAGGATGCTCTTCTCGCGCCCGACGAACAGCGGGATGACCATGTGCGGGTAGACCACGACGTCCCGGAGCGGCAGCACCGGGACGGGCTGGACGGTGTCGGGCGTGGGGGCGCTGCTTTCGGTGCTCACGGCGGGAGTCCTTCGGTTAGGGTCGTGCCCGCCCGGGGGGCGGTCGGCGCGGGGCACGGGCGCGGCTCAAGCATAACGTAATGGGGGCGCGCTGCCGCCGGCACAAGGCGGCCCGGGCGAGGGTCGCGGCCTCGGGAATTCCCCGATTCGGCGCCCCGCAAAAGAGCGAGCCCGGCGACGGTGACGGCGCCGGGCTCGGGGGGAGGGTCACCAGGGCTGCCTCAGGTCGAGCCGGTGCGCCGTTCTTCGACCGGCGCGAGCTTCGCATCCTCGGCCCGGTAGACGATGTAGGGGCGCGACTCGCCGCCGATCACGGCCTCGTCGATGACCACCTTGCCGACGTTCTTGAGGCCCGGCAGGTCGTACATCGTGTCGAGCAGCACGTTCTCGAGGATGGTCCGCAGGCCGCGCGCGCCGGTCTTCCTCTGCATCGCCTTCTTGGCGACGGCGCGCAGCGCGGGCTCGAGGAACTCGAGCTCGACGCCCTCCATGTCGAAGAGCTTGCGGTACTGCTTGGTGAGGGCGTTCCTGGGCTCCATCAGGATCGAGATCAGCGCGTCCTCGTCGAGCTCCTCGAGCGTCGCCACGACCGGCAGGCGGCCGACGAACTCGGGGATCAGGCCGTACTTGATCAGGTCCTCGGGCTCGACCTCGCGGTAGACGTCGTTGCCGTGCTTGCGCTCGCCGGGCGCGCGCACCTCGCTCGTGAAGCCGATGCCGGCCTTGGAGGTGCGGTTCTGGATGATCTTCTCGAGGCCCGCGAAGGCGCCGCCGCAGATGAACAGGATGTTCGCGGTGTCGACCTGCAGGAACTCCTGCTGCGGGTGCTTGCGGCCGCCCTGCGGCGGCACCGAGGCGATCGTGCCCTCGATCAGCTTCAGCAGCGCCTGCTGCACGCCCTCGCCCGAGACGTCGCGGGTGATCGAGGGGTTGTCGCTCTTCCGCGAGATCTTGTCGATCTCGTCGATGTAGACGATGCCGGTCTGCGCCTTCTCGACGTCGTAGTCGCACTTCTGCAGCAGCTTCTGGATGATGTTCTCGACGTCCTCGCCGACGTAGCCGGCCTCGGTGAGGGTCGTCGCGTCGGCGATCGTGAACGGCACGTTGAGGAGCCGCGCCAGCGTCTCGGCCAGCAGCGTCTTGCCCGAGCCCGTCGGCCCGATCAGCAGGATGTTGCTCTTGGCGAGCTCGACGTCCTCGCGGCCCGGGTGCGCGCGGCGCTCGCCGCCCGCCTGGGTGCGGGTCTGCAGGCGCTTGTAGTGGTTGTAGACCGCGACCGAGAGCACCTTCTTGGCGCGCTCCTGGCCGATCACGTACTCGTCGAGGACCTTCTTGATCTCGTGCGGCTTCGGCAGCTTCTCGCGGGTGCGCTCGGCCTTCTCCTCGAGCTCCTCGCGGATGATGTCGTTGCAGAGCTCGACGCACTCGTCGCAGACGAAGACCGAGGGTCCGGCGATGAGCTTTCGGACCTCATGCTGGCTCTTGCCGCAGAAGGAGCAGTACAACAGCTTGCCGTCGTCGTGCTTGCCCCTGGATTCGTCGCTCATTCGGGTCCTCGGTCGCTTGAGGGGCGCCGGCCGGGCCGGAGCGCACCTGATACGGGGTATATAGCACGCGCGTCAGCGGCCTGCAAAAACGCAGGTCCCTGTACTGGACGGATTATCGACAAACTTAACTCGCTGACCGGGCTCAGGATTTGGACGCCGTTCCCTTGGGGTCTGTCGGCAGCTCGCCGCGCTTCTCGAGGATCTGGTCCACAATTCCGTAACCCCGGGCGGCCTCCGCGCTCATGAAGTTGTCGCGGTCGGTGTCGACCTTGATCTTGTCGATCGGGTGGCCGGTGTGGCGCGACAGGATCTGGTTCAGGCGCTCGCGCGTCTCCAGGATCTCGCGGGTGTGGATCTCGATGTCGGTGGCCTGGCCCTGGAAGCCGCCGAGCGGCTGGTGGATCATGACCCGCGAGTGCGGCAGGCAGTAGCGCTTGCCCTTGGCGCCGCCGGCGAGCAGCACCGCGCCCATGCTGGCGGCCTGGCCGATGCAGATCGTGGTCACGTCGGGCTTGATGAACTGCATCGTGTCGTAGATCGCGAGCCCCGAGCTCACGATGCCGCCCGGCGAGTTGATGTAGATCGCGACGTCCTTTTCCGGGTTCTCGGACTCGAGAAACAGCAGCTGCGCGACCACGAGGTTCGCCATGTGGTCCTCGATCGGGCCGACGACGAAGATCAGCCGCTCCTTGAGGAGCCGCGAGTAGATGTCGTAGGCACGCTCGCCGCGGGCCGTCTGCTCGACGACCATCGGCACGAGCTGCATTGAGGTATCCGTCATCGAGTGCTCCTAGGGGCTCAGGCGCCGAAGTTCATCACGTCCTTGAAGGTCGTCGGCTCGTCGACGATCCTGACCTTGCCGAGCAGCCAGTCGACCGCCTGGTCCTCGAGGACGGCGCTCTCGAGCTGGCTGCGCAGGTTGTCGCTGTTGCGGATCTGCCGGGCCGCGTCCTCGGGGTCGGCGTAGCCGACCGCGGCGGCCTCGATCTTCTCCTCGAGCCGCTTCGGGTCGGTGGCGATGCGCTCGCGGCGCAGCACCTCGGCGATCAGCAGCCCGATCGCGACCCGGCGCCGCGCCGCCGCCTCGAAGGGCTCGCGCGGCGGCGCCTGCTTCAGGTCCTTCGGGTTCGCGCCGATGCGCCGCAGCCAGTCCGCCTGCAGCGCGCGCAGCTGGTTCTCGACCGAGGTCCTGGGGAGCTCGAGCGGGTTCGCGGCCAGGAGCGCCTCGAGGAGCTGCGCCTTCATGCGCCCGCGCACGCTCTCGGCGAGCTCGCGGCGCATGTTGTCGGCGACCTCGCGCCTGAGCTGCTCGATGCCGCCCTCGGCGACGCCGAAGGCGAGGCAGAACTCCTCGTCGAGCGCCGGCAGCTCGGCCGCCTCGTGCGACTTGACGGTGACCGTGAACTCGGCCGTCTTGCCGGCGAGCCCGGCCTTGCCGTAGTCCGCCGGGAAGGCGACCGGGTAGGTCTTGGTGTCGCCCGCCGCGAGGCCGGCGAGGCCGGCCTCGAAGTCCTTGAGCATGCGGCCCGCGCCGAGCACGATCTCGATGTCCTCGCCCCTGCCGCCCTCGAAGGCGGCGCCGTCGAGGCGGCCCTCGAAGTCGACGCGCACGCGGTCGCCGTCCTGGGCCGGGCGCGTCGCCGGGACGTAGTTCGGGCGCTGCTTCCGGAGCGTCTCGATCATCGCGTCGACGTCGGCCGATGCGACCTCGGCCACCGGCCTCTTGAGCTCGATGGTATCGAGGCCCTTCAGCTCGATCTCGGGGTAGACCTCGAAGATCGCGGCGTACCGGAGCCCCTCGCCGCTCACCGACGGCAGCGGCTCGATGCGCGGGCCGCCGACGGGCTCGAGCTGGTGCTCGTTGAGGGCGCTGCCCAGGCTCTCGCGCACGATCTCGGAGACCACCTCGTCCCGAAGCTGCGCGCCGAACTGGCGCTTGACCACCGCGAGCGGCGCCTTGCCGGGCCGGAAGCCCTTGAGGCGCGCCGTGCGGCTGAACACCTTGAGGCGCTTGTCGAAGGCGCGCTCGACGTCCGCGTCCGGGACCGAGACCTCGAGGCGGCGCTCGAGCGCCCCGGTCGATTCTAGGGAAACCCTCATCCTCACTGCCCTCTGGTGCGAAAGGAGGGACTCGAACCCTCACGGGTTGCCCCACTGGAACCTAAATCCAGCGCGTCTACCAGTTCCGCCACTTTCGCTCGACTCGCACGGGCGGCGCCGGCTGGCGCCGCTGGATTCAAGCCGCCTAGTATACCGTCCGCCCGCCCCGAAAGCGCGCCCGGCGGGCGCCCTCAGCGCCGCGGCGGGGCGAGCGCACGGGCCTTGGCGCGCTCGGCCTCGAGCGCCGCCCGCGGCAGCGGCGTCAGGCCCTTGTCGGCGAGGTAGCCCTCGGCGCCGGCGGCCCGGTCGCTCAGAAACTCCTGCACGAACTCGGCGAGCCCGGGCACGGCCGCGACGTGGGCCTGCTTGACATAGATAAAGAGCGGCCGCGACACGGGGTAGGCACCGCTCGCGATCGAGGCGAGCTCGGGAGCCACGCCGTCGATCCGCGCGGCCTGCAGCTTGTCGCGGTTCTGGTCGAGGTAGGAGAAGGTGAACACCCCCGCCGCGGTCGGGTCGTTCGTCAGCTTGCCGAGCAGCACCGCGTAGTCGCCGGAGACGTCGATCCAGCCGCCGTCCTCGCGCACCGCCCGGCAGGCGCGCTCGCGCGCCTCGGCCGCGAGCGCACGGATCTCCGCGAGCTTGCCGCAGGCCGGGGCCATCACGAGGTCGACGAAGGCGTCGCGGGTGCCGTGGTTGGGCGCCGGCCCGAACACGACGATCGGCCGGTTCGGCAGGTGCGCATCGACCTCGCTCCAGCGCCGGTACGGGTTCGGGACCAGCCGGCCGCCGACCACCACGGTCCTGGCCACCGCGCGGTACAGCTGCTCGCGCGAGAGGTCGAAGGGCTGGGCGCGCTTGCTGCTCGCGATCACGATGCCGTCGAAGCCGATCCTGAGCTCGACGACCTTGCCGACGCCGTGGCTCACGCAGCCCGCCTGCTCGCTGTCGGTCATCGGCCGCGAGGCGTCGTTGACGTCGGGCGTGTCGATGCCGACCCCGCTGCAGAAGAGCTTGAAGCCCCCGCCGGTGCCGGTCGACTCGACCACCGGCGTCTTGAAGCGCCCGCCGCGGCCGAAGCTCTCGGCGACCGTGGTCGCGAACGGGTAGACGGTGGAGGAGCCGACCACGATCACGTGGTCGCGGGCCTCGGCGCGCGCCGCGCCGGCAGGGGCGGCGAGGAGCGCGAGCGGCGCGATGAGGAGCAGCGGCAGAGCGGGACGCGGCATGACGGGGTCCTCGGACAGGGCCTTCGACCAGGACGGGGCGCGGCCGGCGCGGGAGGACCGCAAGCCGGCGCGGCGGGCCTTTATATTACGCTTGCGACCGAGGCGGGCCCGCGCCCGCCGCCCTTCCCACCGCAACCAGGAGCGACGCCCCATGGCCGAGATCGAGATCCACCACGAGCACGGACACGAGGACGACCCGCTCGCGAAGCGCGTCGGGCTGATGGTCGGCATCATCGGCGTCGTGCTCGCCGTCGTCACGATCGCGGCGCACCGCGAGCACACGGCCGCGGTCATCGAGCGCACCGCCGAGAACGACCAGTGGGCCTACTACCAGGCCAAGAAGATCCGCGAGCACGTGAGCGGCGTCGGCCGCGAGCTCGCGCTCGCGCTCGGCACCGACCCGGCCAAGGTGGCGGCGGCGGTCGGCAAGTTCGACGAGCAGACCGCGAAGTACAAGCACGACGCCGAGGAGCTCGAGAAGGAGGCCCGCGCCGACGAGGCCGCGACCCACCGGGCCGAGCGGCGTGCGCTGCGGTTCGACCTCGGCGAGGGCTTCATCGAGCTCGGCCTGGTGCTGTCCTCGCTCTACTTCCTCGGCCGGCACCGCCTGTTCCCGCTGGTCGGCGGCGCCTCGGCGGTGCTGGGCCTCGCGGTCGCGCTGTCGGCGCTGACGATCGCCTGACGACGGCACCGCGCGGCGGGGCCCCGGCTGCGGGGCCCCGCCACCCGGACTGAGAGCTGCGTCGCAGTCCCGCGCGGCTCCGCCCCCCTGCAAGTCGTCCGTCAGGCTGCGCGCGTATCGTCGCGACCGAGGCTCAGGCGAAGTGCCGGCAACCCCGGTGCCCTGAGGGCCGAGACGACCATGCAGAACACGAGCCCGACGCGACGCGCGCTGCCTGCCCTGGCCGGGTCCAGGGTCCAATCGCGCGGCTTCACGCTCACCGAGCTGCTGGTGGCCATCGGGATCATCGCGATCCTGGTCAGCGTCGGCATCCCCTCCTACAAGAACGTCACCACGGCGAACCGCATGTCGGCCGAGATCAACGGCCTCCTCTACGACATGCAGTACGCGCGCTCCGAGGCGATCAAGCAGGGCACGCCCGTGACCGTCTGCGCCTCGTGGGACGGCCAGACCTGCCTCGGCTGGGTCTGGTGGGGCGCGGGCTGGATCGTGTTCGAGGACAAGAACGGCAACCAGAGCGTCGACCCGGGCGAGGCGGTGCTGCGCTCGCAGCCGGCGCTCGCCTCCGGCGACTCGCTCTGGCCCGACAACTGGTTCTACGCGGTCACCTACAACCGCGAGGGCTACGCGCTCGGCATGCCGGGCACGGTGACGCTGCACCTGCACGACGCCAACTGGAACAACGTCATCACGCGCTGCCTGCAGATCTCGCTGGTCGGCCAGATGCAGACCGAGCGCTTCGGCTTCGGGAACTGCTGGTGGTAACCCCCCGCCCCGACGCGCCGGCGCGCGGCTTCACGCTGATCGAGGTGCTGGTCTCGATCATCGTGATCGCGATCGGCCTGCTTGGCATCGCCAAGATGCAGGGCCTCGCCTTCTCGAGCATGGGCGTCGCGAGCATGCGCTCGCTGGCCGCGATCGAGGCCTCGAGCCTCGCCGCCTCGATGCACGCCAACCGCGCCTACTGGGCGCAGGGCGGCATCGCGGTCGCGCCGGGCGTGACGGTCACCGGGCTCGTGATCTCGGACCCGACGCTCGCCGCGCCGGTGGTCGACTGCACCACCGCGCCCGGCCCGAACCCGCCGAACTGCGCGCCGCTGACGCTCGCCGCCTACGACGTGCAGCAGTGGGCCGCGGCCCTCAACAACCTGCTGCCGAGCCCGGTGTCGACGATCATCTGCTCGAACGTCGTCGGCGTGCCGGTCGACTGCACGATCCAGATCAGCTGGGGCGAGAACGCGGTCGCGATCAACAAGCAGGGCACGCTGACGGGCGCCGCCAACAACGTCAGCTTCAACGTCCCGACCTACATCCTGAACGTCGAGCCATGAGCCGCCTGCCGCACCACCGCCGTCCTGCGCCCCGCCGCCAGCGCGGCGTCACGCTGATCGAGCTGCTGGTCTCGATGGGCATCGCGATGTTCCTGCTCGGGGGCCTCTTGGTCATCGTGCAGAACACGAGGAGCACCTTCGGCAGCCAGAACCAGCTCGCGCAGCTGCAGGACAGCGAGCGCCTGGCGATGAGCCTGATCGGCGACGTGATCCAGTCGGCCGGCTACTTCCCGGACCCGACCACCAACACCGCGGCGAGCGCGATGCCGGCGGATGCGCTGTTCCCGGTGGCGGGCCAGCCGCTGGTCGGCGCGCACCAGGCCGCCGCGCCGCACGACGCGATCGCGGTGCGCTACATGACCGCGAACAACGACGGCGTCATCAACTGCACGGGCGGCACCAACACCAGCGGCGCCAACCAGCTGTACGAGAACCTGTTCGCCATCGACGCCAACGGCAACCTGGTCTGCTCGCTGAACGGCAACCCGCCGCAGATCCTGATCGCGGGCCCGATCGTCAACGGCGTGCAGCTGCCGGCGATCACGGACCTGCAGGTCTACTACGGCGTGCAGACCAACACCGCGCTCGGCAACGGCGCGGTCGACAGCTACCTGAAGGCCAACGAGATGACGGCCGCCAACTGGGGCAACGTGATCGCGGTGAAGATCATCCTGTTCTTCACCAACCCGCTCGCCGCCCAGGCCGGCCAGCCGGCGACGCCCGGCCAGCCGGCGACGATCCGCGTCGAGCGCGTGGTCGCCGTGATGAACCGCGCCGGAGTCAAGACCTGATGCGCCCGCACGCCCGCCCGAGCGCCGAGCGCGGCATCGTCCTCGTGACGAGCCTGCTGCTCTTGGTGCTGATCACGATCCTCGCGGTCAGCATGTTCCGCGGCTTCGGCATGCAGGAGCGCATCGCCGGCAACCTGCGCGAGAAGCAGCGCGCGCTCAATGCCGCCGAGACCGCGATGCAGTACGCCGAGTGGTGGCTGACGAGCGCCGACAACGTCAACCTGGTCGGCACCTGCGCGTCGCCGCTGCTGAACGCGAACCTCGCGCAGGGCATGGTCTGCCAGAACACGCTGCACACCCAGGTCGCGAACGTCGCGACCGTGCCGTGGAAGGACCCGGCGAGCGGCGCCGAGTTCGGCGTCGCCTACACCGGCCAGGGCATGAACGTCAACGCGACGCCCGGCCCGAACACGCTGCTCGCGGCGCCGCGCTTCTACATCTCGCTGCTCGGCCCCTCGGCGACCGGGCACGGCGCCATCTACCAGATCGACGCCTGGGGCTACGGCGCCTCGCAGAACGCGGTCGCCGTGGTCGAGAGCACCTACCTCGTGGATACCGGCGTCAAGGACCTCGGAGCACTGTGATGAACACCAAGCACTTGACGGCGACGATCCGCACGCTCGCGGCGCTCGCGGGCCTCGGGCTCGCATCGCTCGCCCACGGCCAGCAGATCATCCAGGACAACTTCACCGGCACCTCCACGTCCTTCAACTGGACGCCGTTCCTCGGCGCCTGCCTCACGGCCGGCAACAACACCGGCACGATCCCGGCCTGCGTCGGCGATCCCTACTACACCGAGACGCTGGTCGGCGGCAACACCGGCACGATGCCCGACACGGCGCCGAACGGCGCGCTCCGGTTCACGAACGGCTCGCCGGGCGGCTTCAACCAGGCCGGCGCGATCATCTCGAACTTCACCTTCCCGAGCAGCCAGGGCCTGCAGGTGACCTTCACGACGGTCACCTACCGCGGCAACTCGGGCGGCGGCACCTCGACCGCCACCGGCGGCTACAACCTGCATGACGGCGCCGACGGCATCTCGTTCTTCCTGATGGACGGCAGCTACGCGCCCTACGACGTCGGCGCCTTCGGCGGAAGCCTCGGCTACACCTGCTCGAACGTGAACAACGACGCGAAGCTGCACCCGCTCGACGGCACCACCCGCCACTACGACGGCCTCGCGGGCGGCTACATCGGCCTCGGCATCGACGAGTACGGCAACTTCCTGAACGGCACCGCCGACAACACCGCGACCGGCTTCGGCTTCCAGGGCAACCGCATCGGCCTGCGCGGCGCCGGCAGCATCTCCTGGATGTCGCTGAACGCGACCTGGCCGCTCTACTACCCGAGCACGCTCACCGACGCGCAGCAGGCGGCGTCGGTCAAGGCCACCTGCAAGAGCGGCACGCTGTGGGACTACTCGGTGCCGGCGACGCCGGTGAACACGGGGCTCACGGTCGCGAACGGCGTCACGCTGTACGACTACCCGACGATCGCCAACGGCTTCAAGATCCTGCCCTCGACGGTCACGATCGCCAACGAGTCGGCCACCAAGCGCCCGCAGGCGACGCCGATCACCTACAAGCTGAAGATCACCCAGGCCGGCCTCCTCAGCCTGCAGTACAGCTACAACGGCGGCGCGTTCCAGTCGGTGATCACCAACCAGAACATCACCGCCGGCAACGGCCCGCTGCCGGCGACGTTCCGCTTCGGCTTCGCCGGCTCGACCGGCGGCGCCACCAACATCCACGAGGTGATGTGCTTCCAGGCGTCGCCGGCCGACACGGCCTCGAGCTCCGCCGGCCTGAACGAGAAGCAGACCGCCCGGGTGCAGACCGGCAGCCAGGTGTACTTCGCGTTCTACAACCCGAACAACTGGTCGGGCTCGCTGACCGCCCAGAACCTGGTGATCGACCCGGTCACCAACCTCGTCAGCATCAGCGCGATCGCGAACTGGGACGCCTCGTGCGTGCTCACCGGGCTCGACGCGAGCTCGACCTGCATCGCGACCGGCGTGCAGGGACCGGCCGCGGCCGAGGCGCCGACGGCGCGCGCGATCCTGAGCTGGGACGGCTCGGCCGGCATCCCCTTCCAGTACAGCAACCTGTCGGCCGCGCAGCAGACCGCGATCACCGCGGGCGACGCCTCGCCGACCGCCAACCGCGTCAACTTCCTGCGCGGCGACCGCACGAACGAGCAGAACGCGCTCGGCGTCGGCCTGTACCGCCAGCGCGCGAGCGTCCTCGGCGACATCGTCAACTCGAGCCCGACCTGGGTCGGCGGCCCGAGCTCGCCGTTCAAGACGCTGGGCCCGGACCTCTTGCACCCGGCGACGCCGGCGCCGGAGGCCTCCGGCCAGAGCTACGCGGCCTACATGGCCACCGCCGGCACGCGCCTCAACGTCGTCTGGTCGGGCGCCAACGACGGCCTGATGCACGGCTTCCGCTCGGGCTCGTACGCGGCCGACGGCACCTACGTCACCTCGGGCGCGACGCCCAACGACGGCCAGGAGGTGATGGCCTACATGCCGGGCACGGTGGTCAGCGCGATCCACAGCAACACCGACGCGACGGTCGACTACTCGAACCCGCAGTACGGCCACCAGTTCTTCGTCGACGCCCCGCCCGGCACGGGCGACCTCTACTACGGCGGCGCCTGGCACACCTGGCTGGTCGGCGGCCTCGGCGCCGGCGGCGCGGCGCTCTATGCGCTCGACGTCACCGACCCGACCAGCTACTCGGAGTCGAACGCCGCCAGCCTCGTCATGGGCGAGTGGAACTCGACCACGCTCAACTGCACCAACGTCGCCAACTGCAAAAAGAACCTCGGCAACACCTACGGCGTGCCGCAGATCAGGCGCCTGCACAACGGCATGTGGGGCGTGATCTTCGGCAACGGCTTCGGCAGCGTGAGCGGCGACGCCGGCATCTACGTGATGACCATCGACCCGGTCACGGCCGCCAAGACCTTCTACTACCTGTCGACCGGCAAGGTGGGCACGAACGGCATCGCCTACACGACGCCGGCCGACCTCGACGGCGACCACATCACCGACTACGTCTACGCGGGCGACCTGCTCGGCAACGTCTGGCGCTTCGACCTGACGAGCTCGAACCCGGGGAGCTGGGCGGTGACCCCGGGGCCGCTGTTCACGACCCCGGCCGGGCAGCCGATCACCACCAAGGTGGTGGTCGCGGCCTCGTCCTCGACGGCCGGCACGCCGCGCGTCGTGGTCTCCTTCGGCACCGGCCGGCAGTTCCCGCTGACCAACACGACGCCGTCCAGCTACGCGACCGGCACCCAGGCCCTGTACGGCGTCTGGGACTGGAACCTGGGCGCCTGGAACGCGATGTCCTCGAGCCAGTACGCCTCGCTGACCGGCAGCCACACGTTCTCGATCAGCGCGCTGCAGCAGCAGACGGTGCTGGCGAGCGTGCCGGACTCGAGCGGCTTCCGTGCCGTCAGCAACAACGGCATCTGCTGGTTCGGCGGCAACAAGTGCGCGACCAACACGCAGTTCGGCTGGTACCTGAACCTGCCGGCCAGCGGCGAGCAGGTCATCTACAGCCCGGTGCTGCAGGTCGGCGCCTTCATCGTCAACACGACGATCCCGCCGAACACCAACGCGCTGTCCTGCACGCCGGCGAACCCGACCGGCTGGACGATGGCGATCAACCCGATCACCGGCGGCTCGTTCACCAAGTCCTTCTTCGGCGACTCGAACGGCCACTTCGTCAACTACAACGGCCAGGTCGTCAGCGGCCTCGCGCTCTCCGGCACGGGTAGCGTCTCGATCGTCACGACGAGCGGCACCTCGACCGGCACCTTCCTCGTCACGCAGACGACCTCGGGCGTCGGCGTCGTCAAGCCGATCAACCCGCTCGCGACCGCGAAGGGCTCGCGCCTGACGTGGGTCGAGCTCCGCTGAGAGGCGCGAAACGCATGAGCACCTGCCCGCAGACCCGACCGGACCGCGCGCGCGGCTTCACGCTGATCGAGCTCGTGGTCGCGATGCTGGTCGCGGCGCTGCTCGCGACGCTGGCGCTGTCCTCGTACTCGAGCCAGGTGCGCAAGGGACGGCGCGTCGAGGCCAAGACCGCGCTCCTCGACCTCGCGGGGCGCGAGGAGCGCGAGCTGAGCGCCACCAACGCCTACTCGACCGTGGCCGCCAACCTCGGCTACGCGGGCGTCTTTCCGGTGGTGGTCGGCAGCGGCTACTACCAGGTGAGCGTCGCGGTGCCCGATCCGAACAACATCCCCGCCGCCGGCCAGCCGCCGACGTTCCTGCTGACCGCGACGCCGCTCGGCACGCAGCTGCAGGACACGCAGTGCCAGACCTTCACGGTCAACAGCCAGGGCACGCAGAAGGCGCTCGACAACGGCGGCGCCGACAACACGGCCAACTGCTGGTAGGCGGCGCAGCGCCTGCGCCTGCGCCTGCACCTGTCGCCAGTCCGAGACGGTTGTCGCGGATGCGGGCGCCGGTCAACCCTGTTACACGTAGACCGTTATCGTCGGACGGCCCGCGGGGCCGCGGTGCGCCGCTGCGCGACCCGCCGGCGCCGCGGACCCGGACCCGAGGGCCCGCGCGGCAGCCGGCGGGAAACGCGCCGCCGCCGCCACGTCCGGATGCACAGCCTGGAGTGACCCATGCCCAACACCACCCGTCCCTCGCACGCAACGGCCGCCGCGCCGCCCGCCCCCGGCCGGGCCGCCCGCGCCCGCCCGCGCGCCACGATCCTCGCCGCGCTCGCGCTGCCGCTCCTCGCCGCGGGCTGCCACTACCACGACGACTCGAGCTACAACTACTACCCGCCCGTCGAGGTCGCCTACGGCGTCGCGAGCGCCGACTTCAACGGTGACGGCTTCGCCGACGTCGTGCAGCTGAGCACCGTGCAGCCGATCCAGGCGTACGGCACGTCGAACTTCAAGGCCTACCTGTCGAGCGGCGCGACCGGCTTCGCGGCCCCGGCGCTGACCTCGGCCGGCACCGATCCGCTGTTCGTGGTCGCCACCGACATCAACGGCGACGGCTTCCCCGACGTCGCCACCGCGAGCTACGACGACGGCGCGATCGCGGTGTTCTTCAACAACCAGTCGAGCCCGGGCACCTTCAACCCGCCGCTCTACCTGCCGAGCCAGGGCGCCTCGCAGCTCGCGGTCGGCGACATGACCGGCGACGGCCTGCCCGACATCGTCTCGGCCGACTTCAACGTCTCGCTGTTCGTGCAGACCTCGCCCGGCACCTTCGCCGCCGGCGTGCCGCTCTACTCGGGCGGCGCGAACAGGGTCGCGGTCGGCGACCTGAACGGCGACGGCATGCCCGACATCGCGCTCACCGACGCGGTCGGCGTCAAGCTGCTGATGCACACGGGCGCCGCGTCCTCGACCAGCTACGCGCCGCCCGTGAGCGTGTACACGCAGACCGCGAACGCGAACCTCACCGGCGCCAACATCATCGCGATCGCCGACGTCGACGGCGACGGCCTGAACGACCTGATCATCACCGACCCGGGCCCGACCGGCGGCATGGCGGCGACCGTCAACGTGCTCTTGCAGGACCCGGCGAACCCCGGCAGCTTCAAGGCGCCGGTTCCCTACCCGATCGCGACCCAGGACGTCGCGCAGTCGATCGTCATGGCGCACCTCACCGACCCCGCCAAGTGGGACATCGTGATCGGCGAGGAGGCCTCCGTGACCGTGCTGCTGCACGACCCGGCGAACCCGGGCCAGTTCCTGGCCGCGACCGTCTACCCGGCGGCCGAGGCCGGCGGCGTCGCGGTCGCCGACGTCAACGGCGACGGCCTGCCCGACATCGTGGTCGCGAACGGCGTGACGCAGCCGGCCGTCGGCGGCGTCACGACGACGCATCCGGGCGTCCTGCTGCAGAGCGCGACCACGCCGGGCAGCTTCGCGGCGCTCGCCGACTTCCCCTGAGGCGCGGGCGCGCGGCGACGGCCCGCGGCCGGCGCCTCAGGGCGGCGCCGTGCCGGGCGCCGGGTGCCGTGCGTCGTAGGCCGCGATGTCCGCGGCCGCGAGGTTCTCGGCCTTCCAGACCATCGCGCGGTGGATCCGGTTCCAGCCGCTCGGATGGTCGAAGAACAGGAACTCCTCGACCGGCCCCGGCCGCATCTTGCGGTACTCGGATAGATGCAGCGCCGCCTGCGCGAAGCCGTCGGGCTCGCGCGAGGCATTGAGGCCGAAGGCGTCGGCCTCGGCCTCCATGGCGCGCGTGATCGTGTTGAGCACCGGCGTCATCACGAAGAAGAACAGCCCGAAGAGCGCAAGCAAGAGCGGCATGCCGGCGGGGTCGGCCGCGTCGCGCACGCCCCAGTCGCGCCCGACGCCCGCGAGCACGCGGCTGACCGCGGCATGGAGGAACGCGAAGCCGAGCACGATCACGATCGCGAAGAAGGTGACGCCCTTGTAGACGTGGTTGAGGACGTAGTGCCCCATCTCGTGGCCGAGCACGGCCTTGACCTCCTCGGGCGAGGCGCGGTTCATCAGGTTGTCGTTGAGGCTGATCTGGGCGGTGCCAAAGAGGCCGCTGACGTGGGCGCTCATCTTGGTCGTCTGGCGCGAGGCGTCGAACTCGTAGACCTGGCTGACCGGGATGCTGTTGGCGCGCGCAAGCGACAGGATCTCGGCCTTGAGCGGGCTGTCGGGCAACGGGTAGAACCTGTTGAACACGGGTTCGAGGTAGGTCGGGCCGATGACGATCTGCAGGACCACGAGCGCGAGCGCGACGAGCGCGCCCCACAGCCACCAGCTCTGGGCGGCGCGGCGGATGACCGCGTAGATCGCGAGCGCCGCGAGCGCGCCGAACACGAGGCCGATCGCGAGCCCCTTGGCCTCGTCGCCGAGCCAGGCGGGGAAGGTCTGGTTCGACATGCCGTACTGGTGCTCGCGGAAAAAGCCCTGGTAGGCGTCCCACGGCAGCGTGATCAGCGTGACCAGCAGGATGTAGGCGAGCGCGTAGATCGCCGGCTGCAGCCAGCGCCGCCCCGTCAGGCGCTCGGCGAGGTCGCGGAGCCGCACCGAGAGGCGCGAGCCGAGCACGAGCCACGCGACCGCGAGCGAGATCACGGCGTTCCAGAGCGTCAGCCAGTAGCCGCCCTCGAAGTAGGCATCGGAGCGTGCGCGCGCCGCGGCCGAGAGCGTCGCGAGGTAGCGTTCGGTCGCGGCGTCCGCCGAGAAGGCCGCGGGCGCCGCGGTCGCCGCCGCGGCCGGTGCGCCCGAGGCGACCCCGGCCGGCGGCTCGAGCGCGGGCGCCGCTGCGCTTCCGGCGAGCAGCAGGAGTGCGGCCAGGAACGGCAGGATCCGGTGGTGACTCATGAACCCTCGCGATGGAGATGCGCTACGGACCCGACGGGGCGGCGCCAGCGAGGATAGAGGAGCCCGCGGGATCCGATCCAGCACGCGCGCGCCGAGGGGCGGCGCCGGCCGTTCTCGCAGTGCAGCAGGGGGCGCCGGCGGCGGGCCGTGGCGAGGCCAGCACCCGGCGCCGATCCGCTGTAGATTTTCAAGGACCGGCCGCCAACCTGCTCTGGGTCCGAGCACGGCCGGCCGCCGCGTCGGCGCGGACGGAGCACGGGAGCGCATGGGGGCCGAGATCAATGTCGAGGGTACCTGGGCCCGGTCGCCGGCGCGCTGGCGCGCCGGCGCGTGGCTGTACCTCGCCTACGTCGCGACCGCGACCGCCTCGGTGCTGTTCATCCGTTACTGGGTCGACCCGGCGCTGCGGACCTCGGAGGTCGCCGTGCCGTGGCTCGCGGTCGGCATCGGCGTCGCGGGCGTGCAGCTCGGCGGCGCGCGCCTGTGGCCCGCGCTGTTCCTCGGCTCGTGGACGGTCTGGGGCCTCTGGGTCCACGACTCGCCGCTGACGGTCACCGTCGACGCCGCCGCGGAAGCGGCCAGCATCGTGCTGATCGCGCGGCTGCTGAGCGCCTGGGGCTTCGAGCGCGGCTTCGGCCGCTTTCGCGATCCTCTGCTGCTGCTCGCCGCGGCGGCGCTCGGGCGGCTGCTGGCGGCGGCCGTCGACTGCCTCGGCGGCGTGCTCGCGGTGCTGTGGGCGCCGCAGACGCTGCCGCCCGCGCACCTCGCGCTGCTGACCGATGCCGGGGGCGCGGCGCCGCGCCTCACCGCCGCGCTGCTCGGCGCGAGCCTGCGCTGGGGCCTCAATACGATCGCGGGCGTGGTGCTGGTCGTGCCGCTCTTGGCCGCGGACGCGGCGCAGCTCAGGGGTGCGCTGCGCGGCCAGGCGCTGCCGGCCGCGGGTGCGCTCCTCGCGCTCCTCGCCTGGTGCGCCGCCGCGCTCGCTGCGCCGCAGTGGGCCGGGATGCCGCTGCTGATCGCGGCGCTCCTGCTCGTGACGTGGACCGCGAGCCGCTTCGGCGTCGGGCTCGCCGCGCTCGCGACGCTCGTGATGTCGATGGTCGCGGCGCTCGGCTGCGGCCTCAGGCTCGGGCCGCTCTCGAGCGGCGACCCGCGCGCCGACATCGAGGTGCTGTGGGGCTTCATCGCGCTGCTGGTCGTCACCGGCATGGTGATGGCGGTGCTGCTCGCCGGGCGGCGCCGGGAGCTCGAGCGGCTCGGCGCGCGCGCGCGGCGCAACATGCAGCTCTTCAGGAACAACCCCTCGCCGCTCTGGGTCGCGGACGCCGCGACCGGCCGCATCCTGCTGGTCAACGACCAGGCGCAGAGGAGCTACGGCTACAGCGAGGCGGAGTTCCTCGCGCGGACCACCGAGGAGCTCGCGGTGGGGCCCGCGCGCACCGAGGAACCCCCGGCAGCGGGCGAGGAGGTCACGCGCGCGCGCAAGCACCGCACCCGGTCCGGCAAGCTGATCGACGTCGAGGTGCAGGAGACGCCGATCGAGCTCGATGGCCGGCCGGCGCTGCTGTGCCATGCGGTCGACGTCAGCGACCGCCATGCGCTTCGGGTGCAGCTGCTGTCGGCTGCCGACGTCGAGCGCCGCCGGCTCGCGCAGGAGCTGCACGACGGCCTCGGCCAGGTGCTGACCGCGCTCAACCTCGGCGCGCAGGGCGCGGCACTGCGCGCCGCGCGCGGCGGCGCCGTCGAGGCGGGCACCGTCGACTTCCTGGTGAAGTCGAGCGTCGAGGCGATCAGCCTGTGCCAGGAGCTGACGCGCGGGGTCTCGCCGCTCGAGCACGCCGACGGCGACCTGCTCGAGGCGCTGCGCCGGCTGCCGGACTCGCTGCCGCCGCCGGCGCGCGGGCGCCTCGAGGTGCGGGTCGAGGCACGCGCCGCGCTCGCGCTGTCGCGGCCGCGCGCCGAGCACCTGTACCGCGTCGTGCAGGAGGCGGTCAGCAACGCCGTCAAGCACGCCGCCGCGACCCGCATCCGGGTCGGCATCGAGATCACGCCCGAGACCGTCGCGGTCGAGGTCGAGGACGACGGCGTCGGGATGGCGGCGGGTGCCGGGCCGCTCGCCGGCCTCGGGCTGCGCTCGATGTCGTTGCGCGCCGCCGCGGTCGGCGGCGACCTCGAGCTCGACGCCCGACCGGGCGGCGGCACGCGGGTGCGCTGCGCCTGCCCGCAGCACGAGCCGCCGACTGCAGAGGCCGACGACGAGGCCGGGGCCGGCGCCGGGGCCGCGGCCCCCGCCGCGCCGCCGGCCGCGGTCGCGGCGGTCGCGGCGCCTTGGCGGCGATGGCGCCAGGCCCTCGCCTACGGCGGCGAGTGCCTGCTGGTCGCGGCGCTCTGCTTCGGCGCGCTCGCGGCCTCGACGCTGCTCGCGCAGGTCGTCGACCCGAGCGTCGCGATGTACGGCGCGCGGCTCGCGGTGCCCTCGCTGCTGAGCGGCATCAGCGTCGCGGTGCTCGTGCTGCGCGGCGGACGGCTCTGGCCCGGCATCGGCGCGGGCGCCCTGCTCGGCGCGGGGCTCCTGATCCCGCTGCCGTGGCCGTACACGATCTACTACGGCGCGCAGGCCGCGTTCGTCGCGCTGATCGCCTACTGGCTGCTGGTGCGCTGGGGGTTCGGACGCGGCTTCGATCGCTGGCGGGACCCGCTGCTCCTGCTCGGCGCGGCGGTCGCCGCCGACTCGGCGAGCGCCGTGCTCGGCTTCGCCGGGGTGCTGACCTACCAGTCGCTGCGCCCCGGCGAGTTCGGCGCCGGCATGACGGCGCTGATCACCGATCCCTCGGGCACGACGCCGGTCGTCACCTCGGCGTTCCTCGCCGCGCTCGGGCGCTGGTGGGCCGACGGCGTCGCGGGCACCGTGCTGGTCGTGCCGGTGCTGGCGGCGACGCCGCCGCTTTCGCGCGCGCTGCGCGAGCGCCCGGCGGAGGTCGCGATCTGGTGCCTCGCGCTCCTCGGCTGGATGGCCGGCATGTTCCTGCTCGACGACGCCGGCGCGCGCTGGCCGCTCGCGACCCTGGCGCTCATGCTGCTCATCTGGGCGGTGGGGCGCTTCGGCGTCGCATGGGCCTTCGCCACCTCCTTCGCCTGCGCGACCGCGGCGACCGTGAGCTTCGCGCTGCAGCGGGGCGTGCTCGCGACCATGGGCGCCCACGAGGGCGTCTCGGCGCTGTGGAGCTTCCTCGCGCTGCTCACCGTCACCGGCATGTTCCTGACGGCACTGCTCGCCGAGCGCAACCGGATCCGCGACCAGGTCGCGCGCAGCGCGACGCGCTATCAGCGGCTCTTCGACTCCGACCCGCACCCGCTCTGGGTCCAGGAGCGCGACAGCGGGCGCATCGTCATGGTCAACGAGCAGGCGGTGCGCCACTACGGCTACACGCGCAGCGAATGGCTCGCGATGACGGCCGACCAGCTCGCGGCGGAGCCTGGCGCACCGGCGCGCGGCGCCGCGCCCTCGCCGGGCGCACCGGTCGCGACGCGCCACCGCCTGAGGAGCGGCGCGCTGATCGACGTCGAGCTCTCGTACGCGGCGATCGACACCGACGGCGGGCCGGCGCTCTTGTGCTTCGCGGTCGACGTGACCGAGCGCAACTCGCTCAGGCGCGGCTTCCTCGAGGCCACCGACGTCGAGCGGCGCCGCCTCGCCGAGCGGCTCGGCGCCGGGCTCGGCCAGGCGCTCGCCGAGCTCGAGCAGGCCGCGATGCGCTTCCAGGCGGTCGCGGCGACCGGCCGGCACGACCCGGCGGCCGTCGAGCTGGTGGCGCGGGCGAGCCACCGCGCGGCGCTCGCCTGCCGCGAGACCGCACACGGCGCCTCGCCGCTGCAGGCCAACAACGGCGACCTGCTCGAGGCGCTGCTCGCGCTGCCGGAGCAGCTGCCCTCGCCCGCCACCGCGCAGGTCGACGTCGAGGTCCACGGCCAGGCCGCGATCACCCTGCCGCTCGAGAAGTGCGAGCACCTCTACGGCCTCGTGCGCAGCGCCGTGGCGGACGCCGCGGAGAACGCCGGGGCGCGCGTGATCGTGGTGCGGGTGGACATCGAGCCGGCGCTGGTGCGGGTCGCGATCGAGGACGACGGCCGCGCCGACCGCGAGCCCGCGCAGGCGCGGCTGCCGGCGCTGCGCATGATGACGCTGCGCGCGACCTGGATGGGGGCGCGGCTGCACCACAGCCCGCGCCAGCCGGGCGGGCGGACGATCGTCTGCGAGTGCCCGCAGCCGGGAACGGCCGCCTGAGCCGCGCCGCGCGCCAGCGGGGCGCAGGCCCCGCAGGCCCCCTGCCGGCCGCCGCAAGGACCTTGCGGCCGGGCCCGGCCGCCTAAGGAAATCCCCGATTCGGGCCCGATCGGCTGCCAATTGCCGCGGGCCGCCTAACCCGCCGCAGGCC
Organism: Steroidobacteraceae bacterium; assembly: GCA_035524595.1. Lineage (GTDB taxonomy): Bacteria > Pseudomonadota > Gammaproteobacteria > Steroidobacterales > Steroidobacteraceae > CAIKZZ01. Next base: position 9,336 of record DATKOP010000039.1, on the reverse strand, counting down.
GGCCGCCGACAGCACGGCAAGCTGCGCCCCCTGTGGCCACGGCCCCCGCCGCGGCACGCAGTGCGCACCCGAACACCACGGCCCGGTACGGGCCCCTACGAGGCCTCGACATGAACTCGCTGAGCCGACTGAAGCTGGCACCGAAGCTGCTGCTGGTCGCCATCCTGCTGATCATCCCGCTGCTCGTGACGCTGGCCGTGCTGGTGCGGCAGTGGCAGGGCGAGATCGCCGACGCCAGGCGCTTTCGCGACGTGGTCGCCTACGAGCAGGCGATCCGCGAGGTGATGCCGGGCGTCACCGGCCATCGCGGCGCGACCGTGCAGCTGCTGCTCGGCGACAAGAGCCAGGAGGGCAAGCTCGCCGAGACGGAGGCGCAGGTGGACGCCGGCCTCGCCAGGCTGCACGAGGCGGACCAGCGCACAGGCGCCGAGCTTCGCAGCGGCACCGCGGTCGAGACCCTGACGCGCGACTGGGAGGCGCTGAAGCGCGCCGAGCGCGGCATGAAGCCCGCCGAGGCGCGCGACGCCCACCAGGCCCTCGCGAGCGAGGTGCTCGCGCTCGCGGGCCGCGTCGCCGACAACGCCGGCGTCGCGCTCGACAACGACCCGAAGACCGTGTTCCTGCTCGACGTCCTCTCCGGCCGGCTGCTGACCGCGGCCAACGACCTCAGCCGCGCCAGGCTGCGCGCGACCATGGTCGCGCTCAGCGGCAGGGCCGACGCCGCCGAGCACGACGCGCTGGTCGCGCTGCTGACCGAGAACGCCGCCAGCAGCCAGTACCTCGACGACGACCTCAGGCACGCGATCGAGTCGGGCGATGCGCGCATCGCCGCGCTGCGGGGCGCACGCGAGGCCTACACCCACGAGGCCGGCGCCTTCCGCGAGCTCGTGCAGGGCAAGGTGCTGAGCGGCACGCCGTCGCCCGAGGCGGTGCGGCCGATCAGCGACGCCGACCTCGCCACCAAGAAGGCGGTGTACGCGCTCTACGACGAGGTCGGCCCGCTGACCGAGCGGCTCTTGACGGCGCGCCTCGGCGCCGCCTACCAGTCGGTGCTGCTGTCGGTGGCCGGCATCCTGGCGCTGACCGCGCTCGCGCTCTTCATCGGCTGGCGCGTCAGGAACGCGCTCGTCACGCAGCTCGCCGCCGCGCAGGGCGCCTTCGCGCGCATCGAGACCGGCGACTTCGGCTCGGCGCTCAGGGCGACGACCGCCGACGAGGCCGGCGAGGTGGTGGCGGCGCTCGCGCGCATGCAGGCCAGCCTCAAGGAGCGCACCGAACGCGAGCACGCCGCGGCCGCCGAGAACGCCCGCATCCGCACCGCGCTCGACCGGGTGTCGGTCGGCGTGATGCTCGCCGACATGGACGGCAAGATCATCTACTTCAACGACGCGGTCACGGCGCTCTTTCGGCTGCAGCTCGCCGAGATCAGGAAGCAGCTGCCGCAGTTCGACCCCGAGCGGCTGCTCGGCGCCTCCTTCGACGCCTTCCACCGCGTGCCGTCGCACCAGCGCCAGCTGCTCGGCAACCTGCAGGGCACGCACACCGCCGAGCTCAGGATCGGCGCCGCCTCGCTGCGCATCATCGCGAACCCGGTCACGGACGCATCCGGTGCGCGCGTCGGCACGGTCGTGCAGTGGCTCGACCGCACCGCCGAGGTCAACACCGAGGCCGAGGTCGAGGGCATCGTGGCCCGCGCCCTCGAGGGCGACCTGATGCCGCGGATCGCGATGCAGGGCAAGACCGGCTTCTTCGAGAAGCTCGCGACCGGCGTCAATGCGCTCCTTGACAACATGGGCGGCATCGTCCGCACCATCAGCGCCGCCGCCCAGGAGGTGCGCAGCGGCTCCGACGAGATCTCGCGCGGCAACGCGAACCTGAGCCAGCGCACCGAGGAGCAGGCCTCGAGCCTCGAGGAGACGGCCTCGTCGATGGAGCAGATGACCTCGACCGTCAAGAGCAACGCCGACAGCGCCGCGCAGGCCAACCAGCTCGCGCTCGCGGCCCGCAACCAGGCCGAGAAGGGCGGCGCGGTCGTCTCGCAGGCGGTCGCGGCGATGGGCGAGATCAACGCCTCGTCGAAGAAGATCGCCGACATCATCGGCGTCATCGACGAGATCGCCTTCCAGACCAACCTCTTGGCGCTCAACGCCGCGGTCGAGGCGGCGCGCGCCGGCGACCAGGGCCGCGGCTTCGCGGTGGTGGCCGCCGAGGTCAGGAACCTCGCCTCCAGGAGCGCCGAGGCCGCCAAGGAGATCAAGGCGCTGATCGCCGACTCCGTCGGCAAGGTCGGCGAGGGCTCCAAGCTCGTCGACGAGTCCGGCCAGATGCTGCGCGAGATCGTGGTGGCGGTGAAGAAGGTGACCGACATCGTCGCCGAGATCGCCGCGGCGAGCCAGGAGCAGTCGGCCGGCATCGAGCAGGTCAACAAGGCCGTCATGAGCATGGACGAGATGACGCAGCAGAACGCGGCGCTGGTCGAGGAGGCCGCGGCGGCCGCCGAGGCGCTCACGCAGCAGGCCGAGGCGCTCGCGGCCACCATGGCGAAGTACCAGGTCGGCGCCGGCAGCGCGGCGCCGCGTGCCGCCGCCGCCGGCCCCCGCCCGGCACCCGCCGTCGAGCGGCGTCGCGCCGGTCGGCCGTGGCAGGGCGCGGGCGCGCCCGCGGCCCCGGCCGCGGCGGACGCGCGCCCGGCCGGCCGCGCCGCGGCACGACCGGCGGCCGCGCCGGCCGCGGCGCCGGCGGCGGACGCGCAGTGGGCGGAGTTCTAGGCGAACGGGCCGCGGGCGCGGCCAAGGAGCACGCACGATGAGCACCGAGCCTGCCGCGCGCGCCGTCGCGCCGAACCTGACGGCGACGTCGACGTCGGAGCAGTACCTGACGTTCGCGCTCGACCAAGAGCTGTTCGCGATCCCGATCCTCGCGGTGCAGGAGATCCGCGGCCTCGAGACCGTGTCGCGCATCCCGCGCTCGCCCTCGGACGTGCTCGGCGTCATGAACCTGCGCGGCGTGGTGGTGCCGGTCGTCGACCTCCGGCGCCGCCTCGGCATCGCGCCCGCCGGGCACACCTCGACCACGGTCGTGATCCTGGTGCGGCTCGCCGCCGCCGGCGCCGCCGCCAAGGCGGTCGGCTGCGTGGTCGACGCGGTCTCGGACGTCGCCCACATCGCCGACAGCGCGGTGCGGCCGGCGCCCGAGGCGTGCGGGCGCATCGAGAGCCACTTCCTGAAGGGCGTCGTCGAGGTCGACGGACGTCTCGTGCTGCTGCTCGACTTGGGTCTCCTGCTCGGCGCGGGCGAGGCGGCGGGCGCCGCCCGCGGCGCGGCGTGACGCCGGTGAACGCCAGCCCCGCCCCGGAGGCGGCCGCGCCCGCGGCCGACGAGCCACGGCCGGCGCCGGCCGGCGCCCTGCTCGGCACGGCGTCGGGCGATGCACTCGCGCGCAACGCCTTCCTCGCCGCGATGAGCCACGAGCTGCGCACGCCGATGGTCGGCGTGCTCGGCTTCGCCGAGCTGCTGGCCGACACGCCGCTCGACCCGCAGCAGCGCGACTGCGTCCGCGCGATCCGCGACTGCGGCCAGGAGCTGCTCGCCACCATCGACGACGTGCTCGTGACCGCGGCGCTGGCCGCGGGCGCGGTGCCGCTCGAGCCGCGCCCGATCGAGCTTCGGCCCGTGCTCGATGAGCTGGTGCGCTCGCGCACGCCGGCCGCGGCCGCGAAGCGGATCGGCCTCGCGCTCGAGGTCGCGCCCGACGTGCCGCACTTCATCGTCGCCGACCCGGCGCGGCTCGTGCAGGTGCTCGGGCAGCTCATTGAGAACGCGATCAAGTTCACCGACGCCGGCGCGGTGCGCCTCGAGGTGCGACGCGACGCCACCGCCGTGGCGGGGCTGCGCTTCACGGTCCGCGACACCGGCTGCGGCCTGCCGCCGGCGGCGCGCGACGAGCTGTTCCGGCCCTTCGGCGCGACCGACTTCTCGCGCACCCGGCCGCACGGCGGCGTCGGACTCGGGCTCGCGATCTGCCGCGGTCTCGTCGAGCTCATGGGCGGCACGATCGCCGCGACCGCGGGCCACGGCGTCGGCGCGACGATCGAGTTCACGGTGCCGCTCGCGAGCGCGGCGTCCGAGGCGGCGCCGGCAGTCGCGCCGGGCGGCGCCGCACCGGGCGCGCCGGCCGGCGCCGCGGCCGAGGCGGCCGAGGTGCGGGTGCTGGTCGCCGAGGACCACCCGGTCAACCAGCGCATCGTGCGGCGCGTGCTCGAGCAGCTCGGCTGCCGCGTCGATCTCGCCGCCGACGGCGGCGAGGCGGTCGCGCTCGCGAGCCTGACGCGCTACGACCTCATCTGCATGGACTGCCACATGCCGCGTCTCGACGGCTTCGAGGCGACGCGCGAGATCCGCCGGCGCGAGCCGCTGCTCGCGCGCCCGCGCACGCCGATCGTCGCGCTGACCGCCTCCGCGCCCGAGGCGGACCGCGAGCAGTGCTTCGCCGCGGGCATGGACGCGTTCCTGAGGAAGCCCGTCGACGCCGCCGAGCTGCGCGGCGTGCTCAGGCGCTTTACGCCGCTGGGCCAGTGGCCGGCGGTACCGGCTCCCGCGCCAGCAGCCGGCTGAGGGTCGGCAGCAGCTCGGTGCCGAGCGCGAGCTTGGCGAGCACCGCGTCGGCGCCGGCGCGCCGGGCCTGCTCGGTGACCTTGTCCGAGACGTAGCCCGACACCAGCACCACCGGCAGGTCCGGGCGGATCGCCCGCACCGCACGGATGACGTCGAAGCCCGTGCTGCCGGGCATCTTGTAGTCGGTCACGACCAGGTCGAAGCCGTCGGGATCGGCATGCAGCGCCTCGAGCGCCGCGGCCGCGCTCAGGTAGCCGCGCGGCTGGTAGCCGCGCTCGGTCAGCAGCCGCTCGACCAGCACCAGCAGCCACTTGTGGTCGTCGACGATCAGGATGCGCTGCCCGGTGCCGGCCGGCTGCGTGCGCCGCTCGGTCTTGTTGCGCGAGCGCGCGGACTCGGGCGTCTGCGCCTGCTGCTCAACCGAGGCCGCCGGCAGGTACAGCGTGACCGGCGCGCCCGGCCCGCGCTCGGCCGCGAGCGCGCCGCCATGCGCGCGCGCAATCTCCTCGGCGACCTCGAGGCCGGCGTCGGCCGCCGCGCCGGCCGCGGGCCCGGCGCCGTCGCCGGCCGCCTCGGCACCCGCCTCCGCCAGGACGCCGCGCTCGGCGGGCCCCTCGCCCGCGGCGGCGATGACGACGCGCGCGCAGGGGCCGGCCGCGAGCCCGGCCGGGGCGCGCCCGGACCCGGCATCCGCGCGGACCGCGTCCACCGTGATCCTGAGCGTCGCGCCGCGGCCCGCGAAGGCCTGCCCGGCGCGAATGCCGAGCGTCACGACCACCTGCTGGATCTGCGCTTCGTCGACGTACACGGCGGGCACGTCGGCGCTCGTTCGGAACTCGACCTCGTCGCCGGGCGGCAGGCTCGTGCGCAGCAGCGCCGCCGCGTCCTCGACCACCCTCGGCAACGAGGCGACCCGCCGGCCCGCCGACTGGCCGCGACTGAAGGCGAGGATCTGGCGCGCGAACTCGGCGGCGTTGCGGCAGGCGCGGCTGCAGACGGCGAGGCTCTGCAGCACCTTGGCGTTGCGGCGCGCATCCTTGCGCGCCATGTTGATGTGGCCGTCGATGATCGCGAAGGCGGTGCTGAACTCGCTCGCGAGACCGCCGGCCAGCACGCCGAGCGCCTGCATCTTCTGCGCCTGTCGCGACTGCGACTCGGCGCGCTCCTTGCGCTCCTCGGCCCGCTTGCGCGCGGTGACGTCCTGGATCGTGCCCTGCGCCTCCAGGCGCTCGCCACCCTGCGGCTGCACGCGCGCCGACACCCGCAGCCAGGTGTTGGCGCCGCCGACGCGACCGGCGAGCGGCAGGTCGAGATCGAGCGTGCCGTCGCCCGCGCCCGCGGCACGGATCGCCTTGACGAGTGCCGCGGCCCCGGCCGCGGTGAGCGCGCGCTCGAGGGCCGCCCAGTCCGCGGGCGCTGCGGCGTCGTGCCCGAGGAGTGCCGCGACGCCCGCCGACCAGGACACGGCCCGCTCCGGCAGCGCGATGCGAAAGACGCCCGCCCGCACCGCCTCCTCGATGCGCTTGAGCTGCAGCGCGAGGCGCTCGCCCTGCTCCGCGGCCTGGCCGAGGTCCCGGGCGGCGCGCAGCCGCGCGATCCCGAGCGAGATGTCGGCCGCGAGGTCGTCGAGCAGCGCCACCTCGTGCGGGCCGAAGTCGCCGGTCGTGTCGCTGTAGACGTTGAGCACGCCGACGACCCGGCCGTCGGCGCGGATCGGCAGCGCCGCCGAGGCGCGGATGCCGAACTCGCGCGCGCGGCCATGCCACGCCAGGGTGCGGGGATCGGCGAGGAAGTCGTTGCAGATGACGGGCTCGCCACTGCGCAGCACGCGCGCGGTCGGGCCGCCGCCGGTCCCGTCGCGCTCGTCCATGGAGACGTCGATGTCGTCGGCGTAGCCCCTGGCCACCCCGGCGGCGGCGCTCGCCCGCAGGTGGCCGTCGGGCCCGACGAGCCCGACCCAGGCGAGCGCGAAGCCGCCCGCGTCGACGGCGATGCGGCACAGCTCCTCGAGCAGCGCCGTCTCGCTGTCGCTGCGCGCGATCGCGGCGTTGGTGCGCGACAGCGTCTGGTAGAGGCGCCCGAGCCGCCGGCTGAGCGCGGCGTAGTCCGCCGGCGTCACGCGCGCAGGGCCCTCGCCCGACTCGTGCTCGGCGTCGTTGCTGGTCGACACGCAGCCCGTACTCCCCCGCCACCGGTGGCTCGCGGCCGCTTCACGCTGCGGCCCTGCGGCCGGGCGGCTGTCCCGGAGCCCCCTGCCGCAAGTCTACGCGCAACGGCCGCGTCGCCGCGCGTCCGGCACCGGCCGGCGGCGGGCGACCGGGGCGCCGCCCCGCCCGTGGCGCCGCGACCCGTTCGCCCGAGCGCGCGTCGCGGACGGCGCGCGACTGTGGCAACTTAGGAGGCCGGGCGCCCGCAGGCCCGCCGCCGCGGGATGCCCGGAGCACGCCGCATGAACACCGCCGACCAGGAGGATCGCGGCGCGCGCCGCGCCCTCGAGCACCTTAAGTCCGTGCTCACCGCGAACGAGACGCTCGAGGCCTGGGCGATCCAGCGCCGGCTGTTCGCGCTTCGGCACCGGCGCCGGATCGTGGCGGCGACCAGCGGCCGCTTCCTCGCGGTCGAGCGGGGCCTGTTCGGCGGCTTCACGCTGAGCGACTTCCGCTGGCAGGACCTCAAGGAGGTGCGCATCGACGTCGGCGTGATCGGCGCGCGCCTCACGCTCGCGGCCTTCGCGAGCCCGGACTTCGCCTCCGCCTCCGGGCGGGCGACGACCTACGTCTACGACGGGCTGCGCAAGGACCAGGCCGAGGCGCTCTACCGCATCGCCCAGGCGCACGACCAGGCCTGGCGCGAGAAGCGCCGGGTGCGCGAACTGGAGGAGCTGCGGGCGCGCTCCGGCGGCATCCAGGTCGGCACCCTGCCCGCTGCCGCGCCCGACGCCGCGGCGGCTGACGTCGTCCAGCGCCTGCAGCACGCGAAGTCGATGCTCGACGCGCGCCTGATCTCCGACAGCGAGTACGAGGCGCTGAAGGCGAAGATCATCAACCAGGTCTGAGCCGCCGCCGGCGCGGAGCTACGACGGCCGGGCTGCGGGCGACCGTCGCGGATCGGGCCTGCGAGGTCGCCGCCGGGACGACGGTGTCGAGGCCGCGGAACCCGCCGCGCGCGACGCGCAATACGCCCGATAAAGTAACTATGTACATCAATACATTATGATGCTTTCTTCAGGCATTACCTGCGGGCACGGTCCCGCCCAAAACGCACGCTCGTCAGTCGTCCTCGCGCGCGAAGCGGGTCGTCGAGGGCGACGAGCTCGAACGGGCGCTCACGGTCGGCGAGCGCGCGCCTCGTGACGTCGAGCCGTGCCATCGACGCGCCCGCGGCCGACGAGCCTTGCGTCCGTCGAGGCGCGCCTCGAGCGAGCCGAATGCCGCGGCCAGACCGACAGCTTGGCCGCAGGCCACCACCTGCCGCCCGGAATCCGCCGCGTCGGCTGCAAGGCGCGCGCGCAATTGCATGCGCTCGGCTTCCCGCTCCAGTGCCTCGACCATGAAGGCGTGCGGCGTCTTGCGGACCCCGGCGGCATGCCGCTCGATCCGGCGCTTGAAGTCATCCGCAAGCCTGAGACTCGTGGCGGCCACGTGAGCGCGCTCCCCAGAGGCCGCAGGCAGTCACAGACCAACACCTGTCGGCAGAGGCATCAGGCGCGACGGCGCATCGGGCTCCACAGGCCGAAGGCCCCGGGTCATCCGCAGAGATCAGCGCGCTCGGCTGTTCCGGGCGCCCGGTCAGGATCGACAGCGCGCACGTCGCGCGGGAAAGTGGTGGGCCATGTAGGACTCGAACCTACAACCAACTGATTAAGAGTCAGCTGCTCTACCAATTGAGCTAATGGCCCGCAGATCGGGTGGATTGGGCGATGGGAGTCCACCGGCCACTCACGAGACCCAGCTTTGTGCTGGTTCTGGCGGGGTGCTCACCTCGCCTGTGAAGCAAAAATTGTAACAGGCTCGCCGGCCCCCGGGAAGGCGGGCTTGCGGCCCGCCGCGTCCCGCCGCCGCGCGCACCGGACGGGCCCGACGCGCGCATCGGCACGCGAAGGTCCGACGCAAACCCCGCTCGCTGCGACCTGCATCGCCGCGACGGCCCCGGCAAAATCCTCGAGAGCGGCCCGCCGTGCCGGCGGATCGGGTAGCCGCGAAAGCGGACCGCGCCGGTCACCCTGCGCCTCCTCTCAGGCTGGCACGTCCGGCGCGTCTCGGAGCCGGACGGCCGGTGCGCACGCGGGCGGCGGCCGCTCCCGGGGACGTCATCGCCGGACGGACACGTCTTCGGCAACGATTCGGTTGACGACATCGAAGCGCCCGCCTCCCGCCTCGCGCCGGCGCAGTGCGGGTCGTGCGAATCCGCGAGCCCGCCCCGACCGACCGACGCCGGGAGCAGCCGCGATCGCCGAGCACCTCGGCTCCAAGGATCGCCGCCAGGTGCAGGGTGTCGAACGGCCGTCGCCGCGCGCCGCGCGGCCGCACCCTGCTCGCCGGCAAGCTCAACGTCGATGAGCGGGCACGCGGCGCCCTGACGCCGGGCCGGATGCGGCTGCGGACCTGCCCCACTCGGTCCCGTCAGGCGAACGTGCGCCGCCGGCAGATTGGATATGATCGACGCGCGGTCCCCGATCCAGCAGCTGCTCGGAATTGATGCGCGCATGAAACGATCGTCGTGG
>DATKOP010000038.1:0-17700 GCA_035524595.1 Steroidobacteraceae bacterium | reverse complement strand
GCCGCGAGCGCGTCGCCCGCCGCCGGCGGCGCGAGCCGCCGGGTCGCGAGCCCCTGCTGGTCGGCGGCGCGCTCGGCGGCCGCGAGCGCATCGCCCAGGGTCGCGACCACCCGCGAGGGCAGCGCCCCGCCGGGCGGCAGGCCGGCGGCGCGCCCGAGCAGCGCCGCGAGCCAGTCCGGCACCGCAGGCGCCGGCTGCGCCGCCTGCGCCATCACGAGCCCGGAGCCGATCACGGCCGGATCGTCGCCCGGCACGTCCGAGATCAGCAGCGCCTCGGCCGAGGCGTGCTCGAGCGCCCGCGCGAGCCGCCCGTCCTTGAGGCGCGACAGGCGGCGCCGGATCGCGTTCAGGTCGCCGATGCCGAGGCCGGCGCCGAGTCCCCATTCGTTGACCCGCTTGAGGTCCGCCGCCGAGACCGAGGGCGGCAGCGCCTCGACGAGGCTCGAGGCACCGCCCGACACGAGCACCAGCACGCGGGCGCCGGCGGGCGTCGCGGCCGCGAATTCGAGCAGCCTCGCGCCCGCCGCGAGGCTGGCCGCGCCCGGCACCGGGTGGTCGCCCTCGAGGAGCTCGAGCTGCGCCCAGGCGCCGAGCTCGGGGTCGAGGTGGCCGGCGCGCGAGATCACGAGGCCGCGCGTGACGCGCGCGCCGAGGACGTCGAGCGCGCCGAGCGTCATCGCGCCGGCCGCCTTGCCGACCGCGATCAGCGCGAGCTCCGCGGGCGCCGGGCGCCCGGCGAGCGCGGCGCGCACCGCACGCCGCCCGTCGACCGCGCGGCAGGCGCTCGCGTACAGCTCGAGCAGCACGTCGCGGCGCGAGTCCGCGCTGACGGCTGCTCGGTCGTGCATGCGGTCGGGATCCGGCTCAGACGACGCGCACGGCCCGCGGCTTGGTGCGCGGTGGGCCGTCGCCGTCGGCGCCGTCGGCGCCCGCGCGGCGGCGCGCCTTGGCGTCGTCCGAGCGCTCGCGCTCGATGCGGCCGAGGTACTCGGGGGTCACGTCGCCGGTGACGTACTCGCCCGAGAAGCAGGAGGTGTCGAAGGACTCGACCTTGGCCTTGTCGTGGCGCACCGCGCTGACGAGGTCCTCGAGGTCCTGGTAGATCAGCCAGTCGGCGCCGATCAGGCGCGCCACCTCCTCGTCGGAGCGGCCGGCCGCGACCAGCTCGTAGGCCGCCGGCATGTCGATGCCGTAGACGTTCGGGTAGCGCACCGGCGGCGCCGCCGAGGCGAAGTACACCTTGCGCGCCCCGGCCTCGCGGGCGAGCTCGATGATCTGCGCCGAGGTGGTGCCGCGCACGATCGAGTCGTCGACCAGCAGCACGTTGCGGCCGCGAAACTCCAGCGGAATCGCGTTCAGCTTCGAGCGCACCGACTTCTGCCGCTCCTCCTGGCCGGGCATGATGAAGGTGCGGCCGATGTAGCGGTTCTTGACGAAGCCCTCGCGGTACTCGAGGCCGAGGTCGAGCGCGAGCTGCATGGCGCTGGTGCGGCTCGTGTCCGGGATCGGGATCACGACGTCGATGTCATGGTCCGGGCGCAGCCGCCGGATCTTCTCGGCCAGCTTCTCGCCCATGCGCATGCGCGCCTTGTGGACCGAGATGTTGTCGATGATCGAGTCGGGCCGCGCGAAGTACACGTACTCGAACACGCACGGCGTGTGGCGCTCGCTCGGCGCGCACTTGGCGCTGTGGAAGCCGCCGGCGACGTCGATGTAGACCGCCTCGCCGGGCTCCACGTCGCGCACCAGCTCGAAGCCGACCAGGTCGAGCGCCACCGACTCCGAGGCCAGCATCCACTCGGTGCCGCGCGCCGTGATGCGCCGGCCGAGCACCAGCGGGCGGATGCCGTGCGGGTCGCGAAAGCCGACGATGCCGTGGCCGATGATCAGCGACACGACCGCGTAGCCGCCGCGCACCCGCCGGAACACGCTGCTGAGCGCCTTGAAGAGGTCCTCCGGCGCGAGGTGCGCCGCGCCCTGGCGCTGCAGCTCGCTCGCCAGGATGTTGAGCAGCACCTCGGAGTCGGAGCTGGTGTTGAGGTGGCGGCGCTCGTCGCGCCACAGCGCCTCGGCGAGCTCCGGGGCGTTGGTCAGGTTGCCGTTGTGCGCGAGCCCGATGCCGTACGGGGCGTTGACGTAGAACGGCTGCGCCTCGGCCGCGGCGTCGCAGCCGGCGGTCGGGTAGCGGACGTGGCCGATGCCGACCGTGCCCTTCAGCTGCAGCATGTGCCGCTGCTGGAACACGTCGCGCACGAGACCGGAGTCCTTGCGCAGCAGCATCTCGTCGCCGTCGCAGGTCATGATGCCGGCCGCGTCCTGGCCGCGGTGCTGCAGCACCGTCAGTGCGTCGTAGATGCGCTGGTTGACGGGCGACTGGCCGACGATGCCGACGATGCCGCACATGGCCTCAGGCCTGCCCTTCGCCGCCGCGGGCCTCGCGCGCGTCGAGCGCGCGGTGCGCGAGGTGGCGCGACTCGCCGGCGAAGCTCTCGAGCCAGCCGGCGACGCCCTGCGCGTAGGGCACGAGCCGCGAGTGCTTCCACCACGGCTCGTGGTCGAGCTTGAGCGTCTGGCCGAGGAGCGCGCCGAAGCCGACCAGCACGATGCCGCGCGTGAGGCCGAAGAGCACGCCGAACAGCCGGTCGAAGGCGCTGAGGCCCGCCGCGGTGCGGGTCAGCCAGGAGAGCAGCGCACCCACCAGCGTGCCGACGAGCAGCACGACCAGCAGCACGATGCCGCGCGCGACCCAGGCCTTCTGCTCGGGGGTCTCGAGCAGGCCGCCGAGGTAGGGGTGCAGGAAGCCCGAGAAGCGCCACGCCACCCAGATCGCGACCAGCCAGGTGATCAACGCCACCGCCTCGCGGACGAAGCCGCGCACCGCCCCGATGATCACGGATATGGCGACGACGGCGACGATGATCAAGTCCGCGCCCTGCATCCAACCCGCCGGCTTGAGCGACTGCCGCGGCAGTCAGGATGAGGGATTTTAGCCGAAACCCACCCCGCCCACATGTGTCGAGCACGTCACGTTCGCGCACCCGAAACCGCGACCGGGTCGCCTTATCGTCACGGCTGGGGGACCACCGAGCCGCGATGGCCCTCGTGCGCGAGGCGCGCGGCGACGCTCTCGGCGCGCTCGCGGTCCTGCTCCGGGCCGACGCGCACCCGGTACAGGACGCGGCCGCTGCCGCGGAACTCCGAGACGAACGCGCGGTAGCCCTTGGCGCGCAGGCTCTTGGCGAGGGCCTCGGCGTTGTCCCTGCTCACGAAGCTGCCGAGCTGCACGACCCAGCCCTCGGCGGCGGCCGCGGGCGCCGCCGGCCGCGGCGGCGCCGCGGCCGGCGCGGCGGCGGCCGCGGTCCCGGCGGGGGCTGCGCCCGGGGACGGCGCATGCGCCTCCGGTGCGGCTGCCGCGGCGGGCTTCGGCGCTGTCGCGGGCGTCGCCGTCGCCGGGGGCGCGCCCGCCGGCCCCGTGGCCGTCGCCGCCGCGGGCGCGCTGCCCGCCTCCGGCGCCGTGGCCGGTGCCGGCGCCGGGCTCGCGGCCGCGGGCGGCGCCTGGCCGGGGGCGCCCTGCTCGCCCGGGGCGAGGTCGATGGAGAAGGTGCGCACCGGGGCGGGTGCCGGCGCCGCGGCCGGCGCGGTCCGCGGCGGCGGCGTGCGCGGGCCGGTGAGCAGCTCCGGCACGACGACGACCACGATCGCGACCAGCGCGATCGCGCCGATCAGGCGCTCTTTGATCCGGGTGTCCATGCTCTCGCTAGCGGCCGGGCGCGGGCGAGTATAGACGATGCCACTCGAGCGCCGGCGCGACCGTGTGGAACGAGCCGAACACCACCACGCGATCGCCCGCCTCGGCGCTGTGCGCCGCGAACGCGCAGCCATCCTCCACCGAGGCCGCGGTCGCGACCGGCCGGCCGAGGATCGGCTCCCAGACCGCGGCCAGCTGCTCGCCGCTGCGGCCGCGCTCGCCGGCGAGCGTCACCGCGCACACGAGGTCGCGCGCGCCGAGCGCACGCCCAAGCTCCCGGCCGACCGCGGCCGCGTCCTTGTCGGCGAGCACGCCCGCGACCACGATCGTGCGCCCGGCCGGGCGCCGCTCGTTCATCGTCTCGGCCAGCACCGCGGCGCTGCCGGGGTTGTGGGCGACGTCGAACACCCACTCGGTCGCGCCCGGCAGCACCTGGTAGCGGCCGGCGAGGCGCACCGACCTGAGCCCCGCCGCCACCGCGTGCGCCTCGGGCAGCCAGCCGCCCGCGTCGAGCGCCGCGAGCGCGGTCGCGGCGTTCGCGTACTGCGCGGCGCCGGCGAGCGCCGGCGGCGGCAGTCCCGCGAGGCGCGTCGCGCCGCGGCGAAAGTCGAAGCCCTGCGCCGTGCGCTCGTAGCCGAACTCGGCGCCGAGGCGCTCGAGCCGCGCGCCGGAGCGCGCCGCCTCGGCGGCCACCGAGGCCGGCATCTCGAGGCTGCCGTAGAGCGCCGGCCGCCCGGCGCGGAAGATGCCGGCCTTCTCGCGGCCGATGTCCTCGACGGTCGGCCCGAGGTAGTCGCAGTGGTCGAGCGACACCGACACCACCACCGCGACGTCGGCGTCGACGACGTTGACCGCGTCGAGCCGCCCGCCGAGGCCGACCTCGAGCAGCACCGCATCGAGCGGCTCCGCGGCGAAGGCCATGAGCGCCGCCGCGGTCGCGTACTCGAAGTAGGTCAGCGTGACCGTGCCGCGCGCGGCCTCGATGCGCTCGAAGAGCCCGACGAGGCGCTCCGCCTCGATCTCGCGGCCGTCGATCCGGATCCGCTCCTCGTAGCGCGCGAGGTGCGGCGAGGTGTAGAGGCCGACGCGCCGGCCGGCGGCGAGCAGCACCGCCTCGGCGAGCGCCGTCACCGAACCCTTGCCGTTGGTGCCGCCGACCGTGATCACCGGCGCGCGCGGCACGAGCGCGCCGAGGCGCTCGAGCACGACGCGGATGCGCTCGAGCGTGAAGTCCATCGCGCGCGGGTGCACGCGCTGCTGGAACTCCAGCCACTCGGCCAGCGACCGGCGGGTCACGGGCTCAGGCCGCCTGCGGCGGCTGCTGCAGGAGGAGCCGGAGGAGACTTGCGATCCGCTCGCGCTGGTCGCGGCGGTCGAGGATCATGTCGATGGCGCCCTTCTCCAGCAGGAACTCGCTGCGCTGGAAGCCCTCCGGCAGCGTCTCGCGCACGGTCTGCTGGATCACGCGCGGCCCGGCGAAGCCGATGAGCGCGCGCGGCTCGCCGATGTTGACGTCGCCGAGCATCGCGAGGCTCGCCGACACGCCGCCGGTGGTCGGGTCGGTCAGCACCGAGATGAACGGCAGCCGCTCGCGGGCGAGGCGCGCCAGCGCGCCCGCGGTCTTCGCCATCTGCATCAGCGAGTACAGGCCCTCCTGCATGCGCGCCCCGCCGCTCGCCGAGAAGCACACCAGCGGCATGCGGTAGCGGATGCCGTGGTCGACCGCGCGCGAGAACTTCTCGCCGACCACCGAGCCCATCGAGCCGCCCATGAACTTGAACTCGAAGGCGCAGGCGACGATCTCGAGGCCGGTCAGCGTGCCGGCCATCACCACGAGCGCATCGGTCTCGCCGGTCGCCTTCTGCGCCAGCAGCAGCCGGTCCTTGTAGCGCTTGCTGTCGCGGAACCTGAGCGGATCCTCGGGCTCGACCCGGGTCGCGAGCTCGCTCGCCGAGCCCGCGTCGAGGAAGCGCTTCAGGCGCTCGCGGCCGTCGATGCGCATGTGGTGCGAGCACTTCGGGCAGACGTTGAGGTTGCGCTCGAGCTCGGCGCGGTACAGCACCGCGTCGCAGGCCTCGCACTTGATCCACAGGCCCTCCGGCACCGAGCGCGTGCGGCGCTCGGTCTTGATCCGCGAGGGGATGATCTTCTCGAACCAGGTCATCCGGTCGGTTCCGGCCACGGCGAAGGGCCGATCATAGCGGAAAGCCCGCCGGCGGCCGCGGCCGGCACCCCGGCCGCGGCCGGGTACTCGACCGCCGCCAGGTACAGCCCGCCGGGCGGCGCGGTGGGCCCGGCGAGGCGCCGCTCGCGCCCGGCGAGCAGCGCCGCGAGCCAGCCGCCCTGCTCCTCGCCCGCGCCGACCACGAGCGCCGAGCCGACGATGTTGCGCACCATGTGGTGCAGGAAGGCGTTGGCCCTGACCTCGAACTGGATCAGCTCGCCGGCGCGCGTCACCGCGACGCGCTCGAGGCGCCGCACCGGCACCTGCGCCTGGCACTCGGCGGCGCGGAAGGCCGAGAAGTCGTGCTCGCCGACGAGCGCCTGCAGGGCCGCGTGCATGCGCGCGGCGTCGAGCGGCGCGCGCCACTGGCAGACGCGGTCGAGCGCGAGCGGCGAGCGCGTCGCGCGGTTGAGCACGAGGTAGCGGTAGGTGCGCGAGCGCGCCGAGTAGCGCGCGTGGAAGTCATCCGCCACCGGCGCGACGAACGTGAGCGCGATGTCCGAGGGCAGCTCGGTGTTGGCGCCGAGCAGCCAGCCGCGCGGCGCGCGCACGGCGGTGGTGTCGAAGTGGGCCACCTGGCCGAGGGCGTGGACGCCCGCGTCGGTGCGGCCGGCGCAGGTGACGCTGACGGGGTGGTCGGCGATGCGCGCGAGCGCGCGCTCGACCTCGGCCTGCACCGACGGCGCGTGCTCCTGCCGCTGCCAGCCGGCGTAGTGCGTGCCGGCGTACTCGATGCCGACCGCGAGGCGCACGCCCGCGCCCCGCGCTCAGCCGGGCAGCGTCTCGATCAGGCGCTGCGCCTCGGTCTTCTGCGAGGCGCTGCCCTCGCTCAGCACCTCCTGCAGGATGCTGCGGGCGCCGTCCGGGTCGCCCATGTCCATGTAGGCGCGCGCGAGGTCGAGCTTGGTGCCGACCTCGGACAGCGTCACGGGCTCGAGCTCCGGCAGGTCGAGGTCGTCGGCGCTCATGCGCTCGGTGACGGTCGGCTCGCGGTGCTCGGCGAGCGGCACGCCGACGTCGAGGTCGATGCCGTTCGGCGCCTTGCGCACGCCCGTGCCGAACACGTCGGTCGAGAAGCCGATCTCCTCGCGCCGCGGCTGCTCGACGGTGTCGTGCTCGAGCGCCTTGGCGAGCTCGTCGAGGTCGAGGTCGAGGTCGCCGGCGCCGAGCACCTTCTGCGTGCCGGTGGCGCCGGAGTCCGGGCGCGGCAGCTTGGTCGTGCCCTCCATGTGCTTGGCGAGCACGGTGGGCTCCGCGGCGGCCGCCGGCCGCGGCGTCTCGCGCGTCGGCTCGAGGTCGGCGCGCAGCTTCGGCGTCTCGCGCGTCGGCTCGAGGTCGGCCCGGAGCTTCGGCGTCTCGCGGGTCGGCTCGAGGTCGGCCGCGGCCTTCTTGCGCTCGGCCGAGGCGAGCATCGCGCGCGACTTGTCGTCGAGGCCGGCGACCATGGTCGGGGCGTCGGACGGGTGGTCGGTGACGCTCAGGCGCTCGAGCGAGGTCGAGCTCTCGCCGAGCTTGTCGACCTCGAAGCCGAGGTCGTCGAGCGACAGCTCCGCGGTCGCGTCCGGCGCGATGCGCTTGTCGCCGCGCTTCAGCGCCGTGTCGAGCTTCTCGACCACGGTGCTGTCGTGGTGGATCGAGATCGACGGCGTCTCGACGGTCGGCACGTCGGCGGCGGGCTTCAGCACCGGCGTCTCGACGGTCGGCGCCTCCATCCGCGGGCGCATCTCGCGCGTCGTGGCGCCGCCCGCCGCCTCGGGCTTCTCGCCGTCGAGCAGCAGGTCGATGCGGTCGGGGTCGAGCGTCGGCGACTCGCCGGTGTCGGCGAGCGCGTCCGCGCCGTGCAGCGCCTGGCCGAGGTCGAGGTCGACCGCCTCGCCGTCGCCGCCGCCGTGCGCCGGCGGCTCGCCGAGCAGCTCGAGGTCCATGCGATGGATGCCGCTCGCGTCGAGGTCGAGGTCGACGCCCGAGGCGGCCGCGCCGCCGCCGACGCTGCCGGCAAAGAGCGGATCGTCGCCGGCGATCTGCCGGCCCATGATCACGACCTTGTCCCACTCGCCCGCCGCGCCCTGGTCGCGCGTGCGGCCGAGGTCGCGGGCGACGTCGAGGAAGGAGTCCTTGTTGCCCCAGACGAAGTAGACCTCGAGCAGTTTCAGCTTCAGGTCGCGGCGCGCCGGGTCGCGCTCGATCGCGAGCTTGACGATGTCGGCGGCCTGGTCGTAGAGGCCGTAGGCCATGTGGAAGTCGGCCTCGGCAAGCGGGTCGGCCTGCTCGAGGTTGATCGCGGTCTCCGAGCTCAGCGTGTCCTCGATCGAGGGGCCCGCCGCGGCCTTGGGCTCGCGCGTGAGCGTCTGCGTGCGCGCCGGCGCGCCCTGCAGCGGCGGCGCGACGAACTCGCCCGAGTCGTCGTCCGACTCCTCGACGACGATCGTGTGCGTGTCGTCGCCGCGGGCGCGGGTCGCGGTGCTCGCCGCGGCCGGGGCCGAGGCCTCGGCGGCATCGGCAGCGATCGCCTGGTCGAAGGAGCTCGCGACGCGGCGGCGGCGCAGGACCTTGAAGCCGACCAGGGCGGCGAGCAGCAGCAGCACCCCGCCGCCGGCGACCACCGCCAGGTTGTCGCTCAGCGAGTCGAGGATCGAGGGCTCGGCCACCTCGGCCGCGGGCTTCGCGGCCGGCTTCGCGGCGGGCTTCGCCGGGGTCTCGGCGGCCGGCGCCGGCGCCACCGCCGGCTTCGGCTCCACCTTCGGCGCCGGGGCGGGCGCGACCGCCGGGGCCTTGGCGGCCTTGGCCTGCTCCTGCAGGCGGGCGAGCTCGGCGTTCTTGAGCTCGAGCAGGCGCTTCTCATCCGCCGCCTTCTTCTCGGCGGCGCTCGGGCCGGGCGGCACGGCGGGTGCCGGTGCGGGCGCGGGCGGTGCGACCGCGGGCGCCTTGCCCTGGCTGGTGGTGCCCGCGCCGGTGCCGGTCTCGGTCGGCGGCACGAGCCTCAGGCGCCCTTCCTCGGCGCCCGCGGCGCGCGCCGCCGGGTTCGAGGCGCGCCACTCGCCCATCTGCCGGCCGACCTCGTGCGCGGCCTCGCGCGTGTCGAGCGCCTGCCATTCGTCGCGCGAGGGGATCTTGAGCACCGCGCCGCGGTGCAGGCGGTTGATGTTGCCGTCGAAGGCCGCGGGGTTGGCGCGGAAGGTCGAGATCATGAAGCGGTTGGTCTCGCTCGTGCTCGTCGTCCCCGAGCGGTGCGCGATCGCCGACAGCGTGTCGTTGCGGATCACCTTGTACTCGGAGGCGGGCGCGGGCTCGGCGGCCGACGGGGCCGGCGTCGGCGTCGCGGCCTCGGCGGGCGGGCTCGGCGCGCGCTGCACGGTGCCGGCGGCGGCACCGCTCGGCGTGCCGGTCGCGGGCGCGGCGATCGGCGGCGCGGCGCTCGCCTTCTCCTCGAACACCGGCGGGTCGAGCAGCACCGTGTACTCGCGCACCAGCTGGCCGCGCGGCCAGCTGACCTCGACCAGGAAGGTCACGAACGGCTCGGTCATCGTCTCGGTGGAGCGGATGGTCAGCACGCTGCGCCCGCCGGCATCCTTGCCGACCTTGAAGGTCAGGCTCGACAGGTTCGCCGGCCGCTCCAGGCCGTGCTTCTGGAAGGTCTCGCGCGAGGCGAGCGCGGCGCGCAGCTGCAACAGGTCCTCGGGGCTCGCCCCGAGCAGTTCGATATCCGCCACGAGCGGCTGGTTCAGCCCCGAGCTCAGGTGGATGTCGCCGAGCCCGAGCGCCTGCGCGATCGCAGGGACTCCGAGCAGCAACCCTAGAAGCAGCGCGGACTTTCTGATCATCGACTTACCCCGAGCGCACCGAGCTCTGGCCAAAACCGGCGTTGCGCCGGTCCGAATGCTCGCCATCGACCGTGAAATGCGTCACAAGTTGCTGATTCGCAAGACACGAGCTTATTTGACGAAATATAGCCTAGAAAGAGTCGCGCACCAAAACTTCGACGATGCGCACACTATTGACAGGTCGGCGCGCCGTTCTGGCGGCGCTGTGACCCCGGGTAGGTCATCGGCGCAGGCTCCGGGCCTCTTGAGCGCCCGACGCGAATGCCGAGGCGCGGGGGCAGCGAGCCTCGCGGCGCCGGGAACAGCGGGCGCGGGACCGGGCCGCCGCGAGCGCGCGCCGTCGGCGAGGCTCCCGAGCACGCCCCCACGCCCCGCGCGAGCACCGCCACGGGGTCGTCGGGGCCGCGCCCGGGCGTGACGGGCCGCCGCGGCGGATCCGGCCGGATCGCGCCGTGGGCGCCTCGAGGCCGCGCCGGCGGCAGGGACGGGCCGGCCCCGGCTCAGGTCGGGCGGCGCGCGGGGATGACCGGGGTCGGCGAGCGCACGTCGGCGTTCTGCGCCCGGTGCCTCAGCCAGTGGTCCATCAAGACGAGCGCGAGCATCGCCTCGGCGATCGGCGTCGCCCGCAGCCCGACGCAGGGGTCGTGGCGCCCGGTCGTGACCACCTCGACCGGCCGGCCGTCGACGTCGATGGTGCGACCGGGCACCTGGATGCTCGAGGTCGGCTTGAGCGCCATCGACACGACCACGTCCTGGCCGGTCGAGATGCCGCCGAGCACGCCGCCCGAGTGGTTGGCGGTGAAGCCCTCGGGCGTCAGCTCGTCGCGCGCCTGGCTGCCGCGCTGCGCGACCACGCCGAAGCCGGCGCCGACCTCGACGCCCTTGACCGCGTTGATGCCCATCATCGCGTGCGCGAGGTCGGCGTCGAGGCGGTCGAAGACCGGCTCGCCGAGCCCGGGCGGGACGCCGGTCGCGACCACGGTGACGCGCGCGCCGAGCGAGTCGCCGGCCTCGCGCAGCTGCCACATCAGCGCCTCGAGCTCGGGCACCCGGGCGGGGTCCGGGCAGAAGAACGGGTTCTGGTAGGCGCTCGGCGGGTCCACGGGCTCGAGCACCAGCGGCCCGAGCTGCGCGAGGTAGCCGTAGATCCGCACGCCGAGCCGCTCGGCGAGGTACTTGCGCGCGATCGCGCCCGCGGCGACCCGCATCACGGTCTCGCGCGCCGACGAGCGGCCGCCGCCGCGGTGGTCGCGAAAGCCGTACTTCTGCTGGTACGTGTAGTCGGCGTGGCCCGGCCGGAAGCGGTCCTTGATCTTGTCGTAGTCGCGCGAGCGCGCGTCGACGTTGTCGACCACGAGCCCGATCGGCGCGCCGGTGGTGCGGCCCTCGAACACGCCCGACAGGATCCGCACCCGGTCCGGCTCCTTGCGCTGGCTGGTGTGGTGCGAGGTGCCGGTGCGGCGCCGCTCGACGTCCTGCGTCAGGTCCGCCTCGGCGAGGCCGAGGCCGGGCGGGCAGCCGTCGACGATCGCGCCGAGCGCGGGCCCGTGGCTCTCGCCGAAGGTCGTGACCGCGAACAGCCGGCCGAAGGTGTTGCCCGACATCGCTACTCCCGCCTGAGCAGAAAGACCCCGCCGCCGCCGCGCTCGAAGTCGAGCCACACGAACGGCAGCTGCGGCCAGGCGCGCTCGACCGCCGGCGCGCTGTCGCCGACCTCGACCACCAGGATGCCGCCCGGCGCGAGGTGGGCGCGCGCGCCGGCGAGGATCCGGCGCACCGCGTCGAGCCCGTCGGCGCCGGAGCCGAGCCCGAGCGCGGGCTCGTGGCGGTACTCCGCCGGCAGCGCGCGCACCTCGGCCAGCGGCACGTAGGGCGGGTTGCTGACGATGATATCGTAGCGGCGCCGGCCGAGGCCGGCGTAGACGTTCGAGAGGCGCGCGTGCACGCGGCCGCCGAGGCCGTGGCGGCGGATGTTGTCGCCGGCCACCGCGAGCGCGTCCGGCGAGAGGTCGGCGGCGTCCACCTCGGCGCGCGGGAAGGCGTAGGCGCAGGCGATCGCGATGCAGCCGGAGCCCGTGCCGATGTCGAGGATGCGGCGCACGCGCCCGGGGGCGACGAACGGCCGGAACTCCGTCTCGATGAGCTCGGCGAGCGGCGAGCGCGGCACCAGCACGCGAGGGTCGACGCGGATCTCGTGGCCCGCGAACCAGGTGACGCCGGTGAGGTAGGCGGCCGGGATGCGCTCGCGGATGCGCCGCGCCACCAGCCGGCCGAGCGCGAGGCGCGCGCGGCGCGGCAGCGCCCAGCGGTAGGCCGCGGGCGCGGTCTCGTGCGCCCAGCCGGCGGCGTGGAACACGAGCGCCGCCGCCTCGTCGACCGCGTTGTCGGTGCCGTGGCCGTAGCAGAGGCGCGCGCGCGCGAAGCGCCGCGCCGCCCAGGCGATCGCATCGCCCGCGTACAGCGGCGGCAGGCTCGAGGCGCTCATGGCCCGAGTCTAAAGCAGCGGGCCGCGGCGCGAGTCATGGGATAATGCGCGCATGGACGAGTCGCCGCGCGTGCCCGCCAAGACGCTGCGCACGCTGAGCCTGTTGGCGGCGGGCCTCGTCGCCGCGCTCGCCGGCGCCTGGCTCGCCCGCGCCTGGCTCGGCGCGCCCGGCGGGCCGCCCGCGACCCGGGCCGCCGCGGTCTACACCGAGCCCCGCCCGCTGCCGGCCTTCGAGCTCGTCGCCCACGACGGCTCGCGCTTCGACCGCGCGCGGCTCCTCGGCCACCACACGCTCGTGCTGTTTGGCTTCACGAACTGCCCGGACCTCTGCCCGACCACGCTCGTCGAGCTCGCCCGGGCCGAGCGGCTGCTCGCGGACCTGCCGGCGGCGCGCCGCCCGGTGGTCGTCATGGTCAGCGTCGACCCCGGGCGCGACTCACCGGCCGTGCTCGCGGCCTACGTGCCGCACTTCGACCCGGCCTTCGTCGGCGTCACCGGCGCCGACCCCGACATCGCGACGCTCGCGGCCGCGCTCGGCGCCGCCTACCAGCGCGGCCCGGAGCGCGACGGCAGCTACGCGGTCGACCACACGGCGGCGCTCTTCCTGATCGATCCCGAGGCGCGGCTGCTGGCCGTGTTCCCGACGCCGCACGAGGCGGCGACCATCGCCCACGACTACCGCGCGATCCTCGCGGCGCGGGGCGGCGCCTGATGGCGCTCGGCCGGCGCCTGTTCGTGCTCGTGCAGGCGCTGCTGCCGCAGCACCTGCTGACCGCGCTCGTGCACCGCCTCGCGCGCATCGAGCGGCCGGGCGTCGCGCGCGCGCTGATCGCGGGCTTCCGGCGCCTGTACGCGATCGACCTCGAGGAGGCCGCCGAGCCCGACGCCCGCCGCTACGCGAGCTTCAACGAGTTCTTCACGCGCGCGCTCAAGCCCGGCGCGCGACCGATCGCCGCCGCCGCGCTCGCGCTCGCGAGCCCCTGCGACGGCACGGTCAGCGAGCGCGGCACGATCGACGGCACGCGCCTCGCGCAGGCGCGGCTCGCGGCCAAGAGCCGCTGGTACACGCTCGCCGAGCTGCTGGGCGACGAGGCGCGCGCGGCGCCCTTCGTGGGCGGCGAGTTCGCGACGATCTACCTCGCGCCCTACAACTACCACCGCGTCCACATGCCGCTCGCCGGCACGCTGACCGCGGTGCACTACGTGCCGGGGGCGCTCTACAGCGTCAACGCCGCGACCGTCGCGACCGTGCCGCGGCTGTTCGCCCGCAACGAGCGCGTGGTGTGCTCGTTCGAGAGCGCCGCAGGTCCGCTCGCGGTGGTGTTCGTCGGCGCGCTCAACGTCGGCAGCATCGGCCTCGTCGGCTACGGCGACCTGACGCCGCGCCGGCCGCGCCGTGCGCTCAGCCTGCCGCCGCCCGCGCCGCCGCCGCACTTCCTGAAGGGCGCCGAGCTCGGCCGCTTCAACATGGGCTCGACGGTGATCCTCTTGCTCGGCGCGGGCGCGGTCGCCTGGCTGCCGCGCTTCGCCGCCGGCGCGACGGTGCGCATGGGCGAGGCGATCGGCGAGTGCCGCGGCCGATGAGCGCGGCCGGCGGTTTTCGGCCGGGCGCGAGCCTCGCGGTGCTGCGCGCGCGCGCCGCGATGCTGGCGCGCTGCCGCGAGTTCTTCGCGCGCCGCGGCGTGCTCGAGGTCGAGACGCCGGTGCTCGGGCAGGCGACCGTCACCGACGTGCACCTCGCCTCGCTCGCGACCCGCCTCGCCGGCAGGCGCGAGCCCTACTACCTGCAGACCTCGCCCGAGTACGCGATGAAGCGGCTGCTGGCTGCCGGCAGCCCGGACCTCTACCAGATCTGCAAGGTGTTCCGCGACGAGCCGAGCGGCCGCCACCACAACCCCGAGTTCACGCTGCTCGAGTGGTACCGGCGCGGCGTCGACCACGTCGCGCTGATGGACGAGGTGGAGGCGCTGCTCGGCGAGCTGCTCGCCGGCCGCCTCGCGGGGCCCGCCGAGCGCCTGAGCTACCGCGACGCCTTCCGGCGCGAGCTCGGCGTCGATCCCTTGAGCGCGCCGCTCGCCGAGCTCGCCGCGCTCGCGGGCGAGCGCACCGGCGCCCGGGACCTGGGCGACGACCGCGACACGGTGCTCGAGCTCCTGATGGGCGCGGTGGTCGGGCCCGCGCTCGGGCGCGGGCGGCTCTCGTTCGTGCACGGCTACCCGGCCTCGCAGGCGGCCCTCGCGCGGCTGCTGCCCGGGACGCCGCCGGTGGCGGCGCGCTTCGAGGCCTACGGCGAGGGGCTCGAGCTCTGCAACGGCTTCCACGAGCTCGTCGATGCCGGCGAGCAGCGGCGGCGCTTCGAGGCCGACCGGGCGCGCAGGCAGGCGCGCGGCCTGCCGGTGCCGCCGGCGGACGAGCGGCTGCTGGCGGCGCTCGCCGCGGGGCTGCCCGACTGCGCCGGGGTCGCGGTCGGGCTCGACCGGGTGCTGATGCTCGCGACCGGTTGCGGCACGATCGCCGAGGTGCTGACATTCACGGTCGACGAGGCCTGAACGCCCGCCCCGAGCCCGAGGACCCGCCGATGAGCCACGCCCTGACCCGCCCCGCCGAAGGCCTCACCCGCGCCGCGCTCTACGCCGAGCTCGGCCAGGCGCTCGAGGGCCTGCTCGCCGGCGAGCGCGACGGCATCGCCAACCTCGCCAACGCCGCGGCGCTCCTCTACGCGACGCTGCCGGACCTCAACTGGGCGGGCTTCTACCTCGCGCGCGGCGCCGGGCTCGTGGTCGGCCCCTTCCAGGGCAGGCCCGCGTGCGTGCGCATCGCGCTCGGCCAGGGCGTCTGCGGCACCGCCGCGGCGGGCCGGCGCACGCTGATCGTGCCGGACGTGCACGCCTTCCCGGGCCACATCGCCTGCGATGCGGCCTCGAACTCCGAGATCGTGGTGCCGCTGCTCGCCGGCGAGCGCCTGATCGGCGTCATGGACCTCGACAGCCCGCGGCCCGGGCGCTTCGACGCCGAGGACGGCCGCGGTCTCGAGGCCTTCGCGGCGCGCCTCGTGGCGGGCTCCGACCTCTAGGCGGGGCGCCGCGCGCTCACTTCGCCCGCGAGATGTACTCGCCGGTGCGGGTGTCGACCTTGATGACCTCGCCCTCGTTGATGAAGAGCGGCACGCGCACGGTCGCGCCGGTCTCGAGCTTGGCCGGCTTCTGGCCGCCGGTGACCGTGTCGCCGCGCACGCCCGGGTCGGTCGCGACGATCTTGAGCTCGACGTGCGCCGGCGGCGTCACCGTCAGCGGCTCGCCGTTCCACAGCGTCACGATGCACTCGACGCCGTCCTTGAGCCACTGCGCGGCGTCGCCCATCGCGGCCTTGCCGGCGGTGTACTGCTCGAAGGTGTCCGGCGCCATGAAGGTCCAGAAGTCGCCGTCGCTGTACAGGTAGCGCATGTCGGCGTCGACGACGTCGGCCGCCTCGACCGAGTCGCCGGACTTCCAGGTGCGCTCGGTGACCTTGCCGTTCTTGAGGTTCCTGATCTTGACGCGGTTGAAGGCCTGGCCCTTGCCGGGCTTGACCATCTCGTTCTCGACGATCGAGAACGGCTCGCCGTCGAGCAGGATCTTGAGGCCGGACTTGAATTCGTTGGTGCTGTAGCTGGACATGGGCTCGTTGCTCCGAGGACCGCCGTCGGGCCGCGCGGGGCGTGCCGTAGTCCTCTACAAAAGGCCGGCCATTATAGCGGGCTCCGCCGGGCGCAGCCAGCCGGCCGCGTCGCCGCGGCCGCCGCCCGGCGCCGGCCGCGCGCCAAACTGTCGAATCCGTCGGCCGGCGGCCGCCGGGCCGGGTGGTACGATCGCGGCGCGGATGACCGCTGCCCCGGGGTTCCCGACTTGCCTCCTCCGACCGCCAGAGCCGCCGCGCCGGAAAGCGCGCCGGTGCCGATGCTGGTCCTGACCAAGCAGCAGGACCACGTCGAGGCCATCAACCAGACGCTGCGCCGCGCCGGCCACGCCGTGCACTGCACGTGGCTGCCGGACGCGCGCGACCTCGTGGATGCGCTCATTCAGATCAACCCCGAGCTGCTGGTGGTGTTCAGCGACGAGAAGCTGCTGCCGATCGAGGCCCTGAGCGAGCTGCGCCTGCGGACCC
The DNA here is from genome assembly GCA_035524595.1 of Steroidobacteraceae bacterium. Classification (GTDB taxonomy): domain Bacteria; phylum Pseudomonadota; class Gammaproteobacteria; order Steroidobacterales; family Steroidobacteraceae; genus CAIKZZ01. Next base: position 1,279 of record DATKOP010000038.1, on the reverse strand, counting down.
AGCCGCCGGTGCCCGTGATCCTGGTGGCGGAGCAGGTCAGCGAGGCCTCGATGACCGAGGCGCTCAGGGCCGGCGCCCAGGAGGTCGTCTCGCTCGGGCACCCCGAGCGGCTGCAGCTCGTCTGCGCGCGCGAGCTGCGCGCCTTTCGGCTCGAGCGCGCGCTCAACTCGACGCTGTCGTCGGCGCGCGAGTACCAGCGCGCGCTCGCGGCGTTCATGCAGGGCTCGGCGGATGCGATCGCGCAGGTGCACGAGGGCATCGTCGTCGACGCCAATCCCGCCTGGCTCGAGCTTTACGGCTACTCGGACCCGGACGCGGTGCGCGGCCAGCCGCTGATGGACCTCTTCGATCCCGAGTCGCACGCGGCCCTGAAGGGCGGCCTCGCCGCCTGCCTCACGGGCAAGTGGAGCGACCACCGGCTGCGCGTCACCGCGCTGCTGGCCGACGGCACGCTGCTGCCGCTCGAGATGACGCTGTCGCAGGGCGAGTTCGACGGCGAGCCGGTGGTGCGCTTCATCGTGCCGTCGCGGCGCCACGACGAGGAGGAGATCCAGCGCCGGCTCGCCGACGCGGTGCGCACCGATCCCGCGACCGGCATGCTGCACCGGCGCTACCTCGTCGAGCAGCTCAGGGCGCGGCTCGCCGAGCCCGTCAAGGGCGGCGTGCGCTTCCTCGCCTGCATCCGGCCGGACCGCGTCGACCAGGTGGTGGCGCAGGTCGGGCCGCTGCCGGCCGAGGAGTTCATCGCGCAGTTCGCCGCGGTGGTGCGCGCCGAGTGCGCGCCCGGCGACGTCGCCGGGCGCTTCACGAGCTCGAGCCTCTTGTTCCTGATCGAGCGCGGCACGACCCGCGACGTCGAGGCCTGGGCCGAGAACATCGTCCGCAAGGTGCAGGCGAGCGTCTTCAAGATCGACGCGCGCACGCTGTCGGCGAGCGCGACCGTCGGCCTCGGCCTCGTGCCCGCGACGGTCACCGACCCGGCCGCGCCGGTCGCCGACGCGGTCGAGGCCGCCCACAAGGGCACCGAGCACGGCGGCAACCAGGTCTACTCGGTGGACCGCGCCGACTCCGACACGCGCGTGCAGGCCTACGACAAGATCTGGGTGCGGCACATCAAGTCGGCGCTGATGGAGAACCGCTTCCGGCTGGTGCAGCAGCCGATCGCGAGCCTGCTCGGCGAGGACAAGGGCATGTTCGACGTGCTGGTGCGCATGCTCGACGAGCAGGGCAAGGAAGTGCTGCCGTCGGAGTTCATCCCGGCCGCCGAGCGCAACGACCT
>DATKOP010000037.1:0-9556 GCA_035524595.1 Steroidobacteraceae bacterium | reverse complement strand
CTTGGCGGCCATCGGCTCGACCTCGTACTTCTCGCAGGGCACCGCGAAGAACATGCTCAGCAGGTTCTCGCAGTAGTCGAGGTGGTTCTGCGGGTAGATGAACGGCTGGCCGAGCATGTGCTTGTAGGCCGCGGCCGCGATCGTCGGCATCTTGGCGATGATGCGGTGCGCGAAGATCTCGCGGTGCCGCGGATTATTGATGTCGAGCGACTCGTGGTAGAAGCCGGCCATCGAGGCGACCACCGCCGACACCTGCGCCATCGGGTGGGCGTCGTAGTGGAAGCCGTTGTAGAAGCGCAGCAGCGACTCGTTGATCATCGTGTGCCGCGTGATGCTGAGCGTGAACTCCTTCAGCGCGTTCGCGGTCGGCAGCTCGCCGTAGATCAGCAGGTACGCGACCTCGAGGAACGAGCTCTGGGCCGCCAGCTGCTCGACCGGGTAGCCGCGGTACAGCAGGATCCCCTTGTCGCCGTCGATGTAGGTGATCTTCGACTCGCAGGCGGCGGTCGACATGAACCCCGGATCGAAGGTGTAGACGCCGTGGTCCTTGGCGAGCGGGGCGATGTTGAGGACGTCGCTGCCGGCTGTCGGCGACAGGGCCTCGAGCGTGCTCGTCTTGCCGGTCGAGGCGTCGGTCAGCGTGAACTTTCTGGTCGTCATCGGAGGGCCCCGTTCGTCCGGCCAGCCTGTCACGCTGCAGCGCAAGAATCAAGGCAACGGCGCACGCCGATCGGGCAGATCCGCCGTCCCTTCCGTGGGTTAGCGGCGGCCTAGCGGACGATCTTGAGCAGCTGACCCGCGGTCGGCTCGCCGCGGGGGTACAACTGATTGAAGAGCCGCAGCTGCTCGACCGGGTAGCGCTTGAGCGGCGTCGTCTCGGCGAGCGCGGCCATCGTCGCGCCTTCGGGGGCCTCGATGATGCGGATGCGGTCCGGCTCGGCGCGCTCGAGCTCGTCGCTGCGCAGCCGCCGGAAGGTCTCGGCCGAGGACAGGAACAGCCGGTCGCCGTCGGGCACCGAGCTGCCGCTGCGGCTCGCGCCGACGAACAGGAAATACAGGTTGCCGTACTTCACGACCACGAGCCGCGCGGGCTTGACCCCGAAGGGCGTGTTCGCGCTGAGCGCGACCGCGGTGTACGCGGGCAGCCCGTTGATCTCGAGCTCCTGGCCCTCGCGCAGCGCCCGCCCGCCCATCACGCCCTGCGCGAGGAACAGCCGCGGCTCCGCGAGCTTCGGCGGGATGCCGGCCGTCTCGACCTGCAGCATCGAGTCCTTGGCCTTCGACACCGCGAGGATGCGGCTCGGTCCGTTCTCGACGCGCCAGCCGCTCGGGAAGGCGACGGTGAAGCCCATACCGGCGTGGTACAGGCGCGAGCCGCGCACGACGCCCTGCTCCGCGCTCGTGCCCCAGGCGACGCCGTCCAGCCGCCGCAGGAACTCGACCTCGTTCTGGTCCTTGCCGGTCGCGCGTCCGGCCAGCGCATGCGAGGCGCGCACCGCCTCGGTCAGCCGCGTGTCGTTGTCGGGATGCGTCGCGAACAGGCCGTGATAGATGTGCGGCTCGCGACCCTCCTGCTTGGCGGAGACGACCTCGAAGCGCTCCTGGTCCTTGAGCGTGCGGATCACGCGGATCATGGCCTCGGGGTCGTAGCCGGTGCGCGCCAGGTACTCGGCGCCGAGCCGGTCGGCCTCGAGCTCCATGTCGCGGCCGTAGCCGCGCACCACCGCCTCGCCGGCGACGTTCGTCAGCTGCGCGAGCGCCGGCTGCCCGGTCAGGATCGCGGTCGCGATGCCCGCGATGCCCGCCATCGTGCCCTGCGTCTGCTGGCGCGCCATGTGCTTGGCGGTGATGTGGCCGATCTCGTGCCCGAGGACTGCCGCGAGCTCGGCCTCGCTGGAGAGGTAGGGCAGGATGCCGCGCGAGATGTAGACGAAGCCGCCCATCGTCGCGAAGGCGTTGACCTCCTGAAGGTCGAGCACCGTGAACGTGAAGGCGAGCTTCGGGCGGTCGCTGTGCTCGGCGAGCTTCTTGCCGACCGCGTTGACGTACTCCTGCAGCTCGGGGTTGTTGTAGATGCCCATCGACTGCACGATCTCGGCGTGCATCTTCTGGCCCTGCTTGATCTCCGCCTCCTCGGACATCGCATGCGCGGGAACGGCCGCGAACGCGAGGAGCGCGGTGACGAGTAGGGCCGGAATGCGGGTCGAGAGCGTCAGCATCGGAAAGGGAAGCTTAGCGAACGCCGGGCGTGCTCGCCGGTGAGACCCGGCACCGGGGCGCAAGTTCGCCGCGCCCCAAACGACGACGCCCGGCCGGGGCCGGGCGTCGGGAATCGAAGTCGGGCCGGATCTAGCGCGCGGCCTGCGCCGCGTACTTCTTGCGGAAGCGATCGACGCGACCGCCGGTGTCGACGATCTTCTGCTTGCCGGTGTAGAACGGGTGGCACGCCGAGCAGACCTCGACCTGCAGGTCGTGGCCGAGCGTCGAGCCCGTCTGGAACGTGTTCCCGCAGCTGCAGGTCACGGTGATCGTCTTGTAGTCGGGGTGGATGCCGGTCTTCATGGGACGCTCGGCTGCTCGGTCTCGGTCAAAGGGCCGCGAAGTATAGGGCCGAGTGCCAGGTGTCGCAAGATCGCCGGCCGGCGCGGCGCTTCGGCGCCGCGCGATCAAATACGCGGCTCGAAGAAAACGTGTCCAATGCAGGCATTTAGCGCTCGGAGCCACATGACAATCTGAAGTCAGGGCTGTAACAAACCGAATCAGAAGCCCCGGCCCGCCTTATCCACAATTCCTGTGGATAACTGTGTGGACGACCCGGTGCCGGCGCGGCAGGAAAAGCAAAAAAATGCCTTTTGTGTCGTTTTGTTTAAAAAGTAAACACCCCACAAAGATGCGGATTTTCAATCACTTGAATCGTCTCTTCTGACGTTGATTGGCAGGAATCGTGCGTTAGTCCACACTTTTGGCGGCAAGCCCGTTCCCGTGTGCACAAGTCAGGCCGCGGGCACGGTCAGATCCGACATAAAGCGAACGTTGTCAAGCCCCGGGCGTTGCCGCGCGCGGCGCGTCGGCGCGGGCCCGACGCGCGATTCAGGGCTCGCCCGTCAGCGCGGACCCGGCAGGAAAAACGCGGTCAGATCATTGAGGAACCGCTGGCCGAGCGCGGTCGACCGAAACCCGTCCCTGGACGTCTCGAGGAGCCCCCGACCCTTCGCCCGCTCGAGCGCCTCGCCGATCGAGCCGATCGCGAGGCCCGTCCGGCCCTCGAAATCCTCGACCCGGAACCCCTCGGTCAGCCGCAGCGCGTTCAGCATGAACTCGAACGGCCGCTCCGCGGGCGCGACCTCAGCGGTGGTCCCGAGCAAGGACCCGCCGGCCGCGCGCTCGAGGTACTCGCGCGGCTGCTTGACCTTCTCGGTGCGGGTGATCGCGCCCGCGGCGTCCGTGAGCTTCCCGTGGGCCCCGGCGCCGACGCCGAGGTAGTCGCCGTAGCGCCAGTAGTTGAGGTTGTGCCGGCATTCGGCGCCCGCCTTCGCCCAGGCCGACACCTCGTACTGCCGGTAGCCGTCCGCGGCGAGCTTGGCGTGCGTCGCGGCCTGGATCGCCTCGACGGTGTCCTCGTCGGGAAGCGCCGGCGGGCGCGCGTGAAACACCGTGCCGGGCTCGAGCGTCAGCTGGTAGTGCGAGAGGTGCGGCGGCGCGAAGCTGATCGCGGTCGCGACGTCCTCGAGGGCCTCGCCGGGCGTCTGCCCGGGCAGCGCCCACATGAGGTCGAGGTTGTAGTTCGAGAGCCCCGCGCCCGCGAGCTCCTCGACCGCGCGCGCCGTGTCGCGCGCCTCGTGGATGCGCCCGAGGCGCCTGAGCTGCGCCGCGGAGAAGCTCTGCGCGCCGAGCGAGACGCGGTTCACCCCGGCGTCGCGATAGCCGGCGAAGCGCCCGTGCTCGATCGTGCCGGGGTTGGCCTCGAGCGTGACCTCGGCGTCGCGCGCGATCGCCACGCGCTGGCGCGCACCGGCGAGAAAGGCCGCGATCTCCTCGGGCGCGAACAGGCTCGGCGTGCCGCCGCCGAAGAACACGCTCGACACCGGGCGGTCACGCGCCCGCGGGGCATCGGCCGCGAGGTCCTGAAGGAGCGCGGCGACGTAGTCGGCCTGCGGCAGCGCCCCGCGATGCACGTGCGAGTTGAAGTCGCAGTACGGGCACTTGCGCACGCACCACGGCAGGTGGACGTAGAGGGCGAGCGGGATGCTCAACGTCGCGCCTGCCAGAGGCTGATCAGCGCCGCGAGCGCCTGCGCGCGATGCGAGCGGCGCGCCTTCTCCTCGGGCGCGAGCTCGGCCACGGTGCGGTGGTCATCGAGTGGCACGAACAGGGGGTCGTAGCCAAAGCCGCCGGTGCCGCGCGGCGCCTGCACGATCTGACCCTCCCAGACGCCGCGCGCGACGAGCGGCGCGGGATCGTCCGGACCGGTGACGAGCACGAGCACGGCGCGGTAGCGCGCGCGCCGTGGCGGCGGGACGCCGGCGAGCGAGCGGATGAGCTTGTCGATGTTGTCCCGGTCGCTCGCCGCATCCCCCGCGAAGCGCGCCGAACGCACGCCGGGCGCGCCGCCGAGCGCATCGACCTCGAGCCCCGAGTCGTCGGCGAGCGCCGCGGCGCCGGTCGCGCGCGCGCAGTGGCGTGCCTTGAGGAGCGCGTTGCCCTCGAACGTCGCCTCGGTCTCCTCGACCGGCGGGACCCGCAGCTGCGCCTGCGAGACGATCTCGGTCGCGAGCGCGCCGAGCGCCGCCTGGAGCTCCGCGAGCTTGCCGGCGTTGCCGGTCGCGACGACGAGCCGCGGCAGCGGCCGGGCCACGGCTAGCTGCCGTCGGCGAGCGCCTGCTGCTGCAGCGCGAGCAGCTCGCCGATGCCGGTCGTCGCGAGGTTCAGGAGTTCGTCGAGCTCGTGGCGGCGAAACGCATGGCCCTCGGCCGTGCCCTGCACCTCGACGAACGCGCCGCCGCCGTTCATGACGACGTTCATGTCGGTCTCGGCCTCCGAGTCCTCGGCGTAGTCGAGGTCGAGCACCGGGATGCCGCCGACGATCCCGACCGACACCGCGGCGACCTGGCCGTGCAGCGGGCTCGCGGCGAGGTCGCGGCGCTTGACGAGGGTCGCCACCGCATCGGCGAGCGCCACGAAGCTGCCGGTGATCGAGGCGGTGCGGGTCCCGCCGTCGGCCTGCAGCACGTCGCAATCGAGCGTGATGGTGCGCTCGCCGAGCGCCTTCATGTCGACGACCGATCGCAGGCTGCGGCCGATCAGCCGCTGGATCTCCTGGGTGCGGCCGCTCTGCTTGCCGCGCGCCGCCTCGCGCGCGCTGCGCGTGTGGGTCGCGCGCGGCAGCATGCCGTACTCGGCGGTGATCCAGCCCTGGCCGCTGTTGCGCAGGAATCCCGGCACGCCGTTCTCGACGGTCGCGGTGCACAGCACCCGCGTGTCGCCGAAGGCGACCAGCACCGAGCCCTCGGCGTGGCGCGTGTAGCGGCGCGTGAACTCCACGCGCCGCAGCTCATCGGGTCGACGCCCACTCGGTCGCATCGCGCCTCCTCAGGCGAGCCAGCGCAGCACGGCGGCCGAGGTGTTGTCGCTGTGCGGCGCCGAGGCCTGCACCGCGCGCGTGCACAGCTCGCTCAGGATCACCCGCAGGCTCGCGGTCGAGCGCCACGGCGCCGCGATGTCCGCGTCCTTCATGTTGGCCCACAACCCGTCGCTGCAGGTCAGGATCAGGTCGCCGCGCTTCAGCGCCTGGCGCCGTCCGATCGACATCTCGGTCAGCATCGGATCGCCGCCGAGGCAGCATTCGACGAAGTTGCGCATCGGGTGCCCCTGCGCCTCCGCCTCGGTGATCACGCCGTCGCGCAGCAGCTGCTCGACGTGGCTGTGGTCGCGGGTGCGCGCGACGACCTCGCCGCCGCGGATCTGGTAGACGCGGCTGTCGCCGACGTGCGCCCAGTAGGCGGCGCCTTCCTGCACCAGGCACAGCGCGCAGGTCGCGCGCGGCCGCTGGTCGAGCGGCAGCGTCTTGCCGAGCGCGACGACGTCCTCGTGCGCCTTGCCGAGCGCAAGATGCAGGAAGCCGAGCGGGTCGAAGATCGGGTGCGGCGTCTGCCAGAAGCTCGCGCCCAGCGAGGCGAGCGCGGTCTCGGCGGCCTTCTCGCCGTGCGAGTGGCCGCCCATGCCGTCGACCGCGATCACGAAGGCCGCATGCTCGCCGGCGGCGACGCCGACCCGGTCCTGGTTGTCCTCGCGGTGGCCGACGAGGCTCAGCTCCGCGTACTCGATCTGCAAGCGCTGTTCCCTGCCCCCGGGGCGTGGCCGGGGCTGCTAGAGTGTGCGCGCGTCTTATAGCATACGGGATGCAATGATCCGCAGCATGACCGGCTTCGCGCGTCGCGAACGCGCGGGCGACTACGGCACCCTGATCTGGGAAGTCCGCACCGTCAATCACCGCTACCTCGAGGCGAGCGTGCGGCTGCCGGAGGAGTTGCGGTCCGCCGAAGGCGAGTTCCGGCAGGCGATCGCGGCGGCGGTGCGCCGCGGCAAGGTCGATGCGACGCTGCAGCTGCGGGCCGGCGCTGATGCGCGCGCGACGCTCGAGCTCGACGAGGCGCTGCTCGAGGAACTGATCGCGCGCAGCCACGAGGTCGCCCGGCGCGCGACGTCCAAGGGCGGCACGCTGGTCTCGCCCACGGCACTCGACCTGATGCGCTGGCCCGGGGTCCTCAAGGACCGCGAGCGCGACGCGAGCCCGCTGCTCGCCGCCGCGCACGCGACGCTCGCCGAGACGCTGGCGGCGCTGACCGCGACCCGCGCCAGCGAGGGCGAGCGCATCGCCGCGATGCTCGGCGCGCGCTGCCAGCAGATCGAGGCGCTGGTCGCGGCGGTGCGCGCGCGCCTGCCCGAGGTGCACGCGCGCATCCGCGCGCGCCTCGAGGAGCGGCTCGCGCAGCTGACGCTGCCGGCCGAGCCCAACCGCGAGCGCCTCGAGCAGGAGCTCGCGCTGATCGTCGCGCGCAGCGACGTCGACGAGGAACTTGACCGGCTCGAGAGCCACGTCGCCGAGGTCGGCCAGGCGCTCGCCGGCCAGGAGCCGGCCGGCCGGCGGCTCGACTTCCTGATGCAGGAGTTCAACCGCGAGGCCAACACGCTGTCGTCGAAGTCGCAGGACACCGAGACCACGCGCGCCGCGGTCGACATGAAGGTGCTGATCGAGCAGATGCGCGAGCAGGTGCAGAACGTCGAGTGAGCCGCGCGCTCCGCGGCCGGTGCGGCTAGGGCCGGTCGAAGGAGTTCAGCAGTCCCAGGAGATTCGTCAGCAGCGCGCTGCGCCGCCGCGTGCGCCGGCACGCGACGCCGTAGGTCGTGCCGGCACCAAAGGCCTCCGGGATCTCGACGGTGTCGAGCCGCGCGTGGTCCTCGGCCGTTACCGCGAACGACGGCAGCAGCGCCCCGCCGAGGCCGCGCGCCACGTAGTGCTTCAGCGTGTCGATGGTGCTGACCTCGAGCGCGACGTTGAGCGGGAGGTTGAGCTGCTCGAAGGCGCGCTGGATGCGCGCGTCCTCGCGCTCGACCTCGAGCAGGATCAGCGGGAAGCGCGCGACGCTGCCGTCGGTCAGCAGCGACAGGAAGTCCTCGCGCGCGCGGCGCGCGAGCGGGTGGCCCTTCGGGAACAACAGGTACGTCGGATAGCTCGCGACCTTGCGGAACGTGAGCTCCTCGGGCAGCCGCGTCTCGGGGATCACGCCGAGGTCGCACTCGTTGAGCTTCAGGAGGTTGATCGTCTGCTCGACGGAACGCGCGAGGAGCCGCAGCTGCGCGAGCGGATAGGCGCGGTAGAACGCGTCGACCTTGCCCGGCAGCAGGTAGCGCAGCACCGAGTCGTGCGAGGCGAGCGTCAGCCGCCCGGTGTCGCGGGCACCCGAGACCGCGCGCTCGAGCGCGTCGATCTCGCCGAACGCCGAGACCGCGAGCGTCGCCATGCGCTCACCGGCCGGGGTCAGCTGCACGCGCCCGCCGGGCGCCGTGTAGAGCTTGACGCGCAGGTACGCCTCGAGCGACTTCAGCCGCTGCGAGACCGCGGCCTCGGAGATGCCGAGCTCGATGCCGGCCTTCGTGAGGCTCCCGCGGCTCGCGAGCGCGAGGAAGCAGCGCAGCGACTTGAGGTCGATGACGTCGAGGGCGGCGCGCGGCATGCCGGTCTCCCTTCGCTAGTCGCGGGGCCAGACGACGGGGAACTCGGGCGCATCGAACGGCGCGCCGTCCTCGAGGGTCAGGTGCGGGAACGGCGGCGAGCCCGAGGCGCCCAGGCGCACGAAGCGCGCATCGTCCCCCACCCAGCGATGCGAGAACACGCGCCGCGTCGTCGTCGAGACGTTGGCCGGCGCGCCGTGCACGGTCCTGAAGCTGAACGCGACCGCATCCCCCGGCTCGAGCGCCCAGCCGCGGATACCGAAGTCTGCGCGGTGCGCGTCGATGTCGGGCAGCTCCGCGAAGTCGTCGTGCGCGTAGAGGTTCGTGCCGTCGAAGCGCTTCGGCCGAAAGCCCGTCGCGCTCCAGCGGTGCGAGCCCGCGATGCACTCGAGCGCGACTTCGCGCGCGACGCGGTCGAGCGGCGTCCAGAAGCTGACGCTCTGCGCGCCCGCGACGCAGTAGTACGGCGCGTCCTGGTGCCAGGGCGTCACGACGCTGCTGCCCGGCTCCTTGATGAGCACGTGGTCGTGGAAGAAGCGCGCGCTGCGCGCCTGCATCAGGCACGCCGCGAGCTCCGCGGCCGGGGAGTCGAACACGAACGCGCGCAGCGCCTCGATGCGCCGCCAGTTGCAGAAGTCCTGGAAGAACGGCGCCGAGCCGTCCTTCGGCCGGTACGAGCGCTCGAGCGCGCTCGGTGCGCGGCGCACCTCGGCGACGCCCTGCGCGAGCGGCGCGATCCAGTCGCGGAATACGCCGCGCAGCACGGCCACCCCCTCGTCCTGAAACGCGCGGATCGTGTCGGGTTCTACTGGCATGCCTACGGCCCGGTCGGGTGGCGGGTTCGGGCCCCCGATCCTGATAGAAAGTGTGCGAATTGAGCCGTTAGTCAAACACGAAAGCGGCCCGAGCGGAGGTACGATGCGCATCCGGCCGCGGCCGGTCCATCCGGGGCCGCGCGGAGAAGCGTGGGCGCCCGGCCGGGCGCGGGCGGAGTCGACGAGCGAGCGTGGGATCCGAGTCAAGCAAAATCAATGATCTGCGGTCGGGAGCCGGCAAAGGCCCGGCACGGCGCGGGCGGCTGTTCGTGATCGCGGCGCCGTCGGGCACCGGCAAGACGAGCCTCGTCAAGGCGCTGATGAGCGAGGTGCCCGCGCTCGCCTTCTCGGTGTCCCACACGACCCGCGCGCGCCGGCCGAACGAAGTCGAGGGGCGCGACTACCACTTCGTGAGCCCGGATGAGTTCCGCGCGATGATCGCCGCGGGCGCGTTCCTCGAGTACGCGAGCGTTTTCGACAACTACTACGGCACCTCCCTCGCGACGGTC
>DATKOP010000036.1:0-3692 GCA_035524595.1 Steroidobacteraceae bacterium | reverse complement strand
ATGGTCGCGTACGGGTTGGCGACGCCCCGGCCGGCGATGTCGGGCGCCGAGCCGTGGATCGGCTCGTAGAGCCCGCGGGTGCTCGCGCCGAGCGAGGCGGAAGGGCAGAGGCCGAGCGAGCCCGGCAGCATCGAGGCCTCGTCGGTGAGGATGTCGCCGAACATGTTGTCGGTGACCACGACGTCGAAGTCGCTCGGCCGGCGCAGCAGGTGCATGGTCGCGGCGTCGATGTACATGTGCTCGAGCGCGACGTCCGGGAACTCCGCCGCCATGACGCGCGTGGTGGTCGCGCGCCACAGGCGCGAGGTCTCGAGCACGTTGGCCTTGTCGACCGAGGTCAGCCGCCGGCGGCGGGCGCGCGCGAGGCGCGCGCCGAGGCGCACGATGCGCTCGACCTCGGCCACCGTGTAGACGCACAGGTCGCTGGCCGAGGTCTCGGTGCGGGTCTTCTCTCCGAAGTAGATGCCGCCGGTGAGCTCGCGGATCACCAGGATGTCGACCCCGGCGAGCAGCTCGGGCCGAAGCGGCGAGGCGTCGAGCACCGCGGCGTAGCAGATCGCGGGCCTGAGGTTCGCGTACAGGCCGAGCTCCTGCCTCAGCTGCAGGATCGCGAGCTCCGGGCGCACCTTGAGCGCCGGGTCCGAGTAGCGCGGCGCGCCGATCGCGCCGAACAGCACCGCGTCCGCGGTCTTGGCGAGCGCCAGCGTCGCCGGCGGCAGCGGCAGGCCGGTCGCGTCCATCGCGACCGCGCCCACCGGCGCCTCCTCGAAGCGAAACGCATGGCCGAACTTGCGGCCGATCGCCTCGAGGCAGAGGCGCGCCTCGGCCACCACCTCCGGGCCGATGCCGTCGCCGGGCAGCACCGCGATCAGCGGGCTCACTTGCCGGTCCTCGCCTCGTAGGCGCGGATCGCCGCCGCCTGCGACAGCAGGTAGCCGGTCTCGTCGACGCCGTTCAGCAGGCAGTGGCGCGCGAAGGCCTCGACCGGGAAGCGCACCTCGCGCCCGTCCGCGAGCGTGAGCGTCTGGCGCTCGAGGTCGATCGTCACCTCGGCGAAGGGGTGGTCGATGAGCCAGCCGTGCGTCGCCTCGTCGACGACCACCGGCAGCAGGCCGTTCTTCAGGCTGTTGCTCTTGAAGATGTCGGCGATCTCGGTGCTGACCACGGCGCGAAAGCCGTAGTCATAGAGGCCCCAGGGCGCGTGCTCGCGCGAGGAGCCGCAGCCGACGTTGCGGCCCGCGACCAGCACCTCGCAGCCGGCGGCCTCCGGCCGGTTGAGCACGAAGTCGGCCACCGGCCGGCCGTCCTGGTCGTAGCGCCAGTCGGCGAACAGGTGCCGGCCGAGCCCTTCGCGGGTCGTGGTCGTCAGGAAGCGCGCCGGCATGATCTGATCGGTGTCGATGTTGGTGCGCGCCATGACGACGGTGCGCGAGCGGATGATGCGGATCGGATCCATGCGGTCGCTTCCTCGTCTCAGCCCAGGAACTCGCGCGGGTCGGCGATCCGGCCCTGGATCGCGGCGGCGGCCGCCGTGACCGGGCTCGCGAGCAGAGTGCGGGCGCCGACGCCCTGGCGGCCCTCGAAGTTGCGGTTGCTGGTGCTGACGCAGTAGGCGCCGCGCGCCACCAGGTCGCCGTTCATGCCGAGGCACATGGAGCAGCCCGACTCGCGCCACTCGGCGCCGGCCGCGGTGAACACGCGGTCGAGGCCCTCGCGCTCGGCCTCGCGCTTGATCCGCTGCGAGCCGGGCACGACGAGGAGGCGCACGCCGCGGGCCGCGTGCCGGCCCCTGAGCACCGCCGCGGCCGCGCGCAGGTCCGAGAGGCGCGCGTTGGTGCAGCTGCCGATGAACACGGTCTCGATCGGCTGTCCGAGCATGCGCTGGCCGGGCGCGAGCCCCATGTACTCGAGCGCCTTGCCGTGGATCGCATCCCCCGGGCGCAGCGGGATCGCGCCGTCGATCGCGACCGACATGCCGGGGTTGGTGCCGTAGGTGATCATCGGCGCGAGCCGCGCGGCGTCGAGCGCGACCTCGCGGTCGAAGCGCGCGCCCGGGTCGCTCGCGAGCTGCCGCCAGCCGGCGACCGCCGCGTCCCAGGCGGCGCCGGCCGGCGCGCGCGGTCGGCCCGCGAGGTAGGCGAAGGTGGTGTCGTCGGGGGCCACGAGGCCGGCGCGCGCGCCGGCCTCGATCGACATGTTGCAGACCGTCATGCGCTCGTCCATCGACAGCGCGCGGATCGTCGCGCCGCGGTACTCGATCACGGAGCCCGTGCCGCCGGCGACGCCGAGGCTCTGGATGATCGCGAGCACGAGGTCCTTGGCGGTCACGCCGCGGCCGAGCGCGCCCTCGACGTTGACCGCGAGCGTGCTGGGCTTGCGCTGCAGCAGGCACTGGGTCGCGAGCACGTGGCCGACCTCGGTGGTGCCGATGCCGAAGGCGAGCGCGCCGAAGGCGCCGTGCGTGCTCGTGTGGCTGTCGCCGCAGACGATGGTCATGCCGGGCTGCGTCAGGCCGAGCTCCGGGCCGATGATGTGGACGATGCCGCGGTCCGGGTGGTCGATGCCGAGCAGCTCGACGCCGAACTCGGCGCAGTTGCGCTCGAACTCGCGCACCTGGCGCGCGGCGCTCTCGAGCCGGATCGGCACGCGGCCGTAGAGCTCGTCGGCGAGCGTCGGCGTCGAGTGGTCCATCGTGCCGACGGTGCGGTCGGGGCGGCGCACCTTCAGGCCGCGGCGGCGCAGCACCTCGAAGGCCTGCGGGGTCGTGACCTCGTGGGTCAGGTGCAGGTCGACGTACAGCACCGCCGGCGCGTCGCTCGTCTCGGCGATCACCTCGTGGGCGCGCCAGATCTTCTCGAACAGCGTCGTCGCCGTCATACGCTCGCCTGGACGGAGTGCGCGTCCGCCGACAGCTGCGCGTGCGCCGGCCGCGCGCCCGGGCGGCTCGACTGGATGCGGTTGATGACCTCGAGGAAGGCGCGCGCGCTCGACTCGATGATGTTGGTGCTGATGCTCGCGCCGCGGTAGCTGCGCTCGTTGTGCACCACGTTGACGATCGCCTCGCCCTGCGCGTCCTCGCCCTCGGTGACGCTGCGCACCTCGAAGCTGTGCAGCTTGACCGCGGTGCCGGTCGCGGTCTCGATCGCCTTGAAGGCGGCGTCGATCGGCCCGTCGCCGGTCGCGCCCTGCTCGACGACCCGGCCGTCGGCGTGCGACAGGCGCACCACCGCCGAGGCCGCGGCGCCGGAGGTCGCCGAGGTCCACAGCGCCTCGATGTGCCAGGGGCCGACGCCGTTGCCGTCGGCGCGCAGCACCAGCGCCTCGATGTCGCCGTCGAACAGCTCCTTCTTCTTGTCCGCCAGCGCCTTGAACTCGTCGAAGGCGCGGTTGAGCTCGTCCTCGCCGAGCTCGTAGCCGAGCTCGCGGACCCGGTCGCGGAACGCGTGCCGGCCGCTGTGCTTGCCGAGCACGAGGTGGGTGCGCGACAGGCCGACGTCCTGCGGGCGCATGATCTCGTAGGTCGAGTGGTGCTTGAGCATGCCGTGCTGGTGGATGCCGGACTCGTGCGCGAAGGCGTTCTCGCCGACGATCGCCTTGTTGCGCGGCACCGGCATGCCGGTGATCGTCGACACCAGCCGCGAGGTCGGGTAGAGGCGGGTGCTGTGGATGCCGGTGTGCAGCCCGTAGTAGGA
>DATKOP010000035.1:0-34140 GCA_035524595.1 Steroidobacteraceae bacterium | reverse complement strand
AATGCCTGCGAGAGCACTCCCCGGGACCACGGTCCCGACGAGCCTCTGCAGGCGGTAACTCCCTCTGACGGACGTTGTGAGCGTCTCTAGGTATTTCGCCGATGCGCGCAATATAGCACGGTGTCGGAACGTCACAACAAGTTCGCCCGGACGCAAGTGCGTTTCACCTGCGCCGCGAGCTGCCCGCGACGCGATCGCACGCGCGGCCGGCGGATCACCTGAAACGCACGCTGAAACAGTAAATTACATTTCTTTGCGGGCTCCGCCGCTCGGCCCCTAAACGCGTCTTGAGGGGCTGCGCGACGCAGACGATTAAGAGCGCGTCGCATCCTCGAGCGCCTTTCGGGGGCCCCGGATCACCGCTGTTGTTGTAAAGCAACAACAGTTCCGGGGGCCTGACTGGACGATCCTCGCCCGAGCCCGCACCATGCCGGCCTCGCTTCAGCCTGGAACGACCCGCGATGACGACGCCGAGCGTGACCGAATTCAAGCGCGCCATCGTGGCGCGCATGGACGTGCGCGACTGGCGCGGGGCGGCCGCCGAGGCGGAGGCCTGTCGCGGCGCCTATCCTGCGGACCCCGCGGGCTGGCTGCTCGGCAGCTTTGTCGCGCTTCTGTCGGACCAGCGCGAAGCGGCGCTCGCGCTCATCGACGGCGGCCTCGCGGCGCAGCCCAAGGACCTCGCCTGCCTCATCCAGCGCGCCGAATGCCTGTTCACGCTCGGCCGCCGCGGCGAGGCGATCGCCGCCGCCGAGACGGCCGCGACGGTCGCGGGCGATGAGCCAGCGGCACTCAACGCCGTCGCGGCCTTCCTCGTGCACGCGAACGAGCACGCGCGCGCGCTCAGGCTCTACGACCGCGCGATCGCCGCCGCGCCGCAGGACGCAGCGCTCTTGACGCGCCGCGCCGCGATGCACCGCTCCGTCGGCGCGTTTGCGGAAGCCCTCGCCGACCTCGACCGCGTGCTCGCGATCGACCCGGCCGACGCCGAGGCGCTCAAGGCGCGCGGCGAGCTCAGGCGCCAGAGCGCGGAGCACAGCTCGGTGGACGCGCTCGCGGCGGCGCTCGCGCGCAACCCCTCGGATCCCGAGCACGCGGTGCCGCTGCACTTCGCGCTCGCCAAGGCCTACGAGGACGCCGGCGAATACGCCGAGAGCTGGCGCCACCTCAGGGCCGCGAACGGCCTCGAGCGCACGCGGGTCCGCTACGACGCGACGCTCGACCGGGTCATGACCGACGGCATGATCGCGGCCTTCCCGGGCCCCGAGCCGCAGGCACCGGACACGACCGGCGAGAGCCCGATCTTCATCGTCGGCCTGCCGCGCACCGGCACGACGCTGGTGGACACGATCCTCGGCAGCCACTCGCAGGTGCACTCGGCGGGCGAGCTCTTGGTGTTCTACGAGGCCATCGGCGGCGCGATCGCCCGCACCCGGCCGCCGGTCGACCTCGACTTCGCCGAATACCCGCAGCTGGTCGCCGGCCTCGACGGCGCGACGCTCGCGGCCGAGTACCTGGCGCGCGTCAGGGCTTGGCGCGGCGACCGGCCGCGCTTCACCGACAAGCACGTCACCAACTTCTTCTACATCGCGCCGATCCTGCGCGCGTTCCCGCAGGCGCGGATCGTGCACCTGACCCGCCATCCGCTCGCCGCCTGCTACGCGAACTACAAGACCTGGTTCCGGCACGGCTTCCCGTACTCGTTCGATCTCGCGGAGCTCGCCGAGTTCTACATCGGCTACCGCCGGCTGATGGCGCACTGGCACCGCATCCTGCCCGGTCGCATCCTCGACCTCGCCTACGAGGACGTCGTCACCTCGCAGGAGGCGACCACGCGGATGCTGCTCGACTACTGCGGCCTGCCCTTCGAGGCGGCCTGCCTCGAGTTCCACGCGAACCCCGCGCCGATCACGACCGCGAGCGCCTTCCAGGCCCGCCAGCCGCTGTACGACTCCTCGCTCGAGCAGTGGCGCCACTACGCCGAGGGACTCGCGCCGGTTCGGCAGCGGCTCGCGGAGGCGGGCATCGCGGTCGACTGAAGGACGCGCCCGGCTCAGCGGACGCGCGTCACCTTGCAGCTGCGCTTCGTCGGCGTGAACAGCATGAAGGAGCCGAGCGCGCCGCGCGAGATCCTGACCGCGTCGCCGGCCTTGAGCAGCAGGTCCGAGCCGGCCTGGAGCTGGCGCCAGAGCTGGCCGTTGTCGAGGGCGAAGACGTAGCGGCCGTCGGCACCGGCGTGCAGCTCGACGAGCTTGGCCTCGACGGTGTCGACGTCGGCGCGCGGCTGGCCGGCGTCGGCCTCCCTGGCGGCCACGGCCGTCGTGTCGAGGCCGAACTTCTGCTGCGGCGTGAGCGCGGGCTTGGCGGCCGCGGGGCCGAGCGCCGCGCTCTCACGGTCGAAACACGCGAGCCGCGCCGCGTCGTCCGTGAGCGCGCGGCAGGCCAGCAGCGGCGCGAGTCGCTCGGCCGCGGCCGCGGCGCCGACCGCGAGCAGTGCCGCCACGGCAAGCGCGACGCGCATCGCGCCTACAGCTCCATCGAGGGCATGCCCTCGACGCCGTAGTAGTCGGCGACCGCCACCATCATCTCGCGCACCAGGTCGCGCTCGAGCGCGGTCAGCTCCGGATGCCAGACGTCGAAGATCAGGATCGCGCGCGGCACGTCGGAGTCGTTCCACGCCTCGTGCTCGATCGTGTCGTCGAAAACCCAGGCCTCGCCGACGCGCCATTCGCGGGTCTCGCTGCCGACGCGAAAGCCGCAGCCCGGCGGTATCACGAGCGGCAGGTGCACCGTGAGCCGCGTGTTGGTGACGCCGTGGTGCGCCGGGATCCGGGTGCGCGCATCGAGGATCGAGAAGAACGCGGTCGGCCCGCGGCCCGGGATGTCCACGCGCGGCGCGACGCCGAGCGCCGCCGCGGTGCGCGGGCAGCGGGCGATGTGGTCCTCGACGCGTTCGCTCTGGTCCCAGAGGAAGTACGCGCCCCAGCGGCGCGAGTTGTTGAGCTCCTGCCACTGCCTGAGCGGCAGGCCGTCGCGGTAGGCGACGTAGGGGCGGACCCCGTCGGCGTCCTCGCCGAGGGCGCCGAGGCACTCGTCGCGGATCGCCTCGGTGGCCGCCTCGAGCGCCTCCAGCCACGGGAAGTCGCTGCGCTCGTAGAACTCGAAGTTCCTGAGGTACGGAAACAGCAGGAACGTCGGCTCCGGCGAGTGGATCTGCGCGCGCCCGAGCAGCCGGTCGAGGCAGCGCTCGAAGCGGCGCCGCTCGCGCGCGTCGTGGCCGGCGCGCAGCGCGCCGATGCGCGCGCCGATGACGCCGTCGAGCTCGGCCGCGCCCTCGGCCACGCGGCGCCGCGCCTCGACCACCAGCGCCTCGATCGCCGGCGGGAGCTTCAGCTGCGGGTTGATGGTCGCGAGCGCGTTGCCGTAGGTCAGCGCCGCGCTGCGGCGCTTGCCGGTGCGGTCGAAGAGCGCCGCCTTGCGCAGCAGCGCGAGCGGGTGGGCGGGCTCGATGCACAGCACCTGCTCGAGCGCGGCGAGCTCCTCGTCGGCGAGCGCGAGCACCCGCAGCACGTCCGCGAGGCTCAGCCAGAAGGGCGGGTGGCGCGGCGCGATCGCGACCACGCGCTCGAGCAGCGCCCGCGCCGCGGCCGGATCGCCCGCGCCGAGCGCGCGCCGCGCCCGCTCGTGCAGCACGAGCGGATGCTCCGGCAGGATCGCCTCGGCCTCCTTGAGTGCCCGCGCCGCGTCGCCGTCGCGGCGCTCCGCGAGCGCGCGGTCGCAGGCCGCCATGAGGGCCAGCACGCGCTGCTCCGCCGGCGTCGGCTGGCCGGCGCGCGCGTTGGGGGGGCTGCTCATGCTCTTAAGTATACCGCCGCGGCCCGCGTGCCCCGCATCCCGCTAGAATCGCTGCCGGACGCCGTCGTCGCTGCCGCCCGAGGCCCGTCATGCCGCCACCGGAAATCCTGCCGCTGTTCGCCGTGCCGTTCGCGTACAGCCACCACCCGGACCCGGCGCGCCTCAACGCGGCGCTCAGGGCCTTCGCGCTCGCGCAGGAGGCGCGCGGCAGCGGCGGCGCGAACCCGCGGCCGCTGACGACGCGCAACGCGGCGCTCTACGAGAGCCACTTCAACCTGTTCCGCGATCCGGACCCGGCGATCCAGGAACTGAAGCGCCACTGCTGGGAGCAGCTGCTGCACGTCGTCGGCCAGCTGAGCAACTACGACCAGAAGACCGTCGAGCGGCTGCAGATCTACAACGATGCGTGGGTGCACGTGACGCGCCGCGGCGGCTTCTTCGGACTGCACAACCACCCGAACGCCTCGTGGAGCGGCGTCTACTGCGTCGACCCCGGCAGGAGCGACCCGGGCAGTCCCGAGAGCGGGGCGCTGACCTTCGTCAACCCGATGATGGTGAGCTCGATGTACATGGACGCGGCCGTGGCGCGCATCCCGCCGCCCTACGGGTTCCAGATCCGCAGCGCCAAGCTCGCCGCCGGGCAGCTGGTGATCTTCCCCTCGTACCTGCTGCACGACGTCAAGCCCTTCGAGGGCGAGGGCGAGCGCATCACGATCGCCTTCAACTGCTGGTTCACGCTGCCCGACGCCTGAGGCGGCGCTCAGCGGCGCGCGTAGTCGAGGATCTGCCGCACCAGCGCCTCGTAGTCGCCGCCGAAGTGATGGCCGCCGGCGAGCGCGACCGCCTTGCGGCCAGGGCCGGCGAGCCCGCGGCAGGGGTTGTCGGCCTCGTCGGCGCCGTACAGGCACAGGAGCTGCGCCGCGCCCATGCGCGCGATCTCGGGCACGGTCGCGCGATCGCCGCGGTCGCTGCCCGGGATCCAGTCGGCGACGTGGAACTCGAAGCTCGCGGTGTCGCTCAGGCCGAGCAGGCTCACGGTGCGCACCAGCGCGCGCAGGTCGGCCGGCAGTCGCGTGTACAGGAACGGCAGCACGTCGGCGCCGAACGAGTAGCCGACCAGCAGTACCTGCGGCCGGTGCCAGGCCGTCGCGTAGCGCCGCAGGATCCGCTCGAGGTCGCGTGCCGCGGCCTCCGGCGTGCGCCCGGGCCAGTAGTACTTCAGCGAGTTCCAGCCGACCACCGGAATGCCGCGCGCGGCGAGCGCGGCCGACACGTCCTGGTCGATGCCCGCCCAGCCGCCGTCGCCGGTCAGCAGCACCGCGAACAGCTGCTCGCTGCCCCCCGCCGCGCTGGCCGCGGCCGGCACCTCGACGAGCGGCAGGTCGGCGACCTCCGGCAGCGTGACCCTGGGCGGCGCGGCGTGCGCCGCGAGCTTCTGGTAGGCGACCCGGAACTGCGGCAGCCAGTTCTTCTCCACCGAGTAGCCGTGGCCCACCTTCGGCAGCCAGACGAGCTCGGCGCTCGAGGTGCCGGCGACGAAGGCGCGCGTGCCCGCCGGGCTGCAGACCTGGTCCACCTCGCCCTGGAAGGCGATCCATGGCGTCACGTTGATCGTCGAGGCGCCGAACAGCACGCCCTTCACGGGCGGCGGCGGCGGGCCCTTGGCGTACTGCCACTCGTAGGCGAGTCCGCTGCCCTTGCAGATCTTCTGGGTCACGTCGAGGTCCGGGCAGAAGCCGAGGCTGAGCGCGCCGGCGAAGGTGCCCTTCGGCGCCTCGACCACGGTCGCGTACACGAGCGTCGCGCCGGAGGAGTAGCCGACCAGTACCGGCGGCAGGTAGTCCTCGAGCCGCAGGCGCTGCTCGACGTCGTGCGCGAGGCCCTCGAAGTCCGCCGCGAAGCTCTTGCAGCCGGAGCCGGGCTCGTTCACCGACTTGAGGTAGTGGCGGATGTCGATGCCGACCACGGCCGCGCCCTGGTCGAGCAGGTGGCGCGCCATCTCGACGACGCCCAGGTTCCAGCCGCCGTCGCCGGAGACGAACAGCGCCACGCTCGCGACGCGACCCGCGGGGCGGTAGACGGTGACCTCGCCGAAGGGCCCGTAGCGCAGCTTCAGCTCGCCGGCGATCACCGGCGCCGGCGCATCGCCGCCGGTGCCGGGCGCGGGCGCGGCGCGGGGCGCGGCCGGCGCCGCGGCGCCCGGCTTCGCGGCGCCGGCGCCGGCGGCGATCGCGGGCAGCAGCAGGGCGGCAGCCAGCGCGAGCCGGCGGGTGCGATGCGGGGTCATTTGGTGATCAGCTCCTTGAGGCCGCCGGAGATCAGGGTCGAGACGTCGAGCAGCACGCGCGGCAGGTGCACGCCGCCGGGCGAGGCCAGGTAGCGCGGCTCCCACACCGGATCGAACTTGTCCTTGTAGCGCCTGAGCCCCTCGAAGTTGTAGAACGACTCGCCGTGCCGGAACAGGAAGCTGCCCATCCGGTGCCAGAGCGGCGCGAGCGCGCGGTTCTCGAGGCCCGACAGCGGCGCCATGCCGAGGTTGAACCAGCGGTAGCCCTCGGCCCGGCCCCACAGCATCAGCTTGATGAACAGGTAGTCCATCGTGCCGCGCGGCGCGTCCGGCCCGAAGCGCATCAGGTCGACCGACAGCTCCTCGCGGGTCGCGGTCGGCCACAGGTTCGCGAACGCGACCACGTCGCCCTCGGCGCGCACGATCGCGACCGGAAACTCGGCCACGTAGCGCTCGCCGAAGGCGCCCAGCGAGAAGCCCTTCTCGGCGGTGGCCTTGTCCTCGAGCCAGCCGTCCGAGATCTGCCTGAGCCGCGGCAGGAGCGGCGGCACGCCCTCCGGCGCCACGACCTCGAAGCTGGCGCCGTCGCGCTCGGCGCGGCGGCGCGACTGCCTGAGGTCGGCGCGGGCGCTGCCCTCGAGGTTGAAGTCCGCGAGCGGCACGCGCGCCTCCTCGCCGAGCTTCAGCAGCGACAGGCCGAGGTCGAGGTACAGCGGCAGCGAGCGGCTGCTGACCTGGTAGAACACGGTGCGCGCACCGCGCCGGTCGACGAGCTCGCGAAACGCCCAGACCAGCTCCTCGTCGCGCGCCGCCGGCCCGACCGGGTCGCCGAGCGCGACCCAGCTGCCGCCGCTCACCTGGTACATCACGAAGGCGTCGCCGGCCGGGTGGAACAGCAGCCGCTTGTCGCCGGCGAGCGCGGCGTTGGCGAGACTCTGGTCGGCGCAGGCGATCGCCCGGCGCGCGCGCTCGAGGTCGAGCGTCGCCGGATCGTGCGGCTCCGGCGGCGCGGGCCGCAGCAGCTGCGCCGCGAGGAAGGCCGCCAGCACGACCAGCACCGCGAGCGAGGCGCGCAGCACGCGCGGTGCGTGGCCGTGCAGCGCGAACGTCCACCACAGGTCGCCCGAGTAGGGCACGTGGCGCGACGACAGCCAGCCGATCCAGAGGCTGAGCGCGACGATGATCGCGACGCTGGCGAGCCACACCGGCGTGAAGCGCTGGCTCATGATCGTCGACGGGCGGTGGAAGGCGCGCCGCGCGAGCCACATCACGAGCAGCACGAGGCCGAGGTAGGACGCCTCCTCGAAGTCGAGGCCCTTGCCGAGCGAGGCGACGATGCCCGCCACCAGCAGCCAGAAGGTCAGGTGGTAGGCGGCGGCCACGCGGCGGAACAGCGCCCGCGCCAGGATCAAGAGGCCGACGCCGACGATGCTGCCGGCGAGGTGCGACGCCTCGAGCAGCGGCAGCGGCACGAGCTCGGTCAGCCGGCCGAGCCGGGCGTCGAGCGCGGGCGTCGCGCCGGACACCAGCAGGATCGCGCCGGCGACGAACACCAGCACCCCGATGAGCTGCGGCGCGACCGGCGCGAGCAGCGTGTCGGCGACGCCGCCGGCGCGCGCGAAGCGCGGCCGCTGGCGGGCGAGCTCCTGGATGCCGAGCGCGACCGCGGCCAGCATCAGCGGCCCGAGGTAGTAGACGCCGCGGTAGGCGAGCAGCGCGCCGAGCAGCTGCGGCGCCGGCACCTGCGGCAGCGCGAGCAGCAGGATCGCCTCGAACACGCCGAGCCCGCCCGGCACCTGGCTGGCGATGCCGCCGACCACCGCCACCGCGTAGATGCCGGCGAAGGTCACGAACTCGGTGTGGGCCGACGCCGGCAGCAGCAGGTAGAGCACGCCGGCGGACAGGGACAGGTCGACGGCCGCGACCGCGACCTGCGCGAGCGCGATCCCCGCCCCGGGCGGTTTCAGCGCCCAGCCGCCGAGCAGCACGGGCTCCCGCGCGCGGCTGCTCCAGACCACGTAGGCGAGCACCCAGCCGACCAGCCCTGCGCCGACGAGGCGCGACCAGAGGTGGCCGAGGTGCAGGGCCGAGGTGCCGGGCGCGGCGGCGAGCAGCGCGGCGCCGGCGAGCGTGCTGACGCCGATCGCGGTCGTCAGCGCGCACAGCGAGACGATCGTCGCGACGTCGACGGCGGTCAGCCCCGCCGCCGAGTACAGCCGGTAGCGGACCGCGGCGCCGGTGAACGCCGCGAGGCTCAGGTTGTGGCCGAAGGCGTAGGCGATGAACGAGGTCAGCGCGGTGCGCGGGTACGGCACGGGCTTGTCGATGTAGCGGACGCCGAGCCAGTCGTACAGCGTCAGCATGAAGTAGCTGCCGGCGGTCAGGAGCGTCGCGCCCGCGACCGCGCGGCCGGGGATCGCGCGCAGCTCGGTGAGCACCTCGTGCAGCCGGTAGCTGCCGAGCACGTGATGCAGCACCGCCGCGACGACGACGAACAGCGCGACCGACAGCGCCGGCCCGAGCCAGCGCCGCCAGTCCGCTGCCGGCGCCTCGGCCGGCGCCGCAGGGGGTTGCGCATTCGGATCGGTCATGCGGGTACTATGATCCCATGCCAAGCCACCGCGCCGCATGGCGCATCGATCGTGCCGGATCGCTCGACCGCCTGCGCCTGGTCGAGGAACGGCTCGAGCCGCCAGGCCCCGGCGAGGCGCGCGTGGCGGTGCGCGCGGTCGGCCTCAACTTCGCCGACGCCTTCGCCTGCCTCGGCCTCTATTCGGCGACGCCGCGCGGCAGCTTCGTGCCGGGGCTCGAGGCCGCCGGCACCGTCGAGGCGCTCGGGCCGCCGCTCCCGGGCCGGCCGGCACCGGCGCTCGGCGACCGCGTGCTGGTGCTGACGCGCTTCGGCGGCTACGCGACCGCGCTCAACGTCGACACGCGCTACCTCGCGCCGCTGCCGCCGGGCTGGTCCTACGAGGCCGGTGCCGCCTTCCCGGTGCAGGCGCTGACCGCGTGGTACGGCCTCGTCCGGCTCGGCGCGGTGCGCGCCGGCAGCGTCGTGCTGGTGCAGTCGGCGGCCGGCGGCGTCGGGCTGCAGGCGCTCGCGGTGCTCGCCCGCCTCGGTGCGCATCCGGTGGCCGTGGTCGGCAGCAAGGCCAAGCGCGAGTTCCTCGCCGCCCGCCACGGGCTCGCGCCGGCGAGCGTCCTGCTCAGGGAACCGCGCGGCTACGCGGCCGGTCTCGACGCCGCGCTCGCCGCGCACGGCGCGCGCGGCTTCGACGTCGTCTTCGATGCGGTGCTCGGCGCGTGGTTCCGCCCGGCCTTCGCGCGGCTCGCGCCCGAGGGCCGCTACGTGCTGTACGGCGCCGCCGACTTCATGCCGTCGGGGCGGCGCCGCGGCTGGGCGCGACTCGCCTGGCGGTGGCTCAGGCGGCCGCGGCTCGATCCGCTCGAGATGATCTCGCGCAACCAGGGCCTGCTCGCCTTCAACCTGATCTGGCTGTGGGAGTCGGTCGAGCGGGTGCCCGAGGCCTACGCGGCGCTCGCGGCGCTAGCGCTGCCGCCGCCCTACGTCGGCGCGCGGCACGGCTTCGGCGCGGCGCGCGAGGCGCTCCTGGAACTCAAGTCCGGGCGGACGGTCGGTAAGTCGGTGCTGCTCGTCGACTCCGCCGCATGAGGCCCCGGACCGCCGCCCTGACCGAGGGGCCGATCGCGCCGACGCTGTTCGCCTTCGCGCTGCCGATCCTGCTCGGCAACGTGCTGCAGTCGCTGAACGGCTCGGTCAACTCGGTCTGGGTCGGCAAGTTCCTCGGCGAGGCGGCGCTGACCGCGACCTCGAACGCGAACACCGTGCTGTTCCTGCTGCTCGGCGGCGCCTTCGGCGTCGCGATGGCGGCGACGATCCTGGTCGCGCAGCACGTCGGCGCCGGGCGCCTCGCGGCCGCACGCGCCGTGGTCGGCGCGAGCGCGGCCTTCTTCGCGACGGTCGCGGTCGCGCTCGCGGCGCTCGGCGCGCTCGCCGCCGGCCCGCTGCTCGACGCGATGCACACGCCCCCCGACGCCGTGCCCTATGCGCGCGCCTACCTCAGGATCATCTTCGCGGCGCTGCCGTTCCTGTACCTCTACACCTACGTGATGGCGGTGCTGCGCGGCGCCGGCGACTCGCGCACTCCGTTCCGCTTCCTGCTGCTGTCGGTCGGCCTCGACATCGCGCTCAACCCGCTGTTCATCTTCGGCGCCGGTCCGCTGCCGCGGCTCGGCATCGCGGGCTCGGCGCTCGCGACGCTGGTGGCGAACGCGGTGAGCTTCGTCGCGCTGGTGGTGCACCTGTACCGGACTCGCAACCCGCTGTGCCTGCGCGGCAGCGACCTCGCGCTGCTGCACTTCGACGGCGCGATCATCGCGACGCTGCTGCGCAAGGGGCTGCCGATGGGCCTGCAGATGGTGGTGATCTCGGCCAACGCGGTCGCGATGATCAGCCTCGTCAACCGCTTCGGCTCGGACACCACCGCCGCCTACGGCGCCGCCTGGCAGCTTTGGAACTACGTGCAGATGCCGGCGTTCGCGCTCGGCGCCGCGGTCTCGTCGATGGCGGCGCAGAACGTCGGCGCCGGCCGCTGGGACCGGGTCGCGCGCACCGCGCGCACCGGGCTCCTGTTCGTGGTGCTGACCACGGGCTCGGTGGTGCTGCTCCTGGTCGCGGTCGACGCGCCGGCGCTGCGCCTGTTCCTGCCGCCCGGCCACGCGGTCGAGATCGCGCGGCACGTCAACCTGGTCGCGGCACCGTCGTGGGTGTTCTTCGGCATCTCGATGGTGCTGTTCGGCGTGGTGCGCTCCACCGGCGCCGTGATGGCGCCGGTTGCGGTGCTGTTCGTCGCGCTCTGGGCCGTGCGGCTGCCGTTCGCGACGCTGCTGCTGCCGCGCTTCGGGGCGGACGCGATCTGGTGGAGCTTCCCGCTGGCGTCGCTGGTCGCGGCGGGCCTCGCGATCGCCTACTACCGCTTCGGCGGCTGGCGCCGCGCGCGGATGATGAAGGCAGCACCGCCGGAGCCGGCGCCGTGAGGCGCGCGCGGCCAAGGTTGCGGCCGCCGGCGGCGCTGCTGGCCGCGGCGCTGCTCCTCGCGGCGCCGCCCGCGCCGGCGGCCGGCATCACGGTCTACGCCGCCGGCGACATCGCCGACTGCGGCGGGCGCGATCCCGCGACCAGCGCCGCCGCGGCCACCGCACGCATGATCCCGGACGGCGCGCCGGTGATGGTGCTCGGCGACGCCGCCTACCCGCTCGCCGACCGCGCGACGCTCGCGGCCTGCTACGAGCCGACCTGGGGCCGGCTGCGGCCGACGACCTACGCCGTCCCGGGCAACCACGACTACGTCGCCGGCAGCGCGCGCGACTTCCTCGGCTATTTCGGCGAACGCAACGGCCACCTGACGTACTTTCGCGCCGCGCTCGGCGACTGGTGGCTGATCGGGCTCGACAGCGAGCTCACGGGCGGGCCGCTCGCGCGCCAGCACGCCTGGCTCGTGCGCGAGCTCGCGGCGGTCGACGGCGACGGCCGCTGCATCGTCGCGCTCTGGCACCGCGCGCTGTTCTCGACCGGCCTGCACCGCGGCGGCGGCGCGCGCATGAAGCCGGCGTGGGCGGCGCTCGACGCCGCGGGCGCGGACCTCGTGCTGAGCGGCCACGAGCACTTCTACGAGGCCTTCGAGCCGCAGGACGCCGACGGCAGGCCGGGCGCGGGCGGCATCCGCGAATTCGTCGTCGGCACGGGCGGCGGGCACCTCGTCGACCTGTCGCTGTCCTCGCGCCACCGCGCCTTCGCGCGCGAGCACGGGCTGCTCGTGCTCGAACTCGAGCGCGACCGCTACCGCTGGGCCTTCCGCACCACCGACGGCGAGGTACGCGACCAGGGCGAGGCGTCGTGCCGGCGCGCGGCTCAGCCGGTGAAGCTGACCGCGGCCGCGACCCGGGCGACGACCGCCTCGATGCGCTCGGCGCCGACCGGTCCCCGGGTGAGCACGGCGAGCGAGCCGCGCGCCGCCGGCACGATCAGCACCCGATAGCCGCCCTCGTCCACCAGCGTCGGGGCGCTGACGTGCTCGTGCGTCAGCACCATCACCGTCATCGGCCCGTCCGGCGTCTGCACCACGAGGTGCGGGACGAACCAGCCGCGGAACCAGCAGCTCTGCGCGTAGCTGACGAGCGGCGCGTCGGGCGCGAGCGCGATGCCGGCGCGGTTGAGCACGTAGGCGAGCGCGCCGGGCGGCACGGGCGCGGCGGTCTGCCATGCCTGCGGCTCGTGCCGCATGTGGCCGACGAGCGCGCTCGCGAGCGCCTCGCGCGGGTACAGCGCCCAGAGCGCGGCGGCGAGCACCGCGACGCCGGTCAGCGAGGCGGCGAGCGCCAGCCAGCGCGTCCGTGGCCGGGCGGCGCGCCAGGGCGCCGCCGCCGGCCGCGCGCCGGCGGCCGGCACCGCCACCTCGAGGGCGCGGCGCAGCGTCCGCTCGAGGCGCAACAGCTCGTCGGCGTGGCGCGCGCACGCGGCGCAGCCGGCGAGATGCGCCTCGAGCTCGGGCGTGCGCCGTCCGGGATCGGCGCCGAGTGCGCGGCGGGCGTCGAGGCAGTTCACGGCTCCTCGCTCCCGCCGAGCAGCGCGACCTTGAGCTTCTGGCGGGCGCGGAACAGCCGCGTCAGCACCGCGCCCGGCGTGAGCTCCATGTGCGTCGCGATTTCCTCGGTCGAGTAGCCCATCAGCACCTGCAGCACCAGCGGCTCGCGGTAGTCGCGGTCGAGCGCGAAGATCGCGGCCCGCATCTCGAGAACCTCCTGCGAGTCCTCGGCCGCGAGCGCCGGGTCCTCGAGCTCGGCGAGGTCGTCGACGTCCACCGTCTCGAGCGACTTGCGCTCGAAGCGCCGCGCGAACTCGCGCCGCGCGATCGTCAGCAGCCACGGCCGCAGCGCCGCCTCGTCGCCGAGGCTCGCGAACGAGCGCCAGGCCCGCAGCAGCGCGTCCTGCACGACGTCCTCGGCCACCGCCCGGTCGCGCGCCAGCCAGAAGGCGAACCGGTACAGGTCCGCACGCAGCGGCCCGCACAGCGCTTCAAACCGCGCCTGCTGCCCCGGCGAGGGAACGGAGTCGCTCATGGACGGAGACCGGACCTCGGGGTGGCTTATTACCGGCGGCGCCGGCGGCCGCCCTGGGCGAATCCTACACGCCGGCGGCCACGGGCCCCGGCTGCGGCGGCGCAGCATGCGACGCGCGGTCGCGCGTGCGATCCCGGGCGTGTAAGAAGTCGCGGGGTCGGCCGGTCTAGTCCGGCGTGCGCCAAAGACGCACGCCGTCGACGCCGCGAAGGAACCGCGCATGATCTACCCGCAGACGCTCACCGCCCTCGAACGGCGCCTCGCGGCGCCGGCGGGCTGGCTCACGGCGCCGTTCGCGCTCGGGACGCGTCTCTACGTCGCCTGGGTGTTCCTGAAGTCCGGCTGGCTCAAGGTCAGCGACTGGCCGCAGACGCTGTCGCTGTTCGAGACCGAGTACCGCGTGCCGCTCCTGCCGCCGCATGCCGCCGCCTACGCTGGCGCCGCCGGCGAACTCGTCTTCGGCGCGCTCGTGCTGCTCGGCCTCGCCGGGCGGGCCGGCGCGCTCGGGCTCTTCGCCGTCAACCTGATGGCCTTCATCTCCTACCGCCACGTGCTGCTGCAGGACGGCTTCGAGGCGGCCGTGGGCCAGCACCTGCTGTGGGGCTTCATGCTGCTGACGCTCGTCGTGTACGGTCCCGGCCGCTGGTCGCTGGACGGCGTGCTCGCCGGGCGCGGCGGCGCGGGCCGGGGGGCACGCGGCCCGGGCGCCTAGCCGCAGCCCGATCGAATGGCGGCCCGCCGCTCCGAGGGGACCGGCGCGGCGGGTCGCCCGGGGCCGTCGTTCGCGACGGGCCCGCCGACGCCGGTCCCAGTCGCTATCATCCCGTCAGTCATTGAGAGGTATCGAGTCATGAAGACCAACGTCACCGGCGCCGCCATCGCCACCGCCGCCGCCCTGCTGTTCTCGACGGTCGCGGCCCCGGTCGCGAACGCGGAGGACGCGAAGATCAAGTGCGAGGGCGTCAATTCCTGCAAGGGCACGTCGGCCTGCGCAACGGCGCACAATTCCTGCCAGGGCCAGAACAAGTGCAAGGGCCAGGGCTTCCTGCAGCTCAGCAAGGCTGACTGCGACGCGGCGAAGGCGAAGCTCTCGAAGAAGTGAGCCCGCGCGGGCGCGGCGGACTGCCGCCGCGCCCTGCCCGCGCCGCCGCCCCTCCCGCCGCATGCACCGCCCGCTCGGCTTCGGCCTCGGCCTCAGGCCGCCGCACTACGGCGCGGTCCTCGAGACGCGGCCGGCCGTCGACTGGTTCGAGGTCATCACCGAGAACTACCTGGTCGGCGGCGGGCGGCCGCTCCATTTCCTGGACGAGGTGCGCGCGCGCTATCCGGTCGTGATGCACGGCGTGTCGCTCTCGATCGGCAGCACCGCGCCGCTCGACCTCGACTATCTCGGGCGCGTGCGCGAACTCGCCGCGCGCTGCCAGCCCGAGTGGGTCTCCGACCACCTCTGCTGGACCGGCACCGACGGTCGCAACCTGCACGACCTGCTGCCGCTGCCGTACACCGAGGAAGCGCTCGCGCACCTCGTGCCGCGCATCGGGCGCGTCCAGGAGCTGCTCGGCCGGCCGCTGGTGCTCGAGAACGTCTCGAGCTACGTCAGCTATTCGAGCTCGGCGATGAGCGAGTGGGAGTTCCTGTCGGCACTCGTCGCGCGCACCGGCTGCCGGCTGCTGCTCGACGTCAACAACGTCTACGTCAGCAGCCGCAACCACGGCTTCGACCCGCGCGAGTTCCTCGACGGCGTGCCGGTCGCGGCCGTGCAGCAGTTTCACCTCGCCGGACACCTCGACCTCGGCACGCAGGTCATCGACACGCACGATGCGCCGGTGCGCGAGGAGGTCTGGGACCTGTACGCACACGCGCTGCGCCGCTTCGGCGCCGTCAGCACGCTGCTCGAGCGCGACGACAACATCCCGCCGCTCGAGGAGCTGGTCGCCGAGCTCGGGCGGGCCCGCGCGGTCGCGCGCCGCACGCTCAGCGAGGCCGCCTGATGACGCTCGCCGAGCTCGAGCGCGCCGTGCAGCGCCACATCCTCGGCGGCGGGCCGCTGCCGGAGTCGCTCGCGGCCGCGGTCGCGCCGCCGGCCGCCGAGCGCTGGTCGGTCTACGTCGAGGCCTATCGCCTGCGCCTGACCGAGGCGCTCGCGGCGCAGTACCCGGCGCTCGCGGCGCGCGCCGGTGGCAGCGCCTTCGCGGCCCTGGCCGGCGCGTTCATCGCCGAGACGCCCTCGGTGCATCGCTCGATCCGCGACT
Source organism: Steroidobacteraceae bacterium (assembly GCA_035524595.1). GTDB lineage: Bacteria > Pseudomonadota > Gammaproteobacteria > Steroidobacterales > Steroidobacteraceae > CAIKZZ01. The sequence continues at coordinate 18,606 of DATKOP010000035.1, read as the reverse complement.
ACGGGCGCGAGCTCGCGGCGCACCTCGCGGCGGGGGCGCGCGGTGCCGAGGACGAGATGCGCGCCGAGCTCGCGGCGTTCGAGTGGCGGCTCGCCGCCGCCTTCGACGCGGCGCCGGGCCGCCCCACCGCGCCGGCCGAGCTCGCCGCCGTCGCCCCCGAGGCGTGGCCGGGACTTTGCTTTCGCGCCGTGCCCGCGCTCGGCCGGCTCGCGACCGAGACCAACGCGGTGGCCGTGTGGCGCGCGGCGAAGGCCGCCGGGGACGCGGCCCCGGAGCCGCTCGCGGATCCGGTCGCGGCGCGACCCGGGCGCGTCGAGTGGCTGATCCTGCGGCCGGCCCTCGACGCCGAGTTCCGCTCGCTGCCGCCGGACGAGGCCGCGGCGCTCGATCGGCTGCTGGCCGGCGAGCCGTTCGGCGCGCTCTGCGAGGCGCTGGCCGGCCCGCGCGGCGAGGCGGGCGCGGCCGCGACCGCCGCCGGCTGGCTGAAGGGCTGGCTGCTGGCAGGCGCCCTCGAACGGGTATGATGCACGGCCTCGCCGTGCCACCTGGACCGTTACCATGCGCCACCCCCTTCCCGGGCTGCTGCTCGGCCTGGCCCTCGCCGTGACCTCGATCCTCCCGCCCGCCACGCTCGCCGCGACGCCCGCGGCCGGCGCCAACCCGCTGCTCGCCCCGTGGAGCGGCCCCTACGGCGGCGTGCCGCCGTTCGACAAGGTGCGGGTCGCCGACTTCAAGCCCGCGCTGCTGGCCGCGATGGCGGAGGAGACCGCCGAGGTCGGGCGCATCGCCGCCAATCCCGCCGCCCCGACCTTCGACAACACGATCGCCGCGCTCGAGCGCTCGGGCCGCACCTTCAACCGCGTCGGGCGGATCTTCGGCATCTACACCTCGACGCTGAACGACAAGGCGGTGCAGGCGGTCGACACCGAGCTCTCGCCGCAGTTCGCCGCGCACGCCGACGAGATCACGCAGAACAGCAAGCTGTTCGCGCGCATCGCCGCGGTGTACGCGACGCGCGACTCGAGCGGCCTCACGCCCGAGCAGCGGCGCCTGACGTGGGTGGTCTACACCGGCTTCGTGCGCCAGGGCGCGCAGCTCGACGCCGCCTCCAAGGCGCGCCTCGCGGAGCTCAACAAGTCGCTCGCCTCGCTGTACACCAAGTTCTCGCAGAACCTGCTGGCCGACGAGAACGAGCACTGGCTCGCGCTCGACACCGAGGCCGACTTCGCCGGCCTGCCGGAGTCGACGCGCGCCGCGCTCGCGGCCAGCGCGGCGGCGCGCGGCATCAAGGCCAAGGGGGCGGTGCTGAACACGCGCTCGAGCGTCGAGCCCTTCCTCGAGTACTCCTCGCGCCGCGACCTGCGCGAGAAGGTGTGGCGCACCTTCGTCGACCGCGGCGACAACCGCGACGCGCACGACAACAACGCCATCATCGCCGAGATCCTGAAGCTGCGCGCCGAGCGCGCCAAGCTGCTCGGCTACCCGACGCACGCGCACTGGCGGCTCGAGGACTCGATGGCGAAGACGCCGGAGCGGGCGGTCGCGCTGATGGAGGCGGTCTGGCCGGCCGCGGTGGCCCGCGTGCACGAGGAGGTCGCCGACATGCAGGCGGTCGCCGACCGCGAGAGCGCCACGCAGGGCGTGGCGAAGATCACGATCGAGCCCTGGGACTACCGCTACTACGCGGAGAAGGTGCGCAAGGACAAGTACGACCTCGACGCCAACGAGGTCAAGCCGTACCTGCAGCTCGAGAAGCTGCGCGAGGGCATGTTCTGGGTCGCCGGCCAGCTGTTCGGGCTGTACTTCACGCCGGTGCCCGCCGGCAGCGTGCCGGTCGCGCACCCGGACATCCGCGTCTGGGAGGTCAAGAACGCGCAGGGCGCGCACGTCGGCCTGTGGTACTTCGACCCGTACGCGCGCACCGACAAGCAGTCCGGCGCCTGGATGAACGAGTACCGCACGCAGGAGAAGTTCGACAAGCCCGTGACCACGATCGTCTCGAACAACGCCAACTTCGTGAAGGGCCAGCCGGGCGAGCCGATCCTGATCAGCTGGGAGGATGCGCGCACGCTGTTCCACGAGTTCGGCCATGCGCTGCACGGCCTGTCGTCCGACGTCCACTACCCGACCCTCGCGGGCACCAACGTGGCGCGCGACTACGTCGAGTTCCCCTCGCAGCTGCTCGAGCACTGGGTGTCGACGCCGGAGGTGCTGAACCGCTTCGCGCTGCACTACCGCACCGGCAAGCCGCTGCCGCCGGAGCTGGTCGCCAAGATCGAGCGCGCCCAGACCTTCAACCAGGGCTTCAAGACCGTCGAGTACCTGTCGAGCGCGATCGTCGACATGAAGCTGCACCTGGCCGGCGCGACGCCGGTCGAGCCGCGCGCCTTCGAGCGCGAGACGCTCGCCGCGCTCGGCATGCCGCACGAGATCGTGATGCGGCACCGGACCGCGCAGTTCGGCCACATCTTCTCCGGCGACGGCTATTCGGCCGGCTACTACAGCTACCTGTGGTCCGACACGCTCGCCGAGGATGCCTGGGAGGCCTTCACCGAGGCCAAGGGCGCCTACGACCCGGCGGTCGCCGCGCGCCTGCGCGAGAACGTGTTCTCGATCGGCAACACCCGCGACCCGGCCGAGGCCTATCGCGCGTTCCGCGGTCGCGATCCGGGCATCGCGGCGCTGATGCGCGCCCGCGGCTTTCCGGTCCCGGCCGCGACCCACAACTAGCCGCCCGCGCGCCGCGCCGGCCCCCGGAATCTCCGCGGTCCGGCGCGGCTTTCGCGGATGGGCCCGCGGCCGGCGCGGCCCATAATCGCCGCTCGGACAGCACGGAGAGCGCATGCGCATCGGCATCGTCGGCGCGGGCATCAGCGGACTTGCGACCGCATTCTGGCTGCAGCGCGCGCGGCCGGACTGGCCGCTGACGGTCTTCGAGGCCGCGCCCGAACCCGGCGGCGCGCTGCACACTGACGTCGTCGAGGGCTTCCGCTTCGAGGCGGGCTGCAACGGCTTCCTGACGAACAAGCCCGACAGCCTGGAGCTGGTGCACGAGAGCGGCGCCGACGCGATGCTGATGGAGAGCTCCGCCGCGGCGCGCAAGCGCTTCGTCTACACCGGCGTGCTGCAGCCGCTGCCGGAATCGCCGCGCGCGTTCCTCGGCACGCGGCTCTTGACGCTGGGCGGCAAGCTGCGGGTCGCGGCCGAGCTCCTCGTCCCCGCGCGCCGCGACGGCGCCGACGAGACGCTCGAGGAGTTCGGCTACCGCCGCCTCGGCCGCGAGTTCACCGACGTGTTCCTCGGGGCGATGACCGCCGGCATCTACGGCTCGACGCCGGCGCGGCTGTCGGTCGGCGCGGCATTCCCGCTGATCGCGGCGCTCGAGCGCGACCACGGCGGGCTGTTTCGCGGCATGCTCGCCAAGCGCAAGCGCCAGGCCGGCCCCGGCGGCGTCCTGACCAGCTTCCGCGGCGGCGTCGGCAGCTTCATCACCCACCTCGCGCGCAGCGTGCGCGCCGACTGGCGCCTCGGCACCGCCGTCGAGACGATCGGGCGCGCCGGCGCGCACTACCGGATCGGCGCCGGCGGGACCGTCACCGAGGTGGACCGGGTCGTGGTCGCGACGCCCGCCTACACGGCGGCCCGCCAGCTCGCCGGGCTCGACGCCGCGCTCGCCGCCGAGCTCGCGCGCATCGAGTACTCGCCGATCGCCGTGGTCGGCTTCGGCTACCGCGGGCTCGCCGAACCGCTCGACGGCTTCGGCCTGCTGACCACGGCCGCCGCGCGCTCGCCGCTGCTCGGCGTGCTGTGGGACAGCAGCATCTTCCCGGACCGCGCGCCGCCGGGCGGCAAGATCCTGCGCGCGATGCTCGGCGGGCAGCGCAACCCGGAGCTCGCGCGGCTCGACGACGGCGCGCTCGTCGAGCGCACGCGCGCGGGCATCCGCGCCTGCATGGGCGTCGATGCGACCCCGGACGTCGTCTACCTGCGGCGCTGGGAACGCGGCATCCCGAACTACGGGCCGGGGCACCTGGCGCGGGTCGCGGCCGTCGACGCGGCGGTCGCGCGGCATCCCGGGCTCGCGCTGATCGGCAACGCCTACCACGGCGTCGCGATGAACGACTGCTGCCGCAACAGCCGCGCGCTCGCCGTGCAGCTGGCCGGCGACGCCGCCTAGCGCCGCCGCGCGCGCGGGCGGTCGCGGTCCCGCCGCCGCCGCGCGGCGCGCCTCAGCGATAGAGCAGGAGGCCCGCGACCTCGGCGCGCCAGTCCGCTTCGTCGCGCCGCGCCAGCGCGTCGAGGTCCGGGGCCTGCGCCGCCGGATCGTCGACCCACTCGCGCAGCGCCGGCCCGCCGTTGATCAGGTCGATCGCGAGCCGGTCGCGCTCGTACTCGTAGGCAAAGTCGCGCCACAGCGGGTAGTCGGGGCGCAGCTGCCTGAGCGCCTTGAGCGCCGCCGCGACCAGCCGCCACGGCCGGAACGCGCCGTGCACGTAGGCGCCGTCGTCGACGTGGATCTCGAAGCCCGCGCACAGCCGGCCGGCGTGCTTGTGGAAGGTCGGCTCGAACCAGCACGGCCGCAGCCGGCAGCCGGCGAGCCAGTCGGGCGCGATGCGGCGCATCGCGCCGAGCAGCGCCGCGACGTCGAGGTCCGGCGCGCCGAGTACCTCGAGCGGCCGCGTCGTGCCGCGGCCCTCCGACAGCGTCGTGCCCTCGAGCATCACGGTGCCCGCGTAGCAGCGCGCCATCGCGAGGCTGGCCGCGTTCGGGCTCGGGTTCACCCAGCTGCGCTCGCCGAGCGGCCAGCCGTAGCCCGGCGCGGCCTCGGGGGCCCAGCCGTGCATCGCGACGACCTCGTACTCGAGCGCGAGGCCGAGCTCGCGCACGAACCAGCGTCCGGCCTCGCCGAGCGTCAGGCCGTGGCGCATCGGCACGCGCCCGGCGCCGACGAAGCTCTCCCAGCCCGGCCGCAGCGCGAGGCCCTCGACCGGCCGGCCGGCGGGGTTCGGCCGGTCGAGCACCCAGACCGCCTTGCCGTGCGCCGCCGCGGCCTCGAGCACGTAGCGCAGCGTGGTCAGGAAGGTGTAGATGCGGCAGCCGAGGTCCTGCAGGTCGACGAGCAGCACGTCGAAGCTGTCGAGCATCGCGGGCGTCGGCCGGCGCACCTCGCCGTAGAGGCTGTACACCGGGATCCCGCGCACCGGGTCGCGGTAGTCCGCCGACTCGACCATGTTGTCCTGCTTGTCGCCGCGCAGGCCGTGCTGCGGGCCGAAGGCCGCGCTCAGGACGAGCCCTGGTGCGGCGGCGAGCGCATCGAGCGAGTGGCTGAGGTCGGCGAGCACCGAGGCCGGATGCGCGAGCAGCGCAAGCCGCCGCCCCGCGAGGCGCTGCCGCAGCGCCGGGTCCCCGAGCAGCCGTTCCACCCCGTAAGTCGTCATCGGCCTGCGCTCCGTCCGTTCGCGCCGCGCCGGCGCCGGTTGCTCGCGCCGGCGCTCACGCCGAGCGCGCCCGCGGCGCGAGCGTCAGCGCGAACGCGCGGCGATCGTGAAAGTCCGGGCGCGCGGCCGGGTGGCCGAGCGCGAAGTAGCCGAGCGTGCCGTCGCCGGCCTCGAGCACCGCGGCGAGGCCGAGCTCGAGGGCGGCGTCCGGCGAGGGCCAGGACCCGGCGCCGAGCACCGCCGTCAGCGACAGCGCGTCGGTCGCGAGCGTCATGCGGATCGCCGGCGCCGGCAGGCGCGGCGGCGGCGCGGGTGCGCGGTAGCCGCCGAAGTCGTAGGCCGCCCACTCGCCGGATGGCGAGAAGTTGAACTCGCGGTAGCCGCTGGCGCCCGGTTGACCGGCGAACAGCTCGAAGCAGGTGTGGCGCCACAGCCCGTCGACGCGCGCCGCCGCGGCCGGTGCCGGGACCACGAGCGCCGCGAGCGGCCCGGAGAGCTCGAAGCGGCACTCGCCGGTGCCGTCGTCCGCTCGCGTGCACACGGCGCTCAGCGTCACGGCCGGCCCCGACCACGGTGCGAGCGGATGGCGGAGGAGCCGGGCGTGGGCGGTCTGCATGGCGGCATGCTACCGCGTTCGGCGGCGCCATCGCCGCGGGCGGAGGCGCTCAGCGGGCGCGGCGGAACGTGAGGTTGTAGCGCAACGCGCCGGCGCCGCCGTCCGCCCCGGCCGCGAGGCGCCGCACGCCGTGGTAGCCGGCGCGTGCCGCGCCGCCCCACACCAGCACGTCACCGTCGCTCACCGGTACGCGCCGCGGCGGACCCTTGCGGGTCGCGCCGTACCAGAGGAACACGGCCGGCAGGCCGATCGACACCGACACGATCGGCTGGCACAGGTCCTGCTCGTCGTAGTCGCGGTGCGTGCCCATCTGCGCGCCCACCTGGTAGCGGTTCACGAGGCAGCAGTCGGGCGCGAAACCGGGGAAGCCCGCCACGGCCGCGGCGCGCGCGGCGAGCTCGGCGAACGCGGCGGGCAGCGGCGGCCACGGACGGCCCGAGAGCGGGTCGCGCTCGAGGTAACGGTAGCCACGCGCGTCGCTGTGCCAGCCCCAAGGACCCGCGTTGGTCATCGCCACCGACATCCGCCCGCCCCCCGGCGTCGTCAGCTGGCGAAACGGCGCCGCGGCCGCGATGCGCTCGATCTCGAGCCGCAGCACAGCGGTCGGGGCGTAGCGGCGCAGCCAGATCACCTGGTCGGCGACCGCGAGCGGGGCCGATTCGGCGGGCTCGAGCAGGTCACCCTGGGCGGGTGCGGACATAGCGGGGCACCGGAGGGCGCCACGGCGCTGGCGCGGCCGCGGGCGGCGGCCCATTACAGCACAGCACCGCGGCCCGCGCCGCCGCAGGCCGGTGCCTGTGGCAAGTACCGCCTCCGCTACGTATGAATTTTCGATAGATTTTCACACCGGCGGCCCGACCGGGCCGCCGGGGTCGCGCCGAGGTCCACCGCCGATGCACCGCTGCCGCTGGCCGCTCGGGCTCGCCGCTTCGCTCGCCGCGGCGATGGCGGTCGCCGCGACGCCGCCCGATCTCGACGAGGTGGTCGTCACCGCGCGCCGCCTCGAGAGCGTGGCGAGCGTCGGCTCGGCGAGCCAGGGGGTCGCGCTCGCCGACCTCATAGAGACGCGCCTCACGCTGCGCACCGGCGAGCTGCTCGAGGTCGTGCCGGGCCTCGTCGTGACGCAGCACAGCGGCGACGGCAAGGCCAACCAGTACTTCCTGCGCGGCTTCAACCTCGATCACGGCACGGACTTCGCGACGCGGGTGGACGGCATGCCGGTGAACCTGCCGACCAACGCCCACGGTCAGGGCTACACCGACCTCAACTTCCTGCTCCCCGAGCTCGTCGAGCGCATCGAGTACCGCAAGGGCACCTACTATGCCGAGGAAGGCGACTTCTCGGCGGCCGGGGCAGCCGACGTGCGCTACCGGCAGAGCCTCGAGGCCCCGCTGCTCGTGCTCGCCGGCGGCGGCGACGGCTTCGTCCGCACGCTGCTCGCCGCGTCGCCCGCGCTCGCGGGCGGCACGCTGCTGCTCGGCGGCGAGTACGACCACAACGACGGGCCGTGGCAGCTGCCGGAGGGCTTCGGCAAGCTCGCCGGGCTCGCGAAGTTCACGACCGGCGACGCCGGGCAGGGCTGGGACGCGGAGCTCATGGGCTACGACGGCCACTGGCGCAGCTCCGACCAGATCCCGGAGCGCGCGGTGAGTGCCGGGCTCGTCGACCGCTTCGGCACCATCGACCCGACCGACGGCGGCCACACGCACCGCTACAGCCTGTCCGGCGCCTGGTGGCGGCGGCTCGGCGGCGGCCAGCTGCGCGCCGAAGGCTACGCGATCGACTCGGCGCTCGACCTCTTATCCAACTTCACCTACGCGACCGACCCGGTGCACGGCGACCAGTTCGAGCAGTTCGAGCAGCGGCGCATCTACGGCGGCGGCGTCGACTACGCGGCGGCGCTGACGCTCGCGGACCGCGCGGCCGCGATCCGCGGCGGCCTCGAGGTCCGCTCCGACGCGCTGCGGCCGGTGGCGCTCTACCGCACCACCGCCGGCGCGCGCTACGCGACCGTCCGCGAGGATGCGGTCGACGAGGCGAGCTATTCCGCCTACGCGACCGCGGGCCTGCGCCTGACGCCGTGGCTGCGCACCGATCTCGGCGCGCGCTTCGACGACTACCGCTTCCGCGTCGCCAGCAGCCTGCCCGCGAACTCCGGCACCGCGAGCGCGGCGATCGCGAGCCCGAAGCTGACGCTGTCGTTCGGCCCCTGGGCCAGCACCGAGTACTTCCTGAACTACGGCCGGGGCTTCCACAGCAACGACGCGCGCGGCACGACCATCACCGTCGACCCGAGCGATGGCGTGACACCGGTGGCCCGGGTCAGCCCGCTGGCCCGCGCCGTCGGCGCCGAGGCGGGCGTGCGCAGCGGCGCCGTGCCGCGGCTCATGGTCGCGGCGTCGCTCTGGACGCTCTCGCTCGACTCCGAGCTCGTGTACTCGGGCGACGGCGGCACGACCGAGCCGACCCGCGCCAGCCGGCGGACCGGCCTCGAGCTCTCGGCGGACTACGCGCCGCGCGAGGGCCTCGAGGCGGACGTCGACCTCGCCTGGACCCGCGCGCGCTACACGGACCCCGCGCCGGGAGGCGACTACGTCCCGAACGCGCTCGGCTGCGTCGTCGCGGCCGGGCTGCGCCTCGGCCGCGACCGCGGCTGGTTCGCCGGCACGCGGCTGCGCTACTTCGGGCCGGCGCCGCTCACCGAGGACGGCAGCGCGCGCTCGCGCTCGACGCTGCTGCTGAACCTCGACGGCGGCTACGCTTTCGCGTCGCGTCTTCGGCTGACGCTGAGCGTCTACAACCTGCTCGACCGCCGCGACAACGACATCACCTACTACTACGCCTCGCGCCTCCCGGGCGAAGCCGCGGCGGTCGACGACTATCATTTCCACCCGCTCGAGCCGCGCACGCTGAGGCTCATGGCGACGGTGCACCTCGAGTAGCCGCGCGGCACCGGCCGCGCCCGCCTAGGCGAAACCCCTATACGGCGCGGCCCGCGCTTGACGGCCGCGGTGCCGGCCCGATACGGTCGATCGCACCGGGGCGCCCTCCACCGACGCGCCGCCGGCCCCCACCCGCCGCGGAGTCCGTCCATGCCGACAGTGCGCCAATCGCTCGCCGTGCTGCTGATGTCCAGCCTGCCGTTCGCGGCCGGCGCGCGCCCGACCGCCGACCTCGTGATCACCGATGCGCGTGTCTACACCGCCGACGCCGGCCGCTCGGTGGCCGAGGCGGTCGCGGTCCGCGGCGACAAGATCGTGTTCGTCGGCAGCCAGGACGAGGCGAAGCACTGGATCGGCGCCAAGACCAAGGTGCGCCGCCTCGGCGGGCGCCTGCTGGTGCCCGGCCTCTACGACTCGCACATCCATCCGGTCGGCATCGTCGATCTGGACGTCTGCGACCTCAAGAGCTCCGCCAAGTCGCTCGCGGCGATGACCGAGTTCGTGCGCGGCTGCATCGAGCGCTACAAGGTGCCGGCGGGCGCCTGGGTCAACGTGCGGCAGTGGAATTTCAGCAACGGCAACGAACCCGACGCCGCCCACCCGACGCTGCGGGCCGCGCTCGACCTCGCCTCGCGCCGGCACCCGATCCAGCTGATCGGCAACGACGGCCACCACGGCGCGTTCAACAGCCTCGCACTGGCGCGCGCCAAGAACGCCGCCGGCCAGGTGGTTGGCTTCAGCAAGCTGACGCTCGCCGGCGAGATGCAGGAGTACCGCAAGCTCGTCGGCGTCGACGAGGGCGGCGAGCCGAACGGCACCGTCAACGAGGAGTCGCGCCAGACGATGGGCGCGCCGTCGATCCTCGAGGTCGACTTCGCCGAGGTCATGAAGGCCCCCGAGCGCGTCACGGCGCGCCTCAACGGCGTCGGCATCACCGGCATCCTCGACGCCGTGGTGCCGCCCGAGACGCTGGTGCTCTACGACACGCTCGCGCAGCGCCACAAGCTCACCGTGCGCGCGACGCTCGCGCAGTACTACGACCCTGACCGCATCCGCACTGCCGCCGGCCAGCCGGACTGGGAGCGGATGGTCTCCACCGCCACCGCGATCCGCGCCAAGTACGCCAACGACCCGCTGCTGCGCGCCGACGTCGTCAAGCTGTTCGCCGACGGCGTGCTCGAGGGCAACCCCTTCGCGGTGCCGCCGACGCTGCCGGACTCGGCGGCGCTGCAGCCCTACCTGCAGCCGATCTTCAAGGCGGGCGCCGGTGGTCACCTGTCGGTGGTCGGCTACGTCGACACCGCGGCGCCGCTGTGCGTCGAGGTGCGCGCGCACCACGAGCAGTACGCGTCGGCCGCCGCCGCCAAGGCGTTCCTGGAGGCCAACGGCTACCACCCCGACCAGTGCCTGCTCGCCGCCGGCCAGCTGCAGCACGAGCGCGACGTGATCCTCGAGTTCGTGCGGCGCTTCCACCTGGCAGGCTTCGGCGTGCACATCCATGCGATCGGCGACCTGCCGATCCGCACCGCGGTCGACGCCATCGAGGCGGCGCGCGCCGCCGACGGCGTCAGCACGACGCACGATGCGCTGGCGCACGTCCAGCTGGTGCACCCCGATGACGTCGCGCGCATCGGCCGCGACCACCTCTACCTCGCGTTCACCTACTCCTGGGCGAACGCCGACCCCGAGTACGACCTGTCGGTGGTGCCGTTCTTCGACCGGGTGCACGGCGGCGACGACGCGGCGCTGCATCCGGCGGACGGCTACTACGAGAAGAACGCCTACCCGGTGCGCGCGCTGCGCGACGCCGGCGCGACGCTGATCGCGGGCTCGGATGCGCCGGTCAACACCCGCGACCCGCAGCCCTTCGTCAACATGGCGATCGCCGTGACGCGCCGCCTGCCGGGGCGCGCCGCGGCGCTCAACCCGGCGCAGGGGGTCGCGATCCGCGACGTGCTCGATGCCTACACGATCAACGGCGCGCGCTACCTCGGCCGCGACCGGGAGGCGGGCTCCATCGAGGTCGGCAAGTCGGCCGACTTCGTGGTGCTCGACCGCAACATCCTGACGCTCGCCGACACCGGCAAGGCGGACGAGGTCGCCAAGACGAAGGTGCTCGAGACCTGGTTCCGCGGCAAGGCCGTGTACGTGCGCCGCCTGCCCTGAGGGCGCGGCCGGCGCGGCCTACCAGTTGCGCAGGTTGCGCTGCGGCCGGTCGGCGAGCATGGCGCGCTCCTCGGCCGTCAGCGTCACGCGCGCGCCGCGGTCGACGTCGAGCTCGTGCGCGCCGAGCCGCTTCAGGAGCTCGTCGCGCGAGTGCGGCGCGGCGGCCGGGCCCTCCGCTGGCGGCGGCGCCGAGCGCGGCACGCGCGCGGCATCGACGTCCGAGCGGCTGAGGCCGCTGGCGCGCATGTATTCGCGAAAGCTGACCGGGACGACGCTCGCCTGCGGGTAGGCGTGACGCACGTAGTCCGCGACCTGGCGGGCGCCATCGAGGTTCTTGAAGAAGCCGAGTCGCAGGCCGTACTCGGGCGACCCCTGCCGCAGCACGCTGACCGCGTACAGGCTGTAGGCACGGAAGATGCCGAGCCGCGGGATCGAGGCCGACTGGATCGGCTTCAGCGACCAGTCGAGCTGCACCGAGTAGCGCTGCGGCGCCATCACGCTCGCGACCTCGGTCGGGGTCAGCGTCGTCGCCGGCGCCGCGCCTTCGGCGGGCGCGGCCGGCGCCGGCGGCGGTGCCGATGGCGGCGCGGGGGGCTCACCCTCGACGAGCTGCGCGACGGCGCCGCGCACCAGCATGAACGCGGTGTTGAGCGTGTCGTCGAGCGAGCCGCTGGCTGCGGCCGGGACGCTCGCGACCAGCGCCGTCGGGTAGTGCGGCCGGATCGCGGCCAGCACCGCCTCGGCCTCGACCGGGGACGCGAAATACCCGGCGTGCAGGCGGAAGCGCTCGCGACCATCCTCGACCGTGCGCGAGCGGAACACCGAGAGCCCGGGGAGCCTGAGTCCCGGCACGAGGGAGACCGGCATCGGCACGCTCGAGGTGCACAGCGTCAGCACGTAGCGAAGGCCGCCTCGCGCCGCTGCGTCGGTCGAAGAACTGCTCATCGTCACATCCCCTGCCGAACAGGCCCGTTCAGGCGGCGTTCTTGCACCGCCCCGCGGCCGGTCGCCGGCCACGGCGTTCGTGCCATGCATCGCGGCGTCTTGTGTGCCCTGCGGCCGCACTATCGAGTGCCGCGCGCCGCCACTCAATACGTGTCGGCGTCTTGATTCTGCGACAGTTGCCGCGGGCCCGCATCGGGGTCGCCGGCCGCGCGCTTCAAGCTGCTGATCACGCTGCGAAAAGGGGCCGGCCACGGCACGGGCGGGCGGCGGTCCGTGCGCCGCGCGGGCCGCGCATTGCCGGTACCCGTGCCCCACGCCATACTGAATCGTCGCGCCGCCGCAGCGGCCCGTGGAGAGACTGCATGCTGCTGCAGGACGCCCAGCGCATCTGGGACCAGTTCCTCGCGCCGCTCACGACCGACGCCTTCCTCGACCAGACGCTGAGCGGCGGGTTTCGCAAGCTGGACGGCGACGGCTCGCCCGTGCGCACGGGCCTGCTCGGCCCGGACCCCTATGCGCTGCTCGGCGGCGCGTTTCAGCTCGCGCCCCGGCTGACGTTCCACTCCGCGAACCCCTCCGGACCGCCGCCGACGCTCGCGGCGGTGACCGACGCCGCCGAGTTCCGCCGCCGGCTCGACGAGTTCCACGCCCGCAACTACTCGGTGCGCTTCCCGGAGCTGCGCCCGCTGTCGCCCGAGCTCGACCTGCTCGCCCGCGCGCTCGAGGTGCTGCTGCACCAGCCGGTCAGCTGCTCCGCGTTCTGGAGCCGCGGCGGCATGCGTGCCCCGGTGCACCACGACGACCACGACCTGATCGTGGTGCAGCTGCGCGGCCGCAAGCGCTGGTTCCTGTCGACCCGGCCGTCGGCCCTCAACAACCCCTGGCGCGGCATCCCGGGCGATGCGCCCGAGCTCGGCCCCAGCGCGACGATCGACGTCGTGCCCGGCGACCTCCTGTACCTGCCGCGCGGCACGCTGCACAGCGTCGACTCCGACGCCGAGTCGCTGCACGTCGCGATCGGCTTCACGCCGCTGACGGCGCGCGAGGCGCTCGCCGCGGCGCTTGACCACCTCTCCGACCTCGACCTCGCGCTGCGCACGACCGTCGGCGCGCGGCTCGCCTTCCAGCTGCAGGGGCAGTCCTTCGAACGCCTCGGCGCGCCGCTGCTCGACGGCGCCGCCCGGCTGCTCGCGGCCTGCAGGACGCCCGGGTTCCTGGTCGCCGCGATGCAGCGCCGCTCGGCGCGTGCGGTCGCGATGCTGAGCCCGCTGCCGGTCGCGCCGCCGGCGGCGGCCGTCGGACTCGACACGCTGCTCGCACAGCGCCCCATGGCGTTCTGCCACCTGACCGCGAACGCCGAGAAGATCGACTTCAGCTATCCGGGCGGACACATCTATATCCACCTCGGCGCACTCGAGGCGGTCGCGTTCGTCGCGCGTACGGCGCGCTTTCGGGTGCGCGACATCCCGGGCCCGGTCGGCGACGACGTGCGCCTCTCGCTCGCGACGCGGTTCCTGGAGATCGGCTTCCTCGAGCTCGCCCCGGCCGCGCCCGATCGCTGAGCCGGGCCCCGCCGGCGGCGCCGCGCCGCGAACCGAGAGGCGCGTCACGATCGGGGGCATTTTCATCCCCCGCAGCGGCGACATTGCCTAGGATTCCACCTGGGAGGGTCCCGCCGATGACGAAGTTGCCGCTCACCGCGCTCGTCGCGCTGCTGCTCGGCGCGCCGGCGCCGTCGCTCGCGGACCACAAGCCGCCGACCACGACGCGCACGCAGCCGAGTTCGTACGCACCGGGGCCGCCCTCGGCGTCGCACGTCTACGGCTCGCCGATCGAGGCGCCGATCGTCGGACGCGCGCAGCCGTCGCGCCACCGGCCCAGCAAGACCCACAGCGCGTCGGCCGCGACCAAGCACGCCCCGCCGGCCGCGACCAGGCACGCATCGGCGCCGACCACGCACGGCACGCACAGCCACGCCGCGAAACCCGCTCCCGAGATACCGGCGCCCGCTCCCGCCCCGGCCCCGGCCCCGGCACCGCGCTGATCGCCGGCGGCGCGCCGCGGACCTCGTCGCGGGCAGTCCCGGGCGGGATGCCCGCCGCGCGCGCGGCGCGCCGTCAGAGACGGCCGTGCTCGTAGCGCATCAGGAGCCCGGTACCGACTGTCGTCACGAACACGACCGCGACCAGCAGCAGCAGCACCGCGTGCACGCCGGCGGTCTGCTTCAGCCAGCCGATCGCCGGCTCCTGCACGATCGGTCCTATCGAGCCGAGGCCGTTGATGACGCCGGCCGCAAGCGCGGCCTGGCGCCGGTTGCCGGCGTCCATCGCGCATGCCCCCGACAGCAGCGAGTCCGGCCCCATGGCCGTGAAGCCGATCAGGCCGAGCAGCGCGATGAAGACCGTCACCGACGACAGACCGACGAACCACATCAGGAACGTGAACCCGAGGCAGCCGAGGGCCATCCAGAAGATCACCGGCGTGCGGCGCGCGCCGGCGATGCGGTCGGACCAGACGCCGCCCGCGATCACGCCGAGGAACCCGATCCAGTCGAAGGCGGCCGACCAGTAGCCGGCGGCGGTCGTCGTCAGGCCGAACTGCTCGCCGAGGATCAGCGCCGACCAGCTGTCGAGGGCGTAGCGCAGGAACTTGAGGCCGAAATAGATGAGCCCCATGGCGATGATCGATCCGACCCAGCCGGCCGGCAGCGGCGCCGGGGGCGCCGCCCGGCCGCCGGGGTCCTTTGCCGGCGCATCGGGCTCGGCATCGTCCTCGAGCGACAGGCCGACGGCCTCCGGCCGCTCGCGCGCCCAGAGCGAGAACAGCACCGTGATCACGAGCAGCAGCACGCTCGAGCCGATGAACGACCACGCGAGCCCGAGCCAGCCGAGCAGGAAGGCCGCGAGCCCCTTGCCCGCGATCGCGCCGAACTGATAGCAGGTTCCCCAGAGGCTGAAGAACGTGCCGCGCTCGGAACGACGCGTCCAGTTCGCGAACAGCCCGACGTTGTGCGGCCAGCCGGTGGCCTGGGCGAAGCCGTGGATCCCCATCGTCACGCACATCCACAGGAAGGCGCTGGCGTGGTGCGTCTGCACCAGCCAGCCGAGCGCGATGTTGCAGGCCGCGGCGATCACCATGCCGTACAGCAGCACGCGCCGGCTCTCGGTGCGGCGGCCGAGCCAGGCGGCGACGAACTGGCCGAGCATGTAGGTGACGAGGTAGACGGTCCACGGATAGGCGACGTGCACGTCGTCGAGGCCGAACTGCTCCTTCAGCGGCCGCTTCACGACCGCGTAGGTCTTGCGGACGAGGTAGAAGCCGAAGTACGACAGCCAGGTGGCGGTGAACAGCTCGACGCGGTACCGACGCAGCAGCGGCGACGGCGTGGCGGTCACGTGAACGTGCGCCCGGCGAGCCCGACGGCGCCAGCGGCAAGCTCGTCCCACAGCGACGCCGGCAGTCGACGGTAGTCCGTGAACGAGGCGGTTGCGAGCGCTGTGAGCTCGGCGACGTCGGTCGCGACGCAGGTGACGAACATCGAGCGCATGCCGGCGGCGCGCGCCGCCTCGAGCCCCGCGCGGCTGTCCTCGAACACCAGCGCCTCGTGCGGCCCGACGCCGAGCGCACGCGCGGCCCGCAGGAAGCCCTCCGGGTCCGGCTTGCCGCGACGGACATCGTCGCCGCCGATGCGCGCCTCCGGCGCGACCAGCCCGGCGACACCGAGCCGCCCGAGCAGCCGCGCGATCACCGCGCGCGGGCTCGAGGAGACGACGGCGAGCTTCAGCCCGCGCTCCGCTGCCGCGCGCAGTGCCTCCGGCGCCCCCGGGATCGGCCGCACCCGCGCGGTGGCCGCGTCCCAGTACTCGAGCAGCTCGGCCGCGAGCGCGGCGGCCGGCGCATCGATCGGGGCCTGCGCGCGGATGGCCTGCGCGACGTGCGCCCAGGTCCGGCCACGCGTCTCGGCGGGCGGCAGTGCGAAGCCGTGCACGCCGTAGCGCGCGACCACGACGCCGATCGCCTCGTCGGTATGCGTTTCGGTGTCGACCAGCGTCCCGTCGAGATCGAACAGCAGGGCGCGCACCGGCCCGGGCGGACTCATGTCACCGGCCCCGCCGGCGGCGCGGAGCCGGCACCGGCGCCGGTCGGCGACCGGCAGCCGGCGGCATCCGGCCCTGCTTTACAGACTGCAGTCGGCACAGTGAAATGCACGCGTCCCCCCCGGAACCGCCGCCATGTTATCGAACTTCGCCGCCCTCGACCTCAACGCCATGCCGTCGCTGGCGCGCGGCGAGGTGCGCGCGCAGCGCGTGCCGCTCAGGGCTGCCAGCGCGGAGGCGCTCAGCGGCTACGGCTCGATCGTGCCCGACTTCGCCGCCGGTCGCGTCACGATCGTGACGTGGCCGCAGCCGGGGCGGCGGCCGATCGTCGCCGGCACCGGCAACGAGGGCGGCATCGTCGAGGACGCGTTCGTGATGGAGCGGCGGGGCGAGGTGCAGCACGCGGTCAATCTCGCCGTGCGGCGCCGCTACGTCACCGGCTGGTTCAGCGACCCCGCGACCGCATCGGCGAGCCGCGAGCCGGCCGACACGAGCCGCATCTACACCCACGAGGCGAACTACCATCCGGACGGCGGCCAGATCTTCTCGCCGCGCGACGGCGCGGCGTTCGTCGCGCTGCTCGCGCGGCCCGGCGACGACGTGCAGCCGCAGGACTTCGTCGCGTTCTACTGCGACGGCTCGTTCGGCATCCACATCGATCCGGGCGTCTGGCACCAGCCGGTGTTCCCGCTCGCGGCGGCGGCGACCTTCGACGACAAGCAGGGGCGCGTCCACGCGTGCGTCGCGGTCGATTTCGTCACCGAGTTCGGCTGCTATCTGGAAGTGCCGCTGCCGCCGCGCGCCTCGCTCCCTGGCGCGCCGTAGCCCGGGCACGGCGCGGCGCGTGCGCCGCCGCGCGCGCGGCCACCGTTAAGTCAAAGGCGCTCGCGCGCCGCGGCCGGCGTGGCGTCGGTCTTTCTTACGATTTGCGCTGACGCAACGCCCTGCACGCGTTTGTCAAAAGCCGCAAGCCGCTGATGCTCAAGACCGATGCCCGCGCGGGCACAGCTATTGCACGTTCTGTGCTGAGAGCCCGCGCACAGGGACACCGTGCGCCGATCCAAACGTGTGGCAAGCACGACCATGAAAATCCAGACACTGGCCATGATTATCGGCGCGGCACTGCTGGCGGGAAGCGCAGCGCTCGACTCGATGTCGGTCAAAGCGGCCATTCCGGACCAGCACGCCGGCACTCCCGACCATGGCGGCCGCAGCGCCGCACCGGCGGCGCTCAGCGTGGTCGTCACGTCGCGGCGCGCGATGCCGGGCCGCAGCGTCTCCGGAACGCGGACCAGCCCGGTCCTGCCGAGCACCGGGTGGACCTTCTCGGCGCCACCCGACCGCGCTCGGACCGACGGCTCGGCCGGTCACGGGAGTTAGTCGCCCGCGACTGCGCGCCGACGGCGAGGCAGGCCCGTCGATTCTGGCCGCGCCCGACGGCTCGCCGTCGAGACCGGCGCCGCAGCGAGCCTCGCGGCGCCACGGGCGACGCAAGCCGTGCCGCGCGATCGGGCGCGCGCCGGATTCGCGACGCTCCTATGATGGGCGCCATGCGGATCGACCTGCTGCCCTTTCTGGCCGTGTTCCTGGTGCTGATCGTCGTCGTGCTGGGAACGCTGGTGTCTCTCTATGCGCTCTTCAGGCGCTTCATCGCATTCCTGGAAAGGCACGAGAAGTGAGCCGCGGCTGATGCGGGACGAGGCGCCGGACGTCGCGGTGCCGACCGCACCGGCATACACCGGCCCCGCCCCGCGACCGGGCGGCGGACCTCGCCGGGTGCGCGCCGCGCACCCGGCGGCTCGGGCAGCTAGTTGAACTGCACCGTGAGCGTGACCGGCTCGAGGAAGGCCTGGCATGCGAACTGCACCGGAGTCGCGGGATTGATCGTCGTCTCGTTGATGCTTGCGACCGTGAAGCCGATCGTCGGCATGTTCAGGTTCGCGGCGCCCCGCACCCATTTCATGACGTCGACCTTCACCTCGTGCAGGTTGGGTCCCGTGTCGGAGACCACCACCGCGGCGTTGCTGTAGCTGCCGGCGCCGCCGATCAGCGTCAGGTCGCCGGCTTCGTCCCCGGCGGCAGGGAACGCGGCGATCACGTCTGGCCCGGTCAGCTGCCCGGCCGGCTGCGCCTGCACCAGACCCGCGTGAATCGTCGTATCGACCGGGATCTGGTTCGCCCCCTGCATGATCACGGGATTGGCCTTCAGGACGAAGATCTTGCCGACGCCGGCGATGTAGCTGCTGCACGGGAACATGGCCGGGTTCGTGGGCGGCAGGGTGTTCGCGATCCTGAAGTCGAGCGTTGCGCTCGAGACCCGGTTGCCGATGCCCTGCGTGCCGGTCGGGAACTTCGCGTAGAAGCTCGACAGGTCCGCGATCATCAGCGACCGGGAGCTGAAC
>DATKOP010000034.1:0-51591 GCA_035524595.1 Steroidobacteraceae bacterium | reverse complement strand
GAACCGCAAGGCCGAGCTGCTGCTCGAGGCCGCCGCCGCAGGCCAGGTCGCCGAGGTCTACGCGATGGACACGGTCGCCGGCTGCGCGACCACCTTCGACCCGGGCTGGGAGGTGGACCCGTTCGGCGGCGTCGCCTCGCTGTGCCAGCCGATGGAGGCGGACCTGTACGGCTGCTCGGACCCGTGCTGGTGGCCGGCGCAGGTCCCGGACACGATGAACACCTATCCCGACTGGGACGCCGGCAAGCCGTCGGCGCAGAACGACTGGCGCGAGCTCGACGCCGTGTTCCCGAAGAAGTGACCAGGAGAACCCCGATGGCGCCTTCCCGCCGCCTGGCCGCCCTGCTGCTCGCCGCCGCGCTCGCCTGCGGCGCGACCGCCGCCGCGGCCGGCGACCTGATCCTGACGGGCGCCAAGCCCGACCGGCTGTTCGTGATCGACGCGGCGAGCCGCAGCGTGCGCGCGGAGTTTCGCATCGCCGGCGCCAACGGCCAGGTCGGCACGATCGTGCCGTCGCCGGACGGGCGCATCGCCTACGTGCTCGTCAACCGCATGGAGAGCATCGTCGGCATCGACCTGAAGGACGGCCGGCAGGTGTTCCGCGCCGACCTGTCGACGCCGGAGGAGCGCGTCAAGGGGCTGTTCGCGTTCACGGTGACGCCGGACGGCAAGGAGCTGATCGCCTACGAGGTGCCGACCCGGCTGCTGCCGAGCGAGTACCGGGTCGAGGAGCCGCGCTTCGCGGTGTTCCGCACCAACGCCGGCCTCAAGGCGAAGGCGGTGCGGCACTACCCGGCGCAGCGCCGGCTGCACATGCTGCTGATGCGCCCCGACGGCAGGAGCTTCTACGCGCTCGGCTTCGACCTCTACGAGTACGACGTCAGGAGCGGCAGGCTGCTCGGCACGCGCGGCATCCAGAAGTGGCAGCTGCCGGGGCACTCGCAGCCCGACCTGCTGGCCTTCTGGCCGGTGACGGAGCCCTCCGGCGTGTTCACGAGCCCGCTGTACTCGGAGGCGCAGCAGGGCGGCCAGCCGGCGCCGATGACGGCGCTGATGTCGCTCGACGTCGCGAGCGGTGCGCTCGACTACCGCGACTTCGAGCCGCTGTCGGCGCTGATCTTCTCGACGGTGCTGAGCCCGGACCGAAGGACCGCCTACGGCGTGTACTCGACGCTCACCAAGGTCGACGTCGAGGGCCGCAAGCTCGCCGCGCGCGTGCCGCTCGACCACACCTTCTACTCGGTCAACGTCGCCTCGGACGGCTCGGAGGTCTACATCGGCGGCGCGATGTGCGACGTCGGCTTCTACGACGCGGCCAGCCTCGAGAAGAAGGCGATGCTGAAGCTGCCGGGCTGTGCCGACCAGTCGGTGGCCTCGCTGCGTGTCGTCCACGGCCACTGACGGCCGGGCGCTGGCCGCGCTGCTGTGGCCGCACCTGCGGCCGCGGCTCGGCGGCTTCGCGCTCGCGCTCGCGCTCGGGCTCGTGCTCGCGGCGCTGGCCGCGGCGCAGCCGCTGCTGACCCGCCTCGCGATCGACGACGGCCTGATCGGCCGCCACTACCCGCGGCTGGTGGCCGCCTGCGCCGGCATCCTGGCGCTCGCGGCTGTCGGGCTCGCGCTCGGTGCGCTGCACCGGCGGGTGTACGTGCGCGCCTCGGGCCGGACGCTGTTCTCGCTGCGCGGCGCGGCCTATGCGCACCTGCTGCGGGTCGCGCCGCGGCGCCTGGCCGAGTGGTCGGTCGGCGACCTGGTGTCGCGACTCGACGGCGACGTCGCCGAGGTGCAGCGCTTCGGCACCGACGCGGTCGCGAGCTTCATCAACGGCGCGCTCGCCCTGGCCGCGACCGCGGCGGTGATGCTCGGCCTGTCGTGGCGCCTGACGCTCTTGGTCGCGGCGCTGCTGCCGCTGCAGCTCGCGATCCGGCACTACGCGCGGCCGCGGATCGAGTCGAGCACGCGCCGGCTGCGCGAGCAGTCGGCCGAGATCGGCGGCTTCCTGGTCGAGACGCTGGCCGGCGCGCGCGAGGTGCAGGGCGCGGCTGCCGAGCGCCTCGAGCGACGGCGCCTCGCGGCGCTGAACGAGCGCTACCTCGAGCGCGCGCTCGAGCAGCAGCTGACCGCCTACGGCACCGGCGCCGCGGCGAGCCTGGTCGGCCACCTCGCGACCGCGGGCGTGTTCCTGCTCGGCGGCTACTACGCGCTCGACGGCCGGCTGTCGGTGGGCACGCTGGTGGCCTTCGTCGCGCTGGTCGGCCGCGGCACGGGCTCGGCCGGCTCGCTGCTCGGCCTCTACAGCGGCTACCAGCGCGCGCGCATCAGCCTCGAGCGCCTCGCGGCGCTGTTCGCGCTGCCGGTGGTGGCCGAGCGCGCCGACGCCGCGCCGCTGCCGCCCGGGGCGCGCGGTGCGCTCGCCTTCGAGGACGTCGGCGTCACGCTGCCGGGCGGCCGCGTGCTGCTCGAGGGCCTCACGCTCGCGCTCGCGGCCGGCGCCAAGGTGCGGCTGCGCGGCGCCTCCGGCGCCGGCAAGTCGACGCTCTGCGACCTGCTGCGCCGCTTCGTCGAGCCGGACCGCGGCCGCATCCTGCTCGACGGCCGGCCGCTGCCGGAGCTCAGGCTCGAGGACCTGCGGCGGCGCATCGTGGTCGTCGAGCAGGCGCCGGTGCTTTTTCGCGGCACGATCCTCGACAACCTCCGCTACGGCCTGCCCGAGGTCAACGAGTCGGCCGTGCTCGAGGCGGCGGTGCTCGCCGGCGTCGACGAGTTCGTGCGCGAGCTGCCGGCGGGCTACCGGACGACGGTCGGCCACGGCGGCGCCGGCCTCTCGACCGGCCAGCGGCAGCGGATCGCGATCGCGCGCGCGGCGCTCGCCGACCCGCTGGTCGTGGTGCTCGACGAGGCCACCAGCGGGCTCGACCTCGAGGCGGCGCGCGCGGTGCACCGCGCGCTCGACGCGACCTTCCCGGCGCGCACCCGCATCGTCGTCACGCACCACCCGGCGCAGGTCGAGACCTACGACGTCGACTGGCTGCTGGCGGGGGGCGGCGTCACGGGCGCGACGCGCGCCGACTGACCGTGCCGTGGCGGCTCGGGCTCGTCGACAGCGGCGCCGGCCCGGCCGCGGCGCGGGCGGCGGCGTGCTTCGCCGCCGACGGCACGCGCGGCGCCGCGCGCCCGGACCCGACCGGCCACGGCACGCGCATCGCGCGCCTGCTCACCGCCGGCCGGCCGGAGGTCGAGCTCGTGCTCGCGCAGGTGTTCACGGCCGCACAGCCGACCTCGGCCGCGGCGGTCGCGGCGGCGGTCGACTGGTGCCGCGCCGAGGGCGCGACGCTCCTGCACCTCAGCCTCGGCCTCGCCGCCGACCGCGCGCCGCTCGCGGCCGCGATCGCACGCGCCACCGCGGCCGGCTGCCTGGTGGTGGCCGCGACCCCGGCCCGCGGCGCGCCGGTCTACCCGGCGGCCTACGCGGGCGTGATCCGCGCCACCGGCGATGCGCGCTGCGGCGCCGACGAGATCTCGCGGCTCGCCGAGGCGACCTTCGGCGGTTGCGTGCGCCCGCCGCCCGGCGCCGGCGGCGGCCGCGGCGCGAGCATCGGCGCGGCGGCCGTCAGCCGCGCGCTGCTGGCCTGGGTCCGCCCGGGCAGCAGCTACCGCGAGGCGGTGCAGGCGCTCGCCGCGCGGGCGCGCTACGATGGCCCGGAGCGCCGCGGCCGCGCGCCGCCGCCCGCCGGAGGTGAGCCATGAGCGCAACTGCAGAGACCAGCGTCGCCCCGCCCGCGGAGGAGCCGCTCGTGCGCATCGAGCGTGCGCCGCCGCTCGCGCGGCTGACGCTGAACCGCGCCGCCAAGTACAACACGCTGTCCTCCGCCATGATCGCCGCGCTGCGCGCGGCGCTCGCGGCGCTCGAAGGCGACGCCGAGGTGCGGGTGATCGTGCTGGCCGCCGAGGGCAAGGCGTTCTCGGCCGGCCACGACCTCGCCGAGATGGGCGCCGAGCGCTCGCTGGAGGAGATGCGCGCGCTGTTCGCGAGCTGCAGCGAGCTGATGCTCGCGATCCAGCGCCAGCCGCAGCCGGTGATCGCGCGCGTGCAGGGCGTCGCCACCGCCGCCGGCTGCCAGCTGGTCGCGATGTGCGACCTCGCGGTCGCGAGCACGAGCGCGCGGTTCGCGGTCTCGGGGATAAACCTCGGGCTCTTCTGCGCGACGCCGTCGGTGGCGCTCAGCCGCAACCTGGCGCGCAAGCCGGCGCTCGAGATGCTGCTGACCGGGGACTTCATCGACGCCGCGACCGCGCGCGAGCGCGGCCTCGTCAACCGGGTCGTGGCGCCGGAGGCGCTCGATGAGGAGCTGGCGCGGCTGACGGCGTCGATCGCCGCGAAGTCGCCGGCGGCGGTCGCGGCCGGCAAGCGGCTGTTCTACGAGCAGCTCGAGCTCGGCATCGCGACCGCCTACGAGCGCGCCGGCGAGGTCATGGCCTGCAACGCGGTCGCGCCGGACGCGCGCCGCGGCATCGCGGCCTTCGGCAAGCGCTGACGCTCAGCGGTCCTCGCCGGCCGCGACGCCCTCGACCAGCGCGCGCACCTCCTCGAGCGCGGCGCGCCGCATCGGCCGGCCGTCGCTGGGGCTGAGCGGCGACTGGCGGATGCCGTCGCGCGGGAACACGGTCGCGTCGACCGGGAAGTCGTACACGCTGAACTGCACCGCCGGCACCTGCAGCACGCGCTCGGCGTTCATCTTCACGCGGTGCTCGGCGACCTTGTACTGGATATGGTCCTCGAGCAGCTTGAGGCTGACCGCCTCGGGCGAGTCCGAGAACACGTGCAGGCTGATCTCCTGGTGCGGCGTCGCCGTGCCGCTCAGCACCGGGCCGACCAGGCGCGGCTCGAACTCCTCGAGCAGCTCCATCGCGTCGACCGCGGCGCGGCGCTGCTCGGCGAGCGTGTCGGCGTGGGTGTCGGCGGCGAACAGGCGCTGGTACTCGGCCAGCGCCGCGTCGATCTCGGCGTTCTTCGGCAGCACCGCGTACTCGGAGGCACCGAGGCGCTCGGCGGCCTTGCGCTTGGCGAAGCCGTAGTCGTCGACGCCGTGCTCGAACATCAGCCGCGCCGCCTCCTGGGCGAGCGCGCGGCGCAGATCGTCACCGCGGATGGCGCGCGGGCGGGTCATGGTCTGCTCCGGCGGTCCTGACGCTGCGACTCTAGCACAGCGGTTCCGCGCCGCCGCGGCGCGCGCGGCTCAGAAGATCGGCTCGTCGGCCTTCTCGCCGGGCTTCGCGGCCGGCAGTCCCGCGCCGTCGCCGGCGACGCCACCGCTGCCCGGCAGCCTGCCGGCGAGGAACAGCTCGAAGATCGCGTCCGGGTCGTTGCCGCGCGCCGGCTCGCCGGTCAGCGGCGAGATGCGCGCGCTGACGATGCCCTCCGGCTGCGGCAGCCGGTGCTCGGGGCGGCCGGCGAGCGCCTCGCCCATGAAGTACACCCACATCGGCAGCGCGGTGTGTCCGCCTTCCTCGCCGGCGCCGAGCGAGCGCTCCTGGTCGAAGCCGACCCAGGCGGTCGCGACGAGGTCGGCGTTGAAGCCCGAGAACCAGGTGTCGCGCCGGTCGTTGGTGGTGCCGGTCTTGCCGGCGATGTCGTCGCGCTTGAGCGCGAGCGCGCGCCGCCCCGTGCCGCGGCGGATGACGTCGCGCATCAGGTCGGTCATCAGGTAGGCGTTGGCGGCCGAGATCACCCGCGGCGCGACGTGCTTCGAGCGCGGCAGCAGCGCGCCGTCGGCGAGCTCGGCGAGGTGCGTGACGCCGGCGGCGTCGGCGCCGACCGGGTGCAGCGTCGCGCCGGCGGTTGCGACCGGCGCCGGCACGGCGGCCGGGCTCGGCGGCGGCGGGCCGGCGGGCTCGGGCGGCGCCTCCGGCGCGCCGCCCGCGGCACGCGCCGCGGCCGGCGGCGGCAGCGGCGGCTCGACCGGCAGCGTGCACTCGAGGCAGGCGACCACCGGGCTGGCGGCGTACAGCGTCGTGCCGGCGGCGTCGCTGACGCGCTCGATCAGGTAGGGCTGGACGCGAAAGCCGCTGTTGGCGAACACCGCGAAGCCGGCGGCCATCTCCAGCGGCGTCAGCTGCGCGGTGCCGAGCGCCATGGTCAGGTTGTGCGGCAGCTCGTCGCTGTCGAAGCCGAAGCGCGTCGCGTAGTCGATCGCGTAGTCGACGCCGAGCGCGCGCAGGATGCGGATCGAGACCAGGTTGCGGGAGCGCGCCAGCGCGTCCCTGAGGCGCGTCGGGCCGTAGAAGTGCTTGGCGTCGTTCTCCGGCCGCCACATGTCCTCCATGCCGGCGCCCTCGATGACCACCGGCGCGTCCAGCACCACGGTCGCCGGCGTGAAGCCGCGCTCGAGCGCGCCGGAGTAGATGAACGGCTTGAAGCTCGAGCCCGGCTGGCGGCGCGCCTGCACGACGCGGTTGAACTTGCTGAGGTAGAAGTCGAAGCCGCCGGCGAGCGCGGTGATCGCGCCGTCCTGCGGATCGAGCGACACGAACGCGCCCTGCACCAGCGGGATCTGCGCGAGCAGCGCGAAGCCGCCGCCGGAGGGCAGCAGGTAGACGACGTCGCCGGGCGCGAGCACCTCGCGCGCCTCGCGCGGCGGCGCGCCCGGGCCGTTGCCCTTGTCGGCGCGCCGCGCCCAGGCGAGGCCGCTCTCCCACGGCAGCGTGTAGTGGCGCCCGTCCTTGCCGAAGGCGGTCGCGCTCTTGGCGGCGACGGCGTCGACCACCGCCGGCACCAGCCCGCCGGCCGGCGCGAAGTGCTCGAGCATCTGCGCGGCCTCGCGCGCGTCGGCGGGCGGGCGCGCGGCGTGGCCGGAGGCGCCGCGCCAGCCGTGGCGGCGGTCGTACTCGAGCAGCGCCGCGCGCAGCGACCAGTCGGCGGCGCGCTGCAGGCGGCTGTCGATGGAGGTGCGGACCTCGTAGCCGGCGCTGTAGAGCTCCTCGCCGTACTTGTCGGCGAGCTCGGCGCGCACCATCTCGGCGACGTACGGCGCCTCGACCTCGACGCGCGCGCCGTGCTCGGTGGTCTCGATCGGCGCGGCGAGCGCGCCGTCGTGCTCGGCGCTCGTGATGTAGCCCTTCTCGAGCATGCGCCTCAGCACGTAGGCGCGGCGCTGACGCGCGCGCTCCGGGTTCGCGATCGGGTTCAGCGTCGACGGCGCCTTCGGCAGCGCCGCGATCGTCGCGATCTCGGCGATCGTGAGCTGCGACAGGTCCTTGCCGTAGTAGACCTCGGCCGCGGCGGCGACGCCGTAGGCGCGCTCGCCGAGGAAGATCTTGTTGAGGTACAGCGTCAGGATTTCCTGCTTCGAGAACTCGCTCTCGATGCGAAACGCGAGGAAGATCTCGCGCAGCTTGCGGCGCAGCTCCTTCTCCGGCGTCAGGAACATGTTGCGCGCCAGCTGCATCGTGATCGTGCTGCCGCCCTGGCGCGCCTCGTGCGTCACGGCGGTCACCGCGAGCGCGCGCATCAGGCCCCAGGTGTCGATGCCGCCGTGCGAGAAGAAGCGGTCGTCCTCGGCGGCGAGGAACGCGTTCACGACCTGCTTCGGCACGTCCTCGAAGCGCACCGGGATGCGGCGCTGCTCGCCGATCTGCGCGAGCAGGCGGCCGTCGCGCGTGTAGATGCGCAGCGGCACCTGCAGCCGCACGTCCCTGAGTTGCGCGACCTCGGGCAGCGTCGGCGCGAGGTAGTAGTAGGTCGCGAGGCCGGCGAGCAGGATCGCGCCCGCCACCGACAGGGCCACCGCGGCCAGCGCGGCGCCGATGCGAACATAACGGGGATCGCTAATTGTGAACTGGCGCAAGTATTTGCCTCGCCGGGGGGGCGATTATGCATAGTAGTAGTTGACGCTCAAGGGCAAACCCATCGAAAGATGGGGACGCAAAGCCTCCGGTCTAAAGGTGACGCCGACGGCGAGTCGGCCGGGCCAATGACAGCGGGGTTGCCAGCGGGGAGGACTTCCGGGTGCGCGCCCGCGCGCCTGCTCCACGCTGATCGCAATCTCCTCTGATCGCTGTTCCGGCCGCCGCGCGCGCAGCGGCGGAGCGGGCCGCGCCGGGGGCCGGGCCGCGATGTGCGGCACGTCTCGGTGCGGCGGAGCAGGGCTGATTTCGCGGTCGAATCGTGATTATGCTCACGTTTCCATTTAACAGTTTGTTGCTATAAAGTTGCTCGGTATTCCTAAAGCGGGTCGGCGGCAAGACTACCTAAGGTCTTGAAAGAAAAAGGATTTATGAAGCTTTCTCTGCCGCAACTGTCGTTCTCTTTCGGGGCGAAGTACAGGCCGCTCATCGGGCTCGACATCACGACGTCGTCGATCAAGCTGATCGAGTTGTCGCAGGCGGGCGGCCAGTATCGCGTCGAGGCCTACGCCGCGGAGGCGACGCCGCACAGCGCCATCAACGAGAAGGCGATCGTCGATGCGGCCGCGGTCGGCGAGGCCATCAAGCGCGCGATCAAGCGCAGCGGCGCGCGCGCCAAGGAGGTCGCGGTCGCGATCTCGGGCGACGCCGCGATCACCAAGGTGATCCAGATGCCGCGCGCGCTCGCCGGCCGCGACCTCGAGTCGCAGGTCGAGCTGCAGGCCGACCAGTACATCCCGTTCCCGATGGAGGAAGTCAGCTACGACTTCGAGGTCATGGGTCCGTCCGAGAAGGACCCGGAAATGCAGGACGTGCTGCTGGTCGCGACGCGCACCGAGAACGTCGAGCAGCGCCAGGCCGCGGTCTCGGCCGCGGGCCTCGCCGCGCACGTCGTCGACGTCGAGGCCTTCGCCCTCGAGAACGCCTGCCGGCTGATGACCCACCAGATGGTCGACGGCGGCAACGAGCGCACCATCGCGGTGGTCGACTTCGGCGCCAGCACCACCACCTTCAGCGTGCTCAAGAACCTGCGCGTCATCTACACGCGCGACTTCGCCTTCGGCGGCCAGCAGCTGACCGAAGAGATCATGCGCACCTACGGACTGTCGATGGAGGAGGCCGGCCGCGCCAAGAAGGAAGGCGGCCTGCCGTCGAACTTCCAGCCGGAGGTGCTCGACCCGTTCATCGACGACATGACGCAGCAGGTGAGCCGCAGCCTGCAGTTCTACCTGGCGTCCGGCGGCGGTCGCGAGCAGCCCGAGCAGATCCTGATCTGCGGCGGCTGCGCCAACATCCCGGGCGTCGCGGACGTGATCGCGAGCCGCGTCGGCATTCCCGCCGAGCGCGGTGACCCGCTCGGCCAGATGAAACTGTCTTCCAAGGCGAAGGCGCAGGGCGTGGGCAAGGATGCCACCGCGCTCCTGATTGCCTGCGGCCTGGCGTTGCGGAGCTTCGACTGATGCCGCGTATCAACCTACTGCCGTGGCGCCAGCAGGAACGCGCCAAGCGCCAGAAAGAGTTCGGCCTGGCGGCGGTCGGCGCGGTGATCGCCGCGGCCTCCGTCACGCTGTTCACCGCCTGGGGCTACAACTGGGCGATCGAGCGGCAGCACGAGCGCAACGAGCTGCTGAAGACCGAGATCGCCGAGCTCGACAAGCAGATCACCGAGATCCTGGGCCTCGAGGCCCAGAAGCAGCGCCTGGTCGCGCGCATGGACATCATCACGCGCCTGCAGCGCAGCCGCCCGGAGGTCGTGCACGTGTTCGACCAGCTGGCGCGCACGCTGCCGGACGGCGTCTACCTGACCTCCGTCAAGCAGAACGACAAGCGCCTCGAGCTCAAGGGCATCGCGCAGTCCTCGACGCGCGTCTCGACCTTCATGCGCAACATCGAGGCGTCGCCCTGGCTGACGAACCCCGAGCTGCAGGTGGTCGAGACCATGAAGACCGGCGGCACCGGCTCCGAGTTCACGCTGTTTGCGACCCAGAAGAGCGTCGAGCCCGCCGAGGATGAGCGCCGGCCGGCGCGCAAGGCGGCGCGGCCCGCGGGAGCGTCCGGAACATGAATTTCGTCGAAGAACTGAGACGCCTGGATCCGAAGGACCCCGGCCGCTGGCCGTTCCTGTTCAGGGCGCTGGCGATCCTCGCGCTGTTCCTCGTGCTGAGCGCGGCCTTCATCTGGTTCTGGCCGATCCAGAGCCAGGCGCCGGAGCTCGACCGCGCCCGCCGCGACGAAGACGACCTGATGCGCACCTTCGACGAGCGCCAGCGCAAGGCGGCGAACTTCGACGCCTACAAGGCGCAGCTCAAGGAGATGGAGCGCTCCTTCGGCGCGATGCTGCGGCAGCTGCCGGGCCGCACCGAGGTGCCGAGCCTGTTGGTCGACATCTCGCAGACCGGCCTCGCGGCCGGGCTGCAGGAGAAGCTGTTCCAGCCGGCCGCCGAGGTGCGCAAGGACTTCTACGCCGAGCTGCCGATCAAGATCCGCCTGACCGGCTCCTACCACCAGTTCGGCAGCTTCGTCAGCGGCATCGCGGCGCTGCCGCGCATCGTCACGCTGCACGACATCTCGATCGTCCCGGAGGGCAAGGACGCGGGTCCGGACCGGCTGACGCTGGACCTGACCGCCAAGACCTACCGCTACCTCGACGACAACGAACTCGCGACCGCCGACAAGGGCAAGGGCCCGGCCAAGCCCGGCGCGAAGACCGGAGGGGGCGGCTGATGTCCCGCGCGACCCGCAAGATCCTCGTCGTGGCGCTGTCGGCGCTGCTGCTCGCGCCGCTCGCCGGCTGCGGCGGCGGCACCAGCGACCTCAAGCGCGACCTCGAGGAGAAGAAGAAGCGTCCCGGCAGCCGCATCGAGCCGCTGCCCGAGATCAAGCCCTACGAGTCGTTCGTCTACGACCCGAACGCGCTGCGCTCGCCGTTCCAGCCGAGCGTGCCGGTGGTCGCACCGGGCGCCGGCGGCGTGCGCCCCGACGCGCACCGCAACCGCGAGTTCCTCGAGGGCTTCTCGCTGGACACGCTGAAGATGGTCGGCACGCTGCGCCAGAGCGGCAAGACCTACGGCCTGGTCCAGACCAAGGACGGGCTGATTCACAAGGTGCTCCCGGGCAACTACGTCGGTCAGAACGACGGCCGGGTGCAGACCATCGGCGATTCGAAGATCACCGTCGTCGAGATCGTGCCGGACGGCCTCGGCGGATACATGGAACGCTCCGCCGCGATCGCGCTCGCGAACAACTGATTGCTACCGGGAGTAGTGGGAATGAACAGCATCATCGGGCCTGCCACCGCCGCGCCGCGCCATCGAAGCGCCGGCCTCGGCTTTGCAGTGCTGGCCCTCGTGCTCGCGATTCTGCCTTCGAGCCCGGGCTTCGCCCAGGCCGTCGCCAACCGGCTCGAGGCGGTCGACGTCACGACCCTTCCCGGCCAGCAGGTGCAGCTCAAGCTGCGCACCTCGGGCCCGGCGCCGGTGCCGCTCAGCTTCACGATCGACAAGCCGGCGCGCATCTCGCTGGACCTGCCGGGCGTGTCGCTGGCGCTGACCCAGCGGCGCATCGACGTCAAGTCGGGCAACGTCGACAGCATCGTCGCCGGCGAGGCCAGCGGCCGCACGCGGCTCGTGCTGAACATGGACTCGCTCGTGCCCTATGACACGCGCGTCGACGGCAACACGATCATCGTCACCGTCGGCGCCGCGCGTGGCGGCACCGCCGCCGCCGCCTCGGCCGCCAGCACCGCCGCGGCGCCGGCCGCCGCCGACCGGCGCGTCTCGGCGATCGACTTCCGGCGCGCGCCGGACGGCACCGGCCGGGTCACGATCGCGCTCTCCGATCCGCGCACGCCGGTCAACCTGCGCCAGGAGGGCCAGCAGGTGGTGGTCGACTTCGTCGGCGCCAAGATCAGCACCGACCTCGTCAAGCGCTACGACGTCGTCGACTTCGCGACGCCGGTGACCTACGTCGACGCCCTCAAGGTCGACGCGAACTCGCGGCTCGTGATCAACGCGCAGGGCGACTACGAGCAGCTCGCCTACCAGACCGACAACCAGTACGTGGTCGAAATCCGCCGCGCGCAGCCGAGCGCCAAGGGCGCGGCGCCGGACGACAAGAAGGAATACACCGGCGAGCGCCTGACGCTGAACTTCCAGGACATCGACGTGCGCGCCGTGCTGCAGCTGCTGGCCGACACCAGCGGCCAGAACATCGTCGTCAGCGACACCGTCTCGGGCGCGGTCACGCTGCGACTGCAGAACGTGCCGTGGGACCAGGCGCTCGACATCGTGATGCGCACCAAGGGCCTCGCGATGCGCCGCCGCGACAACGTGATCCTGGTCGGCCCGGCCGACGAGCTCGCCAAGCGCGAGAAGGACGAGCTGCAGGCGCGCAAGGAAGTGCAGGAGCTGGCGCCGCTGCGCACCGAGTACCTGCAGGTCAACTACGCCAAGGCCACGGACCTCGCGACCCTGATCAAGGGCAAGACCGGCAACTCGCTGATCTCGACGCGCGGCAGCGTGGCGATCGACGAGCGCACCAACACGCTGCTGCTGCAGGACACCGCCGACCGCCTCGCCGACATCCGCCGGCTGGTCGCGACCCTCGACATCCCGGTGCGCCAGGTGCTGATCGAGTCGCGCGTCGTGATCGTCAACGACGACTTCAGCCGCCAGCTCGGCGTGCGCCTCGGCATGACCGGCGTCAAGCAGCGCGGCAGCAACGGCCTGGTCGCGATCTCCGGCACCGCCACCTCGAACAACACGATCGTCAGCTCGGCGCTGACCAACCTGCAGGCGGGCAACCCGGCGTTCCCGGTGCAGATCCCGACCGCCTCGACCGGCTCGCCGAGCTACCTCGACCGCTACAACGTCAACCTGCCGGTGACCCCCGCGTCCGGCAGCATCGCGCTGTCGGTGCTGAGCGGCAACTACCTGGTCGACCTCGAGCTCTCGGCCGCGCAGGCCGAGGACCGCGCCGAGATCGTCTCGGCGCCGCGCGTGATCACGTCGAACCAGAAGGAAGCGATCATCGAGCAGGGCGTGGAAATCCCGTACCAGGAATCGTCCTCGTCCGGCGCGACCACGACCCAGTTCAAGAAGGCGGTGCTGTCGCTCAAGGTCAAGCCGCAGATCACGCCCGACAACCGCGTGATCATGGATCTGACCGTGTCGAAGGACAACGTCGGCCAGCTGGTGCAGAGCGCGACCGGCGGCCAGGTGCCCTCGATCGACACCCGCACGATCACCACCCAGGTGCTGGTCAACGACGGCCAGACCGTGGTGCTCGGCGGCATCATGGAGACCGAGAAGCGGACCACCGACGACAAGGTGCCGGTGCTCGGCGACATCCCGATTCTCGGCTACCTGTTCAAGACCCGGACCAGAACCAACAACAAGGACGAACTCCTGATTTTCGTGACGCCGAAGATCCTGCGTGAGGGAGCCAATCTGTACTGACGCTCTGCGGGGAGGCGGCAGGCGGTAACGATTTTTGGGAGGACGGATGAAACTGTTCAAGATTCTCGGTGGGACGCTGGCGGCGGCGCTCTTGGTCGCGGGCTGCGGCAGCGGCAGCACGCTCAGCGGCCAGGGCAGCAGCAGCGGCGGCGGCGGCGGCTCGAGCGTCGCCTCGGTGACGGTCTCGGCGAGCCCGGCGACGATCGCGGCCGACGGCAGCACCACCTCGACGATCACCGCGATCGCGCGTGACGCCAACAACGCCTTCGTCTCGGGTGCGGCCGTGACCTTCGCGGCCAGCGCCGGCGGCCTCGCGATCGTGTCCGGCACCACCGACACGAGCGGCACCGCGACGGCGACGCTGTCGGCGTCCGGCGCGGCGGCCGGCACGGTGATCACCGTGACGGCGACCATCAACGGCATCGCCAAGCAGACGACCGTCAACGTCGTCGCGATGCAGCAGTCGCTGACCGTCACCACCGACGCGCCGCAGATCCCCTCCGACGGCACCAAGTCCGCCAACATCGCGGCGGTGCTGCGCGACGCGAACAACGTCGCGCTGCCCGGCATCACGGTGATCTTCGCGGCCGACTCGGGCGTGCTCACGGTCACGCAGGCTGTCACCGACAGCACCGGCCTCGCCAAGGCGACGCTGAACGCGGGCGCCGATCCCACCAACCGCACCATCACCGTCACCGCGGCGGCGGGCTCGGCGACGCCGGCGACGCTGCCGGTGACCGTGACCGGCACGACGCTGACGCTGAGCGGCCCGACCAACCTGGTGCAGAACGCGAGCGGCAGCTACGTCGCGACGCTTACCAACTCCTCGGGCCAGGGCATCCCCGGCCGCACCGTGACGGTCTCCTCGACCGCCGGCAACACGCTGAGCGGCACAACGCTGACCACCGACGGCAGCGGCCGCGCTGCCTTCTCGATGACCGGCGTCAACGGCGGCACCGACACGCTGTCTGCGACCGCGCTCGGCCTCTTGAGCAGCCTGCCCGTCTCGGTCAGCACGCAGAGCTTCCTGATCACCTCGCCCGCCGACGGTACCAAGGTGAACCTCGGCACCTCGCAGACCGTGACCGTGACCTGGAAGAACAACGGCGTCGCGGTGGCGAACCAGCCGGTGACCTTCTCGGCAACGCGCGGCACGCTGGTCCCGAACACGCCCGTGATGACCGACGCCAACGGCGTCGCGAGCGTGTCGATCTCCTCGGTCGGCGCCGGACCGTCGATCGTCGCCGCGACCGCGGCGAGCGTCGCCGCGCAGATCGGCCTCGACTTCGTGGCCACCGTCCCGTCGCAGATCTCGCTGCAGGCCACGCCCGCGTCGGTGGCGGTGCAGGGCAGCAGCACGCTGACGGCACTGGTGCGCGACGCGCAGAACAACCTCGTCGAGGGCGCGACGGTCGACTTCGTGATCAGCTCGGATCCGACCAACGGCTCGCTGTCGGTGAGCTCCGCGCCGACCGACAACCAGGGGCGCGCGCAGGCGGTCTACACCGCCGGCAACTCGACCAGCGGCGCGAACGGCGTGACCATCACGGCGACCGTGCACGGCACCGCCATCTCGAGCACCACGCAGCTGTCGGTCGGCGGCCAGACCGTGTTCCTCTCGCTCGGCACCGGCAACAAGATCGACGACACGCAGGGCGCGGCGATCTACGTGATCACGTACGCGGTATTCGCCGTGGACGCGCAGGGCATCGCGCTCGCCAACGTGCCGATCACGCTCAAGCTGCTGCCGGTGGCCTACGGCAAGGGCGTGCTCGGATGCGGCATGGGCGCACAGTACTGGAGCCCGGTGTACTCGACGGCGGCCACTGATCCGGACGCGATCGACGGCCAGCTGTGCAAGAACGAGGACACCGACTACACCGGCAACATCGACTCGCTGGGGCTCGACGGGTCCGGCAACCCGGTCAAGGACTACAACCTCGACGGCAAGCTCTGGCCCGGCAACATCGCGGTGGTCTCGCCGGGCAACGGCAACACCGATGCGAGCGGCAAGCTGACCGTCACCATCACCTATCCGCGCGACCACTCGTACTGGGTCGAGGTGCAGCTGGTCGCCACGACCGGGACCCAGGGTTCGGAGAACACCGCAACCTCGAAGTTCATCCTGCGGGGGACGACCACCGACTACTCCTGCTCGATCGGCCCGCCGGGCCCTGTGAGCCCGTACGGGGTCGCCAGCACCTGCAAGAACCCGAACTGACGATCGCGCGCTAGCCAGGCGCAGACGGCCGCCCCCGTGGGCGGCCGTTTTCGTTTTGCGGCGCGCGGCGCTCTACACTCAGGCCATGAGCGAGTCCGAGACCGGCCAGCCCGGCCCGAGCATCTTCCTGGTCGGCCCGATGGGGTCCGGCAAGTCGGCGGTCGGCAAGGTGCTGGCGCGGCTCAGGGGCCTCAGGTTCATCGACAGCGACACCGAGATCGAGCGCCGCACCGGCGTCGACATCCCGTTCATCTTCGAGAAGGAGGGCGAGCCGGGCTTCCGGGCCCGCGAGCGCGAGGTGCTCGACGACCTGACGCAGCTGCCGGGCATCGTGCTCGCCACCGGCGGCGGGGCGGTGCTCGCGCCCGAGAACCGCGCGCACTTGTCGCAGCGCGGCATCGTCGTCTACCTCGAGGCCTCGGTCGGCCAGCAGGTCGAGCGCACGCGCCACGGCCGGAACCGGCCGCTGCTCCTGAACGCCGACCCGCAGGCCCGTCTGGCGGAGCTGATGCTCGTGCGGGCGCCCCTCTACCGCTCGGTGGCGCACGTCACGGTCAGCACCGACCGCCGCAAGGTGCAGACGGTCGCCGAGCAGATCATCGCCGGCATAGAGGCGCTCGGCACCGGCGCCGGCCCCCCGGCCGGGTGACTTGAGGGAATTCCTGATTGAGGCCGGCGGGTATTCCCGTAACACTCACGTGTTGCCGTGGCGTTCGGCACAATGGCCGCGTTCGGGGATCGCAGTGCCTGACTCTAAGAACGAAAGACCGGCCGGCGGGGCCGCAGGGCCCGCGCGTGCCGCACCGGTGCGCATCCTGCTGGTCGACGACCACGAGGTCGTGCGCATCGGGTTGCGCCAGCTGGTCGACTCGCACGCCGACCTCAAGGTCTGCGGCGAGGCGACCACGGTCGCCGAGGCCCGCGCCGCGATCGACGTGCTGAAGCCCGACGTGGTGCTCCTCGACCTGACGCTCGGCGAGGAGAGCGGCTTCGACCTGCTGCGCTCGCTCGATGAGCTCAGCTACACGCCGCGCGTGCTGGTGCTGTCGATGTTCGATGAATCGCTGTACGCGGACGACGCGCTCGCGCTCGGCGCGCGCGGCTACACGATGAAGGACGTGCCGCCGGAGGACCTGATCCGCGCCATCCGCACCATCGCCGCGGGCGCGGTGTACCTCAGCGACCGGCTCGCGCAGCGCGTCATGCGCCGTGTCGCGGCCGGCCGCGAGCAGGGACCGGCCGCGCACGAGGCGCTGACGCCGCGCGAGCAGGAGGTCATCGAGCTGCTCGGCGAGGCGCTGACGACGCGCGAGATCGCCGCGCGCATGGGCACCGCCGTCAAGACCGTCGACTCCCACAAGCGCAACATCTGCGAGAAGCTCGGCCTCGAGTCGGCCGCGGAACTCCTGCGCTACGCGGTCATCAACCCCCGCCAGCGCCCGAAGGAGTGAGCCCGCCCCGGCCCGCGGCCGGCGGCTAGGGCGCTGATCCGACAGGGTTTTCGGGGCCGGCGGCCGCCGGGCTCCCGGGCGCCGCCCGCCGCGCGCGCGAGCGCCCGCCCGGGCGCCCGCGGGGCGCCCGTGCCGAGACCTCGGCCGGGCGTTCTTGTTATCGTCCCCGCCGTGAGCCCCGCGCCCCGCACGCTGACCATCGCCCTCGGCGCCCGCAGCTACCCGATCCACATCGGCGCGGGCCTGCTCGGCGAGCGCGCGCGCCTCGAGGCGGAACTTCCGGACGGGCCGCTGCTGATCGTCAGCAACGACACCGTCGCGCGGCTCTACCTGCCGCGGCTGCGCAACGCGCTCGCCGGGCGTGCGCTCAGCGAGTGCGTGCTGCCGGACGGCGAGCGCTACAAGACGCTCGCGACGCTGGCGCGCGTCTACGACGCGCTCGCGGCCGGCCGCATCCACCGCGACGGCGCCGTGCTCGCGCTCGGCGGTGGCGTCATCGGCGACATCGCCGGCCTCGCGGCCGCCACCTGGCAGCGCGGCATCGCGGTCGCGCAGCTGCCGACCACGCTGCTGGCGCAGGTCGACTCCTCGGTCGGCGGCAAGACCGCGGTCAACCACCCGGCCGGCAAGAACCTGATCGGCGCCTTCCACCAGCCGAGCGTCGTCATCGCCGACCTCGACACGCTCGCGACGCTGCCGGAACGCGAGCTCAAGGCGGGCCTCGCCGAGGTCATCAAGTACGGGCTGATCCGCGACTCCGGCTTGCTCGAGTGGCTCGAGCGCGAGCTGCCGCGGCTGCTCAAGCGCGAGCCGGAGGCGCTCGCCGAGGCGGTGGCGCGCTCCTGCACGATCAAGGCCGAGCTGGTCGCGGTCGACGAGCGCGAGCGCGGGCCGCGCGCGCTCCTGAACCTCGGCCACACCTTCGGCCACGCGATCGAGGCCGCGACCGGCTACGGCGAGTGGCTGCACGGCGAGGCGGTCGCGGTCGGCCTCGTGCTCGCCGCCGAGACCTCGCGCCGCCTCGGCTGGCTCGGCGCCGCCGACGTGCTCAGGGTGCGCGAGCTCGTGCTGCGCGCCGGCCTGCCGGCCAAGGCGCCGCGGATCGGCGTCGAGCGCGCCCGCGAGCTGATGGCGCTCGACAAGAAGGTGCTCGCCGGCCGGGTGCGCCTCGTGCTCCTGAAGCGGCTCGGCGAGGCGGTCGTCAGCGCCGACTACGACCCGGCCGCGCTCGAGGCCGTGCTGGCGGCGGAGGTGGCCTGATGGCGGACACGTTCGTGCCGAAGGGGCCCGAGCTCGCGCCCTACGCCTGCCACGAGGCCCGCTCGCGCGGCCGCCGCCATCCCGAGCCGCCGCCGGCCGGGCACCGCGGCGAGTACCAGCGCGACCGCGACCGGATCGTGCACTCGACCGCGTTCCGGCGGCTGGTCTACAAGACCCAGGTGTTCGTCAACCACGAGGGCGACCTGTACCGGACGCGGCTCACGCACTCGCTCGAGGTCGCGCAGATTGCGCGCTCGGTGTGCGGCGCGCTCGGCCTCAACGAGTCGCTCACCGAGGCGATCTGCCTCGCGCACGACCTCGGCCACACGCCCTTCGGCCACGCCGGCCAGGACGCGCTCAACGAGTGCATGCGCGACTACGGCGGCTTTGAGCACAACCTGCAGTCGCTCAGGGTCGTCGACGGGCTCGAGGAGCGCTACGCGGACTTCGCCGGCCTCAACCTGACCTTCGAGTGCCGCGAGGGCATCCTCAAGCACTGCTCGATCAAGAACGCCGCGACGCTCGGCGACGTCGGCGAGCGCTTCCTCAAGCGCCGCCAACCCTCGCTCGAGGCGCAGCTCGCCAACGTCGCCGACGAGATCGCCTACAACAACCACGACGTCGACGATGGCCTCAGGGCCGGGCTCGTGACCACCCGCGAGCTGCGCTCGGTGGCGCTGTTCGCCCGCCACCACGAGGTCGTCGAGGCGCGCTACCCCGGCATCAGTGAGCGGCGCCTGATCCACGAGGTCGTGCGGCGCATGATCAACGAGGTCGTCAACGACCTGATCGACACGACGCGCGCGCGGCTCGCGGCGGCCGCGCCGGCGGACGTCGAGGCGGTGCGCGCCGAGAGCGCCCCGCTGGTCGGCTTCAGCGAGCGGATCGCCGCCGACCACCTCGAGGCCAAGCGCTTCCTGCGCGAGCGCGTCTACCGGCACTTTCGGGTGGTGCGCATGACCACCAAGGCGCAGCGCGTGGTGCGGGAACTCTTCAAGGCCTACTTCGAGGACATCCGCCTGCTGCCCGACGAGCACCGCGAGGCGGCGCGGCGCCTCGAGGCGCGCGACGGCATCGACGGCCAGGCGCGCGCGGTCGCCGACTACATCGCCGGCATGACCGACCGCTACGCGATCCTCGAGCACTCGCGGCTCTACGACCCGCGCATCCCGTAGCCGGCGGGCCCGGCCGGCCGGTTCTGCTCGCGCTCGGGCGGCGGCGCACGGCATAATCGCGCCATGCCCTCCCTCCCGCCGCGCGAGCGGCTGATCTTCGCCCTCGACGTCCCCGATGCCGCCGCCGCGCGCCGCATGGTCGAGCGGCTCGGCGACTCGGTGCTGTTCTACAAGCTCGGCCTCGAGCTCCTGATGGCCGGCGGCTACCACGAGCTGCTCGACTGGGTGGCGGCGCGCGGCAAGAAGGTGTTCGCCGACCTCAAGTTCTACGACATCCCGGCGACCGTGGCCGGCGCGGTCCGCGGCCTCAACGGCCGCGGCGTCAGCTTCGCGACCGTGCACGGCAACGCCGGCATCGTCGAGGCGGCGGTGGGCGCCGCCCGGGACATCGGCATCCTCGCGGTCACCGTGCTCACCAGCTTCGACCGCGCCGACGTCGACGAGCTCGGCCTCGGGGTCGGGGTCGAGCCGCTGGTGCTCGCGCGCGCGCGCCGCGCGCGCGCGGCCGGCGCGGTGGGCGTGATCGCCTCGGGCGTCGAGGCGCCGGCGATCCGCCGCGAGCTCGGCACCGGGCTCGCGATCGTGACGCCGGGGATTCGCCCGGCCGAGAACCGGCCGGCCGACGACCAGAAGCGGGTGCTGACGGTCGAGCGCGCCTTCGCCGCCGGCGCCGACTACATCGTCGTCGGCCGGCCGATCCGCGACGCCGCCGACCCGCGCGCCGCGGCCGAGGCGATACAGGCGTCGATCCTCGCGACCGTGGGCGGGCGCTGAGCCGTGGCGCCGCTCGCGAACGACCTCCTGCTGCGCGCGCTGCTGCGCGAGCCGACGCCGCGCACGCCGCTGTGGATGATGCGCCAGGCCGGGCGCTACCTGCCGGAGTACCGCGCGACGCGCGCCAGGGCCGGCAGCTTCCTGCGGCTCTGCATGACGCCGGAGCTGGCCTGCGAGGTCACGCTGCAGCCGCTCGCGCGCTACCGCCTCGACGCCGCGATCCTGTTCTCCGACATCCTGACGATCCCGCACGCGCTCAGGCTCGGCCTCGAGTTCGAGGCCGGCGAGGGCCCGCGTCTCGAGCGGCCGGTGCGCACGCCGGCCGACATCGACGCGCTGCCGACGCTCGATCCCGAGCGCGAGCTGCGCTACGTGATGGACGCGGTGCGCGTGATCCGCCGCGAGCTCGGCGGCCGCGTGCCGCTGATCGGCTTCGCCGGCAGCCCGTGGACGGTCGCGACCTACTGCGTCGAGGGCGGCGGCAGCAAGGCCTTCGGTCGCATCAAGTCCATGCTGTACGGCGCGCCCGCCGAGCTGCACCGGCTGCTCGCGCACCTGACGCGCGCGACCGCCGACTACCTGAACGCGCAGGTCCGCGCCGGCGCGCAGGCGCTGATGGTGTTCGACACCTGGGGCGGGGCGCTCGCCCCGGCCGCCTACCGCGAGTTCTCGCTGCGCTACATGGCCGAGATCGTCGCCGGCCTCGTGCGCGAGCACGAGGGGCGGCGGGTGCCGGTGATCCTGTTCACCAAGGGCGGCGGCCAGTGGCTCGCCGAGCTCGCCGCGAGCGGCGCCGACGCGCTCGGCGTCGACTGGACCACCGACCTCGCGACTGCGCGCGCCGCGGTGGGCGGGCGGGTCGCGCTGCAGGGCAACCTCGATCCCTCGGTGCTGTACGCCCCGCCCGCCGCGATCCGCGAACAGGTCGGCCGCGTGCTCGCGAGCTACGGCCAGGGGCCGGGCCACGTCTTCAACCTCGGCCACGGCATCCACCCGGACGTGCCGCCGGAGCACGCACTGGCAATGGTCGACGCCGTCCACGAGCTCTCGCCCGCCTACCACCGCTGAGGCCGGCGTCGCGCGCCGGGCCGGCCGGGACCCTCGCCGCGGCTTCGGGTATCGTAGCGGGGATGAGCCCGTCACCGACCGCCGGCGCGGGGGCGGCCGCGGGCCGGGCCGCGGCGCCCTGCGGCGCGAGCAGGAGAGCCGCGTGGACCTGAGCCAGATTCCGGTCGGCATCGCCCCGCCGTGGGACGTCCACGCCGTCATCGAGATTCCGCAGGGCGGCATCCCGGTCAAGTACGAGCTCGACAAGAAGTCGGGCGCGCTGTACGTCGACCGCTTCCTGCACACCTCGATGTACTACCCGGGCAACTACGGCTTCATCCCGCAGACGCTGTCCGAGGACGGCGATCCCTGCGACGTCATCGTCGTCGGCCAGGTGCCGGTGGTGCCGGGCGCGGTGATCCGCTGCCGGCCGATCGGTGCGCTCTTGATGCGCGACGAGAGCGGCGGCGACGAGAAGATCGTGGCCGTGCCGGTCGACAAGCTGCACCCGTTCTACAGCGGCGTGCGCTCCTAC
Source organism: Steroidobacteraceae bacterium (assembly GCA_035524595.1). Lineage (GTDB taxonomy): Bacteria > Pseudomonadota > Gammaproteobacteria > Steroidobacterales > Steroidobacteraceae > CAIKZZ01. The sequence goes on along the minus strand of DATKOP010000034.1, from coordinate 29,773 downwards.
CGCGACCTGCCGCCGATCCTGACCGAGCAGATCGCGCACTTCTTCCAGCACTACAAGGACCTGGAGAAGGGCAAGTGGGTGACGATCTCGAAGTGGGAGGGCCCGCAGGGCGCCGCGCAACTGATCCGCGACGGCATCGCGCGCGTGCAGGGCGTCGCCGTCAGGCCGCGGCCGGTGCGCGCGCCGCGCGCCCGGCGCCGCGCGCGCCGCTGACGGCGGGACGGCCATGACGATCGAGGCGGGCCCCGACGAGCTGTACACGACGCCGGCGCGGCGCGCCGACCTGCCGGCGGTCGTGGAGCTGGTCAACGCCGCGTACCGCGGCCAGGGCGCCCGGCGCGGCTGGACCACCGAGGCCGAGCTCCTCGACGGGCCGCGCGTCGACGCCGCCGCGCTCGAGCCCGGCCTCGCCTCGCCCGACCATGCGCTCCTCGTGCTGCGCGCGCAGTCGGGGCTGTTCGCCTGCGCGGCGCTCGACCGGCTCGGCGCCGACGGCGCCGCGCTCGCGCTGCTCGCGGTGCGGCCGGCGCTGCAGGGCAACGGCCTCGGCCGGCAGATGCTGGCGGCCGCCGAGCGCTCGGCGCGCGGGCGCTTCGCGGCGCGCTTCCTCGAGCTCGCCGTGCTCGCCGGGCGCGAGGAGCTGATCGCCTGGCTCGAGCGCCGCGGCTACCGGCCGAGCGGCGCGACCCGCCCGTTCGAGGGCGGCGGGACCGAGGGCGGCGTGCCGCGCGAGGGGCCCTTGTCGATGCTGCTGTTCAGGCGCGCGCTCGCGGCGCCTTGAGCGCGCCGCGTCTCAGGCGGTCTTCGGGATCTCGTCGCGCAACGCGCGCCTCAGGATCTTGCCGACGTTGGTCTTCGGCAGCTCGTCGCGGAAGTAGACGTGCTTCGGCACCTTGTAGCCGGTGAGGTCGGTGCGCGCGAACTCGATCACCTGCTCCGCGGTCAGCGCCGGGTCGCGGCGCACCACGAACACCGCGACCACCTCGCCGGAGCGCTCGTCGGGCTGCGAGATCGCGGCCACCTCGAGCACGCCCGGGTGGCGGGCGATCACGCCCTCGACCTCGTTCGGGTAGACGTTGAAGCCGGACACCAGGATCATGTCCTTCTTGCGGTCCTCGATGTAGACGAAGCCCTTGGCGTCCATCCGGCCGACGTCGCCGGTGCGCAGCCAGTCGCCGTCGACCATCACGTTGGCGGTCTCGTCCGGCCGGTTCCAGTAGCCGCGCATCACCTGCGGCCCGCGCACGCAGATCTCGCCGACCTGGTCGACGCCGAGCTCGCGGCCGGAGTCGTCGCGTATCGAGATCTCGGTGGATGGCACCGGCAGGCCGATCGAGTTGTTGAAGTCGACGCCGCGCGGGTTGGTGGTCGCGACCGGCGAAGTCTCGGTCAGTCCCCAGCCCTGCAGCAGCTCGCGGCCGGTGACCGCCTTCCAGCGCTCGGCGACCGCGCCCTGCAGGGCCATGCCGCCGGCGACGCAGGAGGTGACCCGCGAGAAGTCGATCGCGGTGAAGCCGGGCGCGTTCAGCAGCGAATTGAACAGCGTGTTGACGCCGTAGTAGACGGTGCAGTGGTAGCGCTGCAGGTCCTTGATGAACGCCGGCATGTCGCGCGGGTTCGTGATCAGCACGTTGTGGCCGCCCTCGTGCAGCCAGACCAGCGCGATCGAGGTCAGCGCGAAGATGTGGTAGAGCGGCAGCGCGCCGACGATGACCTGCTGCTCGTCGTGGTTGAGCTCGAACTGGCCGAGCCAGGCGTGCGTCTGCAGCGTGTTCGCGACCATGTTCCGGTGCGTCAGCACCGCGCCCTTGGCGACGCCGGTGGTGCCGCCGGTGTACTGCAGGAAGGCGATGTCCTCCGGCGTGAGCCCGGGATCGCCGAGGTTGACCCACTTGCCCTGCTCGAGCACGTTCACGAACGAGTGCGCCTGCGGCAGCGCGTAGCGCTTGACCTGCTTGCGCACGTTGCGCAGCACGAAGTTCACGATCGGGCCGCGCGGGAAGCCCAGCAGGTCGCCGATGCCGGTGACGATGACCTCCTCGACGTCGGTGCGGTCGAGGCAGGCCTCGAGGATGTGCGCGGCGTTCTCGAACACCACGATCGCCTTGGCGCCCGAGTCCTTGAGCTGGTGCTCGAGCTCGCGGTGGGTGTAGAGCGGGTTGGTGTTGACGACCGTGAGCCCGGCGCGCAGCGCGCCGAAGAGCGCGATCGGGTACTGCAGGATGTTCGGCATCATGAGCGCGATGCGGTCGCCGCGCTTCAGGCGCGCCTCCTTCTGCAGCCACGCGCCGAAGGCGCGGCTCATCGCGTTCAGCTGCGCGAAGCTGATGGTGCGGCCGAGGTTCGAGTACGCCGGTCGCTGCGCGTAGCGGGCGCAGGACTCGTCGAACAGGTGCGCGAGCGAGCGGTACTGCTCCGGGTTGATCTCGGCGGGCACGCCCGCCGGGTAGGACTTCAACCAGAGCTTTTCCACGCGCACCCCGCCGTTGTTGCATCGCAATAGACCGGTCGCCGCCGGCTGCCCGTAACGCTATCGACCGCTTCGGGATCGCGCAAGCGAACAAACCGCGCCGCGCGTCCGTAGCGCGCCGCGTCCCGCGCCGCTCAGGCCCGCGCGCCGCGCAGCGCGAGCACGCGCTCGCGCAGGCCCTCCGGCGTCACCGCATCGGGCGCCACCGGCGCGCCGACCGCGACCCCGATCCGCGCCCACAGCCGCCGCGGCAGGTAGCGCCCGGGGCCCGTGTAGCGGCGCGAGAATGCCGAGCCCCACAGGCCCGACAGCGCGACCGGCACGACCGGCACCGGCCGCTGCTGCATCACCCGCATCAGCCCCGGGCGGAACTCGCCGACCGCGCCGTCGGCGGTGAGGCGGCCCTCGGGGAAGATGCACACGAGGTTGCCGGCGTCGAGCTCCGCGAGCACCTGGGCGAAGGCCGCCTCGCGCAGCGCGCGGTCCTCGCGCGCCGAGGCGATCGGGATCGCCTTCATGCCGCGAAACACGAGGTTGAGCAGCGGCACGCGGAAGATCGCCGCCTCCATGACGAAGCGCATCGGCCGGTGTACCGCCGCCGACAGCACCAGCGCGTCGGCGAAGCTGACGTGGTTGCAGACCACCAGCGCCGGGCCCGTGTCCGGCACGTGCTCGAGGCCGCTCTCGCGGATCCGGTACAGCACCCGCGCCAGCAGCCAGGCCAGGAAGCGCAGCAGGAACTCCGGCACCCGCGCGTAGATGAAGGCGGTCACCGCGAAGTTCAGTACCGCGCACACCAGCAGCAGCTGCGCGATCGTCGCGCCGAGCTTCAGCAGCAGCGCCCCGAACAGCGACGCGACCACCATGAAGGCCGCGTTCCAGACGCTGTTGGCGCTGATGACGCGCGACATGACCTCGGGGCGCGCGCGGCGGTTGACGAGCGCGTACAGCGGCACGATGTAGAGGCCGCCCGAGACCCCGATCAGCACGAGATCGCCGAGCACGTGCAGGGCGTACGGCCGGGTCAGCAGCTCGAGCGCCGACACCGGCAGCGGCGCGGGCGCGGCCGGCGTCGCGAAGTAGAGTTCCACGCCGAACAGCGTCAGGCCCAGCGAGCCGAGCGGCACGAGCCCGATCTCGAGCCGCCGCCCCGACAGCCGCTCGCACAGCAGCGAGCCGGTGCCGACGCCGAGCGTGAACGCCACGAGCAGCAGCGTCACCACGCCCTCGGTGCCGTTCAGCACCTGCTGGGCGTACAGCGGCACCTGGCCGAGCACGATGATGCCGTAGAACCAGAACCAGGAGATGCCGAGGACGGCCAGGAACACGACCGGATCGGCGCGCGCGGCGCGCAGGTTGGCGGCGGTGGCGCGCCACGGGTTCCAGTCGACGACCAGGCCGGGCACGACCGCGCGCGTGCGCGGAATCAAGAGGCTGCAGGCGGTGCCGGCGAGCGCGATCGTGAGCAGCCCGCCGACGATGATCCGCAGGTCGTCGGCGGCCGCGAGCGTCGTGCCGAGCAGCGTGCCGAGCAGGATCGCGACGAAGGTGCCCATCTCCAGCATGGCGTTGCCGCCGACCAGCTCGTCCTCGACCAGCACCTGCGGCAGCAGGCCGTACTTCGCCGGCGCGAAGAAGGTCGAGTGCGCGCCCATCAGGAACAGCGCCGCCAGCATCAGCGACATCCGCTCGGTGGCGAGGCCGAGCGCCGCGAGCAGCATGATGCCGACCTCGCAGAACTTGACGGCGCGCAGCACCAGCACCTTGTCGTGCTTGTCGGCGAGCTGGCCGGCGAAGCCGGAGAACAGCACGAACGGCAGGATGAACAGGCCGCTCGCGAGGTAGTTGAGGACGCGGACGTCGATGCTCGTGTAGCGCGCCGTGTGGTAGGTGGCGAGAATCACGAGCGAGGTCTTGTAGACGTTGTCGTTGAAGGCGCCGAGCGCCTGGGTGCCGAAGAACGGCAGGAAGCGCCGCTCGCGCAGCAGCTGGAACTGGCTGTCGCCGGCCATCAGGAGCTCCGGCCGCGGGGCGGCGGGCCGAGCAGCGGCAGCAGCCCGCGCCAGACCGTCTCGAGCAGCTGCGGCTGCACCCGGGCGGCCGGGTGCAGGTGGTCGGCCTGGAAGTTCTGCTCCTCGGGCGCGATGCCCTCGAGCAGCGACGGCACGAGCGCGACGTGCTCGGCCGCGGCCACCGCTGTGAACACGCCGGCGTACTGCTCGTTGTAGCGCGGACCAAGGTTCACGGGCAGGTGCGTGCCGACGAGCAGCACGCGCGCGCCGGCCGCCCGCGACCGGGCCACCAGCGCCGCGAGGTTCCGGCGCAGCTCGGCGACCGGCAGGCCGCGCAGGCCGTCGTTGCCGCCGAGCTCGACGATGACGATCGCCGGCCGCTGGCGGTCCAGGACGTGCGGCAGCCGCGCGAGGCCGCCGGCGCTGGTCTCGCCGCTGACGCTGGCGTTGACCACGCGGTATCCGTACCCTTGCGCGGCGAGCCGCCGCTCGAGCAGCGCCACCCAGCCGTCCTCGACCCGGATCCCGTAGCCGGCACTCAGGGAATCGCCGAGCACGACCAGCGCCGGCGGCTGCGCGCCGGCCGCGGCCAGGGCGTGCGGCGCCGGCGCGAGCAGCGCGCCGAGGACGGGGAGCGCCCGCGCGGCGCGCGACAGCCATCGTGCGAGGTTCAAGTTGCAGGTACTCGAGTCACGCCACGTCAGCAAGGAGGTTAGCAGCCCGGACGGAACGCTGACCATCGTCGACGACGTCAGCTTCGCCGCCGAGCGCGGCCAGTCGCTGGCGATCGTCGGGCCGTCGGGCTCCGGCAAGTCGACCCTGCTCGCGATCCTCGCCGGCCTCGACACCCCGACCCGCGGCGCGGTGTTCCTGAACGGCGCCGAGCTCACGGCGCTCGATGAGGACGGCCGTGCGGCGGTGCGCGCGCGCCACGTCGGCTTCGTGTTCCAGGCCTTCCACCTGGTGTCCTCGCTGACCGCGCTCGAGAACGTGATGCTGCCGCTCGAGCTGGCCGGCACCGCCGACGCCGCGGCGAGCGCGCGCCAGGCGCTCGGGCAGGTCGGCCTCGGCGCGCGCCTCGGCCACTACCCGCGCCAGCTCTCGGGCGGCGAGCAGTCGCGCGTCGCGCTCGCTCGCGCCTACGTCGGCCGGCCGGACGTGCTGTTCGCCGACGAGCCGACCGGCAACCTCGACACCGCCACCGGCGCGCGCGTGGCCGAGCTGCTGTTCGGCCTCAACCGGGCCGCCGGCACGACGCTCGTGCTGGTGACGCACGAGCGCGAGCTCGCCGCGCGCTGCGACCGCGTGCTCGAGCTCGACGCCGGCCGGCTGGTGAGCCGCTGAGGCGCGCCGTGAAGCTGCTCAGGTTCGCACTGCTGGCGCTCTGGCGCGACGGCCGCGGCGGCGAGCTCGGCGTGCTGTTCTACGGGCTCGTGGTCGCGGTCGCGGCGCTGACCGCGGTCGGCTTCTTCACCAGCCGCGTCGGCCAGGGCATCCGCCAGCAGGCGGGCTCGGTGCTGGCCGCGGACCTTAGGCTCGAGTCCGGCCGGCCGCTCGAGCTCGACGGCGCCTACGCCCTCGAGGCGCGCGCGCGCGGCCTCGAGACCACCCGCCTCGTCAGCTTCGCGAGCGTGGTGTTCGCCGGCGACGAGAGCCAGCTGAGCTCGGTGATCGCCGCGAGCGCGGGCTACCCGCTGCGCGGCCGGCTGCGGCTCGCCGCGGCGCCGTTCGCGCCCGGCCGGCCGGCGAGCGGCATCCCGGCGCGCGGCGAGGCCTGGGCCGACCCGCGGCTGCTGGCGCGGCTCGGCGTGCCGGTCGGCGGCACGCTCGCGCTCGGCGCGCTCGGCGTGCGGGTCACGGCCGTGCTCGACTACCGCCCGGACCAGGGTTCGGGCTTCCAGGACCTCGCGCCGACGCTGCTGATCAACGCCGACGACGTCGCGGCGACGCGGCTCGTCGGCCCGGGCAGCCGCGCCACCTGGAGCCTGCTGTTCGCCGGGCCGCCGGCCGCGCTCGGCGGCTTCGAGGGCTGGCTGCGCGACAAGAAGAGCGACGGCGAGCGCCTCATCGACGTCGGCGAGTCGAGCGAGCAGATCAAGTCGGCGATGGAGCGCGCCGCGCGCTTCCTGAACCTCGCGGCGCTCGTCACGGTGCTGCTCGCCGCGGTCGCGGTCGCGATGGGCGCGCGCCGCTACGCCGCGCGCCACCTCGACGTCGCGGCGCTCCTCAAGTGCATGGGCGCGAGCCAGCGCTTCGTGCTCGGGGTCACCTTCCTCGAGCTCGCCGGCGTCGCGCTCGCGGGCGCGCTCGCCGGCACGCTGCTCGGCTACCTCGCCCAGGCGGGGCTCGCGTACCTGGCGCGCGACCTCGTCAAGGGCGTGCTGCCGCCGCCGACGCTGGCACCGGCCTGGCTCGGCCTCGGCACCGCCTTCATCATGCTGGTCGGCTTCGCGCTCGCGCCGCTGCTGGAGCTCAGGCAGGTGCCGCCGGCGCGCGTGCTGAGGCGCAACCTCGAGCCGCCGCCGCTGCGCTACGGGCTCGCCTACGTCGTGGCCGCCGCGGCGCTCGCCGCGCTGCTGTGGGGGCTGGTGCGCGACCCGCGCCTGATCGCCTACGCCGCGGGCGGGCTCGCGGCCAGCGGCGTGGTGCTGTTCGGCGCCGGCCTTGCGCTCGTGCGCGCGACGCGCCGGCTGCGCGGCGGCGCCGGCGTCGCCTGGCGCTACGGGCTCGCCAACGTCGCGCGCCGCGGCCGCGAGAGCGCGGTGCAGATCGTCGCCTTCGGCCTCGGGCTGACGGTGCTGCTGCAGCTCGCGCTGGTGCGCAACGACCTGCTGCAGGAGTGGCGGCTGTCGCTGCCGCGGGACGCGCCCAACCACTTCCTGATCAACATCGCGCCGGGCGAGGCGCAGGCGCTCGGCGACTTCCTGGTGGCGCACGGCGTCGCCCGGCCGGCGTTCGCGCCGTGGGTGCGCGCGCGCCTGACCGCGATCAACGGCCAGCCGCTCAAGGGCCACCTGCCGAAGAGCGACCGCGGCCGCGCCTTCGCGGAGCGCGAGCAGAACCTCAGCTGGTCGCGCGAGCTGCCGGCCGACAACACCGTCATCGCCGGCCGGTGGTGGTCGAGCCCGGACCCGGCGCGGCCGGAGGTCTCGGTCGCGAGCGAGTTCCAGGAGGAGCTCGGCCTCAGGCTCGGCGACCGGCTGAGCTTCGACGTCGCCGGCGAGCCGGTGGTCGCCGAGCTCACCAGCGTGCGCAAGGTGCGCTGGGACGGCTTTCGCCCGAACTTCTTCCTCGAGTTCGCGCCCGGCGTGCTCGACGCCGCGACCGGCACGTTCATGACCAGCGTGCACCTCGACGCCGCGCAGCGCCCGGCGCTCGCGGAGCTGGTGCGGCGCTTCCCGGGCGTCACGGTGTTCGACGTCGAGACGCTGATCGGCCAGGTGCGCGACGTCATGGATCGCGCCGCGCTCGCGGTCGAGTACGTCGCCGCGTTCACGCTGCTCGCGGGGCTCGTGGTGCTGCTGGCCGCGATCCAGTCGACCCGCGACGAGCGGCGCTACGAGAGCGCGGTGCTGCGCACGCTCGGCGCCAGCCGGCGCACGGTGCTGCTCGGCGTCGCCACCGAGTTCGTCGCGCTTGGCCTGCTCGCCGGCCTGCTCGCCGCGAGCGCCGCCTCGGTCGCCGGCTGGCTGGTCGCGACGCGCCTCTTCGGCCTCGGCTACCACTTCGACGGCGGCGTCTGGCTGGCCGGGCTCATCGCCGGTGCGCTGATCGTCGGGGTGGCGGGGACGCTCGCGACGCGCCGCGTCGTGACGACGCCGCCCGCGACGACGCTGAAGGAGGCCTGAGGGCCCTCAGCCGCCGTCGACGCGCAGCCGGAGCCGGCCGACGAGCTCGCCCTCGCCGCCGCGCAGGTTCACGGTCTCGAGCTCGACGTCGTAGACGCCGGCCGCGAAGGCGCCGGAGTTGAAGCCGAGCCTCAGGTCGCCGTTGGAGTCCTTGAGCTGGTTGTCGAGGCGCGCGAAGTAGGCGCCGTCGTCGCGCTTGATCGTGACCTTGAACAGCGTCGCCTGCACGTAGCCGACGTTGATGCGCAGCTCCGCGAGCGTCGGCGCGACGCGCCCGCCGATCGGGTAGGTGGGGATGCGCTCCTCGGCGCGCGCGGGCTTGAGGCGCAGCACCTGGGCGCTGGTCGGCGCGTTCAGGACGCCGATCGCCACCTGCGTCTTCAGGCGCTGGTAGCTGTCGACGGCGCTGCGCTTGGTGCTCCAGGCGACCAGCGCGACGATCAGCGCGAGGCCGAGCGCCGCGGCGAGGCTCGCCGGCACCCACGGCGGGTGCCAGAACTTCGGCGGCTGCTCGCGCCACTCCGTGCCGGTGTCGTCCATGAGCCGCATCATCCGCTTCAGCGTCTCGGGCAGGCCGATGCGCTCGACGATCTCCGGGGACTGGCGCACGACCTGCTCGAAGAAGCGGGCCTCCGGCGGCGTCAGCCGGCCGCGCAGGTAGCGCTCCACCACCTGTTTTTCCTCGATGAGCTTGAGGTCCATGCCGTCGGATTTGCCCGCAATGCTGCCGTGCGACATATTGCGCCATCGACGGGGGACCCCGGCGCGAGCTTCGTCACAGCCGGGAGGCCCGGCCGGGCCGCCGTCTGAGAGGCTCGTCGCAGATTGACCTGAAGCCGCCAAAAGCCATGCGGGAAACGGACGCCGACTTCCTCGCGCGCCTCGAGGCGGGCAGCCTGCCGCCTGCCGAGTTCGACCACCGCGGCCACCTGCGGGCCGGTTTCCTGTACCTGCGCCGGCACGACTTCCCGGGCGCCTGCGTCGCGATGAAGCGGGCGATCCAGCGCTTCGCGGCGCGGCTCGGCAAGCAGTCGCTGTACCACGAGACCGTCACGGTCGCCTACCTCGCGCTGATCGCCGAGCGCCTCGCCGAGGAGCCCGCCGAGCTCGAGTTCGACGCCTTCCTCGCGCGCTATCCCGAGCTCGAGAGCGGCGAGTACCTGCGCCGCTACTACCCGGCGGGCGAGCTCGACAGCCCCGAGGCGCGCGCCACCTTCGTGCTGCCGCGGCCGCGCGGGCCGCCCTGAAGGGCGGGCGCGCGTCGCTGCGGGGCCGGCGCGCGTCGCGTCGTGCCGCGGTCGCGCGGGCCTGCCCGGTTACACTCGCGCGAGGAGTCCCGATGCCCCTGCCCCCGCACATCGCCAGCCGCCGCAAGGCCGAGCGCGCCCGCCTGATCCAGCGGCGCCTCGCGGCGCCCGCGCCCGACCACGCCCGGTGGAGCGCGCGGATCGAGGCCTGCCTGCGCGAGGGCTTCGGCCTCCTCGAGCGCGGCGTGGTCGGGTTCTGCTGGCCGTTCCAGGGGGAGTTCGACGCGCGGCCCTTCGTCCGTGACCTCAGGCGTCGCGGCGCGCGCGCGGCGCTGCCGGTCGTCATCGCCAAGGGCCGGCCGCTCGAGTTTCGCGAGTGGTGGCCCGGGGTCGCGATGATCAACGGCGTCTACGACCTGCCGGTGCCGGACGGCACGGCGGTGCTGACCCCGGATGCGCTGCTGATCCCGGCCGTCGGCATCGGCGCGATCGGCGACCGGCTCGGCTACGGCGGCGGCTTCTTCGACCGCACGCTTGCCGCGCTCGATCCGAAGCCGCTCGCGGTCGGGCTCGCCTTCGAGCTGTCGCGCATGGCGACCACCGAGCCGCAGCCGCACGACGTGCTGATGGATTTCGTCGTCACGGAGGACGGCATCGAGGCGGCGGTCGAGGGCGGCCTCGAGCGGATCGGCGCCGAGGACTGCCAGCGCCGGCTCGCCGCGCTGGCCGCGGAGCGCGGCTTGCCGCATCGCAGCATCGCCGTCGCGCCGGCGCCGGCCTGACGTCAGGCTGGGCCGGGTCCCACGTATACAATATATTACCCGCCGAGCCGGGTACCACAGGGAGATGTTCGTGCGTTCAGATATCGAGATTGCGCAGGCGGCAACGCTCAAGCCGATCAACCAGGTCGCGGCCCGGCTCGGCATCCCCGAGGACGCGCTCGACGCCTACGGGCGCCACAAGGCGAAGATCTCGCTCGAGTACATCGACGGCCTCAAGGCGCGGCCGAACGGCAAGCTGATCCTCGTCTCCGCCATCAGCCCGACCCCGGCGGGCGAGGGCAAGACGACCACCACCGTCGGGCTCGGTGACGCGCTCAACCGCATCGGCAAGAAGGCCGTGATCTGCCTGCGCGAGCCGAGCCTCGGGCCCGTGTTCGGCATGAAGGGCGGCGCCGCCGGCGGCGGCATGGCCCAGGTCGTGCCGATGGAAGACATCAACCTGCACTTCACCGGCGACTTCAACGCGATCGCGCTCGCCAACAACCTGCTGGCGGCGCTGCTCGACAACCACATCCACCACGGCAACGAGCTCGGCATCGACGTGCGGCGCATCACCTGGAAGCGGGTGATGGACATGAACGACCGGGCGCTCAGGGACATCACCGTCGCGCTCGGCGGCCCCGGCAACGGCTACCCGCGCCAGGACGGCTTCGACATCGTGGTCGCCTCCGAGGTCATGGCGATCTTCTGCCTCTCGACCAGCCTCAAGGACCTGAAGACGCGGCTCGGCAACATCGTCGTCGGCTACACCCGCGACCAGAAGCCGGTGCGCGCGCACCAGCTGAAGGCCAACGGTGCGATGACGGTGCTCCTGCGTGAGGCGCTGAAGCCGAACCTCGTGCAGACGCTCGAGAACAACCCGGCCTTCATCCACGGCGGGCCGTTCGCGAACATCGCCCACGGCTGCAACTCGGTGCTCGCGACCCAGACCGCGCTCAAGCTCGCCGACTACGTGGTCACCGAGGCCGGCTTCGGCGCCGACCTCGGCGCCGAGAAGTTCATCGACATCAAGTGCCGCAAGGCGGGCCTCGAGCCCGCCGCCGCGGTGCTGGTCGCGACCATCCGCGCGCTCAAGTACCACGGCGGCTGCGACCTCAAGGAGCTCAACAAGGAGAACCTGGCGGCGCTCGAGAAGGGCATCGCCAACCTCGAGCGGCACGTGCACAACGTGCAGAGCCACTACGGCCTGCCGTGCGTCGTGTCGGTCAACCACTTCAGCTTCGACACCGAGGCCGAGTTCAAGCTGCTGCAGGCCAAGCTCGCGCACCTCAAGGTGCCGGTGATCTCGGCGCGGCACTGGGCCGACGGCGGCGCCGGCGCCGAGGCCGTGGCGCGCGCGGTGGTCGAGCTCGCCGAGCGCGGCGGCCGGAAGTTCAGCTACGTCTACGACGATCAGCTGCCGCTGTGGGACAAGATGAAGACCATCGCCACCAAGATCTACGGCGCGGCCGACATCAGCGCCGACAGCAAGGTGCGCACCCAGATCAAGCAGCTGCAGGACGGCGGCTACGGCCACTACCCGGTGTGCGTCGCCAAGACCCAGTACTCGTTCTCGACCGACGCGCAGCTGCGGGGTGCGCCGTCCGGCCACACCGTCAACGTCCGCGAGGTGCGCCTCGCCGCCGGCGCGGAGTTCATCGTCATGGTGTGCGGCGACATCATGACGATGCCGGGACTGCCGAAGGTGCCGTCCGCCGACCACATCGACATCGACGAACAGGGTAAGGTGGTGGGCCTGTTCTGACCGGCCACGCGCTCGGGGGGAGCCGATGAGCCAGACCGGTTCTTCCCCGAGCGGCCTGGTCCGCGGCCTCGGCCTGTGGGGCGCGATCGCCGTCAACGTCGCCAACATGATCGGCACCGGCGTCTTCCTCAAGACGCGGGTCATGACCTGCAACGTCGGCAGCCCCGTGCTGGTGCTCGCGGTGTGGCTGGCGGCGGGCCTGCTGACGCTCGCCGGCACCTTCTCGTACGCGGAAGTCGCCGCCATGATCCCGGAGGCGGGCGGCGACTACGTGTTCCTGCGCCGCGCCTACGGCCGGCTCACCGGCTTCCTCTACGGCTGGACCACCTTCGCGATCTACAAGACCGGCTCGCAGGCCGCGCTCGCGGTCGGCTTCGCGATCTTCCTCAACGTCGCGACCGGCGGGCTGCTCGAGGGCGACGCGCTCGCCGCGACGCTGTTCGGCGCGCGGCTGCACCTCAGCTGGCTCGCGGTGGCGGCGCTCGCGGCGATCTGGGCGGTGGCCGCGATCAACTGCCGCTCGGTCGCGACCGGCGGGCGCACCGCGATCGTGCTGACGAGCGCCAAGGTCGTGCTGCTGGCGGCGCTCGCGGTCGGCGCGTTCGCCCTCGCGACCGGCCACTTCGGCCACTTCGCGCTGCCGGCCACCGGTGCCAGCTGCGAGGGCGTCGAGCCGAGCGCCCGCGGCGGCATCGCCGGCTTCGGCGCGGCGATGCTCGGCGCGCTGTGGGCCTTCGACGGCTGGTCGAACGTCACGCCGCTCGCGGGCGAGATCAGGGACCCGGCGCGCGACCTGCCGCGCGCCTTCCTCGGCGGCATGCTGGCGGTGGGCGCGCTGTACCTCGCGGTCAACCTCGCCTACTTCTACGTGCTGACGCCGGCCGAGGTCGGCAGCGTGTCGCTGACCTCCTCGGTCGCGACCGAGGTGATGCGCCGCTTCGTGGGTCCCGCCGCGGTGACGCTCGCGGCGGTCGCGCTGATGCTGTCGGCCTTCGGCTCGCTGCAGGCCTCGGTGCTGTCGGGCGCGCGGATCCCGTTCGCGATGGCGCGCGAGGGGCTGTTCTTCCGGGCGCTCGCCGAGGTGTCGCCGCACACCCACGTGCCGGCGCGCTCGGTGCTCGCGCAGGCCGCCTGGGCCAGCGTGCTCGCGGTCTCGGGGTCCTACGACACGCTGACCGACTCGGCGATCTTCGCGGTCTGGCTGTTCTACGGCCTGACGGCGAGCACGCTGTTCGTGTTCCGCCGCAGCATGCCGGACGCGGCGCGCCCGTACCGCGCCTTCGGCTATCCGCTCGTGCCGGCGGCCTTCGTGCTGGTGACGCTGTGCCTCATCGCCAACACCTTCGTCGCGACGCCGCGGCTCGCGCTCGCCGGCGTCGCGATCATGCTCGCGGGCCTGCCCTTCTACCTCTACTGGTCGCGGCAGACGCCGCCGCTCACACCGCGGTAGCGGCCGCGGGGTCCGGCAGGTGCGGCAGGGCGTTGAAGCTGACGAGGCTGCGCCGGCTGCCCGAGTAGCGGACCTCGCACAGGCCCGTGTTCCTGAGCACCGCCGACAGCTCGATGACCCGCTCCTCGTCGAGGCCGAGCAGCCAGCCGGCGGCCGAGGACATCAGGCCGCCGGAGGTGAAGGCGACCGCGCGGCCGGTGCCGACGCACATCACGTCGAGCGCGCGCCGCGAGCGCTGGCGGAACTCCGCCCACGGCTCGACGCCGGGCACCTCGAGCGCGCCGCCCGCCCAGTCGCGCATCACCTCGCGGTAGCGGCCGAAGAACCTGCGCACCACCTGCTCGCGGTCGGCGGCGCCCGGGTCGACCGGTTCCATCGCCGCGCCCGCGGCGTCGGCGCGCCCGAGCGCGTGCTTCAGCACCGCGACGCCGTCGTGCTCGTCGAGCTCCTCGAGCTCGCGGGCCGCCGGCCAGTCGAGGCCGCGCTCGGCGTAGGCCTCGGCGACCAGCGCGAGCGTGTCGCGGTGGCGGCGCCGCGGGCCGACGTAGACGCTGTCGAAGCGCACGCCGTGGCCGGCCCAGTGCCGGCCGAGCGCGCGCGCCTGCTCGCGCCCGACGGCCGACAGCTCGTCGTAGTCGGCGCCGAAGAACGACGCCTGCCCGTGCCTGACGAGGACCAGCTCGCCCATCGCCTCAGTGCCCCGCGTCCGCCGCCACGGCGCCGGCCGGCACCGCGGGCTGCGGCACACCGCGCAGCGCGACCACGAGCGGCAGCGTCAGCAGCGTGCAGGCCGCCAGCAGGTAGAAGTCGTTGGCGTAGGCGATCGCCGCCGCCTGGCGGCCGATCTCGCCCACCAGCGCCCCGGTCGCGAGGTTGGCGCCCGGGGTCGCGCCGGCCGCCAGCCAGCGGTCGGTGGCGTAGGGCGTGAAGTGCTCGGCGAGGTAGCTCTGGTTGACCTGCGCCGAGCGCGCCAAGAGCGCGACCGTCACCGACACGCCGACCGCGGCGCCGACGTTGCGCAGCAGCGTCAGGAGCACGCCCGCCTCGGTGCGCGCCCGGTCCGGCAGCGTCGAGTAGCCGACCAGCGTCAGCGGCATGAAGGTCAGCGGCGTGCCCATGCCCTGGATGACGCCGGTCACGACCACCGCCGCCGCCGGCGTGTCGACGCTGAAGCTGCCCATCATCCACAGCGACAGCGCCGCGGCGCCGATGCCGATCGTCATCGTCGGGCGCGGGCCGAGCAGGCTCGTCAGGCGCGCGCCGACCAGCATCGCGACGATCGAGGCCGCGCCGCGCGCCGCCATCAGCGTGCCGGCCTCGGTCGGCGTGTAGCCCTTCAGCTGCTGCAGGAAGCTCGGCAGCAGCACGCTCGGCGAGATCACCGTGATGCCGATCACGAACATCACCACCAGCGAGACCGTGAAGTTGCGGTCCTTGAACAGGTGGATGTCGACGAACGGGTGGCGCGCCGTCAGCGAGTGCACGATGAACATGTAGAGCGCGAGCGCCGAGGTGACCGCGTAGGCGACGATCTCGGTGGACTCGAACCAGTCGCGGGTCTCGCCGCGGTCGAGCATCAGCTGGAACAGCCCGAGCGCCAGCGACAGCACCACGAAGCCGGTCAGGTCGAAGGGCCGGCGCGCGTCGCTGCCGCCCTTCGGCAGCGCCGCCATCAGCCCGAGCCAGGCGACGACGCCGATCGGCGCGTTGATGTAGAACGCCCAGCGCCACGAGAACGCGTCGGTCAGCCAGCCGCCGAGCGTCGGGCCGATCACCGGGCCGACCATCACGCCCATGCCCCACAGCGCCATGACCCGGCCGTGCTGCGCGCGCGGGAACTCCCTCAGCAGCACCACCTGCGACAGCGGCACCAGCGCCGCGCCGAAGGCGCCCTGCACCGCGCGGAACACCACCATCTCGGTGAGGTCGGTGGCGATGCCGCACAGCATCGACACCACCGTGAAGCCCGCGATGCAGGTGCCGAGCACGGCCCTGAGGCCGTAGCGCGTGCCGAGCCAGCCGGCGAGCGGGGTCGCGATCGCACTGATGACGATGTAGGAGGTGACGATCCAGGCCGCCTGGTCCTGGGTCGCCTGCAGCGAGCCCTGGATGTGCGGCAGCGCGACGTTGACGATCGTCGAGTCGATCGCGTACAGCATCGTCGCCAGCACCGTGGCGGTGCCGAGCAGCCAGCGCGAGGGGGCGGGCGTCACCATGGCGGTCGCGGCGCGCTCAGCGGTCGCGGCCGAGCCAGCGGTCGAAGCGCGTGTGCTTGCCGGTGTCGATGTCGACGTTGGCGCTCATGCCGTCCCTGAGCGGCGGGTCGCCGGCGCCGGCGTCGATCGCGATCCGCACCGCGATGCGCTGCACGACCTTGACCCAGTTGCCGGAGGCGTTCTGCGCCGGCAGCAGCGAGAACTCGGCGCCGGTCGCCTGCGCGATGCTCTGCACGCGCCCGTGCCAGGCGTGGTTCGGGTAGGTGTCGACCACGATCGCGACCGGCTGGCCGGGCCGCACCCACTCGAGGTCGGTCTCCTTGAAGTTCGCCTCGACCCAGACGCTGTGGTCGCTGACGATCGCGAACGCCGGCCGGCCGGCGTCGACGCGGCTGCCGACCTTCGGCAGGTGGCTCGCGATGCCGGCCTGCGGAGCGGCGATGCGCGTGTGGCCGAGGTCGACGCGCGCGCGCTCGAGGTCGGCGAGCGCGGTGCGCACCGTGCCGTAGCTGTCCACCGGCGCGTCGACGCTGCCGCCGAAGCGCGCCAGCGTCTGCGCGCGCTGCAGCTCGAGCATGTCGATGCCGCCGTTGGAGAGGTCGGCGGTGCGGCGCGCGCTGTCGAGGGTCGACAGCGGCGTGAGCTTCTTCGCGGCCAGCTCCTCCTGGCGCACCAGGTCGCGGTCGGCGTACATCGCGGCGCGGCGCGCCATCGCGACCTCGGCGGTCTTCTCGCGGTACGAGACCTTGGCGCCCATGATCTCGGCGCGCGCGGTCTCGAGGCGCGACTCGGCGGCGGCCACGGCGATCCTCGGCAGCGTGTCGTCGAGCACCAGCACCGGCTGGCCGGGCACGACCGGCTGGTTCTCGGCCACCAGCACCTCGCGCACGTCGCCCGAGACCTGCGGCGCGACGTCGACGCGGTCGCGCTGGACGTAGGCGTTGTCGGTGGAGACGTAGCGGCCGGCGCTGCCGTAGAGGTAGAGCGCGAGCATCGCGAGCGCGAGCGGCAGCACCCACAGCAAGAGCCGCCGCCGCCAGGGGCTCGGCGCCTCGGCCTCGAGCTCGGTCTCGGGACGGGTTGCGGCATCCATGCTCAGGCCTCCGCGCTCAGGTTGCCGGCGAGGCGGCCGAGCAGCCGCAGCAGCGCCGCGCGCTCGCGCGCGGCGATGCCCTGCAGCGCGCGCGCGCTGGTCTGCTCGGCGACCTCGGCCATGCGCGCCACCAGCGGCTCGCCGCGGGCGGCCACGTAGACGCGCACCGCGCGCCGGTCGCGCGGGTCCGGCTGGCGGCGCACGTAGCCGCGCCGCGCCAGCCGGTCGACCATCCGGCACAGCGTCACCGGCGTCACGTCGAGGCGGTGCGCGAGCGCGGTCTGGTGCGAGCCCGGCACGCGGTGCACGTGGAACAGGAGGCGCGCCAGCGCCGGCGTCAGCCCGAGGCCGGTGGCGCGGACGTGGAAGTCGCGCTTCATCAGCCGCACGACGTCGCTCAGCAGGTACGCGAGCGAGGGCTCGGCGGCGCGCTCAGCGGCCATCGCCGGCCCCGCGGATTCGATTAGCGTTGCACATAGTTAGCATAGCTTATCAAATCCGCGGACCGCTGTCGTGCGCTGCGTCGCAGCACGCGCCGCCGGGGCGGGCAGGCGGGGGGGCGGGCGGGAGGCGGGCGCGTCCCGGGCGGCCCGGGACGCGCCGTTCAGGCGACCTGCTGGCTGAGGTCCGCGGCCGGCAGCGACTGGCGGCCGATCTCGTGCGGCGCGAAGTCGTCGACGTGCACCAGCTCCATGACCTTGCGGTCGAAGTCCCTGAGCTGCGCGGCCTCGGTCTCGCTGACGATGCCGGCCGCGAGCGCCTGCTGGATCTGGCCCGGCAGGTCGAGCGCCGTGACCCGGCCGGTCTTGACGCCCTCGACGCGGATGCGCTTCTCGATCGGCTCGGCGGCGAGCGACAGCACCAGCGCCTCCTGCAGCAGCCCGAGCGCGTTGCCGGGCTCGACGGTGCGGTAGACGCCGTGCGTGAGGCGGTCGCGCGCCTCGGACGGGGTCATCACGACGTCGACGATCTGGCGGCCGAGCCTGTCACCCGGCGCCGAGTAGGTCAGGCCGCGCGGGAAGATCAGCACGCGCATGAAGCCCGCCAGCCAGCGCACCGGGAAGTTGCGGAGGAAGCCGTGCAGCTGCTCCTGCGCCCGGTACAGCAGGTACCGGCAGGCCCACTCGACGATCGGCTGGTCGGCCTCGGGCCGGCCCTGGTTGTCGTGGTGCTTGAGCACCATCGAGGCGAGGTACATCGACGACAGCACGTCGCCGAGCCGCGCCGACAGGCTCTCGGCCTTCTTCAGGTAGCCGCCGAGCGACAGCATCGAGACGTCGGCGGCGAAGGCGAAGCTGGCGCTGAAGCGGTTGATGTGCTGGAAGTAGCGGGTCGAGGCGCCGGACTCCGGCACGCGCGTGAAGCGCGCCAGCGTCAGCGCCATCACCAGCGAGCGCGCCGCGTTCGACATCGTGAAGCCGATGTGGCCGAAGAGCGCCTGGTCGAACTCGGCGAGGCCGCGCTCGCGGTTCGGGTCCTTGGCGGCGTTCATCTCGCGCAGCACGTACGGGTGGCAGCGCACCGCGCCCTGGCCGAAGATGATCAGGTTGCGCGTCAGGATGTTCGCGCCCTCGACGGTGATCGCGATCGGCACCGCCTGGTAGCCGCCGCCGAGGTAGTTGCGCGGCCCGAGGCACACGCCCTTGCCGCCGTGCACGTCCATCGCGTCGTTGGCGACCACGCGGCCGAACTCGGTGCAGTGGTACTTCAGCATCGCCGACGGCACCGACGGCTTCTCGCCGCCGTCGATCGCGCCGGCGGTCACCGAGCGCGCCGCGTCCATGACGTAGGTCAGCCCGCTCATGCGCGCGAGCGCTTCGGACACGCCCTGGAAGCGGCCGACCGGCATGCCGAACTGGCGGCGGATGCGGGTGTAGGCACCGCTCGCGAACACGCCCGCCTTGGCGGCGCCGGTGGTGTTCGACGGCAGCGAGATGCAGCGCCCGACCGACAGCTGCTCGACCAGCATGCGCCAGCCCTGGCCGGCCATCCTGGCGCCGCCGATCAGCGCCTCGATCGGCACGAACACGTCCTTGCCCTGGACCGGCCCGTTCTGGAACGGCACGTTGAGCGGCAGGTGGCGCCGGCCGATGGTCACGCCCGGCGTGTCGCGCGGGATGAGCGCGCAGCTGATGCCGATGTCGGTCCTGTCGCCCAGCAGCTTGTCCGGGTCGAACATCCGGAACGCCAGGCCAATGACGGTCGCCACCGGCGCGAGCGTGATGTAGCGCTTGGAGAAGTTGAGGCGCACGCCCAGCACCTCGCGGCCCTGCCACTGGCCGCGGCAGACGACGCCGGTGTCGGGGATCGAGGCGGCGTCCGAGCCGGCGCGCGGCCCGGTGAGCGCGAAGCACGGCACGTCCTCGCCGCGCGCGAGCCGCGGCAGGTAGTGGTTCTTCTGCTCCTCGGTGCCGTAGTGGAGCAGCAGCTCCGCGGGGCCGAGCGAGTTCGGCACCGCCACCGTCGAGCACAGCGTCGCGCTGCGGCTCGCGACCTTCACCAGCACGCAGGAGTGCGCGTAGGCCGAGAACTCGAGACCGCCGTACTTCTTCGGGATGATCATCGCGAAGAAGCCCTTGCTCTTCATCAGGTCCCAGGCCGCGGGCGGCAGGTCGCCGAGCTCGTGCGTGACCTTCCAGTCGTCGACCAGGCGGCACAGCTCCTCGCACGGGCCGTCGATGAAGGCCTGCTCCTCGGCGGTGAGCTCGGGGCGCTTGGCGGACATCAGCTTGTCCCAGTTGGGACCGCCGGTGAACAGCTCGCCGTCCCACCACACCGTGCCCGCCTCGAGCGCCTCGCGCTCGGTGGAGGACATCGACGGCAGCATGCGCCGGTAGGTGACGAGGAAGGGCTTGGTGATGAACGCGAGCCGAAGCGGCGCGACGTTGAGCAGCGCCATCGGCGCAAAGAGCAGCCACAACACGGTCTTCCACGGCCAGCCTGCCGCGCCCCACAGGGTGTAGGCGAGGACCAGCGCACCGAGCACGAGGCTCGCCCTGGCGAGGCTGCTGCGGCGGTAGGCGAGGGACAGGGCGGCGCCGATGAAGGCGATCAGCCAGAGGAGGCTCAGCATGGGCAACTCCGAGCCGGAGGGGACCTGATCCCGATGATACCGAAAGAAATCGGCAGCAGAGTCGGTTACTTAAGGAAACGCACGACCGGTCGTTTATGATGCGAACGATCCGCGACCGGCGGTGCCCGACCACGGCCACACGCGCGACAGGGGAGCGCAGGCGCCTCGCCGGCGCGCCCCGCCGCTCAGGACTCCGGCAGGCTGATGCCGATCGTCGCGCCGCTCAGGAGCTGCTCGAGGCCGGTCCACAGCACCTGGATGCCGATGCAGAAGAGGAGGAACGCCGTCAGGCGCACGACGACCGTCGTGCCGGTCGGCCCGATCACGCGCGCGAGCCGCTCCGAGTAGCGGTAGAAGACGTAGACGAGGAGCGCGAGCAGCAGCGTCGCGAGCGCGGTCTCGGCGAAGAACATGAGCTCGGCGCCGAGCTTGGTCGGGCGGTTGGCGCCGATCGAGATCGCGACCGAGATCGTGCCCGGCCCGGTCGTCAGCGGCATCGTCAGCGGATAGAACGCGAGCCGGCTCGGCGTCACGACCACCGGCAGCGCGCTGGCGGTCTCGTCGCGCCGCTGCTCGCTCGTGTCCGGGCCGGTCAGCATCCGCCAGCCGGAGACCGCGATCACGATGCCGCCCGCGACCTTCAGCACCGGCAGCGAGATGCCGAAGAAGAGCAGCACGTAGCCGCCAACGTACAGCGAGGCGGCGATGATCGAGAAGGCGTAGATCGCGACCCACAGCGACAGCTGCGCGCGCACGCGGGCACCGAGATCCTGCGTCGCGCCGAGGAAGATGAACGCGCCCGGCAGCGGATTGACGATCGTGAAGAGCGCCGTGAACGCGAACAGGAACGTCGTCAAATGAGCTCCCGCACCCCGTCGCGCTCCTCGCGCAGCTCCTTGTCGGTGGCGGTGAGGCGCGCGCGGCCGAAGTCGTTGACCGCGAGCCCCTGCACGATCGTGTAGCTGCCGCCGGCGGTGGTCACCGGATAGGAGAACACGACGCCCTCGGGGATGCCGTAGCTGCCGTCCGACGGCACGCCCATGCTGACGTAGTCGCCGGCCGCCGAGCCGAGCATCCAGGTGCGGATGTGGTCGATCGCCGCCGAGGCGGCCGAGGCGGCCGAGGAGGCGCCGCGCGCCTTGATGACCGCGGCGCCGCGCTGCTGCACCGTCGGGATGAACGTGTCGCGGTACCAGGCCGCATCCACGAGCGACAGCGCCGCCTCGCCCTTCACGGTCGCGTGGTGCAGGTCCGGATACTGCGTCGAGGAGTGGTTGCCCCAGATGATCATCCGGCGGATGTCATTGACGTGGGTGCCCGTCTTGTCGGCCAGCTGCGCGAGCGCGCGGTTGTGGTCGAGCCGCGTCATCGCGGTGAAGTTGCGCGCATCGATGTCCCTGGCGTTGCGGCTCGCGATCAGCGCGTTGGTGTTCGCGGGGTTGCCGACCACCAGCACCTTGACGTCGCGGCGCGCGACCTCGTTGATGACCTTGCCCTGCGCCGAGAAGATCTGCGCGTTCGCGAGCAGCAGGTCCTTGCGCTCCATGCCGGGCCCGCGCGGCCGCGCACCGACGAGGAGCGCCGCGCCGCAGTCGCGAAACGCGACCTTGCCGTCGTCGGTCGCGACGACCTTGTTGAGCGTCGGGAAGGCGCAGTCGGAGAGCTCCATGACGACGCCGTGGAGCTGCGGCAGCGCCGGCGTGATCTCGAGGAGGTGCAGGTTGACCGGCTGATCCGGGCCGAGCATCGCGCCCGAGGCGACGCGAAAGGCGAGCGCGTAGCCGATCTGGCCGGCGGCGCCCGTGATGGTGACGTTGATGGGCTGCTTCATCGTGCGCTCCGGAAGGCTGCGAGAGCGCGGCATTCTAGCGAATGCACGCGGCCAACCCGCCTCGGGGACGCCGCAACCGCATCCGCCAGGCCCTCACCGACGGAAAGGGCATGCGCAAGGGCCTCTCAAGCACCCGGAATCGCGCAAGAACCCCCGCCGCCACGGCCCCCGGGCGCCCGCCCTCAGCCCAGTCAGTGCGTAAGTCATTGATCAACAAGCTGATAATTGGGCCCCAAAAAATAGTTCAAAAAAAGCTTGCACCTGAGTAGGTGTTGTAGTTAACTACAACACCAGAGGAGCACATCACTTCCCGGGCGGGAGGTGGCTCAAGCCGGAGGAAGGGCCTCCGGAACCGACAAAAGGAGAAGGTCATGTTCACGAACAAGATCCGCCACATCGCCGTTGCCATGGGCCTGGTTGCCGTCGCCGTCGTCACCGGCGCGAGCGCCGCCAGCTACGTCCGCCACAATGCCCCGACCCGCGTCGAGACCCTGCCGGTCCCGAGCGGCGACCTGGGTGAAGTCATCGTCTACGCCCCGCACGATCTCGGCGAAGTGATCGTCCATGCGCCGCACGATCTCGGCGAGGTGCTGGTCACCGTGCACCGCGAGCCGCCCGTCGATGGCGCGTTCCTCGCGGAGGTCGTGGTGACGGTGCCGCGCGAGGGCAGCGTGTACGGGCACGCGACTGAGGCGGCGGCGACGCTTGCCGCGGTGCAGTAAGCGAACTGCTAGAGTACCTCAGTAACGCGCCGCATCACCCATGACGAGCGCACCTTACGCCGGCAGCGAGTCCCCCATGGACGCCAACTGGAACGACAGCCAACCGATCTACCGACAGCTGCGGGATCGCGTCGTGGCGATGATCCTGGAAGGCGCTCTCAAGGAAGGTGACCCGCTGCCGTCGGTGCGCAACGTCGCCGCCGAATACCGGCTGAACCCGCTCACCGTGCTCAAGGGCTACCAGGAGCTGGTCGACGAGCAGCTCGTCGAGAAGCGCCGCGGCCGGGGCATGTACGTGGCCGAGGGCGCGACGCGCGCGCTGCTCAAGGACGAGCGCCAGCGCTTCCTCGAGGGCGAGTGGCCGCGCGTCTACGCGACCATCCAGCGGCTCGGCTTCAAGGCCGAGGAGCTGCTCGCGACGCCGCCGGCGCCGCCCGAGCCCAGGCCCTCGACCGTCGCGACCGACGCCCCGGCGCCGGCCGACGACGACGACACCACTTCCGAGAAATCCTAAGGAGCCACTCCGTGGCCACGCTGATCGAAGCCCAGGGACTGCGCAAGCGCTTCGGCAAGACCGTCGCGCTCGACGGCGCCTCGTTCAAGGTCGAGACCGGCCGCATCGTCGGCCTGATCGGCCCGAACGGCGCCGGCAAGACCACCGCGCTCAAGGCCGTGCTCGGACTCGCGCGCTGCGAAGGCACGCTTCAAGTGCTCGGCCTCGACCCCTATCACGACCGCGACCGGCTCATGGAGCGGGTCTCCTTCATCGCCGACGTCGCGGTGCTGCCGCGCTGGCTGCGCGTGCAGCAGGCGGTCGACTTCGTCGCCGGCGTGCACCCGCGCTTTCGCCCGGATCGCTGCCAGGCCTTCCTCGAGCGCACCGCGATCAAGCGCACCAGCCGCATCCGCGAGCTCTCCAAGGGCATGATCACCCAGCTGCACCTCGCGCTCGTGATGGCGATCGACGCGCAGCTGCTCGTGCTCGACGAGCCGACGCTCGGCCTCGACATCCTGTCGCGCAAGCGGTTCTACGACAGCCTGCTGTCGGACTACATGGACGCCGAGAAGACCATCCTGGTCACGACCCACCAGGTCGAGGAGATCGAGAACATCCTCACCGACCTGCTGTTCATCGACCGCGGCCGGATCGTGCTCGACCTGCCGATGGACGAGATCCCGGCGCACTACGCGCAGCTGCTGGCGGCGCCGGCGCAGGCCGAGGCGGCGCGCGCCCTGAAGCCGCTGACCGAGCGCCAGCTGCTCGGGCGGCACGTGTTCCTGTACCAGGACGCCGACCCCGCGGTGCTCGCCGGCCTCGGCGAGGTGCGCCAGCCCTCGGTCGCCGACCTGTTCGTCGCCAAGCTCCACGGAGGTGCCGCATGAACAAGTTCCTGTGGCTCGTCCGCCGCGAACTGTGGGAGGCGCGCAGCGTCTGGGTCGCGCCCGCGATGCTCGCGGCGGTCGTCATCGGCTGCACGCTGATCGCCGCGTTCTTCACCGGCACGCTGTCGCTGCAGGGCATGGGCCCCGAGAGCGCCGCGAAGCTGCACGAGAAGATGACGCCCGAGCACCTCGACGGCTTCGTCAGCCTCACCCTCGGCGTCATCGGCTCGCTGTTCCTGATCCTGGTGATGTTCACGCAGTTCATGTACGCGGTCGACGCGCTCTACGGCGAGCGCCGCGACCGCGGCATCCTGTTCTGGAAGTCGCTGCCGCTCAGCGACGCCGAGACGGTGCTGTCGAAGCTGTGCGTGGCGCTCGTGGTGATGCCGGTGGTGGCCGCGGGCATCGCGCTCGCGACGCAGATCACCTTCTTCGCGATCGCGAGCGCGAAGCTGTCGTCGGTGGAGCTGCTGCAGGGGCACCTGTGGTCGCCGGCGGTCTGGGGCGGCTCGCTGCTGACCCTGCTCTACCTGACGGTCGCGGGCTCGGTCTGGTACCTGCCGGTGGTGGGCTGGTGCCTGCTGGTGTCGGTGTGGGCGCCGCGCTCGCCGCTCATGTACGCGACGCTGCCGCCGATCGGCCTCGCGCTGGCCGAGTACATCACCTTGCGCAGCCACCACCTCTGGACGCTGTTCCTCGAGCGGGTGAACTACGGCGGCCTGCTGTCGCACGCGCTCGGCGGCCACGGCACCGTCCTGGCCATCGACGACGAGCACATGCAGGTGCCGCGCACGCTCACCGAGCTGCTGCGGCCCGGACAGTTCGTGGGCTCGGCCGCCGTCTGGGCCGGGGTCGCGGTCGGGGCGGGCCTGATCGCGGGCGCAATCTGGCTGCGGCGCACCCGCGACGAAGCCGCCTGAACGGGCTGCTATCCTCCGGCCCCGCCCCCCGGGACGAGGCCGGACGATGCGCCCACTGCCGATTGCCCTGACGCTGGCGCTGGCCGGCGCGGTCGCCGCGCCGGCCAGCGCCCAGATGCTGCCGGTGCGCGACCAGAACCCGCTGACGCGCCCGGCCTACCTGCCGCTGCCGGCGGCGCTCGAGGCGGCGGCCGACGGCCGCTGGGGCTTCGCGGCGGGCGTGCAGTGGAGCAACACCGTAAACCTCGGCGACACCCCGCCCGAGCAGATGGTGGTCGACGAGGAGACGGTCGAGGCCGATCTCAGCCTGAGCCGCGGCGTCGGCGACTGGCAGCTGCGCGCGACGCTGCCGGTGATCAACCGCGGCGCCGGCGTGCTCGACAGCTTCATCGACGACTGGCACCGCTTCTTCCACCTGCCGCGGGGCGACCGCGCGAACCGGCCGAAGAACGTCTACGAGGTGAGCTACCAGCGCGCAGGACTCGCGGCCGTCGACGCGCCCTCCGGCACCGCGCTCGGGGATCTGGCGCTCGAGGCCGGCCGGCCGCTCGCGGCCGCGGCGGACGGGCGCCTCGAGGGCTGGCTGGGCGTGGAGCTGCCGACCGGCAGCCGCGCGCATTTCACGGGCAACGGCGCGCTCGATGCGGCCGCCTGGCTCGCCGGCGAGACGCGCCTCAGCCGCGTCTGGACGCTCGCCGGCCGCGCGGGCCTGAGCTACCTCGGCGGCGACGCGGCCGCGGGCCAGCCGTACCAGCGCGGGCTCGGCTTCGCGACGCTCGCCTTCGCCTGGTCGGCGAGCGAGCGGCTCGCGGCACTGCTGCAGTTCGACTACCACTCGCCGATCGCGCGCGACTCGGACCTCAAGTTCCTCGGGCGCGCGGTGCAGATGACGATCGGCGGGCGCTACCGGCTCGAGTCCGGCGCGGTGTTCGAGGCGGGGGTCGTGGAGGACGTCGAGGTCAACCACTCGCCGGACATCACCTTCCACTTCGGGATGCGCTGGCCCGCCGGGCGCCCGGGCCCCTGACGCGGCGCGCGGTTGCCGCCGGGCGCCGCGCCCGTGCAGACTGTGGCCCCCGCGTCCCCCGGAGATCCCCGCTTGCGACCCGTCCTCGCCGCTGCGCTCGGCGCCGCGCTCGTCGGCGTCGCCGCCCGGGCCGCGCCGCCCGAGCCGCTGCCGGAGCCCTACGCGACGCCGTCGGCGGCCAAGGTCGCGAAGATCGTCGCCTGGCCCGCGGGCGCGACGCCGCGCGCGCCGCAGAACTTCCGCGTCAACGCCTTCGCGCGCGGCCTCGACCATCCGCGCTCGCTGCTGGTGCTGCCGAACGGCGACGTGCTGGTCGCCGAGGCGCGCGGCATGTACCCGCCGTCGCCCGGGCGGCCGAGCGCCAACCGCGTGACGCTGCTGCGCGACCCGGACGGCGGCGGCGCCGCGAGCCACCAGTACCCGCTGATCACCCACCTGACGCGGCCCTACGGGCTGGCGCTGCGGCGCGACCGGCTGTACGTCGGCACCGACGACGGCGTGTACGCCTGCCCGTTCCTGGTCGGCCAGACGCGCCTGCACGGCGAGTGCCGGCTGCTGGTCGTGCTGCCGGGCGAGAACGGCGCCGGCCACTGGACCCGCAACCTCGCCTTCAACCCCGAGGAGACCGCGCTCTACGTCGCGGTCGGCTCGCACACCAACGTCGACGAGGAGCACGTCGACGAGAAGACGCCCGAGCGCGCGGCGATCCTGGTCGTGAAGCCGAACGGCCAGGGGCTGCGGGTCTACGCCAGCGGCCTCAGGAACCCCGTCGGCCTCGCGATCGAGCCCGCGAGCGGGCGGCTGTGGACCGCGGTCAACGAGCGCGACCTGCTGGGCGACGAGCTGGTGCCGGACTTCCTGACCAGCGTGCGCGACGGCGCCTTCTACGGCTGGCCGTACGCCTACATCGGCGCGCACGAGGACCCGCGCCGCCGCGGCGAGCACCCGGAGCTCGTGGCACGCGCGCTGGTGCCGGACTACCTCTTGCCCGCGCACGTCGCGCCGCTCGGGCTCGCGTTCTACGGCCGCGCGCAGTTCCCGAAGGCCTACCGCGGCGGCGCCTTCGTCGCGCTGCACGGCTCGTGGAACCGCTCGAGCTTCGCCGGCTACGCGGTCGCGTTCGTGCCGTTCGCCGACGGCCGGCCGGCGGGGCCGCCGCAGGAGTTCCTCGGCGGCTTCATCAAGGACGCCGACGCAGGCGAGGTCTACGGCCGCCCGGCGGGCGTCGCGGTCGCGACCGACGGCGCGCTGCTGGTCGCGGACGACGCCGGCGACACGATCTGGCGCGTCACCTTCAAGTGCGCCGCCTGCACGCCCGACCCGCCGCAGCCGCCGCGCAAGACGCACCACTGAGCGCGGCCGCTCAGCCGGCGAGCAGCACCGCCTCGGCGTGCTCGAGGGCCTCGGGCCGGCCGAAGATCACGACCACGTCGCCCTCGCGCAGCACCGTCGACGGCGCCGGGTCGCGGCCGACGATGCCCTCGCGGCGCACCGCCGAGAACTGCACCTCGGCGCCGCGGCCGCGGACCTCGCCGAGCGAGTGGCCGACCGCCCAGGCGCCCGGCGGCAGCACCACGGTGCGCAGCTCCTCGTGCTCCGTCTCGGCGGCGTCCGGCAGCTCCGCGTCCGGCAGCCGGAACACGCTGCGCAGCGCGCCGTAGCGCTCGCCGCGGATCTCGCCGACCATGCGCACGATCTTCGACATCGGCGTGTCGAGGAACAGGAGCACGTGCGAGACCAGCATCAGCGAGGCCTCGAAGGTCTCGGGCACGACCTCGGTGGCGCCCGCCTGCTGCAGCGCCTCGAGCGCCGAGTCGTCGGCGGTGCGCACCAGCACCGGCACCGCGGCGCGCAGCCGCCGCACGACGCGCACGATGCCGATCGCGATCGCGGGGTCGGCGAAGGTCACCACGACGACGCTCGCGTGCTCGATGCCCACCGAGCGCAGCACCTGCTCGTCGGCCGAGTCGCCGAACACGACCGGGTCGCCGGCCTGGCGCGTGGCGCGCACGCGCTTCGGGTCGACGTCGACCGCGATGTACTCGTGGCCGTGGCGCTCGAGCAGGCGGCCGATGTTCTGGCCGACGCGGCCGTAGCCGCACAGGATCACGTGCTCGCGGCCGGCGAGCACCGCGTCGGCGGCCGCCTCGCGCGCGAGCGCCGTGGCCGCCGGCCCGCGCTCGCGCAGCAGCAGCCGCGCGATGCGCTTGTTGTGGCGGATCACCAGCGGCGACAGCACCATGCTCAGCGTCACCGCGGCCAGCAGCGGCTGCGTGATCGCCGCCTCGGTGCCGCCCTTGACCAGCAGCGCCAGCAGCGCGAAGCCGAACTCGCCGCCGGCGCCGACCACGAGGCCCGCGCGCAGCGACTTGAACCAGCTGTCGGCGTAGCGGCGCGCGACCAGCGCGACCACCAGCGCCTTGAGCGCGAACAGGCCGAGCACCAGCGCCGACACCAGCAGGAAGTTGCGGCCGAGCAGCGCGAGGTCCAGCAGCATGCCGATGGTGATGAAGAACAGGCCGAGCAGCACGTCGCGGAACGGCCGGATCACGGCCTCGACCTGGTGGCGGTACTCGGTCTCGGCGAGCAGCATGCCGGCCAGGAAGGCGCCGAGCGCCAGCGACAGCCCGACCGCGTTCGTGATCCACGCCGAGGTGAGCGCCACCAGCAGCACCGCCAGCGTGAACAGCTCCTGGCCGCGGTGGCGCGCGATCTCGAAGAACAGCGGCCGCGCCAGCCAGCGGCCGGCGCCGAGCACGATCACGAGCGCGAGCGCCGCCTTGGCGAGCGCGAGCCCGACGGTGCGCGGCGCGTAGTCGCCGCCGCCCGCGACCGTCGCGGTCGCGAGCGCGAGGAACAGCACGAACACGAGGTCCTGGAACAGCAGGATGCTGAAGGCGAGCCGGCCGTGGCTGCGGTTGATCTCGGCCTGCTCGGTCAGCTGCTGCACGACGATCGCGGTCGAGGACATCGCGACCGCGCCGCCGATCACGATCGCGACCGGCGCCGGCGCGCCGGCGGCGTGCGCGAGCGCCGCGGCCGCGAGCGTCGTCAGCCCGACCTGCAGCGCGCCGAGGCCGAGCACCTCGCCGCGCATCGCGATCATCCGCGGCAGCGAGAACTCGAGGCCGAGCGTGAACAAGAGGAACACGACGCCGAGCTCGGCCAGGAAGCTGGTGGTCGCGGAGTCCCCGACCACGCCGAAGGCGTGCGGCCCGAGCGCCATGCCGACCGCG
Organism: Steroidobacteraceae bacterium; assembly: GCA_035524595.1. GTDB lineage: Bacteria > Pseudomonadota > Gammaproteobacteria > Steroidobacterales > Steroidobacteraceae > CAIKZZ01. The sequence goes on along the minus strand of DATKOP010000034.1, from coordinate 719 downwards.
AGGTAGCCGAGCAGCGGCGGCAGCCGCAGCCGGCGCATCGCCGCCACCACCGCGACCACGGCGGCGAGCAGCAGCAGTACGGTGCCGAGTCCCTCAGGTCCCATCGCGCCTCCGGGCCGTCGTCCAAAGTAGGGGTTCCGGGGCGGCGTGGCAACGCCGCGCCTTGGGTCCGGCCGGCGTCGCCTGCTAGCATCGCTCGCGCCGCGCCCGCCCGCGGCGGACCCTGGCGGAGCGCGCCGCGCTGCCGCGGCGCCCGGAGCCTGCGTGTATCTCGAGTCGTCCATCGTCGACGGGGTTCGCGAGCTGCGCGCCAGCGGCCGCTGGCGCGCGGCGGCGGCGCCGGCGCTGGCGCGCGCCGTGGCCGGCGCCGAGCTCGGCGGCGCGCGCGTCGCGCTCGACCTGGGCGCGCTCGAGGCGCTCGACCTCACCGGCGCCTACTTCCTGCACCAGCTCGAGCTCAGGCTCGAGGCCGCCGGCATCGTGCCCGAGTGGCGCGGTCCGCGGCCCGAGACGCTCGCCTTCGCGGGCACCCTGGTCGCGGCCGGGTCGCCGCCGGCGCCGGCCGTGCCGGCGGCGGCGCCGCCGCGGCCGGCCGCCGAGCCGCTCGGCGCGCTCGGCCGCTGGACCGTGCGCCGCGGCGGCTCGCGCGCCGCGGCGCTCGAGTTCCTCGGCCGCGTCTACTACGTCATGGGCGGGGCGCTGCTGCGGCCGCGGCGCTT
>DATKOP010000033.1:0-29078 GCA_035524595.1 Steroidobacteraceae bacterium | reverse complement strand
AGCGGCGCCCGTCCCTTCAGCACCTTGGCCTGCAGCGCCTTCGGGAACCCGCCCGGCGGCTGGCCGATGTCGCCGTGGAAGAGCTGCACCACGGACTCGGGGAAGGCGACCTCGTAGTCCGGGTCCTCGACCTGGGCGCGGCTCAGGCCGCCGGTCACCATCATGAGCGCGAGGTCGCCGACCACCTTCGACGACGGCGTCACCTTGACGATGTCGCCGAACATCGCGTTCACCTCGGCGTAGGCGCGCGCGACCTCGGGCCAGCGGTGCTCGTCTATGCCGAGCGAGCGCGCCTGCTCCTTGAGGTTGGTGTACTGCCCGCCCGGCATGCCGTGCAGGTAGACCTCGGAGGCGCCGGCGCGCACGTCGCTCTCGAACGCGCCGTACACGTGGCGCACCTGCTCGAAGTACGACGACACGAGGCGGATGTGCTCCGGGTCGAGCCCGGGGTCGCGCGGCGAGTGCCGGAGCGCCGCGACGATCGAGCCGAGGCACGGCTGCGAGGTGAGCCCGCTCATGGCGTCGATCGCGGCGTCGACCGCGTCGCAGCCGGCGTCGACCGCCGCGAGCACGCTCGCCGCCGCGATGCCGCTCGTGTCGTGGGTGTGGAAGTGGATGGGGAGGCCCACCTCCTCGCGCAGCGCACGCACCAGCGTCGCCGCCGCGCGCGGCCGGCACAGGCCCGCCATGTCCTTGATGCCGAGCACGTGCGCGCCGGCCTTCTCGAGCTGCTTCGCGAGGCCGACGTAGTACCTGAGGTCGTACTTGCGCTCGGCCGGGTCGCTGAGGTTGCCGGTGTAGCAGATCGCGGCCTCGAGCACCTTGCCGCTCGCGCCGATCGCGTCGATCGAGACGCGCATGTTGTCGATCCAGTTCAGCGGGTCGAAGATCCGGAACACGTCGACGCCCGCCTCTGCCGCCTGCGCGACGAAGTAGCGCACGACGTTGTCGGGGTAGTTGGTGTAGCCGACCGCGTTCGCCGAGCGGAACAGCATCTGCAGCAGCAGGTTCGGCATCGCCGCGCGCAGCTCCGCCAGCCGCTCCCACGGGTCCTCCCTGAGGAAGCGCATCGCGACGTCGAAGGTGGCGCCGCCCCAGCACTCGACCGAGAAGAGCTCCGGCAGCAGGCTCGCGTAGTAGGGCGCGATCGCGCTCATGTCGTGGCTGCGGACCCGGGTCGCGAGCAGCGACTGGTGCGCGTCGCGCATCGTCGTGTCGGTGAGCAGCACGCGCTCGGACTCGAGCATCCAGGCGGCGAGGCCCCTGGGCCCGCGCTCGTCGAGCAGCTGCTTCGAGCCCGGCGCGAGCGGCGGCAGCTCGAGGCGCGGCACGCGCGGCGCGGCGAGCCGCGCCGGCCGCGGCCGGCCCTTGACCTCCGGGTTGCCGTTGACGATCAGGTCGCCGACGAAGCTGAGCAGGCGGGTCGCGCGGTCGCGGCGCTTCGGGATGTCGAACAGCTCGGGCGTCGCATCGATGAACTTGGTCGTGTACTCGCCGTGCGCGAAGCGCGCGTGGTTGATGACCTGGTCGAGGAACCTGAGGTTGGTGGTGACGCCGCGGATGCGGAACTCCCAGAGCGCACGGTGCATGCGCCGGATGGTCTCCTCCGGCGTCGGCGCCCAGGCCGTGACCTTGACCAGCAGCGAGTCGTAGTAGCGGCCGATGAAGGCGCCGGAGTAGGCGGTGCCGGCGTCGAGGCGGATGCCGAAGCCGGCGGGACTCCGGTAGGCGGTGATCGTGCCGTAGTCCGGGATGAAGCTGTTCTCGGGATCCTCGGTCGTGATCCGGCACTGCAGCGCGTGGCCGGTGACGCGGATCTCGTCCTGCGGCGGCACGCCCGAGGCCGGCGTGCCGAGCGTCGCGCCCTCGGCGAGGCGGATCTGCGCCTTGACGATGTCGATGCCGGTGACCGCCTCGGTCACGGTGTGCTCGACCTGGATGCGCGGGTTGACCTCGATGAAGTAGAAGCGCCCGGTGTCGGCGTCCTGCAGGAACTCGACGGTGCCGGCGTTGCGGTAGCCCGCGGCGCGGCCGATCGCGAGCGCGTGGCCGCAGATCTCGGCGCGCTGCGCGGCGTCGAGGAAGGGCGCCGGCGCGCGCTCGACGACCTTCTGGTTGCGCCGCTGCACCGTGCAGTCGCGCTCCCACAGGTGCACCAGGTTGCCGTGCGCGTCGCCGAGGAGCTGCACCTCGACGTGGCGCGCGTGCCGGACCAGCTTCTCGAGGTAGACCTCGTCGCTGCCGAACGCGGCGCGGGCCTCGCGCCGCGCCGCGGCGACGTGCTCGGCGAGCCCGGCCTCGTCCTCGATCAGGCGCATGCCGCGCCCGCCGCCGCCCCAGCTGGCCTTCAGCATCAGCGGGTAGCCGACGCCGGCGGCGAGCCGCGCGGCCTCGGCCGGGTCCGCCGGCAGCGGCCCGGTGGCCGGCATCACCGGCACGCCCGCCGCGGTCGCGAGCGCGCGCGCCGCGACCTTGTTGCCGAGCGTGCGCATGCTCGCCGGCGTCGGGCCGACGAACACCAGCCCCGCCGCGGCGCAGGCCTCGGCGAACTCGGGGTTCTCGGCCAGGAAGCCGTAGCCCGGGTGCACCGCGTCGCAGTGCGCCTCGCGCGCGATGCGCACGATGCCGGCGACGTCGAGGTAGGCCTCCACCGGGCCCTTGCCCTCGCCCACCAGGTAGCTCTCGTCGGCCTTGGTCCGGTGCAGCGAGAAGCGGTCCTCGCGCGAGTAGATCGCGACGGTGCGGATGCCGAGCTCGTTGGCGGCGCGCATCACGCGGATCGCGATCTCGCCGCGGTTGGCGATCAGGAGGCGCTGGATGCGGCCGCGCGCCGCGGGCTGGAGCGTCATGGGGACCCCGTCGTGGTCGCGCCCGGCCGGCGGTCACCCGCCGCCGATCTCGCACTGCATCATAGCCGTCGCGGGCGCCGCCCGGCGACGGCTTTGGCGCGCCGCGCGCGGCGGTTGCAAGTCCCGCCGGCGGGCCTAAGCTCGGCGGATCGCCGTCGCGGAGCCCCGATGACCCTGCGCCTCGACCGCCGTCGCTTCCTGGTCCTGGCGGTCAGCGCCGGCGCCGGGCTCGCGCTCGGCTTCGCGACCCGCCGGCGGCACGCGCCGCGCCGGGCGGATCCCTGGCTGACGCTGCGTGCCGACGACACGGCGCTCCTCGAGGTGCCGTTCACCGAGCTCGGCCAGGGCACGCTGCTCGGCATCACGCAGCTCGTCGCCGAGGAGCTCGACCTGCCGCCGGGCGCGTTCACGACCACGACCGCGGCGATGGAGCCGCGCTTCCTCCTCAAGGACTCGTTCTACACCGGCGGCAGCGGCAGCATCCGGCCGCTGTTCGACGACTGGCGGCGGCTCGGCGCGACGGCGCGTGCGCTCCTCGTCGCGGCCGCCGCCGAGCGCTGGTCGGTGTCGGCCGAGGGCTGCCGCACCGACGCCGGGGCGGTCGTGCACCCGAACGGCCGCGACCGGCTGCGCTACGGCGCGCTCGCCGAGGCGGCGGCGCGCCAGCCGCTGCCGGCCGAGGTGCACCTCAAGGAGCGCGCCGACTGGCGCGTGATCGGGCTGCCGCTGCAGCGCCCCGGCCAGCGCGCGATCGTCGAGGGCGCCCTCGCCTACGGCATCGACACGCGCCTCCCCGGCCAGCGCTACGCGGCGATCGCGCAGTGCCCGGTGTTCGGTGGCCACCTGCGCGAGCTCGACGAGGCGCCCGCGCGCCGGCTGCCGGGCGTGCGCCTCGTGGTGCGGCTCGCCGACGCGGTCGCGGTCGTGGGCGACACCACCTGGCACGCGGCGCGCGGCCTCGCGGCGCTGGCGCCGGTCTGGGACCCGCCGGCCGGCACGCTCGGCTCGGCGGGCATCGAGGCCGAGCTCGAGGCGATGCTCGCGCGCGACGACCTGCCCGGGCACCCGGCCAACACCTCGATGCCGCTCGGCGCCTACCGGGCGCGGGTGGCCGGCGCGCTCGCGGCGGCGCCGGCGGTGTTCGAGCAGCGCTACCGCGGCCAGCTGCTGTCGCACGCGACGCTGGAGCCGCAGAACACGCTCGCGCTCGTCACGACGGACTCGGCCGAGCTCTGGACGCCGACCCAGCACCAGACCGACGCCCAGCGCGCGGTCGCGGCCGCGCTCGGCCTGCCGCTCGCGCGCGTGCGGGTGCACACCACCCGCATCGGCGGCGGCTTCGGCCGCCGCCTCAAGGTCGACTATGCGGTGCAGGCGGCGCTGGTGGCGCGCGCCGCCGGCGGGCCGGTGCAGCTCGTCTGGGACCGCGCCGAGGACCTGCAGCACGGCTTCTACCGGCCGGCCTGCAACGCCTGGCTGCGCGCGGCGCTCGACGCCGCGGGCCTGCCGACCGCGATCCGCGCCCGCACCGCGGCCACCAACGACACCGTGATCAACGGCCTGCACGCGCCCTGGTACGCGCTCGACCCGGTGCTGGTCGAGGCCGGCGAGCACAGGTCGGCGCTGCCGATCGGCGCCTGGCGTTCGGTCGACGCGAGCCTGACCTGCTTCTTCGTCGAGAGCTTCGTCGACGAGCTCGCCGAGCGCGCCGGCGCCGAGCCGCTCGCCTACCGGCTGAAGCTCGCGGCACGCGAGCCGCGCACCCAGCGCGTGCTCGAGGCGGTCGCGGCGCGCACCGGCTGGTCGCAGCCGGCCGGCCGCGCGCTCGGGCTCGCGGCCTTCGCGGGCTGGCGCAGCTACGTCGCGGTGGTCGCCGAGGCCGAGCGCGGCGCGGATGGCGCGCCGCGCGTGCGCAAGCTGACCTGCGCCTTCGACTGCGGCACCGCGGTCAACCCGGCGCTGGTGCGCGCGCAGGTGGAAGGCGGCATGACGATGGCGCTCTCGGCCGCGCTCAAGGAGCGGATCTCGCTCGAGGCCGGCCGGGTGCGCGAGCGCAACTTCGACGACTACCCGCTGTTGTCGCTCGGCGAGGCGCCGGCCATCGACGTGGTGCTGCTCGAGAGCCCCTCGGAGCCGGTCGGCGGGGCCGGCGAGCCGCCGGTGCCGGCGGTCGCGCCGGCGGTCGCGAACGCGTTCTACCGGCTCACCGGCGCGCGCCGGCGCAGCCTGCCGCTCGGGCGCGCCTGAGCGCGGCCGGCCTCAGCCGGCGGCGCGGCGGCGCTTGCGGAACGAGCCGGTCTCGAGCGAGTCGTAGGCCGCCTCGCTGAACACCGAGCGGTTGCGCCCCTCCGCCTTGGCCTCGTACAGCGCCTCGTCGGCGAGCTGCACGAAGCCCTGCGTGCTGCGCTCGAGCGTCGGCGCGACGTAGGCGACGCCGATGCTGACCGTCAGCAGCGACGAGGCCACCGAGTCGCCGTGCGGGATCGCCAGCGTCGCGATGTTGGCGTGGATGCGCTGCGCGGTCTCCTGCAGGTACTGCCGCGACGGGTCGTAGAGGATCACGGCGAACTCCTCGCCGCCGTAGCGCGCGACGAAGTCGAGCGGCCGGCGCGCCGAGCGCCGGAGCGCCGCGGCCACGGCCTTCATGCACTCGTCGCCGGCCTGGTGGCCGTGCGCGTCGTTGAAGCGCTTGAAGAAGTCGATGTCGACCAGCAGCAATGCCAGCGTCACGCCCTCGCGCTGCGCCAGCTGCCAGACGGTCTCGAGGTGCTCGTCGAAGCGGCGCCGGTTGTAGAGCGCGGTCAGGCCGTCGCGCGCCGCCATCTCGGCGAGCATGTGCTGCTCGAGGAAGTGGGTGCGGATCTCCATCTCGAAGGTGTAGGCGTGGGTCGCGCCGATCGCGTTGGCGAGCAGCAGCACCAGCGCGTTGTAGAGCAGGGTCGTCTCGGGCAGCACGCCGACGATGCCGAAGGCGACGTAGGCGCACCACAGGATCAGGTTGGTCCTGAGCGCCGGGTAGAACAGCAGCCCGTACAGGAAGTAGATCGACATCGACGCCAGCACCACGCTGACGAACACCAGCTGCGCGCCGGCCTGCTCGGCCTTGATGTCGATCGCGATCACGGTGATGCCGGCGATCGGCGCCAAGAGCGGCGCCACCCGCGGGTAGATGCGGTGCGCCTTGTCGACGTAGGTGATCGCGAGCGCGAGCAGCACCGCCGGCAACAGCAGCCCGTACTGCACCACGCCGATCAGCGTCTGCGCGCCGGGGCGCAGCACGAGACCGTTCAGGAGCCCGAAGCCGACCACGAGGCCGGCGACGATAAACAGGTTGAAGCGGGTCTGCGGCAGGCGCGCGCGCGACTGCTCGCGGCGGAACTCGCGCTCGACGTCGTGCTCGAAGCGCAGCCACGGGAACCCGGCGCGCAGCTGACGCGCGGCGCCGGACTCGTCGATGATCAGTCGCTGGCTCTCGTCGGGGTTCAACGCCCGTGCCGCGCGAGCGCGGCCCACCCTCGGTGTCCCGTCAATATGTCCAGTTAACACCGGGGGTGCGCCGCGAACTGCGCGGCGGCGCACGGAATCGGCCCGCGCCGGGCTCAGGCGCCGGACGGGCCTTGCGCGTCACGACGCGCGTCACGGACCCGCGTGCGCCAGACCTCGAAGGGGTCCCAGCCGGACGGCCGCGCGGCGGGCTCGACCGCGGCCGCGGCGCCGGCCGGGTGCCGCGCGTCGTTGGCTGCCTCGGCCATGAGCCGCACGGTCGCGAAACGGGTCAGCGTGTCTAGTGGCTTCATGCGAGCGGACGCCTGTGAGTTGGCCGGGACACTGTCCCTGAGTCCCGGGGGGCGCAATAGTAAGCGATTCCCCTAGAGGCGTCTCGGCCGCGTCAGGCAACGGCTTATGTCAAGTTGGGGTCGGCCGCCGCCGCGGCCGCGCCCGGCAGCCAGACGTGCACCTGCGTGCCGCCGCCCGCGCGCGCGCGCAGCTCGAGCCGCCCGCCGTGCGCCTCGACGATCTCGCGGCTGAGCGTGAGCCCGAGGCCGGTGCCTTCCGGCTTGGTCGAGAAGAACGGCACGAGCGCATGCTCGCGCACCGCCGCCGGCATGCCCGGGCCGCGGTCGGCGACCGCGATCTCGATGCCGCCCGCGCGCTCGCTCACCCGGACCCCTACCGCGGACGGCGCCGAGCCCGACTCGTGCGCGTTCTTGAGCAGGTTGATCAGCACCTGCTCGAGCTGCGCCGGGTCGAACCAGCCGGGCGCCGCCGGCAGCGCGCCCTCGAGCGTGAAGCGCAGCGTGGCCTTGAGGCGCTCGACGAAGGCCGGCCAGGCGACGGGCTCCGGCCGCGGCCGCGGCAGCTTGGCGAAGCGCGCGTAGCCGTCGATGAAGCTGTGCAGGTGCTGCGCGCGCTCGGCGATCGTGCCGAACACGCGCTCGAGCGCCGCCGGCTCCGGGCTGCGCGCGAGCGCGCGCCCGGAGTGCGCCAGCGAGGAGATCGGCGCCAGCGAGTTGTTGAGCTCGTGCGCGATCACGCGGATCACCTTCTTCCAGCTCGCCACCTCCTGCGCGTTCAGCTCGCGGGTCAGCTGCTTGAGCAGGTACAGGTGGTGCGAGCGCGCGTTCAGCGTGAAGTGCCTGAGGCTGAGGTGGAAGATCTCGGCCTCGGCCGCGACCCGCATCGTGAACAGCGTGTCCTGCCCGCCGGCGATCGCCTCGCGCAGCGCCGCGTCGGCCGCCTCGACGAGCGCGTTGAAGCCGTGGCCCTCGAGCGGCCGGCCGTCCTGGAACAGGCGCCGCGCCGCGAGGTTCGAGTAGATCACGATGCCGGCGTCGTTGGTCAGCACCAGCGCGAGCGGCGTCGCCTGGATCACCGTGTCGAGCAAGAGCTCGCGCTGCAGCAGCGTCTGGCGCTCGGCGCGGAAGCGCTCGCCGAGGCCGTTGTAGGCCGCCGCCAGCGGCGCGGCCTCCGGCAGGCCGCGCGGCCGCGCGAGGCTCAGGCTGAAGTCGCCGTCCTTGAGGCTCGCGAGGCCGTCGGCGAGCGCGCCGAGGAAGCGGATCCAGGGCCGCGCGGCCGCGCGCGCGCCGAGCGCCGCCAGCGGCAGGCCGACCAAGAGCGCGAGCAGCGCGCCCGCCGGCCCGCTGCCGAGCAGCGCCGCGAGGCCGAGCGCGAGCGCGACGCCGGCGGCGAGCGCGCCGGCCACCAGCAGCGCCAGCATCCCGGCGAAGGAGAACGACGAGGCCTTGCGCGCTGCCATTGCGCCGCGAGCATAGCCGGGGCCCGCCGGCCCCGCGAGCCGGCGCTCAGGCGGCCCGGCCGAGCGCCGGGCGGCGCCGCGCGAGCCAGCGCCCGCCGACGAAGCTGCCGACGACGAGCGCGATCACCGCGGCGCCGAACTCGAGCTCGCGGCCCGCGCTCCAGGCCGCGAACGCGGGCGCCGCGGCGCGCGCGACGCCGAGCGCCGCGACCGCGAGGCTCGAGACGCCGACCGCGAGCCCCATGGCGCGCGAGGCGACGCGCGCGAGCGCGTCGGAGCGGTTGAGGAGCCGCGCGATCAGGAGGCCGTTGCAGCCGTCGGTCAGCAGCATCCCGGCGAGGAAGGTCGAGCCGAGCACGAGCGCGTTCGGCACGCCGCCGAAGCGCGCGCCGGCCACGGCGAACAGCGCCGCCTGGCTGATCGTGTCGAAGGACAGCGCGAACAGCGCCCCGACCAGGAGCACCGTCGCCGGGCGGTCGGCGCCCGCGAGCCGGCCGAGGAAGCGGCCCTTGATGCCGACCGGCGCGACCACCTCGGAGGGCGCCGCGACCAGCACCGCGCGCAGGTTGACGACGCCGAGCAGCGTCAGGAAGAAGACCGAGATCCAGAGGCCGCTCTGCTCGAGCCAGGCCGGGGTCTGCCAGCGCGCCGACCAGGCGCCCACCAGCGCCGCGATCGCCACCACCACCGCGCCGTGGCCGAGCGAGAACAGCGCGCCCGCGAAGCGCGCGTGGCGCGCGCCGCGGCGGCTGCCGACGCGGGTCAGGCCATCGATGGTCGCGAGGTGGTCCGCGTCGAGCCCGTGGCGGGCGCCGAGCAGGAACACCACCAGCGTCAGCGCGCCGAAGTCGGTCGGCAGGGACGGCACGGGGGCCCCGTATGAGGATTTCGCCGGCGTTCATACTAGGCCCGGCGGCGGCCCGCGGCGCCTCGGTTTTCCGCAGCCTCAGTAGCGCGGCTTGAGGTGCACGTGCGGCTGGCGGCCGGGCGCGTACGGGGCGTGCGTATGGCGCTCGGTCTTTTCCACGCTGACGACGTTCAGCGAGCCGTGCCGCACGCCCGGCTCGGCGCTGAGGCGCCCCGCGAGGCCGCGCACCGCGGCGGTCGGGCCCTGCAGGATCACGCTCTCGAGGCAGTTCTCGTGGTCGAGGTGCACGTGCAGGCTCGCGACCGTCAGGTCGTGCTGCGCGTGCTGGTGCTCGGCGAGGCGCTCGGCGAGCTCGCGCTCGTGGTGGTTGTAGACGTACGAGAGGCTCGCGACGCAGTGCCCGCCGCTGTCCGCCTGGCGCTCGGCCTCGAGGCGCGCGCGGATCAGGTCGCGCACCGCTTCGCTCCTGTTGGCGTGGCCGCGGGCGGCGATGAAGGCGTCGAACTCGCGCGCCAGCTCGTCGTCGAGGGAGATCGTGAAGCGTTCCATCGGTACTCCTCAGCTGCCCTCGAGGCCGAGCTTCTCGAGGCGTCGGTACAGCGACTGGCGCGACAGGCCGAGCTCGCGCGCCGCGCGCGCCACCACGCCGCCGGCGCGCGCCAGCGCCGCGCGGATCTCGGCCGGGTCCGGCTCGCGCTCGGCCGGCGGCGCGGCGGCCTCGAGGCCGAGCGCCGCGGCCGGCAGGCGCGTCGCGCGCGACAGGAGGCAGGCGCGCTGCACGGCGTTCCTGAGCTCGCGCACGTTGCCCGGCCAGGGGTGCGCGATGAGCGCGCGCTCCGCCGCCGGATCGAGCGAGTAGCCGGGCGCGAGGAAGCTGCGCGCGAGCGGCAGGATGTCGCCGGGCCGCGCCGCGAGCGGCGGTACCTTCAGCTCGATGACGTTGATGCGGTAGTAGAGGTCCTCGCGGAAGCTGCCGGCGCGGATCGCGGCCCTGAGGTCGGCATTGGTCGCGAACAGCAGCCGCACCCTGACGCGGCGCGTGGTGGTGCTGCCGAGCCGCTCGAAGGCGCCGCTCTCGAGCACGCGCAGCAGCTTCGCCTGGCCGGCCAGCGACAGGTTGCCGATCTCGTCGAGCAGCAGCGTGCCGCCGTCGGCGGCCTCGAAGCGCCCGGCGCGCGCCTGGCCGGCGCCGGTGTAGGCGCCGGCCTCGGCGCCGAACAGCTCCGACTCCATGAGCTCCGCCGGCAGCGCGCCGACGTTGACGCGCACGAACGGCCCCTGCCGCACCGCCGAGTTCGCCTGGATGACCTCGGCCAGCACCTCCTTGCCCGCGCCGTTGGGACCGGTCAGCAGCACCGGCACGTCGGCCGGCGCGATCCGGGTCGCGGTCACGAACAGCTCGTGCATCGCGTCGCTCTCGTAGACCGCGCCCCGCAGGTCGTAGCGCGCGGCGAGCGCGGCGCGCACCGCGCGCCGCTCGGCGGCGAGCGACTCGCGCTCGCGGGTGGCGCGCCCGAGCGCGACCAGGTTCAGCACCGTGGTCACGAGCCGCTGGTCGTCCCAGGGCTTGGGCAGGTAGTCGGCGGCGCCGGCCTTGACGAGCTCGACCGCGGTCTCGAGGTGCGTCCAGGCGGTCAGCAGGATGATCGGCACCGCGGGCTCGGCCTCGCGGATCGCGCGAAACAGCTGCACGCCCTCCTCGCCCGAGGTCGTGTCGCGCGCGAAGTTCATGTCCTGGATCACGAGGTCGACGCGGCCCTCGGCGAGCCGCGCGAGGCCCTCGGCCGGGGTCGCGGCCGCCAGCACCGCGATGCCGTGCAGCGACAGCAGCACCTCGAGCGCCGTGCGCACGGCGGCGTTGTCGTCGATCACCAGTACGGTCGGCGCAGCCATCCGCGGCTCCGGCAGTCGCGACGCGGGCGGCGCCCGCCCGGGCGAGTCCGCGTCGCCCGCCAGTGTAGCGCCGCCGCGCTAGATGGTGCGGGTCGCGACCGCCGGGTCGATCGCCCCGGCCCGCCGCGCCGGCCACAGCACCGCCAGCTGGCCGAGCAGCAGCAGCGCGCCGGCGCTCGCCAGCACGTAGCCGGGCGGCAGCGGCGGCATCTGGAACGCGCGCGTCAGCCAGCTGCTGCCGGCGTAGGCGAGCAGCGTGCCGACGACGACGCCCGCACCGCCGAGCATGGCGTTCTCGATCAGGAAGTAGCGGACGATGTCGCTGCGACGGGCGCCGAGCGCGCGCCGGGTGCCGATCTGCTTGCGGCGCGAGTTCACGTGGAAGGTGGCGAGGCCGACGATGCCGAGCGCGGTCACCGCGGTCATCAGGATCACCAGCGTCGACAGGAACACGACCATGCGGCGGTCGGCGCGGAAGGTGCGCGTCAGCCAGTACTCGTGCGTCCGCACCCAGATGATCGCGCGGCCGTGGCCGCTGCCGTTCAGCAGCTTCTCGATCTCCGGGACCAGCCGGTCGCGCTCGCCCGGGCGGGTGCGCACCACGTAGACCCAGCTGCGGCCGAGACCGCCGTTCGGGTGGAACACGATGTCGCTCGGGCCGGGGCGCGTGTTGCCGAGCCACGAGCCCTGCAGGTCGGCGACGATGCCGATGATCTCGGCCGACTTGCCGCTCTGCTCGTAGACCCGCCGGCCGAGCGCCGGCTCGCCGGCGAACAGCGCCTTGGCCATGCTCTCGGTGATGATCACCACCGGCGGCAGGTCGTTGTTGGCGGGCACCGGCACGAACTCCTCCGGCCTGAAGCTGCGGCCGGCGACCAGCCTGAGGCCGAAGGCGTCGATGAAGTCGGCGTTGACCTCGAAGTAGTTGCCGCCGATCGGCGCCGCCTTCGGGTCGGCGGTCGTCTGGTAGCCGTTGGCGCTGCCGCCGCCCGACAGCGGCACCGAGTTCGTGACCGTGACCGCCACCACGCCCGGCACGCCCTTCAGCAGCGCGAGGTCGTCGTTCAGCGTCGCCGCCTGCTGGTAGTCGGGCGTGTAGCCCTCGCTCTCGGCGAAGATCAGGTTCGGCGTGTCGATGCCGGTCGGGCGGCGGATCGTCTCGAGGCGCCGCTCGATGATGAAGAACGCGTTGGCGATCACCGCCAGCGTGATCGCGACCTGCAGCCCGACCAGCAGCGCGCCGGTGCGGTTCCTGAGCAGCGCCGACAGGATGGGGCGGATTTCCATGGCGGGGCTCCTCGCTCGCTACTGGGTCTTCAGGTAGCCGGCCGGCTGCACGCGGCAGATGCGCCACGCGGGATAGAGGCCGGCCAGCACGCCGGCCAGCACCGCGAGCGCGATCGCCGCCAGGATCATCGACAGGTCGAGCTGCGTGAGGCGGTCGTAGCTGCCGTACAGCTGCTGCAGCGCCCTGAGCCCGAGCGCGCCGAGCGCCAGCCCGCCGAGGCCGGCGAGCGCGCCCACCGCCCCGACCTCGACGAGGTGCTGGCGGAAGATCTCGCCGCGGCTCGCGCCGAGCGCGCGCCGGATCGCGCTCGCGCCGGCCGCGCCCAGGAAGCGCGACAGCAGCAGCCCGACGACGTTGAGCACGCAGACCGCGAGGAAGGCGAACGACACCAGCAGCAGCACGCGGCTGTCGCGGCCGACGACCTCGTGGCGCGTCAGCCACTCGTCGACCGTGTACAGGCGGTTGTTGCTCTTGCGCGCGAAGCGGCCGAGCTTGCGCTGCTCGGCGACGTAGCCGTCGAGCCAGGCCTGGAAGCGCTCGACCTCGGCCGGCGTGCGCAGCTCCGCCCACAGCTGGTGCCAGATGCACTCCGAGCCGAACAGGTCGCGGATGCCGGCCAGCGTCTCGGTCTTCCAGCAGTTGACGTTGCCGGCCGGCTGCATCTCGAGCGCCGCGCCGAGCGCGAACGGCAGGAACAGGTCCTCCGGCGTGTCGTAGTCGCCGTTGTTGAGGTCGTAGAACTTCGGCGTCGGCTGCCAGTCGGCGAGCACGCCGATGACGCGGTACTCGCGCCCGTCCAGCCTGAGCACGCGGCCGACGCTGTTCTCGCCGCCGAACAGCTTGCCGTTGGTCTCCTTCGACAGCACCACGACCGGCTCGCCGTCGCGGTCGGCGCGCGCGTCCCAGCCGGTGCCGTAGGCGAACGGCACGTCGAACATCGGGAAGAAGTCGCGGGTCGCGAGCCGCGCCTCGACCAGGAAGGGCGGCCGGCCGGCACCGGGCTCGGCGGTCAGCGAGGTCTTGCGCATCGCGACGATGCGCGCGGCGGGCGCGCCGGCCGCGATCGCGACCGCGTCGCGGTAGGTGAGCTCGGTCGGCGGCCGGTCCGGGTGCTCCTCGTCGAAGGGCCGGTCGGCCGACCAGTTGTCGATCGTCACCGCGCGCAGCACGTCGTTGCGGTGCGCGATCGGGTTGGTCGACATGCGGTGGTAGACGGTCAGCGTGGTGGTGGTCGCGCCGATGCCGAGCGCGATCGCGCCGATCATCAGCAGCGTGATCGCCGGCGTGCGCTTCAGGCTGAGCCAGGCGAGCCGCAGGTAGTAGCCGGACATGGCGCCGCCTCAGGCGACCGCGGCGCCGGCCTGGCCGGTGCGCGCCGCGTAGGGCTTGAGGTCGGTGACCGCGCCGTCCATGACGTGGATGTTGCGGTGCGCGCGGCGCGCGAGCTCCGGGTCGTGCGTCACCAGGATGATCGTCGTGCCCTGGCGGTTGATCTCGGCCAGCAGGTCCATGATCTGGCGCGCCATCAGCGAGTCGAGGTTGCCGGTCGGCTCGTCGGCGAGCAGGAAGCGCGGCTCGCCGGCGATCGCGCGCGCGATCGCGACCCGCTGCTGCTGGCCGCCCGAGAGCTGCGACGGCAGGTGGCGGCTGCGCGCGGCGAGGCCGACCAGCTCGAGGGCGCGGTCGATGCGCGCGCGCCGCTCGCGCGCCGCGAGGCCGCGGTACCTGAGCGGCACGTCGACGTTGTCGAACACGTCGAGGTCCGGGATCAGGTTGAAGCCCTGGAAGATGAAGCCGATCTTCTGGTTGCGGATCCGCGCCCGCGCGTCGTCGCCGAGCGCGCCGACGTCCTCGCCGTCGAGCCGGTACTGGCCGCCGTCGGCGCTCTCGAGCAGCCCGGCGATGTTCAGGAAGGTCGTCTTGCCAGAGCCGGACGGGCCGGTGACCGCGACGAACTCGCCCTCGGCGACGCCGAGGTTGAAGTCGCGCAGCGCGTGCGTCTCGACCAGGTCGGTGCGGTAGACCTTGCTGATGTGCTGCATGTCGAGCATGTCGTATCCCTCGTGGCTGGTCGCCGGAATCAGTGGGTGAGCCGCACGCGCGGCGCGTCCTCGAAGCCCGCGACGCTCGACACGACGATCGTGTCGCCGGGCGCGAGGCCGTCGAGGATCTCGACCTCGCCGGCACTCGAGTTGCCGAGGTGGATCGTGACGCGCTCGGCGAGGTCGCCGTCGACGCGGTAGGCGACGTGGCCGGCGCCGGACTCGACGAAGGCGCCGCGCTCGACCTTGAGCACCTCGTCGCGGGCGTCGACCAGCACGCGCACCGTGACGCGCTGGTTCTGGCTGAGCGTCTTCGGCTGCGCGCCGGTGAAGCGCGCCCGGCCGACGACCTGGCCCTGGCGCACCTCCGGCGACAGCGCGACCACGGTCGCGGGCGCCGTGTCGGTGCCGACGAACACCTCGGCCGGCATGCCGGGCTTGAGCGTGCCGGCGTACACGTCCGGCGCCGTGAACTCGACCTCGTAGACCGACGGGTCGACGACCGTGATCACGGTCGCCTGCGCGGCCACCTGGGTGCGCTCGGCCACGGCCAGCGTGCCGACGATGCCGTCCACCGGCGCGCGCAGCTCGAGGCCGGCGACGCGGCGCTTGAGCTCGTCGCAGACGAGGCGCTGCCGGTCGCGGTCCAGCTGGCGGGTGCGCAGCTCGAGCGCCAGGCTGTCGTCCTCGAGCGCGGCGCTCGCGGTCGCGTGCTGCTCCTTGATGCGCGCGGCCTCGAGCACGTCGCCCGCCTTGTCGTGGTCGCGCTTGCTCATCGCGCCCTGGCCGAAGGCCCACTCGGCGCGCTGCCACTCGCGCTCGGCGGCCTTGAGCTCGATCGCGGCCTCGTCGCGGCCCTCGCGGTTGGCGAGCACCTTGCGGCGGTTCTCGATCGACTCGCGCGCGAGCGTGGCCTCGAGCGACTCGAGCGAGGCCCTCTCCTTCGAGTACTCGTTCTGCAGCTCCGGGCTCTCGACCACCGCCAGCAGCTGCCCCTTGCGCACCGGCTCGCCGGCGCGCACGCGGTAGGTGACGCTGCCGACGGCCGGCGCCACCAGCGTCGGCGACAGCGCCGCGACCACGATGCCCTGCGCCGAGACCTCGCTGACGAAGCGGCCGCGGCTGACGGTGGCGAGCCTGAGCTGCGCCGCCGGCACCGCGTGCTCGCCGGTGTGCAGCGCGCGCAGCGCCGGCACCGCGAGCGCGGCCAGCACCAAGAGCGCGCCGAGCGCGACCGCGATGCGCCGCTGGCGGCGGCGCCGTGCCGGTGCCGGGTCGAGCGGCCGGTCGGTCGACTGGGTGCCGCGGATCGCGGTCAGCTGCGGCGCGTCGCGCGGCGCCGGGATCACGGCCGGGCACCGTGCGCGCGCGCCGCCGGGGGAGCGGCGGTCGGCGGCGGCGGGGGCTTCGCGGGCTGGCTCATGGGGCGGCGCGGGCGGTGGCGGACACCCTGCGCAGAAGCAAGCGCCGTGCCAGCGGGCGGCGCGGCGCAAGTCGTTGATCGGCGGGGCGCGCCGGACGCGCCGCGGCGCGCACCGGTGTCCGCGGACAGTGCGCGGACGGTCGCGGACAGCAGCCGCAGGCGCTCAGTCGGCCAGGTACTGCGCCAGGTAGTCCCGAAACGGCGGCTGCGGCGCGGCCTCGAGCCGCGCCTGCGCCTCGAGCGAGGCCTCCGCCTCCGCCGCGAACTCGGCGCTGCGCGCCGCGTTCGGCGGGTGCAGCTCGGTGAAGTAGGACTTGTAGGTCCTGGACATCCTGAGCGCGATGTCGAAGAACGACTCGCCCGTGTCGCGCATCTCCCTGAGCAGCCGCGCCGAGGGCGTCGCCTCGACGTCGCTCAGCTTCTGCGCCTGCACCGCGAGCGCGGTCGAGTACGGCCGCGACGGGTCGCCGTGGTCGAGCAGCTCCGCGGTGCCCTGCATCGCCGCCAGGATCTCGCCGGCCCAGACGCGCATGTCGACCGCGCGGCCGTCGAAGCGCAGCTCGAGGCCGGGCTCGCGGCCGCGGCGCGCGACCGTCACGTGGTTGCGGTCGAACTCGAGCTGCGCGCCCGAGTCGATCGGCGCGCTCGGCGCGACCGCGCAGAACGCCGCGAAGGCCTCGAGGAAGCGCAGCTTGTTCTGGTTGACGCCGACCGGGTCGAGCGCGCTGACGTCCAGCGAGCGCATCTCGACGTACTCGACGCCGGCGCGCTTCAGCGCCTTGGTCGGGCGCTCGCCGGAGCGCGCGACGCGCTTCGGGCGGATGAAGGCGTAGTACTCGTTCTCGATCTGCAGCCGGTTGGCGTTCAGCTGGCGCCACTCGCCGTCGACCTCGACGCCGAGCCGCTGGTACTCCGGGCTCGGCGTCGAGATCGCCGCGGTCAGGTCGCGCACGTAGTCGTCGAGCGAGTTCACCGAGATCGCGACGTCGGCCTGGCTCTTGTTGCGGTAGCCGAGGTCGCTCATCCTGAGCGAGGTCGCGTACTCGCCGTACAGCGTGCCCTGGCCGAGGTCCGCGAGGCCGTGGTCGCTGCGGCCGGCGACGAAGGAGCGGCACACGGCCGGCGAGACGCCGAACAGGTAGTGGACGATCCAGCCGTGGCGCCGGTAGTTCCTGAGCAGCGCGAAGTACGTCTCCGAGATGAAGGCCTGGCCGGCGTCGCGGCGGCCGAGCACGTCGGCCAGCACCGCCCAGAAGCCCGCCGGGAACGAGTAGTTGAAGTGCACGCCGGAGATCGCCTGCATGATGCGCCCGTAGCGCAGCCCGAGGCCGACCCGGTAGACGGTCTTCATGCGGCCGACGTTGGAGCTGCCGAACTGCGCGATCGGGATGCTGGCGTCGCCGTCGAGCCGGCACGGCATGCTGGTGCACCACAAGAGCTCGTCGTCGAGGTGCCGGTAGACGAACTGGTGCAGGTCGGTCAGGTACTGCAGCAGCTCCCAGCTGGTCGTGAAGGTCGGCGTCACCAGCTCGATCAGCGCCTCGGAGTAGTCGGTCGTGACGTGCTCGTGCGTCAGCGCCGAGCCGAGCGCGCGCGGGTGCGGGCGCCGGGAGATGCGCCCGGCGGGCGTGACGCGCAGCGACTCCTTCTCGACGCCCTTCAGGCCGCCGAGCAGCACGCCGCGCTCGCCGGAGTTGATCAGTCCGGCGAGCAGGCGCTCGTAGCGACGGTCGATTCGCAGGGCAGGCACGCGGCGCTCGCGACGCAAAGGGCGGTCATTGTAATCGAAGCCGCGGCGGCGCTCAGGGCAGCTCCGCGACCGCCTCCACCGCGACCAGGAAGCCGGGGTCGACGAGCCTGCGGACCTCGACCCAGGTGGTCGCCGGGCGCTGCCCCTCGGGATAGGACTTCAGCCGCCGGTCGGCGACCTTGAGCAGCGCCTCCATGTCGGTCGTGTAGATGCGCTCCATGACCACCTGCGCGAAGCCGCCGCCCTCGGCCTTGAGCGTCGCGCCGAGGTTGGCGTAGACCGCGTCCAGCTGCGCCGCCATGTCGCCCGGGCCGACCAGCTGGCCGTCGGCGTCGACGGCGACGGTCGCCGAGATGTAGACGGTCCGGCCGATCTTCACCGCCTGCGAGTAGCCGAAGGACTGCTCGTAGCGGTTGAGGTGGTAGGGCTCCGGGATCCGCGCCGGCGGCACGGGCGGCGCGCCCTCGCTGCAGCCGCCGAGCGCGGCCAGCGCGACGGCCAGCGCGCCGCCGAGCGCGGCGGCGCGGCCGCCGCGGCGCGCGCCGCCCGGCCGGGATGCCCTGGAACCGTTCCGCTGTCGCATCGATGCTCCTCGGCGGCCCGCGCCGCGCCGCCATCTTGCGCCGCACGGGGCGCGCGCGCCAAGCGCCCGGGCCGCTAGCCCGGCGCCGTGAACTCGACGCGCGCGCGCGTGCCGCGACCGCCGTGGCCGCTGCCGAGCTCGAAGCGCGCGCCGTGCAGCGCGACGATGTCGCTGACGATCGCGAGCCCGAGGCCGGAGCCGGTGCCCGGCGCGCCGCTCGCGCGGTGGAAGCGCTCGACGACGCGCGGCCGCTCTGCCGCCGGGATCCCCGGCCCGTCGTCCTCGACCTCGAGGAAGGCGCCGCCGGCGAGCGGCCCGCAGCGCAGCGTCACGACGCCGCCCGCCGGCGTGTAGTTGAGGGCGTTGTCGACCAGGTTGTTAAGCAGCTCGCGCAGCAGCCACTCGACCGCGCGCACCGTCGCGGGCGCCGCGTCGGCGCCGAGGTCGATCTGCCGGGCGAGCGCTCGGTCGAGGTGCGCGGCGACCGTCTCCTCGACCAGCTGCGCGAGCTCCACCGCGACGAAGTCGCGCTCCAGCGTCGCCGCGCCCTCGGCGCGCGCCAGCGTCAGCAGCTGGTGCGCGGTGTGCGCGAGGCGCTTCAGCCCCTCGCGCACCGCGCGCACGCGGTCGCGCACCGGCAGCGCCTCGGCGTCGCGCTCGAGCAGCTCGAGCTGCGCCTGCATGCCGGCGAGCGGCGTGCGCAGCTGGTGGGCGGCGTTGGCGACGAACTTCTGGTGCGCCTCGGCGGCGGCGCGCACCCGCGCCAAGAGCGCGTTCAGCGCCCCGACCAGCGGCTTGATCTCGACCGGCACGCGCCGCTCGTCGAGCGGCTCGAACTCGTGCGCCGCGCGGCTCGCGATCTCGTCGCGAAACTCCAAGAGCGGCCTGAGGCCGCGCCGCACGCCGATCAGCACGAACGCGAGCACCGCGACCAGCTGCAGCACGTCGAGCGTCAGCGTCGCGGTCACGAGCGGCCGGGTCGCGTCCTCGCGGTCGGCGATCGGCTCGGCGACCGTGAGCCCGAAGCGCTGCGCCGCCGACTCGAAGCGGTACCAGCCGATGCGCATGCGCTCGCCGGAGGCGAGCGTCGTGGTCGTGAAGCTGAACACCTCGCCGCTGACGCCGAGCGGCGGCTCGGGCAGGCGCCGGTCGCCGGCCAGCCAGCGGCCGTCGTCGGAATAGAGCGCATAGCGCGGCCGCGAGCCCTGCGCCTCGGCGAGCCGCGCCGCCACCGGCGGCGGCAGCTCGAGGCTCGGGTGCTCGCCGGGCGCGGCGCGCACGTAGGCGGCGCACACGATCGCCGCGTCCGCCAGCGAGCGGTCGAAGGTTGAGCGCATCGGCCCGACCACCACCAGGTAGTCGAACAGCACCGCGAGCAGCAGCAGGCCGCCGAGCGGCACCAAGAGCAGCGTCAGCAGCCGCCGCGCGACCGAGCCCGCGGGCCCGGGGTCAGGCCGCGGGCTCATCCAGCCGGTAGCCGAGGCCGCGCACGGTGCGGATCGCGACGGCCTCGCCCAGTTTGGCGCGCAGCCGCGACACGTAGACCTCCACCGCGTTCGGCGTCAGCTCCTCATCCCAGCCGGCGATCGCGCGCAGCAGCTTCTCCTTGCGGACCACGCGGCCGGCGTCGAGCGCGAGGCACTCGAGGATCGACCACTCGCGGCGCGTGACCTCGAGCAGCGCACCGCCGAGCTCGGCGGTGCGGCTCTTGAGGTCGAGCGTCAGCGCGCCGATGTGCAGCTCGGCGCTGGTGGCCGAGCGCGTGCGCCGGATCAGCGCGCGGCAGCGGGCCGCGACCTCCGGCAGCTCGAAGGGCTTGGTCAGGTAGTCGTCGGCGCCGAGATCGAGCGCGTCGACGCGGTCGGCGAGGCCGTCGCGCGCGGTCAGGATCAGCACCGGCAGGCCGCTGCCGGCGCGGCGCAGCCGCCGCACCAGCGTCAGGCCGTCGGCTTTCGGCAGGCCGATGTCCACCACCGCGAGGTCGAACTCCTCGGTCGCGAGCGCGGCCTCCGCCTGCTCGGCGCTCGCGACGCGGTCGACCGCGAAGCCGGCGCCGGCCAGTCCGCGCTTCAGCGCGTCGGCCACCAGCTCGTCGTCCTCCACGATCAGGATGCGCATCGGCCGAGCCTAACCCAACCGGCGCTCAGGGCGCCGCCTTCTGCGTCGCAATCCAGCGCGACACCTTGGCGTCCAGCACGTCGAGCGGCAGCGCGCCGTCGCCGAGCACGGCGCGGTGGAAGGCGCGCACGTCGTAGCGGGCGCCGAGCTCGCGCTGCGCGCGGGCCTTGAGCTCCTTGATCTTGAGCTCGCCGATCTTGTAGGTCAGCGCCTGGCCGGGCACGGCGATGTAGCGGTCGATCTCGGCGGCGGCGTCGGTCGCGCCGACCGCCGAGTTGGCGAGCAGGTAGTCGAGCGCCTGCTGCCGCGACCAGCCCTTGGCGTGCATGCCGGTGTCGACCACGAGGCGGATCGCGCGCCAGATCTCGCCGGACAGCGCGCCGAAGTAGCTGTAGGGGTCGGTGTACAGGCCAAGCTCGCGGCCGAGCGACTCGGCGTACAGGCCCCAGCCCTCGACGTAGGCGCCGTAGCCGCCGAAGCGCCGGAAGCTCGGCAGGTCCGGCAGCTCCTGCTGGATCGCGATCTGGAAGTGGTGGCCGGGCTCGGCCTCGTGCAGGTAGACCTCCTCCATGCCGTACTTGGGCCGCGACTTCAGGTCGTAGGTGTTGACGTAGAAGATGCCGGGCCGCGAGCCGTCCGCCGCCGGCTGCTGGTAGGAGGCGGTGGCCTGCGCCGCGGCGCGAAACGCCTCCACCGGCCGGATCTCGAAGTCGGCCTTCGGCGCGAGGTCGAACAGCTCGGGCAGGCGCGCCCGGACCTTCGCCTTGAGCGCGCCGTAGGCGGCGAGCAGGTCCTCCTCCCTGTCGAAGTAGAAGCGCGGGTCGGCGCGCAGCGCGTCGAGGAAGGCCCTGCGGTCGCCCTTGAAGCCGAGCTCGGCGATCACGCGGTCCATCTCGGCGCCGATGCGCTGCACCTCGCCGAGCCCGACCTGGTGGATCTGCTCCGGCGTCAGGTCGGTGGTGGTCGCGACCTTGACCCGGTAGGCGTACCACTCGCGCCCGAGCGGCAGCTCGGTCCAGGCCACCGTCGCGCGCGCGCGCGGCAGGTACTCGTCGCGCACGAAGTCCCGCAGCCGCTGGTAGGCCGGGTTGATCTTGCGGCTCACGGCCTCGAGGTACGCCGCCCGCAGCCGCGGCTGCTCGGCCGCCGGCACGCCCTTCGGGAACTCGGCGACCGGCTTCATGAACAGGCTCTGCGCCGGGTCGGCGGCGATCAGCCGCTCGAGCTGCGGCAGCAGCCGCTCGACCACGACCCGCGGCTGCACGTAGCCGCGCGCCGAGCCGCGGCGCATGTTGACGATCGCCTGGTCGACCCAGACGCCGAAGCCGTCGACCCGCTTCAGCCAGTTCTCGTAGTCGCGCACCGTCGCGAACGGCTGCGCGCTGGTGCCGGAGCCGAGCTGCGCGAAGGTCTGCGGCAGGCCGCCGAACTGGTTCACCGGCAGCAGCTCGGCCTGGTAGCGGTAGCCCTCGAGGTCGAGCTCGCGGCCGCGCCTGAAGACCGCGAAGGTCAGCAGGTCCTGGCCGGCGAGCCGCTTGTCGTCGATCTCGGCCAGCTTGCCGAGGTAGCGCTTCTCGAGGGCGTACTCGAGGCCGAGGTGCGCGGTCGAGAGGTTGTTCGGCAGCTCCGCGTCGTAGCGGTGGTCGCCGAGGAAGGTGGCCTGCAGGGGCCTCAGCTTCAGGTGCTCCTGCCAGTAGGCCTCGACCAGCGCGCCGAGCGCCGCGGCCGGCGGCGGCGGCGCCTCGGCGCGCGCACCGGCCGCGAGCGCGAGTGCCCAGAGGACGGCGAGCGAGGCGAGCCGGGCCCGGTGAGGCTGGTGCATGGGGACCTCCGCGACCGGGCCCGATTATAGGCCCGCGGCGAGCAGGCGCCGCGAGCGCAGCGCGTAGCGCGCGTTGAGCGCGAGCGCCGAGACCGCGAGCCCCGCGATCAGCCCCGACCAGACCGCGACCGGGCCGCCGCCGCGCGCGAGCCCGAACACGTAGGCGACCGGGAAGCCGACCAGCCAGTACGAGACGATCGTGATCGCGAACGGCACGCGCGTGTCCTTGATGCCGCGCAGCGCGCCCATCGCGCCGACCTGCAGGCCGTCCGAGACCTGGAACACCGCGACCATCAGCAGGAGGCGCGCCGCGAGGCCGGCCACCGCCGGGTCGCGGCTGTAGAGCCCGGCGACGCCGCTGCGCCCGACGGTCACGACGAGCGCCGAGCCGAGCATCAGCAGCGCGCACAGCGCGATGCCGGTGAAGCCCGCGCGGCGCGCAGCGGCGCGGTCGCCGCGGCCGAACGCGTGGCCGACGTGGATCGTGGTCGCGCCGGCGAAGGCCACCGCGACCATGAACGTGAACGAGGCGTAGTTGAGCGCGATCTGGTGCGCGGCGACTATCGTGGCGCCGAGCGTGCCCATCATCAGGCCGGCGGCCGAAAAGAGCGCGCTCTCCGCCACCTGGCTGCCGCCCATCGGCAGGCCGAGCCGCAGGATCTCGGCGATGCGCCGCAGCTCGGGCCGGGCGGGGCCCGCGAAGATCGCGTACGGCCGGTAGGCCGGGTGGCGCCGCACGTGCAGGTACATGGCCGCGAACATCACCCACTGGGCGATCGAGGTCGCGGCGCCCGAGCCGGTCGCGCCGAGCGCCGGCAGTCCCGCGTGGCCGAACACCAGCAGCCAGTTGCAGAGCACGTTGGTCGCGAGGCCGAGCGTCGCGATCACCATCATCGGCCGCGTGCGGCCGACGCCGTCGCTGACGTAGCGGAGCGCCTGGAAGCCGAGGAACGCCGGCATGCCGAACGCGAGCGCGCGCACGTAGGCGACCGCGTCGGCGACCACCGAGCGGTCGGTGCCGATCCAGGCGAACACCGGCCGCGCCGCGCCGAGCCCGGCGAGCAGCAGCGCCGCGAGACCGAGCGCGATCCAGCCGCCGTGGCGCGCGTAGTCGCCGACCCGGGCCGCCGCGCCCGCGCCGTAGGCGTGCGCGACCAGCGGCGCCAGCGACAGCATCGTGCCGGTGCCGAAGTTCGCGAACATCACGTAGTAGCTCGAGCCGACCGCGACCGCCGCCAGCGCCGCGGAGCTGTAGTGGCCCGCGATCAGCGTGTTGGCGAGGCTCAGGCCCGCCACCGACAGCCCGCCGACCACGAGCGGCAGGCCGAGGCTCAGGATCGCGCGCGCGCTCGCCGCGGGGCTCTCGGGTCGGGGCGCCTGGGCGGTCGCGGGCATGGCGGTCCGGTGCGGGGCGGCCGTGACGGCCGCGGGCGGGCGGTGGCATTCTAAGAGAGTTTCCCGCCAGGCGCGGCGCCCCCCCAGCTCCCGGAGACTCCCCATGCTCGTTGGCACCCAGGTCCGTCGCGTCGCGATCCTCGGCGGCACCCGCATCCCGTTCGCGCGCGGCATGGGCGCCTACGCCGACGTCGGCAACCAGGAGATGCTGACCGCCGCGCTCGCCGGCCTGGTCGCGCGCTTCGGGCTCGCGGGCGTCCGCCTCGGCGAGGTCGCGGGCGGCGCGGTCATGAAGCACTCGAGCCAGTGGAACCTGGTGCGCGAGAGCGTGCTCGGCTCGGGCCTCGCCGCCGAGACGCCGGCGCTCGACCTGCAGCGCGCCTGCGGCACCAGCCTCGAGGCCGCGATCCTGGTCGGCAACAAGATCGCGCTCGGCCAGGTCGACAGCGGCATCGCCTGCGGCGTCGACTCGGTCAGCGACGCGCCGATCGTCTACGCCCGCCCCTACCAGCAGCTGCTGCTCGAGAGCGCGCGCGGCCGCACGCTCGGCGCGCGCCTCGCGCCCTGGCTGCGCCTCAGGCCCTCGTTCTTCAGGCCCGTGGCGCCGTCGGTCAACGAGCCGCGCACGGGGCTGTCGATGGGCCAGGCCTGCGAGCGGATGGCGCAGGCCTGGCACATCAGCCGCGCGGCGCAGGACGAGCTCGCCTGCGAGAGCCACCGGCGCGCGGCCGCGGCCTACGCGGCCGGCTTCTACCGCGACCTGCTGGTCGAGTACCACGGCCTCAAGCAGGACAACAACCTGCGCCCGGACAGCTCGGTCGAGCAGCTCGCGAAGCTGAAGCCGGCGTTCGACCGCTCGCCGGCCGGGACGCTGACCGCCGGCAACTCGACGCCGCTCACCGACGGCGCGGCGGCGGTGCTGCTCGCGAGCGAGGACTGGGCGCGCGCGCGCGGCCTGCCGGTGCTCGCGCGCCTCAGCTACGCCAAGGCGCACGCGGTCGACTTCGTGAAGAAGGAGGGCCTCTTGATGGCGCCGGCCTACGCGGTGCCGATGATGCTGAAGGACGCCGGGCTCGGGCTCGCGGACTTCGACTACTACGAGATCCACGAGGCCTTCGCGGCGCAGGTGCTGTGCACGCTCGCCGCCTGGGAGTCGGCCGAGTTCTGCCGCGACCGCCTCGGGCTCGCGGCGCCGCTCGGTGCCATCGACCGCGCCAGGCTCAACGTGGTCGGCTCGAGCCTCGCGGTCGGCCACCCGTTCGCGGCCACCGGCGCGCGCATCGTCGCGACGCTGGCCAAGCTGCTCGCCGAGCGCGGCGGCCGCCGCGGCCTGATCTCGGTCTGCACCGCGGGCGGCATGGGCGTCACGGCGATCGTCGAGCGCTGAGCGGCCGCGCGCGCGGCCGCGGTCACAGCACCTCGAACAGCCCGGCGGCGCCCATGCCGCCGCCGATGCACATCGTGACCACGACGCGCTTCGCGCCGCGCTTCCGGCCGGCGATCAGCGCGTGGCCGGTCAGGCGCTGGCCGCTCATGCCGTAGGGGTGGCCGATCGCGATCGCACCGCCGTCGACGTTCAGGCGCTCGTCCGGGATGCCGAGCTTGTCGCGGCAGTAGAGCACCTGCACCGCGAAGGCCTCGTTGAGCTCCCACAGGTCGATGTCGGCGACCTTGAGCCCGGCGCGCGCCAGCAGCTTCGGCACCGCGTACACCGGGCCGATGCCCATCTCGGCCGGCTCGCAGCCGGCCACCGCGAAGCCCGCGAAGCGGCCGAGCGGCTTCAGGCCGCGCCTGGCGGCGAGCTCGGCGCTCATCACGACGCAGGCGCCGGCGCCGTCCGAGAACTGGCTGGCGTTGCCGGCGCTGATGACGCCGCCCGGCAGCGCCGGCCTCAGGTTCTTGATCGAGTCGTAGGTCGTGCCGGGGCGCAGGCCCTCGTCGGCCGCGACCGTGACCTCCTTCGTGTACAGCCGGCCGGTGGCCTTGTCCATGCCGGCCGTCGTCACCGTGATCGGCGCGATCTCGTCGGCGAACACGCCGGCCTCCTGCGCCGCGCAGGCGCGCTGCTGGCTCCTGGCGCCGTACTCGTCCATCCGCTCGCGGCTGATCGAGTAGCGCCGGGCGACCTCCTCGGCGGTCTGCAGCATGTTCCAGTAGATGTCCGGGCGGTGCTCGGCGAGCCACGGCTCCTTCAGGTAGTGCGTGTTGGCCTCGTTCTGCACCACCGAGATCGCCTCGACGCCGCCGGCCACGAACACGTCGCCTTCGCCCGCGATGATGCGCTGCGCCGCCATCGCGATCGTCTGCAGGCCCGAGGAGCAGAAGCGGTTGACGGTCGCGCCCGGGACGCTGACCGGGCAGCCGGCCCTGAGCGCGATCTGGCGCGCGATGTTGCTGCCGGTCGCGCCTTCCGGGAAGGCGCAGCCGATCAGCACGTCCTCGACCTCGACCGGGTCGAGCCGGGCGCGCTCGATCGCGGCCTTGACGACGTGGCCACCGAGCGTCGCGCCGTGGCTCAGGTTGAAGGAGCCGCGCCAGGACTTCGCGAGTGGCGTGCGGGCGGTCGAGACGATGACGGCTTCGCGGCTCATGAGCGGGCTCCGGCGGAATTGAACGACTTGCCCTCGGCGGCCAGGCGCGCCAGCAGCGGCGCCGGCGTCCAGAAGCCGGGGTCGCCGTAGCGGTTGCGCGCGAGCTCGCGCATGCGCTGCGCGACCGCGTACACGCCGACCTCGTCGGCGTAGCACATCGGCCCGCCGCGCCACACCGGGAAGCCGTAGCCGGTCAGGTAGACGACGTCGATGTCGGAGGCCCGCTGCGCGATGCCCTCCTCGAGGAGCCTCGCGCCCTCGTTGACCAGCGCGTACACCAGCCGGTCGACGATCTCGCGCGCATCGAGCTGGCGCGGCTTGACGCCGATCGCGGCCCGGTGCGCGACGATCAGCTCGTCGACGACCTTCGACGGATAGGCGCTGCGGTCGCCCGGCTTGTAGTCGTACCAGCCGGCGCCGGTCTTCTGGCCGAAGCGGCCGAGCTCGCAGAGCTTGTCGGCGGCCTTCGAGTAGACGATCTCGGGGTGCTCGACCGCGCGGCGCTTCCGGATGTGCCAGCCGATGTCGTTGCCGGCGAGGTCGCTCATGCGGAACGGGCCCATCGCGAAGCCGAACTTCTCGATCGCCGCGTCGACCTCGGCCGGGCTCGCGCCCTCGTCGACCATGAACAGCGCCTGCCGCGAGTACTGCTCGATCATGCGGTTGCCGATGAAGCCGTCGCAGACGCCGGCCACGACCGCGGTCTTGCGCAGCGTCCTCGCGAGCCGCATCGTGGTCGCGAGCACGTCCTTGGCGGTGGCCTTGCCGCGCACGATCTCGAGCAGCTTCATGACGTTCGCGGGGCTGAAGAAGTGCGTGCCGACGACGTCGGCCGGGCGGCGGGTGACCGCCGCGATCTTGTCGACGTCGAGGGTCGAGGTGTTGGTGGCGAGGATCGCGCCCGGCTTCATGACCTTGTCGAGCGTCGCGAACACCTTCTCCTTGACGCCCATGTCCTCGAACACCGCCTCGATGACGATGTCGGCCTGGGCGAGGTCGTCGTAGGCGAGCGTGGGCCTGAGCAGCGACGCCTTGGCCTCGGCCTCCTCGGGCTTCATCCGCCCCTTCTTGACCTGGCCGGCGTAGTTGTCGCGGATGCGCGCCACGCCCTTGTCGAGCGCCTCCTTGCCGACCTCGAGCAGCTGCACCGGGATGCCGGCGTTCAGGAAGTTGATCGCGATGCCGGTGCCCATGGTGCCGGCGCCGATCACGGCCGCGGCGCGGATCTCGCGCACCGCGGTCGAGTCCGGCACGTCGGGGATCTTGGCGGCGGCGCGCTCGGCGAAGAACGCGTGCCTGAGCGCGCGCGACTGCGGCGTCATCATGAGCTCGGCGAACAGCTGCCGCTCGGTCGCGAGGCCCTCGTCGAAGGGCTTGCCGGCGGCGGCCTCGATCGCGTCCAGGCACTTGAGCGGCGCCGGGAAGTTCGGGAAGGTCGCGCCGATCGTGGTGCGCGCGAAGCCGATCAGGGCCTCGGTGTTGGCGCCGCGCACCTGCCGCTCGCGCGCCTTCGGCAGCCGGCCGCCGGCGGCGAGCGCGGCCGCCCTGTCGGCCGCGAGCGCCACCGCCGCCGGCACCGGGTCGCCGGCCACCAGCGCATCGAGCAGCGGGCTGCCCTTGAAGAGCTTCGCCGGCACGGGCTCGCCGCCGACGATGACGTTGATCGCGTTCTCGACGCCGATCAGGCGCGGCAGCCGCTGCGTGCCGCCGGCACCCGGCAGCAGGCCGATCTTGACCTCGGGCAGGCCGAGCCTGGCGGTCTCGGCCGCCACCCGGTAGTGGCAGCCGAGCGCGAGCTCGAGGCCGCCGCCGAGGCAGTTGCCCTCGATGGCCGCGACCACCGGCTTCGGGCTCGACTCGACCGCGGTGATGACGTTGTGCAGGTTCGGCGCGCCGAGCATCGCGGGCGTGCCGAACTCCTTGATGTCGGCGCCGGCCGAGAACAGGCCGTTGCGGCCGGCGATCACGAGCGCCGTGACCCCCTCGTCGGCCACCGCGGCGTCGATCGCGGCGGTGAGATCGCGGCGGGTGGCGTGGCCCAGGCTGTTGACCGGCGCTTCGCCGAAGCGGATGACTGCGACCGACCCTTCGCGGGCCGTCAGTACCGTGCTCATGGGGGGATTCCTTGACGTGACGCCCGCCGATTATGCCAGCCGGCCGCCGGCGGCGGGCCCCGGGCCTACCACGACGGCGGCTGCGGCCGGCCAGCGGCGGCCTCGCTTGCCAGTAGTTTCAGTTGCAACTAAATTGCCGGGAAGCCCCGGAGGGATCCGCCATGAAGCGCTACATCCAGTACCCGCGCGTCGCCGGCACCGCGAGCCGCCAGGCGCACGCCGACCTGCCGCCGGGCACCTACGAGCGGGAGATGGGCAAGGAGGGCTTCTTCGGCCCGGCCGCCCTGTTCCACCACCGCCACCCGCCGACCGGCTGGTCGAGCTTCGAGGGGCCGCTGCGGCCGCACGCGCTCGACCTTGCGCTGCTGACCGCGCCGATGTTCTCGCCCTGGGAGGCGGCGCCGGTGCTCGGCAACGGCCACTGCCGGCTGCGCTGGCTCAACCTCGCGACCTCGATGGACCACCTGGTGCGCAACGCCGACGGCGACGAGCTGCTGTTCGTGCACCGCGGCGCGGCGGCGCTCTACTGCGACTTCGGCCACCTCGCGGTCACGGCCGGCGACTACGTGCTGCTGCCGCGCGGCACGATGTGGCGGCTCGAGTGCGCGGGGGTGGTGAGCGCGCTCCTGATCGAGGCGACCAACGCCTCGTACCTGCTGCCCGAGAAGGGCCTGGTCGGGCCGCACGCGATCTTCGACCCGGCGATGCTCGACGTGCCGGCGCTCGACGCCGCGTTCCTCGCCCAGCAGGACGCCGGCCCGCCCGGGGCGCCGGCCGGCAGCCGCGAGTGGTCGGTGCGCATCAAGCGGCGGCAGGAGATCTCGATCGCGCGCTTCCCGTGGAACCCGCTCGACGCCGTCGGCTGGCACGGCGACCTCGCGGTCTGCCGCATCAACGTCAGGGACCTGCGGCCGCTGATGAGCCACCGCTATCACCTGCCGCCGTCGGCGCACACCACCTTCGTCGCCGACCGCTTCGTGGTCTGCACCTTCGCGCCGCGGCCCTTCGAGACCGACCCGGGCGCGCTCAAGGTGCCGTTCTTCCACAACAACGACGACTACGACGAGGTGCTCTTCTATCACGCC
>DATKOP010000032.1:0-18293 GCA_035524595.1 Steroidobacteraceae bacterium | reverse complement strand
GACCTCGTGCCGGCGCAGGGCATCAAGCTGACGCCCAGACACTACGCATACCTCAAGATCTCCGAGGGCTGCAACCACCGCTGCAGCTTCTGCATCATCCCGTCGATGCGCGGCGACCTCGTCAGCCGGCCGCTGCCGCTGGTGCTGAACGAGGGCATCCGGCTGCTGAACGCGGGCGTGCGCGAGCTCCTGGTGATCTCGCAGGACACGAGCGCCTACGGCGCCGACCTCAGGTACCGCGCCGAGCCCTGGGGCGCGCGCGAGATCCGCACCAAGTTCATCGACCTGGCGCGTGAGCTCGGTGCGCTCACCGCCGAGCGCGGCGCCTGGCTGCGGCTGCACTACGTCTACCCGTACCCGCACGTCGACGAGGTGCTGGCGCTGATGGCGGACGGGCTCGTGCTGCCCTACCTCGACATCCCGTTCCAGCACGGCAGTCCGCGCATCCTCAAGCTGATGAAGCGGCCGGCGCACGCCGAGAACACGCTCGAGCGCATCAGGGCCTGGCGGCGCCTGCTGCCGTCGCTCGCGATCCGCAGCACCTTCATCGTCGGCTTCCCGGGCGAGACCGAGGCGGACTTCCGGCTGCTGCTCGACTGGCTCGCCGAGGCCGGGCTCGACCGCGTCGGCTGCTTCAAGTACTCGCCGGTGGACGGGGCGAGCGCCAACGCGCTGCCGGACCCGGTCCCGGCGCAGGTCCAGGAGGAGCGCTACGCGCGCTTCATGGAGGCCGCCGCCGCGATCAGCGCCGCGCGCCTCGCGCGGCGCGTCGGCGGCCGCGAGCGCGTGCTGGTCGACGCGCTCGAGGGCAGCGGCCGCGGCGCGGTGGCGGTCGCCCGCAGCTTCGCCGACGCCCCGCAGATCGACGGCACGGTGCGCATCCGCGGCGCCGGCGTCGCGCGGCTCGCGGTCGGCGAGTTCGCCGAGGTCGAGATCACGGCCGCCGACACCTACGACCTCGGCGCGCGCCTCGCCTGAGCGCGGCGCGCCTCAGCGCGCGCCGTTCAGCATCTCGACCGCCAGCCGGCAGCCCTTGCCGACGTCCCAGGCGTGCACGAACACGTAGCGGCGCGCCGGCGCGTCGAGGCTCGCGGCGACGTCGTACTCGCCGTAGCTGACGGCGAGGTCGCCGCCGTCGGAGGCCAGCGTCTTGGCGGTGCGCAGCTTGTCGAGCGCGGCGCCGCGCAGCGGGTCGGCCCTGAGCCAGAGCGCGCGGCCGTCCTCGACCGCGCTGCCGGCCAAGAGCAGGCGCGCGTCGTCGGCGAGGTACTCCTTGAGCGCCGCGGCCCGGCCGCGCTGCTGCCACAGCGCGCCGAAGGCGGCGCTGCAGTCGGCCGCGCCGCCGTGGCCGCTGCCGGGGCGGCGCAGCCGCGGCGTGACCTCGAGGTGGCGCGGCAGCTGCGCCTCCGCGACCGGGTACGCGACGCCGCCGTCGAGCAGCACGCGCCAGGCGCCGTCCGCGCCGCGCTGCCAGACCGTCAGGTAGTGCCCGGCGGCGGCCGGCGTCTCCTCGGTCGAGCTCTGGTAGGAGAGGAACGGGCCGCTCGCCCAGCCGAAGTCGCCGTGGCCGGAGATGCTGGCGAGGTCCGGCCGCCAGCGCAGCGGCCGGCCCGGCGCCGGCCGGGCCTCGGTGGCCGCGCGGCCCGGCGCCGGCTGCGGCCCGAGCACCACCGAGGTCTCGGCCAGGAACGCCAGGAAGCCGGCGCGGGTGCCGTGCTCGATGGCGGCGCGCTCGAAGGCGCGCTCGTTGTCGACGATCACCTGGGCGTCGGGCGCGGCAGCCGCGGCAGCCGCGGCGGCGCCGGCGGCGAGGCCGAGCGCGAGCAGCGAGGCGAGCGTGCGGGCAGCGGCTGCGGGCATCGGGTGTCCTTTGGGGGTGAAGCGCGGCGCGGCGGCGGCGGGCGCGGGCGAGGGCGCGGGCTAGAGCGCGGGCAGGCTCGACAGGATGCCGAGCCTGAGGTCCTTGAAGCGCGGCGCGAAGCCGAGCTCGTCGCGGATCCGGCTGCTGTCGACGCGGCGCGACTCGGCGAGATACGACATCAGCCCCGGCGACAGCACCTGCTCGGCCTCGGCGCGCGACACGAGCGCGGGCGGCGGCAGGCCGGTCAGCGTCGCGACGCGCTCGAAGTACTCGGTCATCGAGGTCGGGTTGCCGTCGGTCACGTTGTAGACGCGCCCGACCGCGCGCGGCGCGCCGCCGGCCAGCAGGCACGCCCCGACCAGGTCGTCGACGTGGATGCGGCTCGAGAACCCCGCCTCGGAGTGCCGGATCATCGGCTCGCGGCGCTTGAGGCGCTCGATCGGCAGCCGCCCGGGGCCATAGATGCCCGGCACGCGCAGGATCGTCCAGCCGACGCCGTGGCGCTCGCACCAGTCGCGCACGCTGTGCTCGGCGTCGACGCGCCGCAGCGCGCGCTCGGTCACCGGGTTGAGCGGCGCGTCCTCCGCGACCAGCGCGCCGCCGGTGTTGCCGTAGACGCCGGTCGTCGACAGGTAGACGAACCGCGCCGGCTGGGTCGGCAGCTTCGCCAGGAAGCGCTTCAGGCGCGGGTCGGCGGCGCCGCTCGGCGGCGGCGCGATCAGGTAGAAGACCACCGACGCCGTGCCGATGCCGCGCGGCACCGGCGCCTCGGCCGAGTCGAGGTCCCAGCTGACGGCGTCGATCCCCTGCGCGTCGAGCTCGGCGGCGCTGGCCTCGCTGCGCGTCAGGCCGACGACCGGGCCGCGCGACAGCAGCGCCCGCGCCAGTCTCCTGCCGACGTAGCCGCAGCCTGCGACCAGGTACCGCGCGGTGGCGCTCATGCCGGCATTCTAGGCGGTTTGCGGGCACACTGGCGCCCCATGGAGCTGACGCTGCGGCCGCAGAACCGGACCGTGCCGCTCGCGCCCGGCCGGCCGGTGCTCGAGTCGGCGCTCGCCGCCCGCCTCAACCTGCCGCACAGCTGCAGGGCCGGCAGCTGCGGCTCGTGCCGCGCGCACCTGATCGCGGGCCGCGTCTCCTATCCGCGCGGCCGGCCGCTCGGCCTCAGCGACGCCGAGGCCGCGGCCGGCGACGTGCTGCTGTGCCAGGCGGTGCCGGCGACCGACCTCGTGGTCGAGGCGCGCGAGGTGCAGCGCGTCACCGACGTCGAGATCAAGGCGCTGCCGTGCCGCGTCGCGCGCCTCGAGCGCCTCGCGCCGGACGTGATGGCGCTCTACCTGCGGCTGCCGGCGGTCGAGGAGTTCCGCTTCCGCGCCGGCCAGTACCTCGACGTGATGCTCGCCGGCGGCCGCCGCCGCAGCTTCTCGATCGCCTCGCCGCCGCACGACGCGGCGCTCATCGAGCTGCACGTGCGGCGGGTCGAGGGCGGCGAGTTCACGGAACGCGTGTTCGGCTCGCTCGCGCCCGGTGCGCTGCTGCGCATCGAGGGGCCGCTCGGCCAGTTCGTGTACCGCGAGCCGGCCGAGCCGGCGACCGCCGGACCGCTGCTGCTGGTCGCGGGCGGCACCGGCTTCGCGCCGCTGAAGGCGATCCTGCGCCAGCTGCTCGAGAGCGGCGTGCGCCGCCGGCTGCACCTGTACTGGGGCGCACGCCACGAGGCGGACCTGTACCAGGACGCGTGGCTGCGCGAGCAGGTCGCGCGCTACCCCGGGCTCAGCTACGTGCCGGTGCTGTCGATGGCATCGGCGGCCGAGTCCGCGCGCTACCGCTGCGGGCTGGTGCACGAGGCACTGCTCGCCGACTTCGCGGCGCTCGCGCCGGCCGAGGTCTACGCCGCCGGCCCGCCGGCGCTGATCGCCGCGCTGCGCGCCACGCTGCCGGCGCGCGGCCTCGCGCCGGAGCGGCTGTACTTCGACTCGTTCGACTACGCGCCCGACGCCCGCCCGGCACGCTAGCGGCGCGGCGCGCCGAATCGCCGCTGCTTGAGCGGCGGCAGCACCGGCTGCTTGCCGGTCACGAGCGCGATGCCGTCCTTGAGCAGCGCCAGCGCGCGCTCGCCCTCGCCGAGCTGCTCGAGCAGCTGTGCGAGCAGCTGCGCGGTCTCGGCGCGCGGCTTCAGCGCCTGGCTCATCTCGAGGTAGCTGCGCGCCTTGCCGTAGAGCTCGGCGTTGAGGCACAGCCGCGCGCAGCTGACGAGCAGCGCCGGGTCCTCGCGCCGCGCCCGCAGCCAGCCCTCGGCGACCCGCAACCGCTCGAGCGGGTCGCCGCCGCCAAGCTCGCCGTACAGCAGCACCGCCGGCTCGTTCCAGTCCTTGTCCAGCAGCTCGCGCAGCGCCGTCGCCGCGCGCTCCGGCTCGCCGAAGCGCGCGAGGCCGCGGGCGTAGGCGACCACCACGCCCGGCCGGCGCCGTGCGGCCCGGGTCGCCTCGTCCCAGACCGCCGCCAGCGCGCCCGGGCCGCCCTTCTCGGTCGCGACCTTGAGCATGTCCGCGTACAGCGTGTCCATGATCTCGTCGACCGCCGCCGGCGTGACGCCGCGGGTACTGCGCAGTCGCGGCTCGAGCTCGCGCAGCCGGGCGAAGTCGCCGCGCTGCCGGCAGACCCGCGCCAGCAGCAGCAGCGCGCGCGGGTTCAGGTCGCCGAGCCGCTCCAGCGCCGCCAGCGCCTCCAGCGCCGCATCGATGTTGCCGCCCTTGAGGTTCATCTCCGCGACCGTGATCAGCACCGGGCCCGGCTCGTCGGCGGCCGCCTCGCGCGCGAGGTCGAGCCAGGCATCGCGCCGCTCGAAGGCGCCCTGCAGGTCGGCGGCGCGCGCCGCGGCCAGGTAGTGCACCGCCGGCAGGTCGGCATCGCGCGCCGCGCGCGTCAGCGTCAGCTCGGACTCGGCCCAGCGGCCGGCGGACATCTCGAGCAGCCCGCGGTTGAGGTCGTCGCGCGCCCGCGCGCGACGGCGCGCGAGCCGCGCGGCGCGCTGCTCGCGCGGCCAGCGGGCGAGCCGCTGCGCCGCCTCGAGACCGGCCAGCGCCAGCACCATGCACAGCACCAGCATCGGCACCGACATCTCGACCAGGTAGCCGCGGAAGCTGATCGCGACGTAGCCGTTCTCGGCCAGCAGCTTGTTGGCGAGCACCGCGCCGACGGCCAGGGCCGCGACCACCAGCACGAGGCGCTTCACGACGCCTTCCCGCGCAGCAGCCGCAGCGAGCCGGAGACGTCCGGCAGGTCCGGGCTGACGCGGCTCGCGGCCAGCGCGGCCAGCTCCTGGTCGACGCCACGCGTCGCCGGATCCGTGCCGTCGAAGAAGCGCCCCAGCCAGTCGCGCGCCGCGCCGAGGTTGGCGGCGTAGTCGGCCTCGTCGGCGCGCAGCGCCGCGAGCCGCGCCGCGAACAGCAGCGTCTCGAGGTGGTGGCGGCGCACGCCGATCTCCTCCATCGACACCAGCCGCACGGTCGCGTCGCTGATGCGGCGGACGCTGAGCAGGTCCTGGAACACCGTCGTCAGCTGCCACCAGGCGCGCGCCAGGCCGGGCGGCGGCGGCGGCTCGCTGCCGGGCGCCACGAAGCGGTTGTTGATCGCGCCCAGCATCGGCAGCTCGCGCACCGCGGCCTCGGCGGCCGCGAGCCGTGCGCCGAGCGCGGCGACGTCCGGCGCGGTCACGGCGCGCAGCGCCGCCAGGTCGTGCGCCAGCTGCGCGCGGGCGCGCAGCGCCGCCGGGTCGGAACTGTCGGCCAGCCGGGCGTCGGCCGCCTCGAACAGCGCGATCGCGCCGCGCACGTCGTGCTCGAGCGCGAGCCGGTGGCCGGCGAGCTCGACGAGGTGCGCCGCCTCGACGCGCGCCACCGCGCGCTGCGGCGCCTCGATGCGCGCCTCGATGCGCGCCACGCGGCCGTCGAGCGTCTCCAGCCGCGCGGGCAGCGGCTCGAGGCGGCCGAGCGCGTCGGCGCCGGCGGCGGTGCGCGCCTCGAGCTTGGCGAGCGACGCCCGCAGCAGCTCGAGGTCGTGGCTCGCGAGCCGGCCGGCGTCGCGGTCGGCCTCGAGGCTGCGCTCGAGCGTCAGCACCCGCCAGCCGGCGAGCAGCGCGATCACCACCGCGACCAGCCCGAACAAGAGCCCGATCGCGCCCTGCCACAGCGCGCGCGCGACGCGGCGCTGCTCGCCGCGGCGGCGCTCCGCATGGCGGCGTTCGGCGGCCTCGTCGGTCGCGCTCGGCGGCGTGGGCTCGGGTTCGGGCATCGGCGATCGCCGCGGCGGCGTCAGGGGCCGGTAGTATGCCGCCGCGCCTCGAGCAGCGCATCCACGAGGCCGTCGTCGTCCGGCCGCTTGGCGACGATCAGCGGCCCGGTGACGCCGATCTGCCGCGCGACCGCGCCGATGCGCGGCCCGCCGACGAGCAGCGTGCTGCGCGCGAGCAGCGCGCGGCCGGCCGGGCTCAGGATCTCGTACAGGCAGCGCAGCAGCTCGGCGCTGGTCGCGGTCACGACGTCGATGGCGCCGCTGCTCCATTCGGCCTCGACCGCCGCGACCGCGCCCGGCACCGGCCGCGCGCAGTGCCGTTCGTAGACCTCGGCGTAGGAGATCTCGGCGCCGCGCGCGGTCAGCTCGTCCGCGAGCAGCTCGCGGCCGGTGTCGCCGCGCACGATCAGCACCCGCTGGCCCTGCACGTGGCGGAAGTCCGCGCACTCGAGCAGGTGCTCGCTGTCGTAGCCGCCCTGCGGCACCAGCGCGACCCGGTAGCCGGCGTGGTTCAGGGCGGCGGCCGTGGCCGGGCCGACCGCCGCGAGCTTGAGGTCGCGCCGTCCCTCGAGCAGCGAGGCGCCGAAGCGCACCGCATTGGCGCTGACGAACACGATCCAGTGGAAGCGGTCGATCGGCCCGAGCGCCGCGCGCTGGCGGGCGCGGTCGTCGCGCGGGTGCAGCTCGATCGCCGGCAGGCGGTAGACGCGCGCGCCTTCGGCGGCGAGGCGCCGCGCGAGCGGCCCCGCCTGGGGCTCGGGGCGCGTCACCAGCACGCCGAGGCCCTCGAGCGCGGCCATCGCTCAGTCGCCCCGGGCCCGCAGCGTCGCGAGCAGCGCACCGGCGCCGGCGGCGAGCAGCCGGTCGGCGAGCGCCCGGCCGAGCGCCTCGGCCTCGCCGGGCGGGCCGGCGATCCGGTCGCGGTAGACGACGCGGCCGTCCGGCGCGCCGACCAGGCCCTCGAGCTCGAGGCTGCCGCCCGCGTGGTGCGCGAAGCCGGCGATCGGCGAGGTGCAGCTGCCCTCGAGCCGCGCCGCCAGCGCGCGCTCGGCGGCGAGGCACTCGCGGCTCAGACGGTCGTCGAGCGCGCCGAGCAGCCCGAGCACCGCCGGCCGGTCGCGGCACTCGATGCCGACGATGCCCTGGCCGACCGCCGGCAGCGACACCGACGGCGACAGGTACTCGGTGATCCGCTCGCCGAAACCGAGCCGGACGAGGCCTGCGGCGGCGAGGATGATCGCGTCGAACTCGCCGGCGTCGAGCTTGCGCAGCCGCGTGTCGACGTTGCCGCGCAGCGGCACGATCTCGAGGTCCGGCCGCAGCGCGCGCAGGATCGACTGGCGGCGCTGGCTCGAGGTGCCGACCCGCGCTCCCGGCGGCAGCGCCGCGAAGCTCGCGTGCCGGCGCGACAGGAACGCGTCGCGCGGGTCGGCGCGCGGCAGCACGGCGGCGATCACGAAGCCCTCCGGCAGCACCGCCGGCACGTCCTTCATCGAGTGCACCGCGAGCTCGGCGCGCTCCTCGGCCATCGCGACCTCGAGCTCCTTGATGAACAGGCCCTTGCCGCCGACGTCGGCCAGCGGGCGGTCCTGGATCCGGTCGCCGGTCGTGACGATCGGCACCAGCGCGACGGTCAGCCCCGGGTGGCGCGCCCTGAGCAGCGCGGCCACGTGCTCGGCCTGCCACAGGGCGAGCGCGCTGCGACGCGTCGCGATTCTGAGGTGTTGCATGGCGGCATTGTGCCATGCGGCCGGCCCGCTCCGGGCGCGCTATCCGGCCGGCGGCGATCGGACTAGGATCTCGCCGGCGCCGCAACGCCGCGGGCGCCGGGGGGACCTCGATGCTGCGCCAGCTGCTGCTCCTAGCCGTGCTCGCGGCGACGCCGCTCGCCGCCGCCGAGCCGGACCGCGCCGACGACGACAGCGTCGAGCACACGCTCGGCAGCGACCGCTTCGCGGCCGGCCGCACGATCAGCCTCGGCGGCGAGGTCGCGGGCGATGCCTTCGCGGCCGGCGGGCGCGTCACGCTCGACGGCCCGGTGGCGGGCGACGCCTTCCTGGCCGGCGCCCACATCGACGTCCGCGGCCCGATCGACAAGGGGCTGTACGCCGCCGGCGGCTCGGTGGTGGTGAGCGGCAGCGTGCGGCACAACGCGCGGCTGTTCGGCGGCAGCGTCGAGGTGACGCCGGCGGCGCACTTCGGCGGCGCGCTGTCGATGGCCGGCCAGGCGCTGTCCTTCGCCGGCACCGCCGACAGCTACCTGCAGATGGCCGGCCGCAACGTGACCCTGAACGGCAGCGTCGGCGGCGACGCCGAGATCTCGGCGGCGCGCATCGAGATCGGGCCCGGCGCGCGCATCGCCGGCAAGCTGCGCTACCGCAGCGACCGGGAGCCGGTGATCGGCGCCGGGGCCATGATCGGCGGCCTCGAGCGGCTGCCGGGCCCGCGCTACGGCTGGAGCTGGAGCGACGGCGCGCACCACGCGCTGCGCGGCGTCGGCCGCGGCATCTGGTTCGGCGGCAGCGTGGCGCTCGGTGCACTGCTGCTGCTGCTCGCGCCGGGCTTTCTCGCCGCGACCAGCCGCGTCGCGGCCACGCAGTGGCCGCTGTGCCTCGGCGTCGGCTTCGCCGTGCTGATCGTCGTGCCGGTGATCGCGGCGTTCCTGGTCGTGACGCTGATCGGGATCCCGCTCGCGGTGCTCGCGATCGCGCTGTACGTGGCGGTGCTGCTGCTCGGCCACGTCGTCGCCGCGGTCGCGCTCGGCGACTACGCGCTCGGGCGCTTCGCGCCGCCGCGCGCCGGCGACACCGGCTGGCGGCTGCTCGCCTTCCTCGGCGCGCTCGTCGCGCTCGTCCTGCTGCATCGCGTGCCGCTGGTCGGCGGACTCGCGGCGATGCTGATCTTCCTGGCCGGCGTCGGCGCGCTCACGCTGCGCATGGCGCGACCCGCGGCGCCGCCGTCACCGGCGGCGCCCGCCGCCGCCTAGGGCCGGCGGGCCGGGCGTCCTCAGCCCCCGCCGCCGCGCGCGAACAGCGCGTCCTTGAGCCGGAACAGCGTCGAGATGTCCTCGTCGCCGTGGCCGGACGCCACCAGCTGCCGGTACTGACTGCGAGTCGTCTCGACCACCGGCAGCGCGACGCCGCGCGCCGCCGCCATGTCGTGGCAGATGCCGAGGTCCTTGTCGTGCAGCCGGACGCGAAAGCCCGCCGGGAAGCTGCCGCGCGCCATGAACGGCGCACGGTTGACGAAGTACCAGGACGAGCCGGCTCCCTTGCCGAGCGTCTCGATGACCTTGTCGAGCGGCAGCCCCTCGGCCTTGGCGAAGGCCATCGCCTCGGCGACCGCCTGGATGACGCCGGCGCACAGGATCTGGTTGGTCGCCTTGGTGGCCTGGCCGTAGCCGTTCGGCCCCATCAGCGTCACCGTGCGGCCCATCGCGGCGAGCACCGGCCGGGCGCGCTCGAAGGCCTCGGCGCTGCCGCCGCACATGATCGCGAGCGTACCGTCGCGCGCGCCCTCGACGCCGCCGCTGACCGGGCAGTCGAGGAAGGCGGCGCCCCGCTCGGCGAGCCGGGACGCGGCCTCGCGGGCGGTGACCG
The DNA here is from genome assembly GCA_035524595.1 of Steroidobacteraceae bacterium. Lineage (GTDB taxonomy): Bacteria > Pseudomonadota > Gammaproteobacteria > Steroidobacterales > Steroidobacteraceae > CAIKZZ01. The sequence continues at coordinate 8,540 of DATKOP010000032.1, read as the reverse complement.
CGGAGACGGTCGAGCAGTCGATCACGATGAGCCCGCGGCGCGCCTGCGGCAGCAGCGCGTCGACGACGCCGAGCACGTCCGCGTCGGCGGACACGCAGACGACGATCGCATCGCAGCTCGCCGCGAGCGCCGCCAGGTCCGCCGCGACCGTGCAGCCGGTCTCGGCCGCGAGGGCGACTGCCTTGTCGGCGCTGCGGTTCCAGACGGCGGCCAGCAGTCCGGCCTTGTGGAGGTTGCGCGCCATCGAGAGGCCCATGGCGCCGAGTCCGACGAAACCTGTCTTCACGCGATCTCCGGCCGACGGCGCCCGGCGGGCGCGGTGTGCCTAGTGAATCGCGAAACGGCCGCGAGGGGAAGCGGCCGCGGGATCGGGGCGGCGGGCGCTCAGCGGCCGGGGCCGCAGAGCTCGTCGACTTCGTGCTTGGCCTGCAGGCGCTCGGTCTCGAGCTCCTGGTCGGTCAGGTAGATCCGCTCCTTGTCCGGCCCCTCCTTGTAGAGGCGCCGCGAGTGCACGTAGTTCTGGTAGCGGTCCTGGGCCTGCTTGCACTGGTCGGCCTGGGCGTTGGAAACGTCGCTGGCGACCTCCTGCCTCAGGCGGGCGACGGCCTCCGGGTTCGCGGCCGGTCCCGTGACCGGGCCGGACGGCACCGAGGCGGACGCGAGCGACGACCCCGCGGGCCGGCTCGGCTCCGGGCCCCGTTCGCCGTGGCCGTGCGGGGCGCTGGCGTCGACCGACAGCAGCTTGCCCTCGGGCGGCGGCGGGCGGTCGCTGTAGTGGATGCGGCCCTGCGGGTCCACCCACTTATAGACCGCGGCGGCGGCGGGCAACGCGAGCGCGCCCAGCGCGACGACGGCGGCCACGGCCAGCGCGGCGCGCGTGCGGCGGCGCAGGCCCTGCGTGTCGGTCCGGGTGCTGATCGTTTTCATCGCGCGGAACCCTCGCTGCCGGCCGCCATCGGCCCGGTCTGCGGGCAGTGTCGCCTGTCGGCGCCCCAAAACCCTTGAACTATGTCACAGAGGCCGCTCCGGGCGGCATCCTCGCACGGCAGGTGTGCGCTGGGAACGGTCCCCGGGCGGGCCCGGCGGGGGTGTCGGGCCGGCGGACGGCAGGCGGGCCGCCGGCCGCGCGGCGGCCGGTGCGGCGGGGCGGCCTAGTGGGGCGCCCCCGCCCGGCTGCGCAGCGGCAGGATCTCGCGGCTCAGCGCCGGCTCGGCCAGGTGCGACAGGTCGCGCGGCACGGCGGCGACCAGCCGGTGCTGCGCCGCGCGCGGCAGCTTGCGATCGACGAGGCCGAGCAGCCGGCCGCCGGCGACCACCACGACGTCCTCGTGGCTGAGCGCGGCGCAGCGGCCGCCGATGCGCTTCGCGACGGCGCCGGCGAAGCGCTCGGATGCGAGCCGCTTGACGCCGCGACGCGCCTCGAAGGCCTGCGGGCGGCCGACGGCCCGGCTGTAGACCCGGCCCGGCGGGCTCGTCACGAGCTCGTGCTCGTGGCTGCGGGCGGCCGGGTTGTGGAGGACCTCGAGCAGGCGCAGCCGGCGCGAGTCCGCCGGCAGGCGGTAGAAGCGGGCCGTCGAGAAATCGGCGACCACGACCAGCAGCGGACGCATGACGGCCTCCTTGACCCGCGCGGCGCTCTCCTGACCCCGTCCGAGCGTAGCCCCGCCCGCTCGCGGCACCAGACGGGGATTCCATAGCGCGCTCTCGGTAAAACCCGCGACGGCACGCGCCGCGCACGGTATTTTCCCGCGATGAACGCGACTCGGGACGCCCGCGGCCCGCGCGCCCCCGAGGACGCGCTGCTCGCGGTGGACGTGCAGAACGACTTCCTGCCGGGCGGCGCGCTCGCCGTCCCGCACGGCGACGCGGTGCTGCGGCCGCTGAACGCCTGGCTGCGCGTCTTCGACGACCGCGGCTGCCTGACGGCCGCCAGCCGCGACTGGCACCCGGCGGGGCACTGCTCGTTCGCCGCGCGCGGCGGACCCTGGCCGGCGCACTGCGTCGCCGGCAGCGCGGGCGCCGCCTTCGCGGCGGGCCTTGAGCTGCCGGCGCGCTGCCGGATCATCGACAAGGGGACCTGCGCCGACCGCGAGGCCTACTCGGCCTTCGCCGGCACGACGCTGGCGGCCGAGCTCGCCGCGGCCGGCGTGCGACGCCTGTGGCTCGGCGGGCTCGCGACCGACTACTGCGTGGCGGCGACTGCGCGCGATGCGCTCGCGCTCGGCCTCGAGGTCGTGGTGCTGTGCGACGCGGTGCGGGCCGTCGACGCGACGGCCGGCGACGGCGCGCGCGCGCTCGCCGCGCTCGCGGCCGAGGGCGCTGCGCTGCGCGCCGGCGGGCCCGGGGAGCGCCGGCCGTGACCGAATCGGCGCTGGTCACCGACCTCTACCAGCTGACGATGCTCGACGCCTACCGCCGCCTCGGCTTCACCGGCGAGGCGGTGTTCGAGCTCTACGCGCGGCGCCTGCCCGACGAGCGCGGCTTCCTGCTGGTGGCCGGCCTCGAGCAGGCGCTCGAGTACCTCGAGTCGCTCGCCTTCGGCGCCGACGAGCTCGACTGGCTCGCCGCGCTCGGGCGCTTCGAGCCCGGCTTCATCGACTGGCTGGCGCGGCTGCGCTTCACGGGCAGCGTCTGGGCGGCGCCTGAGGGCACGGTGCTGTTCGCCGACGAGCCGTGGCTGCGCGTCGTCGCACCGCTGCCCGAGGCGCAGTTCGTCGAGAGCCGGCTCATCAACCTCATGCACCTCGAGACGCTGATCGCGAGCAAGGCCGCGCGCTGCGTGCTCGCCGCCGGCGGCCGCGCGCTGATCGATTTCGGCATGCGCCGGGCGCACGGCGCCGAGGCGGCGTGCCTCGCGGCGCGCGCCGCGGCGATCGCCGGCTTCGCCGGCACCGCGACCGTCGCGGCCGGGCGGCGCTTCGGCGTGCCGCTCTACGGCACGATGGCGCACTCGTTCGTGCAGGCGCACGACCTCGAGCGCGACGCCTTCGCCGGCTTCGCGCGCTGCCACCCGGACGGCACGACGCTGCTGATCGACACCTACGACACGCCGGCGGCCGCGCGCGAGGTGGTCGCGCTGGTCGCCGGCGGCGCGCGCGTCGGCGCGGTGCGCATCGACAGCGGCGACCTGCTCGAGGGCGCGCGCGCGGTGCGCGCGATCCTCGACCAGGGCGGCTGCGGGGCGGTGCGCATCCTCGCGAGCGGCAACCTCGACGAGCTCGAGATCGCGCGGCTGTGCGCCGCCGGCGCGCCGATCGACGCGTTCGGGGTCGGCACGCGGCTCGACACCTCCGCCGACGCACCGTATCTCGACTGCGCCTACAAGCTCGAGGAGTACGCCGGCCGCCCGCGCCGCAAGCGCTCGTGGGGCAAGGCCACCTGGCCTGGCCGCAAGCAGGTGTTCCGGCGCTGCGGCGCCGACGGCCGGGTCCTCGCCGACGTGGTCGCGCTCGAGAGCGAGCGGCCGCCCGGCGAGCCGCTGCTCGAGTGCGTCATGCGGGACGGGCGGCGGCTCGCGCCGTCGCCGCCGGTCGCGGCGCTGGCCGCGCGCGCCGCGCGCTCGCTCGCCTCGCTCCCCGAGGCGTGCCGCACGCTGAGCGCGCCGCAGCCGCTGGTGGCCGAGATCTCAGCGGGTATCCGCGCGCTCGCCGCGGACGTGGATCGCGCGACGCGCGACTGAGTCAGTGCGCCGTGTCGCGCAGCGCCTGCGGCCGCGGCGGCCAGCCGGCGCGGGCGAGCTGCTGCAGCAGCTGCGGCAGCGTGCGCGCGCCCATCTTCTCCATGATCCGGCGGCGGTGCGCCTCGACCGTGCGCTTGGTGATGCCGAGCGCGCTCGAGACGCGGTCGTAGTGCACGCCCTCGACGAGCTGCTGCAGGACTTCCTGCTCGCGCGGCGTGAGGCGCGCGAGCTGGCTCAGCACCGCGCGCCGCGCCCGCCCCTGCACCGCGTCGGCCGCGGACTTGCGCAGCGCGCGGTTGACGACGTCGAGCAGCTGCTGCTCGCGCACCGGCTTCAGCAGGAAGTCGCAGGCGCCGCGCTGCATGGCCGCGACGGCCGAGGGCACGTCGCCATGCGCGCTGACGAACACGACTGCGAGCGGCGAGGCCACCGCCCGCAGCTGCTCGTGCAGCTCCGGCCCGCCGATCTCCGGCAGGTGGAAGTCGAGCACGAGGCAGCCCGCGGTCTCGAGGTTCGCGCCGCGCAGGAAGCTCGCGGCGTCGGCGTAGTCCTCGATGCGGTAGCCGAGCGGCTGCAGCAGCCGGCGGTAGGAGCTGCGGGCTTCCTCGTCGGCGTCGACGAGGTACACAGACGGCCGCTCGATGTCGATGCTCATTCTGCACTCCAGCCGGGAGTCGTCGCGCGGTCTCGCCTGCGCTGGCCGCACGCCGGTCGCCCGTCCGTGTCCGACCGAGGGTCCTGAGCGCTCCCTGACTCATCCCTCCAAGGAGGCAGGCTGAGCGTCTGCGCGGCGCGCGTCATCCGCAGAATTGCGGAGATGCCGGCCGTTCAAAGGGGAATGAGAATCGTCCGCGGCTGCCCGCCGCCGGGATTGACCGGCGCGCGGCGCGGTGCCTAGGCTCGCGGCGCCCGCGGCCGCGCCCGTCGCGGCCTTCGTTCTTCTGGGCTCCGGCCACGCCGGGTGCCCGCCGGGGGAGTCCGCCATGCTCGCCGATGCACGCCTGCAGACGATCGTCTGCACCGCCAGGATCCGGGAGGCCGAGCGCTTCTACGGCGAGGTCCTCGGGCTCTGCTGCAAGGGCCGCTCGCACGGCGCGCTCGTCTACGACGTCGGCGGCGCGGAGCTGCGCCTCTCGCCGGTGGCGACGACGACGCCGTCGGCGCATGCGGTGCTCGGCTTCGCGGTCGCGGACGTGGCCGCCGCGGCCGCCGGGCTCGAGGCGCGCGGCGTGCGCCTCGAGCGCTTCGCGGGCTTCGCGCACGATGCCGCCGGCCTCGTCACGCTCGCCGACGGGACCCGGGTCGCGTGGCTGCGCGACGTCGACGGCAACCTGCTGTCGCTGGTGCAGTACGCCTGACGGGCGCGCGCCCGTCCGCGCTCAAAAAAGAAGGGCAGGCCGGAGCCTGCCCTGGAGGGGGTCGGTACCGACCGGCTCAGCTGTAGGCGCGCTCGCCGTGCGAGGTGGTGTCGAGCCCCTCGCGCTCCTCTTCCTCCGGCACCCGCAGCCCGACGAGCACGTCGGCCAGCTTGAAGGCGACCAGCGCCGCGACCGCGGTCCAGAGCACCGTGAAGCCGACCGCCTTGGCCTGGATCAGCACCTGCGTGAGGATCCCGTTCGAGGCCACCTTGCCCGTCACCCAGTCGCTGACGAAGCCCGGGCCGCCGAGCGACTGCGCGTTGAACACGCCCGTCAGCAGGGCGCCGGTGATGCCGCCGACCGCGTGCACGCCGAACACGTCGAGCGAGTCGTCGGCCCGGATCATCTTCTTGAGGCCGGTGACGCCCCACAGGCAGACGAGGCCGGCGGCGAGGCCGATGCAGAACGCGCCGGGGATGCCGACGTTGCCGGCCGCCGGCGTGATCGCGACGAGCCCCGCGACCGCGCCCGAGGCGGCGCCGAGCAGCGACGGCTTGCCCTTCAGCGCCCACTCGCCGAACAGCCACGACAGCACGGCGCAGGCGGTGGCGAGATAGGTGTTCATGAACGCGAGCGCCGCCGAGCCGTTGGCCTCGTAGGCGGAGCCGGCGTTGAAGCCGAACCAGCCGAACCACAGCAGCGAGGCGCCGATCATCGTCATCGTCAGGCTGTGCGGCGCCATCGACTCGCGCCCGAGGCCGACGCGCTTGCCGACCAGCAGCGCGCCGACCAGGCCGGCGACGCCCGCGTTGATGTGCACCACCGTGCCGCCGGCGAAGTCGAGCGCGCCCCACTGCCACAGCAGTCCGCCCTTGGCGCTGACCGCGTCGCTGAGCGCGGCATCGGTGTAGGCGTCCGGGCCCGGCCAGAACCAGACCATGTGCGCGATCGGCAGGTAGCTGATCGTGAACCAGACGACCGCGAAGATCAGCACCGCCGCGAAGCGCACGCGCTCGACGATCGCGCCCAGCACGAGGCACACCGTGATCGCGGCGAAGGTCGACTGGAAGGCGACGTAGACGAGCTCGTAGAGCGGCGTGTTCTTGCTGAAGGTCGCGGCCATCGCGTAGTTGCCGGTGGCGGCGTCGAAGGTGCCCATCAGGAACAGCCGGTCGAAGCCGCCGATGAAGGCGTTGCGCTCGGTGAACGCCAGCGAGTAGCCGTACACCGCCCACAGCACCGTAATCAGCGAGAACACGACGAACACCTGGATCAGCACCGACAGCATGTTCTTCTGGCGCACCAGGCCGCCGTAGAACAGCGCCAGCGCCGGCACCGACATCAGCAGCACCAGCGCCGTCGACGTCAGCATCCAGGCCGTGTCGCCCTTGTTGGGCACCGCGGCCGCGGCCGGCGCAGCCGGCGCCTCGGCGGGCGCAGCCGCGGCCGGGGCCTGAGCCCCGGCGGTCACCGCGGCCGTCGGCGCCGCGGCGGCCGCGGCCGGCGCATCGGCGTGCGCGCGCGGGGCGCCCGCGAGCGCGCAGGCGCCGAGCGCGAGTGCCGCGAGCATGGCGCGCGCGCGGTCGCGCCACGCGCCGGAAGCCGCGGCGCGTGCGCGTCGCGATGGCTTGGGTCTTGCAAATTGCACGGCTGTTCCCCTGTCAGTGTCGGTCTGTGTTCAAGCTGCGCGCCGCGGCCGCGGGCCGCGCTCAGATCGCGTCCGGACCCATCTCGCCGGTGCGGATCCGCACCGTCTGCTCGAGCGGCATCACGAAGATCTTGCCGTCGCCGATCTTGCCGGTGCGCGCGATGTTGGTGATCGCCTCGACCACCTGGTCGCACACCGAGTCGTCGACGGCGAGCTCGATCTTGGACTTCGGCACGAAGTCGACGCGGTACTCGGCGCCGCGGTAGAGCTCGGTGTGGCCGCGCTGCCGGCCGAAGCCCTGCACCTCGGTGACCGTGACGCCCTGCACGCCGATGTCGGCCACCGCCTGGCGGACCTCGTCGAGCTTGTGCGGCTTGATGATCGCGACGATCCACTTCATGACTGCTGCAACGTGCCTGTGGCCCTGGGCGCCCGTGCCGCCGGTGCTCGGCGCAGTCCAAAATGCAGCTTCCATGCCACGCGCTGCGGGCCGCCCAATCAGGCGCTTAGGCGTCGCGGCGGCGGCGGCGCGCGCGGCGCTGCACCGTTTTGGCGCACGCCGCGGCGGTTGTGCTTGAATGCGGGGCGTGGCGCTTGAGCCGGCGCCGGCCAGTCCCCACCTACCGGAGGGGCGCCTGCCCCGGCGAGGAGAACGACCATGAGCACGAACTTCGATCCCCGTTTCCTCGAGGACCTCGCGAAGCGCCTGTCGGAGTCGATGCCGCCGCAGCTCGCGGCGCTCAAGCAGGACCTCGAGGCGAACTTCAAGAGCGTCCTGCAGGCCGGCCTCGCCCGGCTGGATCTCGTGACCCGGCAGGAGTTCGACGTGCAGGCGGGGGTGCTCGCGCGCACGCGGGAGAAGCTGACCGGCCTCGAGGAGCGGCTCGCGGCGCTCGAAGGCGAGCTCAGCCGCTTCGAGCGCGACGCGGCCGAGCGGGTCGAGCCGCCGAGCGCCTGAGCGGGCGCGCCGGGGACCGGCTCCGGCCTGCCGCGGCTACTGGCTGCGTTTCACCATGTAGTCGACGGTCTGGCGCACGAGCTCGTCCGGCAGGTCGCTGCGCCCGCCCTTGGCGAGCATGACGCCGGCCTTGCCAGTGAAGCCCTCGAGCGCGTGCTGGTAGAGCGCCGCCTGACCCTGCGCGAGGCGCGGTGCCCAGGCTGCGTGGTCACCGACCCGCGGTGCGCCGCCGACGCCGCTGCCGTGGCAGGCGCTGCAGACGCTCTGGAAAGCCTCCGCGCCGCTCTTCGGCAGCGCGGGCGCTGCGGGCGCGGCGCCGCCCGCGGCGTGGCGGATCGCGAGCGCACTGTTGTCCTGACCGACGACGGCGAGGCGGCCGACCGGGGCGGTGTTCGCGGCGACGCCGGCCGCGACCGCGGGCTCGGTGGCCACAAGAGCCGCCTCGAACGGCGTGCCGATGCCGCGCGCGATGGCGAACAGCACGATCGCGATCGCCACCAGGCTGCCGATCACGAGGCTGAAGGTATTGAAGAAGTGGTCGTCCTGCTTGCTCACGCGCGTTTCCCCGGGGCCCTCGGCGGTAGCCGCGAATTATAACGGCCGGCGCGCGGCCGCAGAAGCACGGCGTTGGACGCTCGGGCGCGGCGACGGGTAGAATCGCGCCCCCTCAGCGCGCCCGTAGCTCAGCTGGATAGAGTGACGGTCTCCGAAGCCGTAGGTCGTGGGTTCGAATCCCGCCGGGCGCGCCATCCTTCCGTCGACCCTGCCGCAGCGGCGTGCCGCCGCCGCCCGCTCAGTGCTTGTGCTCCGACGCCGCCAGGTCGTTGATCAGCGTGATCAGCTGCGGCTCGCCGCCGGCGGTGCCGACGTCGGCGGTGTACTTGCCGTTGACGACCA
>DATKOP010000031.1:0-37466 GCA_035524595.1 Steroidobacteraceae bacterium | reverse complement strand
GCGCTGAATGCCTCGATCCAGGCGTCGATGGCCGGCGAGGCCGGCCGCGGCTTCGCCGTGGTCGCCGACGAGGTGCAGCGCCTCGCCGAGCGCGCCGCGAACGCGACCAAGCAGATCGAGGTGCTGGTGCGCACGATCCAGACCGACACCAACGAGGCGGTGGTCTCGATGGAGCGCAGCACCACCGACGTCGTCGGCGGCGCGCTGCTCGCCGAGAACGCCGGCGCCGCGCTCGAGGAGATCGAGCAGGTCTCGAACCAGATCGCGAGCCTGATGCACAACATCTCGGCCAGCGCGCGCCAGCAGGCGGCGGTGTCGGCCTCGATCTCGCGCAGCATGCAGGTGCTGCGCGAGATCAGCACCCAGACCGCCGAGGGCACGACCGGGATGTCGCAGTCGATCGGCAAGCTCGCGGACCTGTCGGCGCAGCTGCGCAAGTCGGTGGCCGGCTTCCGGCTGCCCGAGCGGCCGGCGCCGGCCGCGAGCCCGAAGGCCCAGAAGGTCCAGCCGCTCAAGCCGGAGGACGCGGCGCGGCCGGCGAACCCGGCGACCCCGGCGCCGCCGCCCGCGGCGCGGAAGGCGAGTGGCGCGAAGGCCTGATCGATGACCGAGGTCGCCGAACAGACGCTGCACGTCGTCGCCAAGGAGCTGACCGCGACGCTCGCCGAGGCGCGCACCGCGATCGAGGGCTACGCCGAGCACCCGGACGACCGCACCCTGCTCGAGACCTGCGGCGCGCGCCTGCACGAGGTGCACGGCGTGCTGCGCCTGGTGGAGGTCTACGGCGCGGCGCTGCTCGCCGAGGAGATGGAGCACGTCGCGCGCTACCTGCTCGACAGCGCGCAGGAGAACCGCAACCAGCCCGAGAGCCTCGACGCGCTGATGCGCGCGATGGTGCAGCTGCCGGCCTACCTGGAGCGCGTGCTCGGCGGCGGCCGCGACCTCGCGCTGGTGCTGCTGCCGCTGCTCAACGACCTGCGGGCGGTGCGCGGCCACGCGCTGCTGTCGGAAGGCACGCTGCTGCTGCTCAACCTGACCTCGGACCGCCAGCCGCAGCCGCAGCCGCAGAAGGCCGGCGAGCCGCCGCTGACGGTCGCGCAGTGGGCGCGCCGGCTGCGGCCGCGCTTCCAGGTGGGGCTGCTCGGCTGGATCCGCGGCGAACGCCAGGCGCAGCACCTCGAGATCCTGTCGGTGGTGGCCGAGCGCCTCGAGCAGGTCGCGACCCGCCAGCCGGTGTTCCAGCTGTGGTGGGTGGTCGGCGCGGTGATCGAGTCGCTGCGCGAGGGCGGCCTCGAGGGCACGGCGACCATCAAGCGCCTGCTCGGCCAGGCCGACCGCGAGCTCAAGAAGCTGTACGAGACCGGCGAGCCGCGCTATGCCGAGACCCCGCCGCTCGACCTGCTGAACAACCTCCTCTACTACGTCGCGCGCGCCACCAGCGCCGGGCCGCGCACCGCCGCGGTGCGGGCCTCGTTCAAGCTGCAGGAACTGCTGCCGGTCTCCGAGCAGATCGAGCAGGAGCGCGAGAACCTGTCGGCGCCGTCGGTCAAGCTGATGGAGACCGTCGCGGGCGCGATCAAGGAAGACCTGTCGCGCGTGAAGGACGTGCTCGACATCTTCGTGCGCAAGGGCGGCGCGCAGGTCGAGGAGCTCGCGGTCCAGCTCGAGATGCTGCGCAAGATCAGCGACACGCTCGGCGTGCTCGGCCTCGGCGACCTGCGCACCAAGGTGCAGTCGCAGATCCAGCGCCTCAAGGACATCGTCGCCAAGAAGCTGCCGCCGGACGACAGCGTGCTGGTCGACATCGCCGCCGTGCTGATCAGCGTCGAGGACAACCTCGATGCGCAGCTGGTGCGGCTGATCATGCCGAACCGCGCCGCGTCGCCGGAGGGCGAGCCGGACGCCGAGTTCCAGCGCGTGCAGAACGCCGTGCTGCGCGAGTGCATCGTCAACCTCGCGCGCATCAAGGAGTCGATCGCCGCGGCGATCGCCAAGCACGAGCCCTCCGGCGCCGAGCAGGTGCCGGCGCTGCTGCGCGGCATCACCGCGGGCCTCCTGATGCTCGGCCGCGCGCGGGCCGTCGACATCCTCGAAGGCGTCGGCCGGCACGTCGAGGCGATGCTGGCGCCGTCCGGGGCGCTGCCGCCGGGCCGCCTCGACCGGCTCGCCGACGCGATCGTCTCGGTCGAGTACTACATGGAGACGCTGCAGAGCGGCCGCAGCGACCCGTGGTACATGCTCGACAACGCCGAGATGTGCCTCAGGGCGCTCGACGAGGCGGCGGCGAGCGCGCCGGCGCCGGCGCCGGCCGCCGGCGAGACCGGCGTGCACGACGCGACGCTGCTGCTCGACCACGTGCCGGCGCCTGACGCCTCGGCCGCGCTCACCGACGTGCTGCCGCCGGCAGCGGCGGTGGCGCCGCCGCCCGCGGCGGCGGCCGCTGCGCCGACGCCGGACCCGGAGCTGGTCGCGCTGTTCATCGAGGAGGCGCGCGAGGAGCTGGCGAAGATCCAGCAGCTGTTCCCGGTCTGGGACGAGAACCCGCTCGACGTCGACGCGCTGACGCGGATCCGGCGCTCGTTCCACACGCTGAAGGGCAGCGGCCGCATGGTCGGCGCGCGCCAGGTCGGCGAGTTCGCCTGGGCCGTGGAGAACCTGCTCAACCGCGTCATCAGCGGCACGCTGTCGCGCACGCCGGGCATGCTCAGCCTGCTGCGCGAGGCGGTCGCGACGCTGCCGCAGCTGGTCGACCAGCTCGAGACCGGGCGGGCGCCGTCCGCCGAGGTCGGCCTGATCATCGGCCGCGCCCACGGCTACGCCGAGGGCCGCGACCTCGAGCAGGCGCTGGCCGCCGCGCCGGAGCGGCCGCGGGCGGCCGCAACGGCCGTCGCGGCGCAGCCCGTGCCGCCGCCGCCGGTGGCCGCGCCGGCGCCAGCGGCCGCGGCCGCCGCGCTGTTCGCGAGCGGGCCGGCGCCCGGCGAGCCCGAGTCGCCGTCGCTGATCGCGACCGAGATCCTGCTCACCAACGACCCGGCGCTGCCGCGGCCGGTGCCGCCGCGCGCCGCCGAGCGGCCAGCCGCCGCCGCGGCGCCAGCGCGCCCGGCCGAGCCCGCCAGGCCCGCGGCCGCCCCGGCCGCCGCGGCGGCCGCGCCGAAGGCCGCGGCGCCGAAGCGCGCCGCCGAGCTGCCGGCGGGCGGCGGCCCCGTGCTCGAGGTGCCGTCGCGCTTCGTGCGCATCACTTCCGACGAGGCGGTCAAGCAGGAGCGCGTCGCGGCAGTGCCGCCGCCGCCGCCGTCGGGCAGCGAGTTCACGGTCGGCCCGGTGGACCTCGCGAACGCCGCCGCTGATCCGGTGCTGGTCGACATCTATCGCGGCGAGGTCAGCGGCCACATCGCGGCGATCCGCCAGTTCCTCGACACCTGCGTCGGCCGCTTCGCGCCGTTCCCGGTGACCGAGGCGCTGCACCGCGCCTGCCACACGCTGGCCGGCGCCTCGAAGATGGCCGACGCGCGCCAGGGCATCAAGCTGGCCGAGCCGCTCAACCTCTACGTGCGCAAGCTGCACGACCACGGCCTCGGCCTGCCGGAGGCCGGCCGGCGCGTGCTGACCGACATCGTCGCCGGCATGACCGAGATCACGGCGAACTTCGAGGCGCCGACCTCGTTCTTCAAGACGCACGCCGACATCCTCGCGCGGCTGCAGTGGCTCGAGTCCGACGCCAACCGCGAGATCGCGGCGCGCGGCCTGACGCCGGCCTCCGAGCAGAGCGCCGCGAGCCTCGCGCCGGGCATGGGCGAGGAGCTGCTGTCCAGCGACGACATGATGGCCGAGGCGCAGGCGCAGGCGCAGGCGCCCGCGGCACCGGTGCCGGCCGCGGCCCCGGCGGCGGCCGCGCCGCCGCCGCGCTACGCCGCCGCGCCCGAGGCGCGCGACGAGTTCGACGCCGAGATCGCCGTGATCTTCAGCGAGGAGGCGACCGAGCTGCTCGAGGTCGCCGAGCGCGCCTTCGCCGCGTTCCGGGCCGACGCGCGCGACGGCGCCAAGGTCACCGAGCTCAAGCGCGTGCTGCACACCCTGAAGGGCGGCGCGCGCATGGCCGGCGTCATGTCGATGGGCGACCTCGCCCACGAGGTCGAGTCGCTCCTGACGCAGAGCGAGGCGGCCGGCACCTCGGCCGAGCCGCGCACGATCGAGGTGCTGCAGGCCAGCCTCGACGAGCTCAACCGGATGCGCGACACGGTCTCCGGCGGCCGTCCGGTGAGCGCGGCGCGCGACCTCGTGACCCGCATCCGCGCGCTGTCGCGCGGCATCGCGGCGCCGCCCGTGCTCAAGAGCCCGGCGGCCGAGCAGCCGCTGCCGCAGCCGGCGCCGGCGAGCGCCGCGCCGCCGGCGGCCGCGCCGCCGGTGGTCACCGAGATCGCCGCGGCCGCGAAGGCGCCGCCGCCGCCGTCCGCGCCGGCCCCGGCGCCGCCACCCGCCGCGGCGACCCCGGCCCCCGCCGCGGCGGTACCCGCGCCCGTGGCCGCGCCCGTGGCCGCGGCCGAGCTCGCGGTCGACGAGCCCGCGACCGCGCAGGCGCTCGAGGAGTCGCGCTCGTTCATCATGCCGCCCGGGCGCGAGTCGCCGGGCCGCGAGGACCGCCAGGAGCTGGCGCGCGTCGACGCCGAGCTGCTCGACAGCCTGCTGAACAGCGCCGGCGAGGTCAGCATCCACCGCGCCCGCCTCGAGCAGCAGCTGTCGTCGGTGGAGTTCAACCTCGCGGAGCTGGCGCGCGTCGTGCAGCGGCTGCGCGAGCAGCTGCGCAAGCTCGAGATCGAGACCGAGGCGCAGATCCTGCACCGCCACCACGACGACCGGCGCCGCGACGACTTCGACCCGCTGGAGATGGACCAGTACTCTTCGCTGCAGCAGTACTCGCGCGCGCTGCTCGAGTCGACGAGCGACGTCGCCAGCCTGCAGGGGCTGCTCGAGAGCCAGACCCGCGAGGCGCAGAACCTGCTGATGCAGCAGGCGCGCATCGTCACGGACCTGCAGAACGGGCTGATGCGCACGCGCATGGTGCCCTTCCAGCGGCACGTGCCGCGCCTGACGCGCACCGTGCGCCAGACGGCCGCCGACACCGGCAAGAAGGTCGACCTGGTGGTGTCCGGCGCCACCGGCGAGCTCGACCGCCAGGTGCTCGACCGCATGCTGCCGCCGTTCGAGCACATGCTGCGCAACGCCGTCGTCCACGGCATCGAGCCGCCGCTCGAGCGCGTCCAGCGCGGCAAGCCGGAGCAGGGCCGCATCGAGGTGGCGCTGAAGCGCGAGGGCGCCGAGGTCGTGATCGTCGTGCAGGACGACGGCAGCGGCATGAACCTGCGCGCGATCCGCGAGAAGGCCCTGTCGCTCGGCCTGATCGAGCCCAAGCAGACGCTGTCCGACCAGGAGGCGATGCAGCTGATCCTCGAGCCCGGCTTCTCGACCGCGAGCAGCGTCACGCACGCGGCCGGCCGCGGCGTCGGCATGGACGTGGTCGCGACCGAGATCAAGCGCCTCGGCGGCGCGCTGCAGATCGACACGACCTCGGGGCAGGGCACCAAGTTCACGATCCGGCTGCCGTTCACGCTCGCGGTCTCGCAGGCGCTGATCGTGCGCGCCGGCGAGGAGTTCTACGCGCTGCCGCTGCCGACGGTCGAGAGCGTCGTGCGCCTGCCGCGCAGCGACGTGCAGCGCCACCTCGCCGAGGGCGGCCCGAGCTTCGACTACGGCGGCCAGCGCTACCGTTTCCAGCACCTCGGCAGCTTCGTCGGCGGCCCGTCGGCGCAACTGCCCGAAAACGAGGTGCCGGTGCCGGTGGTGCTGGTCCGCGCCGGCGACAGCTCGACCGCGCTGGTCACCGACGAGCTGGTCGGCAGCCGCGAGATCGTCGTCAAGAGCGTCGGTCCGCAGATCTCCGGGATCCGCGGCATCGCCGGCGCGACGATCCTCGGCGACGGCCGGATCGTCATCATCCTCGACATGGGCACGCTGGTGCGCGCCGACTGGCGCGCCCGGCCGCAGACCGAGTCCGCCCGCGACCGCAGCGACCGGCGCACCTTCGCGCTGGTGGTCGACGATTCGATCACCGTGCGGCGCGTCACGCAGCGGCTGCTCGAGCGCAACGGCATGCGGGTCATGACCGCCAAGGACGGGGTCGACGCGCTGTCGATCCTCGAGGAGCACCTGCCGGACGTGATCCTGCTGGACATCGAGATGCCGCGCATGGACGGCTACGAGGTCGCCGCGCACGTGCGCGGCGACGCGCGCCTCAAGGACGTGCCGATCGTCATGATCACCTCGCGCGTCGGCGAGAAGCACCGCGCGCGCGCGATCGAGCTCGGCGTCAACGACTACCTCGGCAAGCCCTATCAGGAGAACCAGCTGCTCGACGCGATCGAGCCGCTGGTCGCCAACCGGCGGGAGGCCGTATGACCGAGCCGGTGGCCGAGGAGTTCTACGGGCTGCTGGTGCCGCTCGCCGACGAGCGGCTGATCGTGCCGCGCAGCTGCGTGGCCGAGGTCGTCGCCTGGCAGGAGCCGGCGCCGATGGCCGGCGCGCCGTCGTGGTACGTCGGCACCGTCACCTGGAGCAACCGCGAGGTGCCGGTGATCTCCTTCGAGGGCACGCTCGGGCGCGCGATCCCCGAGGCCAGCGGCCGCACCCGCATCGTGGTGCTGCACTGCCTCGGCACGCGGCTCGCGGTCGGGGCCTTCGGCATCCTGACGCAGGGCTTCCCGCAGCTGGTGCGGCTGAACCCCGACGTCGTCAAGCCGGATCCGACCCGCTCGTTCCCGGAGCGCAGCCCGGTGCTGTGCGGACTCAGGATGGTCAACGAGGCGCCGCTGGTCCCCGACCTCGAGTACCTCGAGGCGCTGATCGCCGAGGAAACCTCGGTCGCAGCCTGAGCGCGGCGCCTGGGCCTCAGCGCATCCACGGCGCCGCTTCCAGCTCGCGCGCCTCCTGGTCGCGGTGCTGCGCGCGCAGCGCGTCGGCCAGCACCCGGCCCGCCTGGGCACGCGCGTTCGGATCGCCCGACGACAGCGCCAGCGCCTTGCGGCCGCAGGCCTCCGCCTGGCGGGCGTCGTTCTCCGCGAGCCTGAGCCGCGCCACCTCGATCCACAGCAGCGGGTTCTGCGGCTCGATCCTGAGCGCCCGGTCGAGCGTCGTCGAGGCGCCCGGCAGCTCGCCGCGCGCGGCCTGGGCGTGCGCCTGGCTGACCAGCGACTGGGTCGCGGCGCCGAGGTGGTAGTCGCGCGACGGCGGCGGCGCCGCCGGCGGCAGCTCCGCGGTGGCCGCGGCCGGCGGCTGCGGGCTCGCCGGCGCACCCGCGGCCGGCCGCGGCACCGGCTCGCCGCTGCCGGCCGGCGGCCGGTACGGCTGCGGCAGCGAGCAGGCGGCGAGCGCGAGCGCGCCGAGCGCGGCCAGGAGCGGGCGGGTCAGAGCAGAGACTTCTGCAGCCATGACTTCAGTCTATCAACGACCGACCCGCCGGCCGCGGCGCAGCCGGCCTTGGCGGGCAGTACCGCACCGCGCGGCAGCGCCACCCGCACCGCGTCGGAGCTGCAGTCGGGCGCGGTCGCGAGGCCGGTCGAGAACTCGATCCACCGTTCGTCGACCTCCGGCGGGGCCGCCGGTTCCCACGACGCCGGCCTGAGGCTCGCGAGGGTGTCCGCCCACACCGGCATCGCCCCGGCCGCGCCGGTGAGCCCGGTGATCCGGTTGTCGTCGTAGCCGACCCAGACCACGGCGAGGTGGCTGCCGGTGAAGCCGGCGAACCAGCTGTCGCGGGTGTCCGAGGAGGTGCCGGTCTTGGCCGGGGCGACGATGCCGCGCGGCAGGCGCGCGGTCGCCCCGTGCCCGGTGCCGCGCTCGGTCACCTGCGCCAGCATCCGGTCGAGGGCATAGACCGCCGCCGGCGTCGCCGCCGCGTCGACCTCCAGCCTGAAGCGCTTCAGCGCCTGGCCGTGCTCATCGAGCACCGCGCGCACCGAGCGCAGCCGCGCGCGGAAGCCGCCGTTGGCGAGCGAGGCGTACACCTCGACCACCTCGAGCGGCGTCATCTCGACGCTGCCGAGCAGCAGCGACGGGTTGAGCGCCGGGCGCCGCTCGAGGCCGAGCCGCACCAGCGTGTCGGCGACGCGGCCGAGGCCGACGTCGAGCCCGAGGCGCACGGTCGCGAGGTTCATCGACTCGGCCAGGGCCCGCACCATCGGCACGCTGCCGTAGGTCTCGCGGGTGAAGTTCTGCGGCGCCCAGGTGCTGCCGTCGCCGAGCTTGAGCTCGAGCGGCGCGTCCTCGAGCACGCTCGCCGCCGTGTAGCGGCCGGTCTCGAGCGCCGCGAGGTACACCGCGGGCTTGACCAGCGAGCCGATCGGCCGGCGCGCGTCGAGCGCGCGGTTGAAGCCCTCGCTGCCGGTGTCGCGCCCGCCGACCACCGCGAGCACGTCGCCGCTCTGCGGCTCGGCGACCACGACCGCGCCCTCGAGGCGCGCGTCGCGCACGCGGCTGGCGGCGTCGAGGCGCTTGAGCCCGCGCGTCAGCGCGCGCTCGGCCGCGCCCTGCGCGCGCGGGTCGAGCGTGGTGTAGATCGCGAGGCCCGCGGCGGCGAGGTCGGCCTCGGCGTAGTCGCGCTTCAGGTGGCGGCGCACGAGGTCGAGGAAGGCCGGCACGTAGCCGCCGCCGTGCGGGCGCAGCGACAGCGGCTGCTGCGCGGCGCGCTCGGCCTCGGCGGCGCCGATGAGGTGCGCGTCGGCGAGCTCCTTGAGCACCAGGTTGCGGCGCGTGCGCGCGCGCTCCGGGTGCTTGTGCGGGTCGTAGTACGACGGGCCCTTGACGATGCCGACGAGCAGCGCGAGCTCGGCCGCGTCGAGCTCGTCGACCGGCTTGCCGAAGTAGAACTGGCTGCCGAGCCCGAAGCCGTGCACCGCGCGCTCGCCGTCCTGGCCGAGGTAGACCTCGTTGACGTAGGCGACCAGGATCTCGTCCTTGCTGAAGTGCGCCTCGAGCCGCAGCGCCATCAGCGCCTCGGTGAGCTTGCGCCCGAAGGTCTGCTCGTCGCTCAGGAAGTAGTTCTTGACCAGCTGCTGGGTCAGCGTGCTGCCGCCCTGCGTGATGTGCCCGGCACGCAGGTTGGCCCACAGCGCGCGCAGGATGCTGCGCGGGTCGACGCCGTGGTGCTCGTCGAAGCGCCGGTCCTCGATGGTCTTGATCGCGGCCCGCAGCAGCGGCGGCACCTCGTCCGGCGCCAGCACGATGCGGTCCTCGCCGTGCACCGGGAACACGCTGCCGACCAAGAGCGGGTCGAGCCGAAAGAGCGGCAGCGCGCTGCCGTCGGCGGCCGCGAGCGCGGTGACGGCGTCGCCGCCGGTGCGCACGCTGACCCGCGCCGGCTGGCGCTGCTCGTCGACGAAGCGCACGCGCCGGGTCTGCAGCTCGAAGTCGCCGCCGTGGCGGCGGTAGAGGCCGGGCCCGCTGGCCGGGTCGCCCGGCCGGTAGTGCAGGCGCCTGAGCTCCTGCTCGAGGTCGTCGCCGCTGACGCTGGCGCCGACGTAGAGCTCGAGCGGCTCGGCGTAGACGCGCGCCGGCACCGACCACAGCCGGCCCTGGAACTCGCGGGTCACGACGTGGTCGAGGTAGGCGACCCAGCCGGCGAACGCGGCGACGAGCCCGAGCACCGCGCCGAGCACGAGCAGCACGAGGCGCCGGCGGAAGCGCGCGCGGCCCACGGCCTCAGCCGAGATCGCCGTAGCGGGCCTGCAGCACCGCGATCGCGGCGGCCGCCGCGGTCTCGGTGCGCAGCACGCGCGGCCCGAGCCGCAGCGGCGCGTAGCCCCTGAGCGCCGCGGCGCCGAGTTCCGCGTCGCTGAGCCCGCCCTCCGGCCCGATCAGCAGCTCGATGCGGGCGAGCCCCGCCGGCAGCGCGGACGGCCCGTCGGCGGCGCGCGGCGCGAGCACGAGCCGCGCGCCGCCGGCCGCCGGCGCCGGCAGCGCGCCGAGGTGGTCGAGGTAGCGGCGCGGCGCCTCGACCGCCGGCACCACCGCCCGGCCGGACTGCTCGGCGGCCCCGGCCGCGATTCCCTGCCAGTGCTCGAGCTTGCGCGCCGCCTGAGCGGCGTCGAGCCTGACCACGCTGCGCTCGCACAGCAGCGGCACGATCCGCGCGACGCCGAGCTCGGTGGCCTTCTGGATCGCGTAGTCCATGCGCTCGCCGCGCGAGACGCCCTGCGCGAGCGTGACCGCGAGCGGCGACTCGGCCGCCGGCGCCAGCGCCTCGCCGAGCACCACCTCGACGCGCGCGTCGCGTATCGCGCTGATCGTCGCCGCGTGCTCGTGGCCGGTGCCGTCGAACACCGCGAGCGGCGCGCCGCGCCCGAGCCTGAGCACGCGCACGAGGTGCTGGCCGGCGCGCGCGCCGAGCTCGAGCGTGGCGCCCGCGCGCAGCGGCCCCGGGACGTGCACGCGGGTCAGCCGCATCGGTCGGCGCCGCGGCGCGGGGGGGTCGGCAGGGCAGGCGTCGGGGGCATGGGGCTACGGCTCCGCGCGCAGTGTACCGATGGCGCGGATTTCGCGCCGCCCGCCGGTGCCGTAAGCTGCCGGCCATGCATTGCGGCGCGCCTGTGACGGTGGACGTCGGTCGGGGCCTGATCAGTCCCGCCCGGCAGGTGGCGTCGCCCAACCAGGACGCGCGGCCGCCCGGCGCCTCGATCGACCTGGTCGTCGTGCACGGCATCAGCCTGCCGCCCGGCGAGTTCGGCGGGCCGTGGGTTGATAGGCTGTTCACCAACACGCTGCCGCCCGACGTGCACCCCTTCTTCGCGACGATCGCCGGGCTCAAGGTCTCGGCGCACCTCTACATCAGACGCGACGGCGAGCTCGTGCAGTTCGTGCCGTTCCACGCCCGCGCCTGGCACGCGGGCGCCTCGGTGTGGCGCCACCGCCTCGCGTGCAACGACTTCTCGGTCGGCATCGAGCTCGAGGGCGACGACGCCGTGCCCTACAGCGCGGCGCAGTACCGGCGCCTCGCCGAGGCCATCGTCGCGCTCAGGCGCGCCTACGCGACGCTGGCGCCGGACGCGATCACCGGCCACAGCGACATCGCGCCCGGGCGCAAGACCGACCCGGGGCCGCTGTTCGACTGGCCGCGGCTCCACGCCGGGCTCGCCGCGGCGGGCGCCGGCGCGCCGGCATGAACTTCATCGCGCTCCTGATCGCGCTGCTCGCCGAGCGCCTGGTGGCGCTCAGGCCCGCGGTTCGCGAGCCCGACGCGCTGCTCGCCTACGTGCGCGGCGCGCTGCGCCTCGCCGCGCGGCACGCGCCGGCGCGGGTCGGGATCGCGATCGGCGCGGCGCTGCTGCCGGGCCTCGTGGTCGCGGTCGCGAGCGACGTGCTCGGCGCGCTGGTGCATGGCATCGCCTACGTCGCGCTCGCCGCGCTCGTGCTCTTCTTCGCGCTCGGCCCGCGCGACCTGCGCCGCGAGGTCAGCGAGTACCGGGCGGCCGCCGCGCGCGGCGATGCCGCGGCCGCCGCGCGGGTCGCGGCCGAGATCCTCGACGCCGACGCCTCCCAGCGGCGCGGCCCCGGGCTCGGCTCGGTCGGCGAGGCGGTGTTCGTGCAGGCCAACAACCGGCTGTTCGGCGTGCTGTTCTGGTTCGCGCTGCTCGGGCCGTTCGGGGCGCTCGCGTTTCGGATCAGCGACCTGATGCGCCGCGAGGCCCTCGTGCGCGCCGACCGCGCGGACGCCCCGACGGCGGCGCAGGACCTCGGCGACCTCTGCCGGCGGCTGCACGGCGTGATCGCCTTCGTCCCGGCGCGGCTCCTGGCGCTCACCTTCGGCGTCGCCGGCAGCTTCGAGGAGTCCTTCAGCGGCTGGCGCAGCTACCTCGCGTCGGGGTCGGACCACTTCGCCGACGCCAACGACCGGCTGCTGGTGCACGCCGGCCGCGGCGCGCTGGGCGCGGCCTGGGACGAGGCCCGCGACGAGCCGGAGCGGGCGCGCGCGGCGCTGGCGCTCGCGGACGCCGCGCTCAACGTCTGGCTGGTGGTGTTCGCGCTCCTGACGCTGGTCGCGTGGCTAGCCTGACGGTCGGCTGACGACGGCCGCCGGGGCCGGGTCCGGATCTGCGACGGGCGTCTCAGTCTGGCCGGCGCCCCGGGGGTGGCGGCGCCGGCGCGCGCGCGGGCATGGCCCTTCCGGCGGGCGAGTGCGGTAGGATCAGCCGACGAGAGGGCCGCGTGCACGGGCCCGGCGTGGCGCCGCCGTCCGGCCGGTCAGGGACGGCGCGCGGCGGCAAGGCGCGCCGGACGAGGCAAGGCTCCGCTAGGCAAGGCTGCGGACGATACTCACTATGACGGTCCGACTCGTGGAAGGTCAGTTCTTCATGCTGCCGGTCGAGCGTGGCCAGTACGCGATCGGCCTGATCGCACGGGTGCCGCGCCGCGGCGGCGTGCTGCTCGGCTACTTCTTCGGGCCGCGGCGCACGACGCCGCCGAACGACGCGTGGCTGAACGGCCTGCACGCCCAGCAGGCGGCGTTCGTCTGCCGCTTCAAGGACTCGTCGCTGTTCCGCGGCGAGTGGAAGCTGCTGTGCAGCCTCGCGGGTTTCGACCGCGCGCACTGGCCGGTGCCGGCCTTCCACCGCTTCGACGGCTCGACGACCCACGTGCCGGCGAGCTCCGCGGTCAGCGACTGGCGCGTCGAGTACGGCGACGACAACCTGATCGTGCCGCTCAACGAGACGCCGGCCGAGGCCGCCGACCTCAAGCTCGGCGACGACCTCGCCTACGACGCGCAGCTGCTCGCCAAGGAAGTGGGCCAGCGGGTGATCGAGGCCGCGCCGACCGCCGACGACTCCACCTGGCGCTAGCCGCAGGCCCTCAGGCGCCGCGGCCGCGCCGCCACAGCACCTCGCCGCCCTGCTCGTGCCGGGCGAGTACCCGCGCCACGACGAACAGCAGGTCCGACAGCCGGTTCAGGTAGCGCGGCACCTCCGGCGCCACCGGCTCGAGGCGCGACAGCGCCCAGACGCGCCGCTCGGCGCGGCGCACCACGGTGCGCGCCAGGTGGCAGGCGGCCGCGGCCGGGCCGCCGCCCGGCAGCACGAACTCCTTGAGCGGCGGCAGCGGCTCGTTGAGCGCGTCGAGCTCGGTCTCGAGCCGCGTCGCGTAGCCGTCCGTCACGACGCGATGGCCGGGGATGCAGAGCTCGGCGCCGACGTCGAACAGGTCGTGCTGCACCTCGGTCAGGCAGGCGATGACCGCGGGCGGCAGGCCCGGCACCGCGAGCACCAGCCCGACGGCGCAGTTGGCCTCGTCGACCGTCCCGTAGGCCTCGACGCGCGGCGCGTCCTTGCCGGTGCGCGCGCCGTCGCCGAGCCCGGTCGTGCCGTCATCGCCCGTGCGTGTGTAGATCCGGCTCAGTCGATTGCCCATCGCGAGGCTCCCGCGCGGTCCCGCCGGCGTCAGCGGAAATCGTACCGCATCGAGCCGTACAGGCCGCGCCGCATCGTGAAGTAGCCGTTGGCGACCTCGTAGCGCTTGTCGAACGCGTTCTCGAGCCTGAGCTGCAGCGACAGGTCGCGGCCGACGGTCGCGCGCCAGAAGAGGTTCACCAGCAGGTACCCGCCGTCGTGGGTCGGGTTGCCGGAGGCGTCGATGTCGCTGCGCGGGCCGGTCGCGAGCGCGTCGAGGCCGAGTTGCTGCGCCGCGATCTGGCGCGCCAGCGACAGCGTCGCGCTCTCCTTCGCCCGGCGCAGCAGCGTCGAGCCGTCGGCGAGGTTCACGGGGTCCTGGCGGCTGGCGCCGAGGCGCGCCTGCCAGTCCCGGTCGGCGTACTCCCACGCGGCCTCGAGGCCGCGGATGCGGGCGCGCGCCACGTTCTCGTTGACGCCGTTGAAGGGGTTGTCGGTGGTCGGCATCGCGACGTACTGGATCAGGTCGTCGATGCGGTTCTCGAAGGCCGACAGCGCGAGCGTCTGCCCGGGCGTCAGGCGCTGGCGCAGCCCGAGCTCGAGGTTGCGGGCGCTCTCGGGCCTGAGCGCCGGGTTGCCGGCGAAGCCGTAGCGGTCGGTGCTGTCCGGCGCGCGAAACGCCGTGCCGAGGCCCGCGGTGAGCAGCGTCGCGCCGCCGGGGGCGTAGCCGTACTCGGCGTTCCAGGTGGTGTGGTCGCCGAAGGTGTCGTGGTGCGTGTAGCCGACCGCGCCCAGGAGCCGGTGCCGGCCGACGCTGGCGCGATCCTCGACGTACCAGGTGTCGGAGCGGGTGTCGACGTCGAAGCCGGTGCCGAACACCGACGAGCGCGTGTTCTCGCGCGACAGCAGGCCGCCGAAGGTCAGCGTCTGGGCGCCGAGGTCGGCGCTGTTCTGCCAGTCGAGCAGGCTGCGGCGCGTCGTCTCGTAGTCCGGCGACTGCACCTGGCGCAGGTCGTCGACCACCTGCGACAGCGTGAGCCGGGTGTGCAGGCGCTCCGTCACCCGGCCGCCGACGTCGGCCGCGAGCGCCGAGTCGCGGAAGTTCTGGTCCTGGTCGATGGGCGTCGAGTAGAGGTCGGAGTACTGGGTGTTGCCCTGCGCGCCCCAGACCCGCGCGCCGAGCTCGACGCCGCCGAGCTGGGTCCGCCCGGCGACGTTGAGCGACAGGTTGCGAAAGCCGCGGTCCGTCGGGTCGCCGGCCTGCGTCGGGAAGCCGGCGGACTCGAGCCAGTCGACGGCCGCCGCGAGCGAGCCCGCCTGGCCCCCGCCCCAGAGCGAGGCCGCCGCCTCGCGCGTATCGTAGTGGCCGAGGCCGGCCGAGACGTCGGCGCCCGCGCCCTGCGGCTGGCGCGTGATGATGTTGACCACGCCGCCGATCGCGTCGGTGCCGTAGATCGTCGAGCGCGGCCCCTTGACGATCTCGATGTGGTCGATGAACTCGGGCGCGATGTTCTGGATCGCGGCGTTGCCCTGGGTGCCGGGGTTGATGCGCACGCCGTCGACCAGCACGAGCGTGTGGTTCGAGTTCGCGCCGCGGATGAAGAGCGAGGTCTGCTGGCCGGGCCCGCCGCTCCTCACCACCTCGATGCCGGCGTTGAAGCGCAGGAGGTCGCCGACGTCGCTGCCCGGCGAGCGCTCGATGGTGCCGCGGTCGATCACCACCGTCGGCGCGAGCGCCTCGAACTGGGTCTCGGGCTCGCGGCTCGCCGTCACGACGATCGCGGCCAGGGGCGCGCCGCTCTCGCCCGCGGCCTCGGCGGCGACCGCCGCGGCGGGCGGCGACAGCGCCAGCAACAGCATCAGCAAGGGGACCGGCGACGGCGCCGGCGGCAACGGGGTCGGACGGCGCTGCATGTGCTCTCCTCCATGCTCGCCCGCATGGACTGGCGGCCAGACCGCCGCGGGTGAGGAGGGAGCGCCGGCTCCGCAGGGAACCGTGGCTCGCCGGCGCCCACCGCGCTGCGGAACGAGTGCCAGGCCGGTCTCCGGGCTCTCGAGCGGACCACCGTGGGTGGCCGGAGTCCGTCGCCTTCCCGCGTCCGCCGGTCGTGACCGGCTTCGGCAGTGGCTGCCGCGCTGTGCGCGGCGGACGGATCCTCGACTCGATTACCGTTGCGGGGGCAGCGTCGGAATGACCGGAGTGCCCTGTGCACGACCGGCGTCACCGACTTCCCGTTTCACCCCGGCCACGCCTGCGCGCACCGGGGTCACCTGACGCGCGGCATCGTGAAGAGCGGCGCCGCGGCTGTCAAGCATTTGACAGCCGGCGCCGGCCTTCGGATAAAGGCCGCATGACCCCGAGCCCCGAACTCGCCGCCGCCCTCGACGCCGCCGAGGCGGCGGCGCGCGTGATCCGCGAGCTCTACGCCCGCAACCTCGCGGTGCGCCTCAAGGAGGACAAGTCGCCGGTCACCGAGGCCGACGTCAGGGCCGAGGAGGCGATCCGCGGCGTGCTCCAGGCGCGCTTCCCGGCGCACGCCTTCTACGGCGAGGAGACCGGTCGCAGCGGCGGCGGCGACGCGCTCTGGCTGGTCGACCCGATCGACGGCACCAAGGCCTTCGTGCGCGAGTACCCGATGTTCTCGACGCAGATCGCGCTCATGCGCGGCGGGCGCCTCGTGCTCGGCGTCTCCTCGGCGCCGCTCTACGGCGAGCTCGCCTTCGCCGAGCGCGGCGCGGGCGCCTGGCTGAACGGCCGGCCGCTGAAGGTCAGCGCGGTGGCCTCGCTCGAGGCCGCGGCGGTCTCGGCCGGCAACCTCAAGAGCCTCGCCGCGGGCCCTGGCTGGGCGCGCTACGGGGCGCTGGTCGCGCGCGTCAACCGCATCCGCGGCTACGGCGACTTCCTGCACTACCACCTGCTCGCCGCCGGCAAGATCGACGCGGTGATCGAGTCCGACGTCAACATCCTCGACATCGCGGCCCTGGCCGCGATCGTCGAGGAGGCGGGCGGGCGCTTCACGGCGCTCGACGGCGCGCCGGTCGGGCTCGGCACCACGAGCGTGCTCGCCGCCAACCCCGCGCTGCACGCGCTGCTGCGCGCCGCGCTCGGCTGAGCCGGCGGTGGGCGCCATCGCCGAGATCGCCGTGTTCCTGGCCGCGGCGGTCGTCGCGGTGCCGCTGTTTCGGCGCCTGCACCTCGGCGCGGTGCTCGCCTACCTCTGTGCCGGCATCGTGGTCGGACCCTCCGGCCTCGGCCTGGTCAGCGACGTCGACCGCACCCTCGACGTCGCCGAGTTCGGCGTCGTGCTGCTGCTGTTCGTCATCGGCCTCGAGCTGCAGCCGTCGCGCCTCGTCGCGATGCGCCGCGCCGTGTTCGTCGCCGGCGCGCTGCAGGTGGCGTTCACGACCCTGCTGCTCGCGCTCGCGGCCTGGGCGCTCGGGCTCGCGCCGCGAAGCGCGGCGCTCGTCGGCTTCGCGCTGTCGCTGTCCTCGACCGCGCTCGTGCTGCAGGTGCTCGCCGAGCGCGGCGAGCTCAAGGAGAAGCACGCGCGTGCGGCGTTCGGCACGCTGCTGTTCCAGGACATCGCGGCGATGGCGCTGCTCGCGCTGCTGCCGCTGCTCCGCGCCGGCACGGGCGCGGCCGGCGGGCGGCCGTCGCTGCACGCGCTGCTTGGCCTCGCCGCGCTCGTGCTGGTGCTGGCCTTCGGACGCCATGCGCTGCGGCCGCTGCTGCGGGTGGTCGCCGAGACGCGGGTGCGCGAGACCTTCACGGCCACGGCGCTCCTGGTCGTGGTGGCGACGGCGCTGCTCTTCTCGGCCACCGGCCTGTCGATGGCCTTCGGCGCGTTCATCGCGGGCGTGCTGCTCGCCGACTCCGAGTACCGCCACGAGCTCGAGGCCGACATCGAGCCCTTCAAGGGGCTGCTGCTCGGCCTGTTCTTCGTCGCGACCGGCATGTCGGCGCACGTCGCGACGCTGATCGAGCGGCCGGGCGCGGTGCTCGGCGCGCTCGCGCTCGTGCTCGCGCTCAAGGGCGCCGCCGGCTGGGCGGTGGCGCGCCTCGCCGGCCTCGGCGGCGCGGCGGCGCGGCGCTTCGCCAGCGACGTCGCCGGCGGCGGCGAGTTCGCCTTCGTGCTGCTCGCGCTGCTCGGCCGCGGCGGGCTGCTGGACGGGCCGAGCGCCAACCTGCTGGTGATCGTCGTGACCCTGTCGATGATCGCGACGCCGCTGCTGATCGGCGCGCACGCCCGGCTCGAGGCGCGGCTCGCGCCGGCGCCGGCGCCGCCGCCGTTCGATCGCCCGGACGGCGACGAGCCGCGCGTCATCATCGCCGGCTTCGGCCGCTTCGGCGGCATCATCGGCCGCGTGCTGCGCGCCAAGCGCATCCGCTTCACGGCGCTCGAGATCAGCCCGGCGCAGGTCGACTTCGTGCGCCGCTTCGGCAACAAGCTGTACTACGGCGACGCCTCGCGCCTCGAGCTCCTGCACGCGGCCGGCGCCGGGCGCGCGGAGCTGCTGATCGTCGCGATCGACGACGTCGAGGCCTCGCTGCGCACCGCCGAGATGGCGCGCCGCCACTTCCCGCGGCTCAGGATCCTGGCCCGGGCGCGCAACCGCCAGCACGCGTTCCGGCTGCTCGACCTCGGCATCACGAGCGTCTACCGCGAGACGCTCGCCACCAGCCTCGAGGTGGCGCGCGAGGCGCTGATCGCTCTCGGCGTGCCCCCGGCCGCGGCCCGCGACAGCATCCGCCTGTTCCGCGCCCACGACGAGCGGACGCTGCTGCGGCAGCAGGCGGTCCAGGAGGACGAGGCCAAGCTGGTCGCGGCCACCAAGGAGTCCGCCGCGCAGCTCGAGTCGCTGTTCGCCGCCGACGCCGAGCGCGACGCGCCGGCCGACGGCGGCGAGCTCAGTCGTTGAGGAACAGGCGGCGGCCGCCGACCAGCACTTCCTCGAAGGCCACCCGGTACATGTCGGTGAGCGCCGCCGCGGTCAGCGTGGTCGCGGTGTCGCCGCAGGCCCAGCGGCCGTCGCCGTAGAGCAGCAGCACCTGGTCGGCGAAGCGCGCCGCGAGCGAGGGATCGTGCAGCGTCGCGACCACCGCGCGGCCGCGGTCGGCGCGCGCCCGCAGCAGCTTCAGCACGTCGAGCTGGTGGTGCGGGTCGAGGTGGTTCTGCGGCTCGTCGAGCAGCAGCACGTCCGGGTCCTGCGCGAGCACGGCGGCGAGCGCCACGCGGCGGCGCTCGCCGCCCGACAGCGTGTCGATCGCGCGCTCCTCGAGGCCGGCGAGGTCGCAGGCCGCGAGCGCGGCGCGGGCGACCGCGACGTCCGCCGCGCTCTCCCAGTGCCAGAGGTTGACGTGCGGGTGGCGGCCGACGAGCACGGCGTCGAGCACCGTGCCGGGGAACGGGTCCTCGCTGACCTGGGTCAGCAGCCCGAGCCGGCGCGCGCGCTCGCGCCGCGGCCAGTCGCCGAGCGCGCGGCCGCACAGCCGGACGCGGCCGGCGGCGGGCGGCCTCAGGCCCGCGAGCGTGTGCAGGGTCAGCGACTTGCCGGCGCCGTTGGCGCCGAGCACGCAGACGAGCTGCCCGGCCGCGACCTGCAGGTCGAGCGCCGCCACGAGCTGGCGCCCCGGCACCGCGACCGTGAGCGACGCGGCGCCGAGCAGCTCGGCTTCGGCGGCGCTCAGGGCTGCAGCCGCTGCACGTGCCACGGCGTCGCCGCGAAGCTGTGGCCGTCGCCGACCGCGGTCAGCGACCGGGTCCAGCGGGCGCGGTCGTGGATGCGGAACTCGCCGCCGACCCAGAGCTCGATCGACTCGACCCACAGCCGGTATCCGCCCCAGTGCGGCGGCCGCGGCACCTCGACGCCGGCCGGCGAGTCGTCGGCGTCGCCGGCGTCGGGACCGATCGGCGGCGTGCCGAAGCGCCTGCCGGCCGCGCGCAGCTGCTCGATCAGCTGCTGGCGGCTGCCGACCGGCCGGCTCTGCTGGCTCGCCCAGGCGCCGAGTCGGCTCTGCCACGGGCGGCTCGCGAAGTAGTCGTCGCTCTCGCGCGGCGGCGACCTGACGACGAAGCCCTCGGCCCGCACCGAGCGCTGCAGCGTGTCCCAGTGCAGCACCGCCGCCGCGCGCGGCTGCGCGGCGAGCTCGGCGCCCTTGCGCGATTCGTAGTTGGTGAAGAACAGCAGGTAGCCCTCCGGCAGCACGATGTCCTTGCACAGCACGACACGCGCCGACGGCTGGCCGCTGGCGGCGACCGTCGCCAGCGTCATCGCGTTCGGATTCGGCTGCGCCTGCTCGTCGTAGGCCTGCCGCAGCCAGGTCTCGGCCACCTGCAGCGGGTCGTGCGGCAGCGGGTCGGGCAGCCACTGGGCGGGCGCGGGGATCATGAAGCAATGTTAAGGCTTCGGCGTGCGCGCGGTAATACGGGTTCAGCACGGGTTCAGGCCCCGCGGTCGAGGATGAAGCCGTACAAGCCGCAGGAGCATCGCGATGAACACCCGCCCCTCGCTCTATCGCACGACGCTGGTCGCCGCCGCTCTCGCGATCGGCTGCTTCGGCGCCGCCGCCGCCCAGGCCCACGACCGCGGCTGGCACGGCCAGGAAGACGGCCACGGCTGGCAGGATCACGAGCGCGGCTGGCACGAGCGCGACCGCGGCTGGCACGGCCACGACGGCTATCGCGGCGACGGTGCCCGCTACGGCTACGGCGGTCCGGTCTGGCGCGCCGGCTGGGCCGGCCTCGTGCCGCCGCCGGTGTTCCTGCCGGGGCTGCCGGCGGTCTACGCGCCCGGCGGCGTGTCGGTCGTCGTCCGGTTGCCGTTCTGACGTGACAAAATCCCCGTCGGCCCCGGTCGTCTCCGGGGCGACGGGGAGTTGAAGTGCCGGAGCCGCCGACCCTAGAGCAACTGCGCCTGCGACTGACCGAGATCGACCGCGAGCTCATTGAGCTCGTCGCCGAGCGGCAGCGCCTGTCCCACGAGGTCGCGCGCGCCAAGCGCGCCACCGGCCTTCCCACCCGCGACTACCGCCGCGAACGCGAGGTCATCGTCGGCGTGCGCAGCCACGCGGCGCGCGTCGGCGTCTCGGCCGACGTCGCCGAGCAGATCCTCAGGCTCCTGATCCGCACCTCGCTCGCGACCCAGGAGCAGGCGCGCGTGGTCGCCGAGGGCCACGGCACCGGCAAGCGCGCGCTGGTGATCGGCGGCCGCGGCAAGATGGGCCACTGGTTCGTCGACTTCCTCGCCTCGCAGGGCTTCGACGTCGAGGTCGCGGACCCGGCCGGGGCCGTCGAGGGCTACGCCCACCGCGCGCGCTGGGAGGACTCGCCGCTCGACCACGACGTGATCGTCGTCGCCTCGCCGCTCGGCGCCACCGCCGAGGTGCTGAAGGGGCTGGCGGCGCGCCGGCCGCGGGGCCTCGTGTTCGACCTCGCCTCGGTCAAGACGCCGCTGCGCGAGGGCCTGCGCGCGCTGGTCGCCGCCGGCGTGCGCACCGCCTCGATCCACCCGATGTTCGGCCCGGACACCGACCTGCTGTCGGGGCGGCACGTGATCTACATCGACCTCGGCGACGCCGGCGCGCTGGCCGCGGCGCAGGAGCTGTTCGCGCCGACGATGGCCGAGCGCGTCGTGACCGGGCTCGACGAGCACGACCGGCTGATCGCGTACGTGCTCGGCCTGTCGCACGCACTCAACATCGCCTTCTTCACCGCGCTCGCCGAGAGCGGCGAGGCGGCGCCGAGGCTCGCGCGCATGTCCTCGACCACCTTCGACGCGCAGCTCGAGGTCGCGAGCCGCGTCGCCGAGGACTCGCCGGCGCTGTACTTCGAGATCCAGGCGCTCAACGAGTACGGCACCGAGTCGCTGACGGCGCTGCTGTTCGCGGTCGAGCGGCTGCGCGCCACGGTGCGCTCGGGCGACGCCGCGGGCTTTCGGCAGATGATGGAGCGCGGCCGCTCCTACCTGCACACGCGGCCGCAGCCCGGGAAGGAGTCGATGTGAGCGGCGGCGGCGGACGCAGCGACGCCGCCGCGCGCGCCGAGGCGGACGAGCTGCGCGCGCGCCTGAAGCGGCTGCGCGACGAGGCCTCCGCCAACGAGCAGAAGTGGCAGCGCACGCTCGAGCGCGAGCTCGACCTGCTGCGCGCCGACACGCTGCCGGAGCTGCTCGCGGTGCTGACCACCGGCATGGCGGCCTCGTACGGCCTCGACGCGGTGCAGCTCGTGGTCGAGGACCCGAACCACGAGATCCAGCACCTGATGCTCGGCATGGGCGACCGGCCGGAGGAGTTCCCCGGGGTCACCTTCGTCGACACGCTGACCGGGCTCGCGCCGCTGCTCGGCACGCTGCGCCGGCCGTGGCTCGGCAGCTACGTGCGCGCCGACCACGAGCTGCTGTTCCCCGGTGCGACCGGCTTGAAGACGCTGGCGCTGCTGCCGCTGCGCCGCCAGGAGCGCACCGCCGGCGCGCTCTGCTTCGGCAGCCGCGATCCCGAGCGCTTCAGCCACCGCTTCGGCGCCGACTTCCTGCAGCACCTCGCCTCGGTCACCGCGATCTGCCTCGAGAACGCCTGCAACCGCGCCCGCGTGCTCAGGAGCGGCCTGTCGGACTACCTGACCGGCTGGCACAACCGCCGCTACCTGACGGCGCGGCTGCGCGAGGAGCTGGCGCGCGCGCAGCGCAGCGGCGCGACCGTCGCGTGCCTGATGATCGACATCGACCACTTCAAGGTGCTCAACGACACCTACGGCCACGTCGGCGGTGACGAGGCGCTGCGCGAGATCTCGGCGCGCATCGACAGCCAGATCCGCGCCAGCGACACCGCGGCGCGCTTCGGCGGCGACGAGTTCACGCTGCTCTTGCCGGACACCTCGCTGACCGACGCCGCCCGGCTCGCCGAGCGCATCCGCCACGCGATGCTGCCGCCGGTCGAGCTCGGCCACGGCGCGCGCCGCACGGTGACGCTCTCGATCGGCGTCGCGGCGCTGACCGGGCGGCGCGCCGAGGAGGACCTGAAGGCGCTCGCCGACCGGCTGCTCGCCGACGCCGACGCCGCGCTCTATGCCGCCAAGGCCAACGGCCGCGACCAGGTCGCGGTCGCAGGCGCCTAGCGAGGCTCAGGTCGCCGGCTGCGCGCGGCGCATCAGCACCAGGAACAGCGGCACCCCGACGAGCGCCGTCAGCGCGCCGACCGGCAGCTGCCGCGGCGCGAGCAGCGTGCGCGCCATGAGGTCCGCGACCACCACCAGCGTGCCGCCGGCGAGCGCGGCGGCCGGCACCACGCGCCGGTGGTCGGAGCCGAGCGCGAGCCGCACGAGGTGCGGCGTCACGAGCCCGACGAAGCCGATCGCGCCGACGCTCGTGACCGTGGCCGCGGTCAGCAGGCTCGCGACCACGAACAGCGCGCCGCGCAGCGGCGTCACCGCGACGCCGAGCAGGCGCGCCTGCACGTCGCCGCGCGCCAGCACGTTGAGCGGCCGGGCGGCGATCATCAGCGCCGGGATCGCGATCGCGGTCAGCAGCAAGAGGCCGAGCGGCGAGCCGGCCCACGCGAGGTCGCCCATCAGCCAGAACACCATGCCGCGCAGCACGGTCGGGTCGCCGGCGGCGAGCAGCAGGCTGACCAGCGCGCCGGTGCCGGCCGCGACCACGACGCCGGTCAGGAGCAGCCGCGTCGGCGTCCAGCCGCCGGGGCCCTGCGCCAGCGCGAACACCGTCAGCGTCGCGCCGAGGGCGCCCAGGAAGGCGGCGCTCTGCACGCCGAAGGCACCGAGCCCGAGCAGCATCGCCGCGAGCGCCGCGACCGCGGCGCCGCCCGAGAGGCCGAGCACGTAGGGATCGGCGAGCGGGTTCCTGAGCAGCACCTGCATGCAGACGCCGGCGAGCGCCAGCAGCGCCCCGGCGCCGAAGGCGGTCAGCGCCCGCGGCAGCCTGAGGCTCAGCACCAGCGCGCGCGCCAGCGGGTCGGAGCCGGTCCAGAGCGCGCGCCACAGCGCCGCCGGCGCCGGCCCCGCGCTGCCGATCGAGACCGAGGTCAGCAGCGCAGCCGCGGCCAGCGCCGCGAGCAGCGCGAGCGAGAGAGCAGGCCTCTTGGCGAGGAACGGGAGCACGGCGGCGGCGGTCTCGGCGGGTTCCACCCGGGGCGCGTGAGCCTACCCCGAACGAGACCCGGGCGGCAGATTGGCCCGGCCGGGAGGCGTATGAAAGAATCGTCCCGACCCCCCGTCCGAGGGCCCGATGAGCGACTGGATCGACGAGCAGGGCTACCGCGCCAACGTCGGCATCGTGCTGATGCGCGACGACGGGCGGGTATTCCTCGGCGGGCGCACCGGCGGGCGCGGCTGGCAGTTTCCGCAGGGCGGCATCCGCCCCGACGAGCCGTTCGAGGCGGCGCTCTATCGCGAGCTCGAGGAGGAGATCGGGCTCGCGGTCGCCGACGTCGAGCTGCTCGGCGAGACCCGCGGCTGGCTGCGCTACAAGCTGCCGCGCCAGTACGTGCGCCGCAACGGCATGCCGCGCTGCATCGGCCAGAAGCAGCGCTGGGCGCTCCTGCGCCTGCGCGGCGACGAGCGGCGGCTGCGCTTCGACGCCACCGACGAGCCGCCGGAATTCGACCGCTTCCGCTGGGCGGAATTCTGGGACCCGGTGCGCGAGGTCATCTTCTTCAAGCGCGGCGTGTACCAGCGCGCCCTGCACGAGCTCGGCCGCATCGCCTTCCCGGGCGGCCTGCCGCCGTACCCGTCCTGGTGGGCCGCCGAGGCGGGGCCGATGCCCGCCGACGACGGTGCCGAGGACGGCGGCCCGGCACCGGCGGCCGGCTAGCGGTGGCGGGCGCCGCGACCCGGACGGGCGCCGTCGTCGGGCCGCGAGCGCGGGCCGGCGGCGCGGATGTGGTACACAGCGGTTCCCGCCGGCCGGCCGCAGGACCCCGGCGGCGCCGCGCACGAGATGAGCAGCACGCGACGATGCACCGCCCCGAGCCCCGCCGCCCGTTCACCACCGCCCCCGGCGCGCCGTCCGCCGGGCCCGCGCCCTGACCGCGGCGCCGCCGGATGCCCACCGAGAGCCAGCGACTCGTCGTCACGCCGCACGCGCCGCGGCGCGCGGTGCTGCTCTGGACCGGGGCGGTGCTCGGCGTCGCGCTCGGCATCTGGGGCACCTTCGAGGCGGGGCGCATGCTGGCCGGCTACTCGGTGCTGAGCGCCGCGCGCGAGCGCCTGGCGCAGAGCGCCGAGATCCGCTCGCTCGCGGCGCGGCTGCGCGACACCGAGGCCCGCCTCGCGACCTCCGAGGTCGCGCGGCGCGTCGACCACGAGGCGCAGGTGCAGGTCGAGAAGTCGCTGGGAGAGCTGCAGGCGCGGCTCGGCGAGGCCACCCAGGAGCTCGCCTTCTACAGAAGCGTCGTCAGCCCGAGCGACGGCATCCTCGGCATGCGGGTGCAGCGGCTGCGCGTGCAGCCCTCGCTCGCGCCGCGGCGCTACCGGGTGCGGATCGTGCTGGTGCAGGCCTCGCGCCAGGAGGCGGTGACCTCCGCCAGCGCCGACTTCACGGTCGAGGGCGTGCGGGAAGGCCATGCCGTCAGCCTGCCGTTGTCGGAAATCGGGACCTCGTCGCGGGTACTCAGCTTCTCGTTCCGCTACTTTCAGGAGCTGGAGACCGAGATCGAGCTGCCGGCCGACTTCGTGCCGCAGACCATCGAGGTGGAGGTGCGCCCCGCCAAGGGTGCATCGCCGATCCGACAGGCCTACCCTTGGACGATCGAAACGACCTGAGCTGTGGAGGATCCGGATGTTCGGCCGAAAGAAGCCCGCGCCCCAGAAGATCGAGACCCTGATCGGCCCCGGTACCCGCATCGAGGGCAACCTGATCGTCACCGGCGGCGTGCACCTGGAGGGCTACGTCAAGGGCAACGTCACCACCGGCCCGGACGGCACGGCGGTGCTGTCGATCGGCCCGCAGGGCGTCGTCGAGGGCATCGTCGAGGTGCCGCGCGTGGTCGTGCACGGCGAGGTGCGCGGCGACATCCGCGCCCGCGACAAGGTCGAGCTCGGCGCCGGCGCGCGGGTCTCGGGCAACGTCGCCTACGGCGTCATCGAGATGGCCGCCGGCGCCGTGATCCAGGGGCGCCTGGTCGCGCCGGCGGCGCCGCCGGCGGCCGCCGAGCCCGGCCCCGCCTGAGCCGGGCGCCGCGCGCTCAGAGCAGCGCCGCGACGTCCTTCTCGAGGCTCTCGGGCTTGTCGGTCGGCGCGTAGCGCCGCACCACGCGACCGTCCCGGTCGACCAGGAACTTCGTGAAGTTCCACTTGATCGCCTCGGTGCCGAGCACGCCGGTCGCGGCCTTCTTGAGCTCGCGATACAGCGGGTGCGCGCCCGCGCCGTTGACCTCGACCTTGGCGAACAGCGGGAAGCCGACCTCGTAGTTGAGCGCGCAGAACTCCTTGATCTCGGCCTCGTCGCCCGGTTCCTGGTGGCCGAACTGGTCGCACGGGAAGCCGAGCACGACGAGGCCCCTGGGTCCGAGCTTGCGGCTGAGCGCCTCGAGGCCGGCGTACTGCGGCGTGAAGCCGCACTTGCTCGCGACGTTCACGATCAAGAGCACCTTGCCGCGGTACGCGCCGAGCGACTGCTCCTTGCCGTCGATGGTCCGGGCGCTCAGGTCGTAGATGCTGGCCATGCGTATCGCCTCCGGTCGGGGCGCGCGCTCGCGCGCCGGCGGGGCGAACGATGGCACGGCGGGCCGCGGGCCGCCAGCGGCCGCGCGGCGCCGCCTGGGTCGCTAGTCAGCGGACCGGCGCCGGCCGCCGCCAGAGGAGGGCCAGCCCGCACAGGCAGGCGAGCGCGGCCAGGGCCACCACGGCAGCCGTAGGGCGCACCGCGCGCTCGAAGCCGCCGAGCGGCTCGCAGCGGTCACCGTAGGGCTCGGCGCGGACGGGCGCCTGGGACCCGACCGGCCAGTAGCGTTCGCGGGTTTCGAGTCGCGCATCGACCCACCTCCTGATGCCGGTGCCGAGCGGGTCATCCCAGTGACAGCTCGCCGGCCCGTTCGGCCCGGGCACGCGATAGCTGTCGCGCACCACGTAGCTTGGTCCCTTGCCGTTGACGGACTGCGTCAGCACCCGGCGCCCGATCACCTCGGCCGTGACCACCGGCCAGCCGGCGGCACGCGCGTGCGCGAGCCACGGCAGCGCCGCCAGCAGCCCGAGCACCAGCGCCGCGGTGCCGAGGAGCAGCGTGCCCGCGACGCGCCCGGCGCGCCGCGGCGCGCCCGGCGGGGGCGGCGCGCAGATCGCTTCGGCGGGGCGCGACACGGGGCATCCGGCTCCTCGCAGTCCAGCCCCGAGTCAAGCACCGCGGGCGGCCGCTGACTGTGAAGCGCGTACCGTTTGGCGCGACTCGCGCCCGGCGCTGCCGCCTCCGGCGGCCGTGCGCCGCTCGTGGACGTGGATCCACACGCCCGCCGCCATCGCGAGCGCGGCTGGCGCCG
This sequence comes from Steroidobacteraceae bacterium, assembly GCA_035524595.1. Lineage (GTDB taxonomy): Bacteria > Pseudomonadota > Gammaproteobacteria > Steroidobacterales > Steroidobacteraceae > CAIKZZ01. Next base: position 10,553 of record DATKOP010000031.1, on the reverse strand, counting down.
CGGCGCCGCGCGCGATCAGCGCCAGCCCTGCGAACAGCCGCGGGCGGCAGCGCTCGCCGAACGGGAAGCGCGCGACGAGCGCGGTCAGCACCGCCTCGGTGTTGAGCAGGAGCGAGGCGACGGTCGCGGGCGTGCGCGCGAGGCCCCAGAACAGCAGCCACGGCGGGAGCGCCCCGCCGGGAGCGCCGGGTCGACGCCCTGCAGCAGGCGCTTCGCGGCCGGCGTGCCGAGGCCGAACAAGAGCGCCGCGACCAGGGTCGCGAGGATCGCGGTGCGCGCCGGGCCGTGGTGCGCGGGGTCGGCACTCGGTAGCATGCCGGGGAAGATCCCGGAACGGCGGCCGAGCGGCCACCGTCTCAGCACCCTGGAGCGGGCCCATGAGCATCGACCGGCGCGGATTCCTGGCCGGTGCCGCCGCGGCGGCATCGGCGGCGGCGGTCGGCGCCGGCGCCGCGACGCCGGCGGCGCGGCCGGCGGGCGCGCGCGAGGACGGGCTCTGCGACCGCGACGCCCGCGAGCTCCTCGCGCTGCTCGCGCGGCGCGAGCTCTCGGCGCGCGAGCTGATGGCGGCCCATCTCGAGCGCATCCGGGCCTGGAACCCGACGCTGAACGCGATCGTCGCCAGGCTCCCGGACGAGGAGTGCCTCGCGCTCGCCGCCGCGGTCGACGAGCGGCGCGCGCGCGGCGCGCCGCTCGGCGCGCTCGCGGGCCTGCCGTGGGCCTTCAAGGACCTCGAGCCCGCGGTCGGCTTCACCTGGTCGCGCGGCTCGACGATCTTCCGCGACGAGCGGCCGGCCTTCGACTCGCTCGTGGTCGAGCGGCTGAGGCACGCCGGCGTCGTGCCGATCGGCAAGACGAACACGCCCGAGTTCGGCCTCGGCTCGCACAGCTACAACCGCGTCTACGGCACGACGCTGAACCCCTATGACCCGACCAAGAGCGCCGGCGGCTCGAGCGGCGGCGCGGGCGCGGCGCTCGCGACCGGCATGCTGGCGCTCGCCGACGGCAGCGACCTCGGCGGCTCGCTCCGCAACCCCGCCAACTTCAACAACGTCGTCGGCTTTCGGCCGAGCGTCGGCCTCGTGCCGACGGCGCCGACGCCGCTGCCGTTCTACGGCTTCGCGGTCAAGGGGCCGATGGCGCGGACGGTGTCGGACGTGGCGCTGCTCTTGTCGGTGCTGGCCGGCCCCGACGTCCGCGATCCCGGCTGCCTGCCGTCGGACCCGGCGGCGTTCGCGGCGCCGCTCGGCCGCGACCTCAGGGGCAGCCGCGTCGCCTGGTGCCCGGACCTCGGCGGCCTGCCGCTCGAGGCCGACGTGCGCGCCGCGCTCGAGCCCGCGCGCGCCACGCTCGCCGCGCTCGGCTGCGTGGTCGAGGACGTGGCGCCCGACCTCGCGCACGCCGACGAGGTGTTCCTGACGCTCAGGGCGCTGCGCTCCTGGATCGTGCTCGGACCGCTCCTCGAGCGGCACCGCGACGAGCTCAAGCCCGAGGCGGTCGGCGAGATCGAGGCCGGCCGGGCGCTCGGTGCGCGCGAGATCGGCGCCGCGCTCGCCGCGCACGGCGCGCTCGTCGAGCGGATGCGCGAGTTCCACGCGCGCCACGACTTCATCGCCTGCGCCGTCAACCAGCTGGCGCCCTTCGATGCGCGCCTCAACTGGCCGAAGCAGGTGGCCGGCGTCGCGATGGAGCACTACGTCGCGTGGATGAAGTCGGCGTACTGGATCACCGCGACCTGGCAGCCGGCGATCTCGGTGCCGGCCGGGTTCACGGCCGCGGGCCTGCCGGTCGGGCTGCAGCTGGTCGGCCGCCGGCTCGAGGACCGGCGCGTGCTCGAGCTCGCCTACGGCTTCGAGCAGGCGACCCGGGTCGGGCTGCGGCGTCCACCGACTCTGGCCTGAGGCCGGCACCGCTACAATCGGCGCGCGGCCGGCCGGCCGCGCCGCGATGGGATGCGTACAGGTGCCCGACCTCTTCAGCGACTACCGCCTCAAGGACGTCACGCTCAGGAACCGCATCGTGATGTCGCCGATGTGCCAGTACTCGGCGATCGACGGCGCGCCGACCGACTGGCACCTGGTGCACCTCGGCGCGCGCGCCGCCGGCGGCGTCGGCCTCGTGTTCGCCGAGGCCACCGCGGTCTCGCCCGGCGGCCGCATCACGACCGGCGACACCGGCCTCTGGAACGACGCGCAGGCCGAGGCCTTCGCGCGCATCGCGCGCTTCGTCGCCGCGCAGGGCGCGGTGCCCGGGATCCAGCTCGCGCACGCCGGCCGCAAGGCGAGCGCGAGCCGCCCGTGGGAGGGCGACGCGCACCTCGAGCCCGGCGCCGGCGGCTGGGAGATCATGGGCCCGTCGCCGCTCGCCTTCGGCGGCAAGCTGCCGCGCGTGCCGCGCGAGATGGACGCCGCCGACATCGCGACCGTGCAGCGGCAGTTCGCCGACGCCGCGGGCCGCGCGCTGGCCGCGGGCTTCCAGTGCCTGATGCTGCACTTCGCCCACGGCTACCTCGCGCAGAGCTTCTTCTCGCCGCTCGCCAACCGGCGCACCGACCGCTACGGCGGCAGCTTCGAGCACCGCGCGCGCTTCCTGCTCGAGACGCTCGCGGCGGTGCGCGCCGTGTGGCCGGAGCGGCTGCCGCTCGCGGTGCGCCTCGGCGTCATCGACTACGTCGCCGGGGAGCAGCCGCTCGAGGAGTCGATCGAGCTCGTGCGCCGGATGCGGGCCGCGGGCCTCGACCTCGTCGACCTGTCGATCGGCTTCAACTCCCCGGACGTGAGCCGCGTGCCGTGGGGCACGCCCGGCTTCATGGGGCCGATCGCGGCGCGCATCGGCCGCGAGACGGGGGTCCCGACCGCCGCCTCGTGGCTGATCCGCGAGCCGAAGCTCGCCGACGAACTCGTGCGCAGCGGGCAGGTCCAACTGGCGGTGGTCGGCAAGGGCCTGCTCGACGACCCGCACTGGGCCTACCACGCCGCCCGGGCGCTCGGGCACCCGGCGCCGACCGGCCTGCTCGCCGGCCAGTACGGATACGCGCTGTAGCGCGCTGCTGTAGCATCGGTCCGGGGCGTGCGCCGGTCGCTTTGACCCGGCCGCCCGCCCGGTCTAGACTACTGTAAGTCATTGATTTGGGATGGTTCCATGAGCAACGAGACGACCTTGGACGGGACGCTGCCGACGCCGGCCGACGAGCGACCGCCGCCGGCGCTGCTCTTCACCGACGCGGCGGCCCTCAAGGTCGGCGAGCTCATCCGCGAGGAGGCGAACGCCGCCCTCAAGCTGCGCGTCTACGTGCAGGGCGGCGGCTGCTCGGGCTTCCAGTACGGCTTCACCTTCGACGAGAGCGTCGAAGAAGGCGACCTCACCGTCGAGAACCAGGGCGTCACGCTCGTGATCGACCCGATGAGCCTGCAGTACCTGGTCGGTGCGGAGATCGACTACCGCGAGGGCCTCGACGGCGCGCAGTTCGTGATCCGCAACCCGAACGCCACGACCACCTGCGGTTGCGGCTCCTCGTTCGCAGCCTGAGCCGCGGGGTCCGCTGAGGCGGCCGCCCGGCCGCCGGCTGCGCCATGCCCCCCTCCCAGCGCATCCCCGACGTCCTGGCCGCGGTCGACCTCGGCTCCAACAGCTTCCACATGGTGGTCGCGCGCTACTCGCACGGCCAGCTGACGATCGTCGACCGGCTGCGCGAGATGGTGCGGCTCGCCGCCGGCCTCGACGAGCACGGGCGGCTCGCGAAGGAGGCCACCGACCGCGCGCTCGCGGCGCTGGCGCGCTTCGGCCAGCGCCTCAGGGACATGCGCGCCGAGAGCGTGCGCGTGGTCGGCACCAATACGCTGCGGAAGGCGCGCCGCAAGGCCGGCTTCCTCGAGCGCGCGCGCGAGGCGCTCGGCCACCCGATCGAGATCATCTCCGGCATCGAGGAGGCGCGCCTGATCTACGCCGGCGTCACGCAGACCATGCCGCTCGAGCCCGGCCGGCGGCTGGTGGTCGACATCGGCGGCGGCAGCACCGAGTGCATCATCGGCGAGGGCCGCGAGCCGCGCATCCTGGAGAGCCTGTACATGGGCTGCGTCGCGCTCTCGAGCGAGCACTTCCCGGACGGCCGCTTCGCCGCCAAGCGCTTCGAGCGCGCGGTGGTCGCCTGCGAGGTCGAGCTCGAGCCGATCCAGGTGCCGTTCCGCGCGATCGGCTGGGAGCACGCGGTCGGTTCCTCCGGCAGCGTGCGCGCGGTCGGCGAGGCGATCCGCGAGCTCGATCCGGCGGCGCAGGCGATCACGCGCGAGGGCCTCGCCGAGCTCACCGAGCACCTGGCGCGCGCCGGCAGCCTCAGGGGCGCCGGCCTCGCCGCGCTCGGCGACGAGCGCTGGCCGGTGTTCGGCGGCGGCCTCGCGATCCTGACCGCGGTCTTCAACGCGCTCGGCGTCGAGTCGATGCGGGTCGCCGACGGCGCGCTGCGCGAGGGCCTGCTGTACGACATGGTCGGCCGCTACACCGACGAGGACGCGCGCGAGCGCAGCGTGCGCTCGATGGCGGCGCGCTTCCACGTCGACGCCGAGCAGGCCGAGCGCGTCGAGCGCACCGCGGTCGAGTTCCTGCGCCAGGTGGCGTCCGCCTGGGGGCTCGCCGACCCGTTCGCCGAGGGCGTGCTGCGCTGGGCGGCGCGGCTGCACGAGATCGGCCTCGACATCTCGCACTCGAGCCACCACAAGCACGCCGCGTACCTGCTCGAGCACGCCGACCTGCCGGGCTTCCCGCGCGAGGAGCAGCGCCTGCTCGCCTGCGTCGTCGGCGCGCAGCGCCGCAAGGTCGCGCTCGAGCGCGCCGACGAGCTGATGCCGCCGTGGCATACGCTCGCGCTCTACCTGATCGTGGTCATGCGGCTCGCGGTGCTGCTGCACCGCGGCCGGTCGCGCGAGCCGCTGCCGCTGATCCGGCTGGCGCCGAAGGGCCGCTCGCTCGAGCTGCGCTTCCCGCGCGGCTGGCTCGGCGAGCGCGCGCTGACGCGCGCCGACCTCGTCCAGGAGGTCGACTACCTGAAGGCCGTGGGGTTCCGGCTGCGCGTCTACTGACGCGCTCAGGTTTCGGCGTGCCGCTCGAGCAGCGCCTGCTGCGCCGAGAACGGCGGCTCGGCGCCCGGCGTGCCGCGCGCGTAGGTGCCGTCCGGCAGCAGCATCCAGGCGTTGGTGTTGTCGGCGAGCCAGGTCTCGAGGTCCCTGAGGATCCGCTCCTTGAGCTTCGCCCGCTCGACCGGGAAGGCCACCTCGATGCGGCGGAAGAAGTTGCGCTCCATCCAGTCGGCGCTCGCGCAGTAGAGGTCGTCGGCACCGTCGTTGCGGAAGTAGTAGACGCGCGAGTGCTCGAGGAAACGCCCCATGACCGAGCGCACGCGGATCCGCTCGGAGACCCCCGGCACGCCCGGCGTCAGCGAGCAGACGCCGCGCACGATCAGGTCGATCTCGACGCCCGCGTTCGAGGCCTGGTAGAGCGCCTCGATGATCCGGGGCTCGATCAGCGCGTTCATCTTGGCGATGATCCGCGCCGGCCGGCCGGCGCGCGCGTGCTCGGCCTCGCGCGCGATGCGCTGCATCAGCGCGTCGTGCAGCGTGAACGGCGACTGCAGCAGCTTCCTGAGCTTCGGCGTGCGCGTCAGGCTGGTCAGCTGCAGGAACAGGTCGTGCAGGTCGGCGCCGATCTCGTCGTCGCAGGTGAAGAGGCCGTAGTCGGTGTAGGCGCGCGCGGTGCGCGCGTGGTAGTTGCCGGTGCCGACGTGGCAGTAGCGGCGCAGGTGGCCCTCCTCGCGGCGCACCACGAGGATCAGCTTGGCGTGGGTCTTGTAGCCGACCACGCCGTACATGACGTGCGCGCCGGCCTCCTGCAGCCGGGTCGCGAGGCCGATGTTGGCCTCCTCGTCGAAGCGCGCCATCAGCTCGATGATGACGGTGACGTCCTTGCCGTTGTTGGCGGCCTCCACGAGCGCATCGACCACCGCCGAGTCGGAGCCCGAGCGGTACAGCGTCTGCTTGATCGCGAGCACCTGCGGGTCGCGCGCCGCCTGGCGCAGGAAGTCCATGATCGGCGCGAACGACTGGAACGGGTGGTGCAGCAGCACGTCCTTGTCGCGCACCGCGGCGAACAGGTCGGCGCCGGCGACGAAGCGCCCCGGCAGGCCGGGCGTGAACGGCGGGTACTTGAGGTCCGGCCGGTCGACCAGGTCGTAGACCGCGGCGAGGCGGTTGAGGTTCACCGGTCCCGGCACCTGGTACAGGTCGCTCGGGCCGAGCTGGAAGTGCTGCAGCAGGAACTGGGTCAGGTCCGCCGGGCAGTCGTGCGCGGTCTCGAGCCGCACCTCGTCGCCGTAGCGGCGCTCGGCGAGCTCGCCCTCGACGGCCCGGCGCAGGTCGTCCACTTCCTCGTCGTCGACGAAGAGGTCGCTGTTGCGCGTGACGCGGAACTGCCAGCAGCCCTCGACGCTCATGCCCTCGAACAGCTTGCCGACGCAGCGCTGCACGACGGTCGAGAGGTAGGCGAGCTTGAGCGGCCCGCCGCTCTCGCCGTCGGCCGCCGGCATGCGCACGACGCGCGGCAGCGAGCGCGGCACCTGCAGGATCGCGAGGTTCGTGTCGCGGCCGAAGGCGTCGGTGCCCTCGAGCTTGACGATGAAGTTGAGGCTCTTGTTCTGGATGCGCGGGAACGGCCGCGCCGGGTCGAGGCCGAGCGGCGACAGCACGGGCTCGACGTCGCGCACGAAGTAGCGCTCCATCGCGGCGGCGTCGGCGCGCGAGATCTTCGCGGCCCGCAGCAGGTGGATGCCGGCGTCGACCAGCGCCGGCGTCAGCTGGTCGTTGAGGATCCGGTACTGCTCGTCGACCAGGCCGCGGGCGCGGGCGTGGATCGCGGTCAGCTGCTCGGCGATCGAGCGGCCGTCCGGGCCGATCGCGCTCGCGCCGCGCTCGAGGCGCTCCTTGAGGCCCGCCACCCGGATCTCGAAGAACTCGTCGAGGTTCGAGGAGGCGATCGCGAGGAAGCGCACCCGCTCGAGCAGCGGCACCGACACGTCCTGGGCCAGGTCCACGACGCGCTGGTTGAACTCGAGGAACGACAGCTCCCGGTTGATGTAGTACGCGGGGGCCCTGAGGTTGACGTCATCCATGCCAAACGACCGTCCTTGCGCCGGAACATAGCACGGTGCTGCGGCCGGCCGTCACCGCGGGCCGGCCGCCGGCCTCAGCGTGCCGCGGTCAGCTCCGCCGAGCGCGCCGCGGCCTCGAGGCCGGCGAGCTCGCTGCCGGTCTTCGCGGCGAAGTCGGCGCGCAGCGCCGCCGGGATCGGCTCCGCCGGCAGCGTCTTGATCGAGGCGGGGTTGCGGTGCACGCCGCCGACCCGGTACTCGTAGTGCAGGTGCGGTCCGGTCGCGAGCCCGGTCATGCCGACGTAGCCGACGAGCTCGCCCTGCTGCACGCGCTTGCCGACGGCGAGCGCCGCGGCGAAGTGCGACAGGTGGCCGTAGACGGTCTCGACGCCGCCCGGGTGCGCGACCATGACGACGTTGCCGTAGCCGCCCTGCGTGCCGCGGAACACCACCCGGCCCTCGCCCGCGGCGCGCACCGGCGTGCCGACCGGCGCGGCGTAGTCGATGCCGCGGTGCGCGCGCATGCGGTTCAGCACCGGGTGCCAGCGCAGCCCGAAGCCGGAGCTGATGCGCGAGAACTGCACCGGCGCGAGCAGGAACGCCTTGCGCAGGCTCTTGCCGTCCGGCGTGTAGTACTCGCGCCGCCCGTCCGGCAGCGTGTAGCGCACGGCGCGGAACGTGCGGCCGTTGTTGACGAACTCGGCGGCGACGATCTCGCCGTCCTTCAGGAACTCGCCGTCGCGCCAGACCTTCTCGAGCACGATCGTGAAGCTGTCGCCGGGCTGCAGCTCCTGGGCGAAGTCGATGTCGTAGCGGAACACCTCGGCGAGCTGCAGCGCGACCTGGTCGCTGGCGCCGAGCTCGTTCACGGTCCGAAACAGCGACGAGCTGATCCGCCCGTGCAGCGGCGCGAGGCGCAGCTCCAGGCTGTTCTTGACGATGTTGGCCGCGAAATCACCGCCGGCGTCGCGGCGCACGGTCAGCGTGTCGGTGTCGCTGAGGCGCCGGCTGAGCGAGGTGAGCTCGCCGTTCAGGCTCGTGAGCTTGACGACGTCGCCGGGCTTCAAGACATCGAGGCTCTGGCGGATGCCCGGCAGGCCGCGCACGGCGGCGAGGTCCTGCACCGAGAGCTGCAGCCGGCGGAAGATCGCATCGAGCGTGTCGTTGCGCCTGACGAGGACCTCGACCGCCGACTCGGGCGGCGGCGCCGCCTGGGCGGTCGCCTCGGCCGCGGGACCGGCGGCGGCCGCCACGTCCGGGGCGGCCGGGGCGGGCACGGCGGGACCGGCGACATCGGCATCGCCCGGCGCCATCACCGTGAGCCAGGCGCTGGCGCCCAGGCACAGGCCCGCCAACGCGCCGACCAGGAACACGCCGAGCGGCCGCCGCCGGGCCGGCAGCGGCCCGGTCGGGTGCGTCGAGAGGACCTGGGTTGCGGCGGACGCCTGCGGCACTGCACCAACTTCCTGAGGCTAAACGGCGACGAGGCTACGGACCCCGCCCCGGGGGGTCAACCCCCGGACCGGCCAGTAGTTTCCGCCGCCGCGGTCCCGAAATCGGCCAACTGGCGCACACCGCGCGCGGTGCCCCTCCCAGCATCCGATTTGCGCTGATGCCGCACCGCACCTAAATTGGCGCGTCACGCGTGTGCGGGGAGCCTTCATGTCGGGAGTGGCCGAGCAGTTGCAGGAGCTGAAGCGCGGGGCGCACGAGATCCTTCTCGAGGCGGACCTCGTGCGCAAGCTCGCCCGCGGCAGGCCGCTTCGCGTCAAGACCGGCTTCGACCCGACCGCCCCGGACCTGCACCTCGGCCACACCGTGCTCATCAACAAGATGCGCCAGTTCCAGGTGCTCGGCCACGAGGTCATCTTCCTGATCGGCGACTTCACCGGGATGATCGGCGACCCGACCGGCAAGAACGCGACTCGCCCGCGCCTGACGCGCGCCGAGATCGAGGCCAACGCGCGCACCTACCAGGAGCAGATCTTCAAGATCCTGGACCCGGCCAGGACCGTCATCGACTTCAACTCGCGCTGGATGTCCGCGCTCGGCGCCGCGGGCGTGATCGAGCTCGCGGCCCAGTACACGGTGGCGCGCATGCTCGAGCGCGACGACTTCTCCAAGCGCTACAAGGGCGGCCAGCCGATCGCGATCCACGAGTTCCTGTATCCGCTCGTGCAGGGCTACGACTCGGTGGCGCTCAAGGCCGACGTCGAGCTCGGCGGCACCGACCAGAAGTTCAACCTGCTGGTCGGGCGCACGCTGCAGGAGAGCTACGGCCAGGAGCCGCAGGTGGTGCTGACGACGCCGCTGCTCGAGGGCCTGGACGGCGTGCAGAAGATGTCGAAGTCGCTCGGCAACTACATCGGCATCCACGAGCCGCCGAACGAGATGTTCGGCAAGCTGATGTCGATCAGCGACACGCTGATGTGGCGCTACTTCGAGCTGCTGTCGTTCCGGCCGCTCGCCGAGGTCGAGCGCCTGCGGGCCGAGGTGGGGGGCGGGCGCAACCCGCGCGACGTGAAGTTCGAGCTCGGCGTCGAGCTCGTCGACCGCTTCCACGGCGCGGGCACGGGCGCCGCCGCGCGCGAGGAGTTCATCGCGCGCTTTCGCGAGGGCGCGGTGCCGAGCGACCTGCCGGAGCTCGAGCTCGCGATCGAGCCCGCGGGCGCGCGGCTCGCGCTCGTGCTCAAGGAGGCGCAGCTGGTGGCGAGCACCTCGGCCGGCTATCGGATGATCGAGCAGGGCGCGGTGCGCGTCGACGGCGAGCGGGTCGCCGACAAGGAACTGACGCTGCGCCCGGGCGCGCGGCACCTGCTGCAGGTCGGCAAGCGCGGTTTCGCCGCCGTGACGCTGCGCGCGAAGGCCTGAGGCGCCCGCGAGGGCCGGATTTCGTTCCGCCCGCGTTTGACTCTGCCGGTCGCGGCGATATACTGCGCGCCCCCTGCCGAGACCGCCTCGGCAGGGACTCCCGACCGACCTGTCCCGGGCCCCGTGGGCCGAGGACCCCGTCGGCCGAAAATGGGAGGTCGAGGTGTTGACGGACCTGAAAAGCCGTCTATACTAGGCGGCTCCACTGGCTACGCTGGCTAACGGCGTGCCGGATTTCCTTGAGCCCTCGCGCTCGGGGCGTTGTTTAAAAATCAGCAGGTAATTTGTGTGGGGACTCGCGTCAAGCGTCGTACGACGCACGAGCGAGTTCTAAGTATCCAAGCAAGTAATTCTCGCTGGTACGAAAGCAGCGAGAGTCAGTTGTTCATGGAGCTTGGGACAAGCGTCTTCCAGTTATGAAAATTTAACTGAAGAGTTTGATCCTGGCTCAGATTGAACGCTGGCGGCGTGCCTAACACATGCAAGTCGAGCGGCAGCGCGGGAGCAATCCTGGCGGCGAGCGGCGGACGGGTGAGCAATGCTTGGG
>DATKOP010000030.1:0-17708 GCA_035524595.1 Steroidobacteraceae bacterium | reverse complement strand
CGATGCGTTTTCTCGGCGAATGTCCGTGGGAACGGCTCGAAGCATTGCGCGAGCGCGTGCCGAACCTCCTGCTGCAGATGCTGCTGCGCTCGGCGAACGCGGTCGGGTACACGAACTATCCCGACAACGTCGTCGAGTACTTCGTCGAACGCGCCGCGGCGAGCGGTGTCGATCTGTTTCGCGTATTCGATTCACTGAACTGGGTCGACAACATGCGCGTCGCGATCGACGCGGTGCGTTCGACCGACGCGATTTGCGAAGCGGCGATTTGCTACACCGGCAACCTGCTCGATCCGAGCTGCACGAAGTACGACCTGAAGTACTACGTGAAGATGGCGAAGGAACTCGAGAAGGCCGGCGCGCACGTGCTCGGCATCAAGGACATGGGCGGCCTGTGCCGGCCGCTCGCGGCGCGCGCGCTCGTGCGCGCGCTCAAGGACGAGATCTCGATCCCGATCCACTTCCACACGCACGACACGAGCGGCATCGCCGCGGCCAGCGTGCTCGCGGCGATCGAGGCCGGCTGCGACGCGGTCGACGCCGCGATCGACTCGATGAGCGGGCTGACCTCGCAGCCGAACCTCGGCTCGATCGTCGCGGCGCTCAGGCACACGCCGCGCGACCCCGGCCTCGACGCCGGCCACCTGCGGCTCCTGTCGACCTACTGGGAGCAGGTGCGCCACTGCTACGGCGCCTTCGAGAGCGACATCCGCGCCGGCGCCTCCGAGGTCTACCTGCACGGCATGCCGGGCGGGCAGTACACCAACCTCAGGGAGCAGGCGCGCTCGCTCGGCATCGACGAGCACCGCTGGCCGGAGGTGGCGCGCGCCTACGCCGAGGTCAACGAGATGTTCGGCGACCTGATCAAGGTCACGCCGAGCTCGAAGACGGTCGGCGACATGGCGATCATGATGGTGACCTCGGGGCTGACGCGCGCGCAGGTCGAGGACCCGGAGCACGAGCTCGCGTTCCCCGAGTCGGTGGTGCAGTTCTTCCACGGCGACATCGGCCAGCCGTACGGCGGCTTTCCCAAGGCGCTGCAGGCCAAGGTGCTGAAGGGCCGCGCGCCGCTCGCCAGGCGCCCGGGCGAGGTGCTGCCGCCCGCGGACCTCGCCGCCGAGCGCGCCGCCGCCGAGGCCAAGGTCGAGCGCAGCCTGTCGGACGCGGAGCTCGCGAGCTACCTCATGTACCCGAAGGTGTTCGTCGACTACGCCCGCGCGCGCGCCCACTACGGCAACGTCGCGGTGCTGCCGACGCCGACCTTCTTCTACGGCATGGAGGTGGGCGAGGAGCTGTCGGTGGACCTCGAGCGCGGCAAGACGCTGATCATCCGCCTGGTCGCGGTCAGCGAGGCGCACGAGGACGGCACGCGCACCGTGTTCTTCGAGCTCAACGGCCAGCCGCGCTCGGTGCGCGTCAAGGACCAGAGCCAGGTCGCGAAGCGCGCGCCGACCCGCAAGGCGGAGATCGGCAACCCCGGCCAGCTCGGCGCGCCGATGCCGGGCAGCGTCGTCACCGTCGCGGTCAAGGCCGGCCAGAAGGTGGCGCGCGGCGAGACGCTGCTGACGCTCGAGGCCATGAAGATGGAGGCCGCGGTGCGCGCCGAGCGCGACGCCGAGATCGAGGAGGTGCTGGTGCGGCCCGGCCAGCACGTCGACGCCAAGGACCTGCTGCTGACGCTGCGCTGAGGGGCGCCGGGCGCCGCGGCCGCAGGAAGCGGAGTGCGCCCGGCGGCGCGCCAAGGTCGAATGGCTGCCCCGAACCCCGAGGCATCCCCATGGACTTTCGCATCCGCGGTCTCGATCCCGCCCCGTTCCGCCACCTCTGGGGCCTGCCGGCCGCGGCGCTCGCCGCCGCCGGCGCCGAGCGCCACGTCGCCGACTGCCGGCCGGGCTTCCCGGACCGCGTCGCGCTCGTCGACGCCGCGCCCGGCGAGACGCTGCTGCTGCTGAACTTCGTGCACCAGCCGGCCGCCAACCCGTACCGCGCGAGCCACGCGATCTACCTGCGCGAGGGCGCCGAGCGGGCCTTCGACGCGGTCGGGGTGATTCCGCCCGCGCTCGCGATCCGGCCGCTGTCGCTGCGCGCCTTCGACGCCGGCGACCGGCTGGTCGGCGCCGAGCTCGCCGAGGGCGCGGCGCAGGCCGGCGCGATCCGCGCCCTGCTCGCCGACCCGCGGGTGCGCTACCTGCAGGCGCACTACGCGCGGCCGGGCTGCTACGCGGCGCGGATCGAGCGCGCCTGAGCGCCGCCGCGGCGGGATTTGTCACGGCGGCCGCGCCGCGGCAAAGTCGCGGTCCGCGCCCTTGCGCGGTCCACCGACCGGAGCCTCCATGACCCGTTCCCGAGCCGCGGCCAGAGCCGCCCTGCTGGCCTCGCTCGCCGCCGCCGCGGCGGTCGCCGCGCCGGCCGTGACGCCGCGCTCCCCGCCGGCCTCGGATGCGCTCGCGCGCGAGATCCTCGCCGAGCTCGTCGGCCTCGACACGACGCACGCGGTCGGCTCGGCGGCGGCGGCGGCGGCGCTCGCGGCGCGCTTCAGGGCCGCGGGCTTCCCCGCCGCGGACGTCTACGTCGGCGGGCCGCGGCCCGACAAGATGAACCTGGTCGTGCGCCTGCACGGCCGCGGCAAGGGCAGGCCGGTGCTCTTCAACGCCCACCTCGACGTCGTCGAGGCGGTCAGGGACACCTGGACGGTCGAGCCGTTCCGGCTCACCGAGCGGGACGGCTACTTCTACGGGCGCGGCACCCAGGACGTGAAGGAGGAGGTCGCGATCCTGAGCGCCAACCTGCTGCGCCTGAAGCGCGAGGGCTGGACGCCGCAGCGCGACGTGATCCTGTTCTTCAACACCGACGAGGAGGCGGGCGGCGACGCCAACGGCGTCGAGTGGATGCTCGCGACGCACCGGCCGCTGATCGAGGCCGGCCTCGTGATCAACCTGGACGCCGGCGGCGTGCACGCGCAGGGCGGGCGCAACCTGTGGAACTCGCTGCAGACCGCCGAGAAGGTCTACGCGACCTACACGCTCGGCACCGTCGGCAGCGGCGGCCACTCCTCGCTGCCGGGCCGCGACAACGCGATCGGGCGCCTGGCGCGGGCGCTGGCGCGGCTGGACGCCTTCCAGTTCCCGGTGCGCCTCAGCGAGACCACGCGCCGCTACCTGCTCGCCTCGCGCGCGCACGTGCCGCCCGCGCAGGCCGCCGCGATCGACGCGCTGCTCGCCCGGCCGGCGGACGCCGCCGCGCTCGAGGCGCTGCGCGAGGTGCCGGCGCTGAACGCGCAGCTGCACAGCACCTGTCCCGCGACGCTGGTGCAGGGCGGGCAGAGCGAGAGCGCGCTGCCGATGCGCGCCCAGGCGACGCTGCAGTGCCGGCTGCTGCCGGACGAGCAGCCGGCCGCGGTGCTCGCGACGCTCGCGCGCGTCATCGACGATCCCGCGGTCACGGTGGCGGTGGCCTATGCGCCGGTGCCGAGCCCGGCGGCCGAGCTCGACCCGGCGGTGCTGGCGGTGGTCGAGCGGGTGACGGGCGAGATGTGGCCCGGCGTCGGCGTCGTGCCGGTGATGTCCTCGGGCGCCTCCGACAACGTCTACTTCCGCGGCGCCGGGCTCGAGACCTTCGGCGTCTCGGGCACGGCGATCGAGGAGGGCGACTCGCGCGCCCACGGCCGCGACGAGCGCGTCGGCGTGACCGCCTTCTACGAGTCGCTCGAGTTCAGCTACCGGCTGATGCGGGCGCTCGCCGCGGCGCGCTGAGCGCCGCGGCTAGGCGACCTTGACGTAGTCGCCGGGCGCCGCGCCGAGCACCGGGTAGTCGGCGGCGCCGAGCGCGGGCGGGGCGACGTGGTCGCCCGAGTGCATCGCGAGCCACTTCTGCCACGTCGGCCACCACGAGCCCGGCTGCGGCGCGGTCGTCGCCAGCCACTCGTCGGGGCCGAGGTGCCGGTCGTTCGGCGTGCGGGTGCGCAGGCGGTGCTTGCGCTTCGGGTGCACGGGCCCGGAGATGATGCCCGCGTTGTGGCCGCCGCTGGTCAGCAGGAAGGTGTAGTCGGCGGAGCGCACCAGGTTCTCGAGCTTGTAGACGCTCTTCCACGGCGCGACGTGGTCGGTCTCGGTGCCGACCACGAACATCGGCATCTTGAGGTCCGACAGCCGCACCGGCTCGCCGCGCACCGGGAAGCGCCCGCTCGACAGCTCGTTGTCGAGGTACAGGCGGTACAGGTACTCGGTGTGCATCTTGTACGGCATGCGCGTGCCGTCGGCGTTCCACGCCATCAGGTCGACCATCGGGTCGCGCTGGCCCTTGACGTAGCTCTGCACCATCGGCTGCCAGATCAGGTCGCGCGGCCTGAGCATCTGGAAGGCGCCGCCCATCTGGCGGCTGTCGAGCACGCCGTCCTGGTACATCTGCGCCTCGAGCAGCGCCAGCTGGCTGCGGTTGATGAACAGCGCAAGCTCGCCGGGCTCCGAGAAGTCGGTCTGCGCGGCGAAGAAGGTCAGGCTCGCGAGCCGCTGGTCGTGCTCGCGCGCCAGCGTCGCCGCGCCGATCGCGAGCAGCGTGCCGCCGATGCAGTAGCCGGTCGCGTGGATCCTGCGGCCGGGGACGATGCTGCTGACCGCGTCGACCGCGGCGCGCAGCCCGAGGTCGACGTAGTCGTCCATCGCGAAGTCGCGGTCGCCGGCCTCGGGGTTCTTCCACGAGACCATGAACACCGTGTGCCCCTGGTCGACCAGGTACTTGACCAGCGAGTTGCGCGGCGAGAGGTCGAGGATGTAGTACTTCATGATCCACGCCGGCACGATCAGCACGGGCTCGGCGTGCACGGTCGGCGTGGTCGGCTCGTACTGCAGCAGCTCCATCAGCGCGTTGCGGTACACGACCTTGCCGGCGGTCACGGCGACGGTCCTGCCGACCTCGAAGGCCTCGGTGCCGACCGGGCCCTTCTTGTCCACGACGCGCGCGAGGTCCTCGACGAGGTTCTGCGCGCCCTTCATCAGGTTCTGGCCGCCCTCGGCGCGGGTCAGCTCCTGCAGCTCCGGGTTGGTGGGCAGGAAGTTGGTCGGCGACAGCGCGTCGAGCCACTGGCGGACCGTGAAGTCGACGAGCTCGACGTGGTAGTGCCTGAGGCCCTCGACGTCCCGCGGCAGGGTCCTGAGCCAGGCCGCGCCGTTCTGGTAGCCGCGCGCGATGACGTTGAACGGGTACTGCTGCCAGGCGTCGGCGGCGAAGCGCTGGTCGCCGTCGCCGTTCAGGCCCTCGGCGGGCGAGAGCTTGTCGGCGCCGGCGGCGCGGGTCGCGAAGGAGAGGTTGTCGGCGGCGCGGCGCATCGCGTCCGCGGCGAGCTCGAGCTGACGGCCCGGCGAGATCGCGAGCTGCATGGCCCAGTCGGTCCAGGCGGTCGCGTACGCGGTCGGCGAGAGGCCGCCCGTGAGCTTGCCGACGGCGGCGCGGAACGCCCGGTCGATGGCCTCGGTGGTCGGGGCGCGCGGCAGCGCGGGGACGCCGGGCGGCGGCGGCGCGCTCTGGCTGTCAGACGGCTTGGGGTCGCTCATGGACGTCTCCAGCGGGGGCCAAGAGCGCCAGTATAGACCGCCTTTTGCAGTGCAGCAAAAGGGCCCGGAAGCCTAGCCCGCGACCGCCTCCCGCAGCGCCACGGCGGGGTCGGCGAGCCGCGCGGGGTCGAGGCGCGCGTGCTCGGCGATCAGCTTCTTGGCGGCCATGTAGTCCTTGGGGCTGTTGATGCAGTCCATCGCGATGAGCTCGCCGTCCCTGAGGTAGCAGCAGCCGAAGCTGCGGCCCGCCGGGTCGCCGCGCAGCACCTGCCGGTCGTGGCCGTGGCTGAGGCCCACGATCATCAGCTTGAGGTCGTACTGGTCGGACCAGAACCACGGCACCCGGTCGTGCACGACGCTGCCGCCACGCAGGTTGGCGGCCGCGGTCCTGGCCTGCTCGAAGGCGTTGTCGACCGACTCGAGCCTGAGCCGCCGCCCGTAGCGCGGGCTCGCCTGGCTCGCGCAGTCGCCGGCGGCGTACACGGCCGGGTCGCTGGTGCGGCAGTTCGCGTCGACGACGATGCCGTCGTCGCAGGCGAGGCCGGCCGCGGCCGCGAGCCCGGTGTTCGGCAGGACGCCGACGCCGACGATCACGACGTCGGCGGCGAGGCGCGCGCCGCCCGCGACCTCCACCGCGCCGACCCGGCGCGAGTCCTCGGCGCGCGGCAGGAACGCGGCGAGGCGCGCGCCCAGGTGCACGCGCACCCCGGCGCGCGCGTGCTCGGCGGCGAAGAAGGCCGACACCGCCGGCGCCACCACCCGGTTCATGACCCGGTCCGCCATCTCGACCACGTCCACCTCGTGGCCGAGCCCGCGGCAGGTCGCGGCCACCTCGAGGCCGATGTAGCCGCCGCCGACGATCGCCACGCGCGCGCCGGGCCCGAGCTCGGCGCGGATGCGGTCGACGTCGGCGACGGTGCGCAGGTAGTGGACCCCGACGAGGTCGTGGCCGGGCACGGCGACCTTGCGCGGCGTGCTGCCGGTCGCGAGCAGCAGCCGGTCGTAGCCGAGCCGCTCGCCGTCGGCCAGCAGCACGACGCGCGCGGCGAGGTCGATGCCCTCGGCGCGCGCGCCGACCCTGAGCTCCACGCCCGCGGCGTCGTAGAAGGCCGCGGGCTTGATCGCGAGGCGCTCGAGCGGCAGCTCGCCGGCGAGGAACTTCTTCGACAGCGGCGGGCGCTGGTACGGCGGGTACGGCTCGTCGCCCACCACGACGAGGCGGCCGGCGTAGCCGTCGCGATGCAGGCTGTCGACCGCCTGGGCGGCCGCCTGGCCCGCGCCGACGATCACCAAGGTCTCTGGCATGGGCGCTCCGGCAGCAGGGGCTCACTCTACCAGCGCGCCGCGGCCCGGGTCCCGCGGCCGCACCAAAGCCGCGCACCGGCGCGCGCGGCGGCGCCACCGTGGTGCGTACCTATGGCGCGGCGGCGCCCTAAGTGCATGATTCGCGGATGGCCGCGCCCGGCACGGAAGCTGCAACCCCGCCGGGTGCCCGCGAAGTTCGCTAGAGTAGACGGGCGACAGGAGCCTGCTGACATGAAACTGATCACCGCGATCATCAAACCCTTCAAGCTCGACGACGTCCGCGCGGCGCTGTCGGAGATCGGCATCTCCGGCATGACCGTCACGGAAGTGAAGGGCTTCGGCCGCCAGCGCGGCCATACCGAGCTGTATCGCGGCGCCGAATACGTCGTCGACTTCGTGCCGAAGACGCGCGTCGAGGTCGCCGTCAAGGACGTGCTGCTCGACCAGGTGGTCGAGGCGATCGTCGGTGCGGCCCGCACCGGCAAGGTCGGCGACGGCAAGATCTTCGTCTCCGACATCGAGCGCGTGATCCGGATCCGCACCGGCGAGTCCGACGAGCAGGCGCTCTGAGACGCCGCGCGCCGC
Source organism: Steroidobacteraceae bacterium (assembly GCA_035524595.1). Taxonomy (GTDB): domain Bacteria; phylum Pseudomonadota; class Gammaproteobacteria; order Steroidobacterales; family Steroidobacteraceae; genus CAIKZZ01. The sequence continues at coordinate 10,269 of DATKOP010000030.1, read as the reverse complement.
GCCGCGCGCGGCGGATGAGCCCCCGCCGATGAGCACCCCGGCCGCCGACCTCGCCACCGTCCTCGCTGGGCTGCACCTCGACAGCGCGCGGCGCCACATCTTCCTGTGCGTCGGCGGCGGCAAGTGCGCGCCGAACGAGGCCAGCGAGGCCTCGTGGGCCTTCCTCAAGAAGCGCCTGCGGGAGCTGCGCGAGGTCGACGTCGAGGGCGGCATCCTGCGCACCAAGGCGGTGTGCCTGCGCGTCTGCCGCGACGGCCCGATCGCGGTCGTCTATCCCGAGGGCACGTGGTACCGCGACTGCACGCCCGACAACCTCGAGCGCATCGTCGTCGAGCACCTCGTCGGCGGGCGGCCGGTGGCCGAGCTCGCGATCGCCGCGGGGCCGCTCGGCCCCTGAGCGCGGCCCGCGGGAGCGGGCTGGTAGACTGATTCCACGGCCGATCCACGGAGGTCCCATGACACGAGGCATGCTGCTGCGCGCCCACGGCGGACCGGAAGTGCTCGAGTGGTCGCCGATCGAGCTGCCGCGCCTGAAGCGCAACGAGGTCCGCGTCCGGCACACGGCGATCGGCGTCAACTACATCGACGTCTACGACCGCACCGGCCTCTACCCGGTGAAGCTGCCCGCCGCGCTCGGCCGCGAGGCGGCCGGCGTCGTCGAGCAGGTCGGCAGCAAGGTCGCCGCCTACCGTCCGGGCGATCGGGTGGCGTACGTGCTGTCGAGCCCGGGCTCCTACGCCGAGGCGCGCCACGTGCCGGCCGAGCGCCTGGTGCGGATCCCGCCGGGCATCACCGACGCGCAGGCGGCCGGCATGATGCTGAAGGGGCTGACCGCGCACTACCTCCTGCGGCGCACCTACCGCGTCAAGCGCGGCGACCCGATCCTGGTGCACGCCGCCGCCGGCGGCGTCGGCCTGCTGCTGCTGCAGTGGGGGCGCGCCCTCGGCGCGCGCGTGCTGGCGGTGGTCGGCAGCGAAGCCAAGGCCGCGGTCGCGCGCGAGCACGGTGCGCACGAGGTCATCGTGACGCCGCGCGAGGAGCTGGTGGCGCGGGTGCGCGAGCTCACCGCCGGCAAGGGCGTGGCGGTGGTCTACGACTCGGTCGGGCGGGACACGTTCTTCCCGTCGCTCGACTGCCTGCGGCGGCTCGGGCTGATGGTGACCTTCGGCAACGCCTCGGGTCCGGTGCCGCCGTTCAGCGCGCTCGAGCTCTCCAGGCGCGGCTCGCTGTTCCTGACCCGGCCGACGCTGTTCCACTACATCGCCACCAAGGGCGAGCTCAACCGCGCCGCGCGCGAGCTGTTCGCGGTGGTCGAGAGCGGCGCGGTCCGGATCCGGATCGGCCAGACCTACCCGCTCGCCGAGGCGGCGCGCGCGCACGCCGACCTCGAGGCGCGCCGCACCACCGGCTCGACGGTATTGATCCCCTGACCCGCCGCGGTCGAAGGCTCGCCGGCGTCCTGCTCGGCGCCGCGCTGCTCGCGGCCGGGGCCGCCCGTGCGGTCGAGCGGCCGGCCACCGCGGTCGTGCCGGCCGGCACGCCCGCGCTCGCCGAGCTCGAGCAGCGCGGCGCGACGATCCGCCACATCGCGATCCACCGCGAGGACATCTTCAACCTCGACGACCCGCGCGAGGACAACGGCCTGTACCGGCTGGCGGACAAGCTGCACATCCAGACGCGCGAGCGCACGGTGCGCACGCAGCTGCTGTTCGCCGAGGGCGAGCCGGTGTCGCGGCAGAAGTTCGAGGAGACCGAGCGCATCCTGCGCTCGCGCCGCTACCTCAGCGAGGCCTGGGTCGTGCCGACCGGCTACGACGCCGAGCACAACACGGTCGACGTCTCGGTCACCGTGCGCGACGTCTGGACGCTCGACCCGGGCATCGAGTACGGCCGCTCCGGCGGCGAGAACCGCGGCGCGATCGGCCTCGAGGAGCAGAACCTGTTCGGCCTCGGCACCGACCTCGCGGTGTCGCGCTCGCACGACGTCGACCGCACCTCGACGCTGTTCAGCTACAACGACCCGAACCTGCTCGGCAAGTGGTGGCAGCTCGGGATGCAGTACGCCGACAACAGCGACGGCCGGGTGCAGTCGCTCAGCCTCGCGCGGCCGTTCTACTCGCTCGACACCCGAAGCTCGTACGGCCTGAACTACTTCGACGGCACCAGCCGCGTGCAGCGCTACTCGAACGGCGTGGTCGCCGACCAGCTCGGCGAGCAGCACCGGCTGGACCAGGTCTACTACGGCTGGTCCAGGGGCCTGGTCGACGGCTGGACGCAGCGCTGGTACGCGGGCGTGCGCTACGACCAGGCGTCGTTCGAGCCGTGGCCGGGCGCGCCGCCGCCGCTGTCGCTGCCGGCCGACCGGCTGTTCTCCTACCCGTGGCTCGGCTGGCAGGCGGTCGAGAACCGCTACGAGACCGGCGAGAACTTCGACCTGATCGGCCGCACCGAGGACCGCTTCCTCGGCCGCGCGCTGTACGCCGAGCTCGGCTACTCGAGCGAGGCCTTCGGCGGCCACGGCCGCTCGCTGCTGACGCAGCTGACCGCGCAGCAGGCGTGGCGCTTCGCCAGCCAGCACGAGCTGTACGCGACGGCGGCCTTCGCCGGCCGGCTCGACGACGGCAGCCCGCACAACGTCAGCCTGACGAGCACGGCCCGCTACTACGACCGGCTGACCCCGCACCAGCTCTTCTACGCGATGCTGACCGGCACCGTGACCTACAAGCTCGACGCCGAGCAGCAGCTGCTGCTCGGCGGCGACAACGGGCTGCGCGGCTATCCGCTGCGCTTCCAGGGCGGCACCTCGAGCGCGCTCTTGACGCTCGAGCACCGGATGTACTCGGACTGGTTCCCGCTGCGCCTCGTGCGCGTCGGCGGCGCGGTGTTCTTCGACGCCGGCCGCACCTGGGGCCGCGACTTCACCGGCGCCGAGCCGCTCGGGCTGCTCAAGGACATCGGCATCGGCCTCAGGCTCGGCAACGTGCGCTCGGGCCTCGGTAGTGTCGTGCACATCGATCTGTCGTACGCTCTGGACGCGCCGCCTGGCATCAAGCGCGTCGAGATCACCGTGCAAACACAGGACAAGTTCTGACCATGGCCACCTCCCCGTACGGCGACGACATCTACACCGAGCCCGCCGACGTCGACGGCAACACGCTCGCGAACCTCGGCCCGCTGCGGCGCCTCGCCGGCCGCTGGCGCGGCACGCGCGGCGTCGACGTCAACCCGAAGCCCGACGGCCCGGAGACCGCGGCCTACATCGAGACCATCGACCTGGAGCCCATCGACCCGCAGACCAACGGGCCGCAGCTGCTCTACGGGCTGCGCTACCACCAGCACGTGATCAAGCCGGGCGAGCGCGCCACCTACCACGACCAGGTCGGCTACTGGCTGTGGGAGCCGGCGACCGGCACGCTGTACCAGACGCTGACGATCCCGCGCGGCCAGAGCGTGCTCGCCACCGGCCGCGCCGCGCCCGACGCGACCCGCTTCGAGCTCGAGGCGCGGCGCGGCACGACCGTCAACGGCATCGTCTCGCAGCCGTTCCTCGAGTCGGCGTTCACGACGCTCGCGTACCGGATCGTCGTGACGCTGGAGGCGGACGGCGGCTGGTCGTACGACGAGGACACGCTGCTGCAGGTCCGCGGCCAGGCGGAGCCCTTCCACCACACCGACCGGAGCACGCTGACGCGGGTGGCCGAGCCGCAGCCGAACCCGCTGGTGCGCGGGGCCGGGCGGTGAGCGAGCCGCGGCGGCGGGCCGACTACCGGGCCTTCCGGCGCATCACCACGCGCTGGATGGACAACGACAGCTACGGCCACGTCAACAACGTCGTCTACTACTCGTACTTCGACACCGCGGTGAACGGCTACCTGATCGAGGCGGCCGGCACCGACATCCGCAGGCTGCCGGCGATCGGCATCGTCGCCGAGACCTCGTGCCGCTTCCTCGCGGAGCTGTCGTTCCCGGAGCCGGTGGACGCCGGGCTCGTGCTCGAGAAGCTCGGCAACTCGAGCGTGATCTACCGCATCGGCCTGTTCAGCACCGGGCGCGAGGACGCCTGCGCGCTCGGCCGCTTCGTGCACGTCTACGTCGACAGCAACACGCGGCGCGTGGTGCCGGTGCCGCCCGAGATCCGCGCCGCGCTCGCGGCACTGCTGCCGGCCTGAGGGTTGGCCGCGGCCGCGGGTCGCGCCGGCCCGCTCAGGCCGCCGAGACGTGCGTGACCGTCGCGGTGCCGTGGCGGATGCCGAGCGCGCCGCTCCTGACCACCTCGAGCACCTCGCCGTACTGCGAGGCCTGGGCGAGGAAGCGCGACACCTGCGCCTCGCTGCTGGTGAGCTCGATGACGAAGTTCGCGAGCGCGCCCGAGAGGATGCGGCCGGCCGCCTCCGTGACGAGCGCCGTCAAGGCCTCGAGCTGCGCCGCGCCCACCCTGAGCTTGAGCAGCAGCAGCTCGCGCTCGAAGTGGTCGCCGCGCGTCAGGTCCTCGACCAGCACCACGTCGACGAGCTTGCGGAGCTGGCTGACGATCTGCGCCACCACCGCGTCGTTGCCGGTGGTCACCAGCGTCAGGCGCGACACGGTCGGCGTGTCGGTCGGTGCCACCGACAGCGACTCGATGTTGTAGCCGCGGGTCGAGAACAGCCCGGCCACCCGGCCGAGGGCCCCGGCCTCGTTCTGCAAGAGGATCGCGACGATGTGGCGCATGCGGGTAACCGAAGGTTCGTACAGGGGTTTTGCAGCATAGCGCGGTTCTTTTTGCAGTGCATAGACGGCGTCGCGCGCCGTTGCTACTCTCGGTTGCGACGACGGGGACCGAAGTGCCGTGAGACCAAGCCACGAAGTAGTCGGGACGAGCTCCCATCCGCTGGCCGGGCGGACCATGACCGGCGCCGAAATGATCGTCCAGGTGCTCGCCGACGAGGGCGTGGACGTCGTGTTCGGCTATTCGGGCGGCGCGATCCTGCCGACCTACGACGCGATCTTCGTCCACAACCGCGACCAGCGGCGCCGCCAGATCCCGCTGATCGTGCCGGCCAACGAGCAGGGCGCGGGCTTCATGGCGGCCGGCTACGCCCGCGCCAGCGGCCGGGTCGGCGTCTGCGTGGTCACCTCCGGGCCCGGCGCGACCAACACCGTGACCCCGGTGCGCGACTCGATGGCCGACTCGGTGCCGATCGTCGTGATCTGCGGCCAGGTGCCGAGCGCCGCGATCGGCTCGGACGCGTTCCAGGAGGCGCCGGTCTCGGCGATCATGGGCTCGGTCGCCAAGCACGTGTTCCTGGTCACGGATCCGCTGCGGCTCGAGGCGACGATCCGCACCGCCTTCGAGATCGCGCGCACCGGCCGCCCGGGCCCGGTCGTCATCGACGTGCCGAAGGACGTGCAGAACTGGCAGGGCACCTTCCACGGCCACGGCCGCCTGCCGGTGCCGGGCTACCGCAGCCGCCTGGCGCAGCTCGAGGCGCAGCGCCTCGGCGCGCGCGAGCTCGGCGCCTTCTACGCGATGCTCGGCGAGGCGCAGCGGCCGCTGATCTACGCCGGCGGCGGCGTCATCAACGCCAACGCCGCCGAGGCGCTGCGCGCCTTCGCCGACGCGTTCCGGATCCCGGCCGTGACCACGCTGATGGGCATCGGCGCGGTCGACACCACCCAACCGCACGCGCTCCGGATGCTCGGCATGCACGGCGCCGCGTTCGCGAACTACGCGGTCGACGACTGCGACTTCCTGATCGCGGTCGGCGCGCGCTTCGACGACCGCGTCGCCGCGGTGCCGATGAAGTTCGCGAAGGGCGCGCGGCACATCGCGCACTTCGACATCGACGCCTCGGAGATCAACAAGGTCAAGCGCGTGCAGTGGAGCCACGTCGGGCTGCTCGGCGAGGCGCTGGTGGCGCTGGCCGAGTACGGCCGGCTGCACGGCTTCGAGCGCGACTGGTCGAAGTGGCACGCGCACTGCGCCGAGCTCAAGCGCGTGCACGCGATGAACTACGACCGTGACAGCGCGCTGATCCAGCCGTACTACGTCATCGAGGAGATCAACCGCCTGACGCGCGGCGAGGCGATCATCTCGACCGGCGTCGGCCAGCACCAGATGTGGGCGGCGCAGTACTTCGACTTCAAGAGCCCGCGCCTGTGGCTGACCTCCGGCAGCATGGGCACGATGGGCTTCGGCCTGCCGGCGGCGATCGGCGCGCAGTTCGCGCACCCGTCGCGCCTCGTGATCGACATCGACGGCGACGCCAGCATCCGCATGAACCTCGGCGAGCTCGAGACCGTCACCACCTACGACCTGCCGATCAAGGTCGTGGTGCTCAACAACTTCGGCGACGGCATGGTCAAGCAGTGGCAGAAGCTGTTCTTCAAGGGGCGGCTGTCGGCCAGCGACAAGTCGCTGCACAAGAAGGACTTCGTCAAGGCGGCGCAGGCCGACGGCTTCCCGTGGGCGCAGCGCCTCGAGCGCAAGGCCGACGTGCCGCGCGTGATCGCCGACTTCATCGGCTTCAAGGGCCCGGCCTTCCTCGAGGTGCTGATCGACCCGGACGCGGGCGTCTACCCGATGGTCGGGCCGGGGCAGTGCTACGAGGAGATGATCACGGGCGAGCACATCGTCTCGCGCGGCCGCGGCCCGACCGCGCCGCCGGACGCCTCCGAGATGTTCTGAGCCCGGCCGGCCTCGGCCTCAGTCCGCCGGCGGCGCGGCGAGCAGCGCATCGAGCCGCGCGCTGAAGACGCTGGTCGGCTGCGCGCCGAGCAGCAGCGTGCCCTCGAGCGCCGTGCCGCTCCTCTGCGCCAGCACGAAGCCGGGCGTGCCGTTGATCGCGAGGCGCTCGGCCTCGGCGCCGTCGAGCTCGATCGCCTTGCGCACCGCCTCGCCGGCGGCGCAGCGCTCGTAGGCCGGCGCCGCGACGCCGGCGCGCGCGACCACGGCGCGGATCACCTCGGCGCTGAGCTGCGGCGCGGCAAAGAGCGCATCGAACACCTCGGCGAAGCGCCCCTGCTCGCCGGCGCAGCGCGCCGCGATCGCCGCCGGCAGCGCCTCGGCGTGGAACGAGAGCGGCAGGTCGCGCACCACGAAGCGCACCTTGCCGGTGTCGACGTAGCGGGCCTTGAGCTCGGGCCAGCTGCGCTCGTGGAAGCGCTTGCAGAACGGGCACTGGTAGTCGGTGAACTCGATCAGCGTCACCGGCGCGCCGGCCGCGCCGATCACGTTCGGCGCGACGTCGTCGAGCCGCACCTTGGCGGGCGCGGCCTCGGCCTCGGCCGGCTTCGGCCGCTGCTCGGCGAGCAGGCGCCGCACGTCCCTGAGCTCGGCGAGGATCGCGTCCGCCTGCGCGGCGGTCGCGAGGCCGGTGGCCGCGGGCGCGCCGCAGCCGGCGAGCAGCACGGCCGCGGCGAGCGGCAGGAGGCGCAGCGGGTGCACGGCGGGGATCCTCGGGGCGGGGCGTGGCGCGGTGCAAAAAGCCTAGCACACGCGCCCGCCGCCCAGATGAAAGCGCGCGGCGAACGCGGCATCATGAGCCACGCCCCGGGGAGCCGCGATGAAATACCTGCACACGATGGTCCGCGTCACCGACCTCGACGCGTCGCTCGACTTCTACTGCAACAAGCTCGGCCTCGAGCTGGTCGGCCGCAAGGACTACGAGGCCGGCCGCTACACGCTCGCCTTCCTGGCGGCGCCGGGCGACCACGCCGCGCAGGTGGAGCTGACCTACAACTGGGACCCGGAGCATTACGGCATCGGCCGCGCCTTCGGCCACCTCGCCTACGAGGTCGACGACATCTACGCGCTGTGCGAGCGGCTGCAGCGCGCCGGCGTCACCATCAACCGCCCGCCGCGCGACGGGCGCATGGCGTTCGTGCGCTCGCCGGACAACATCTCGATCGAGCTCCTGCAGAAGGGCGGCGCGCGCCCGCCCGCCGAGCCCTGGAAGTCGATGCCCAACAGCGGCCAGTGGTAGCGCCGGCGCCGGCCAGGGGGGCGCGACGATGACGGCTCGCGACGCGCAGCTCGGCGACGCACTGCGCGGGCACTACCTGTTCGGCGCGCTCGACGAGGCGCAGTTCGCGCGCGTCACGGCCGACGCCGCGCCGGTCGAGCTCGCCGAGGGGCAGATCCTGTTCCAGCGCGGCGAGCCGGCGCGGCACTTCTTCGTCGTGCTCGCGGGCGAGGTCAAGCTCGCGCTGCAGTCGCGCGCCGGCGAGGAGAAGGTCGTCGAGCGGCTCGGCCCGGGGCAGAGCTTCGCCGAGGCGCTGATGTTCGTCGAGGCGCCGCGCTATCCGCTGGCGGCGATCGCGCTCGAGCCGAGCCGCCTGATCGCGATCGCGACCGCCGACTTCCTGGCGCTGCTGCGCTCGAGCCCCGACACCTGCCTGCGGCTGCTGGCCGACCTCAGCCGCCGGCTGCACGCGCGGATCCGCGAGATCGAGGAGCTGACGCTCGAGAGCGCGACGCACCGGCTGGTGCGCCACCTGCTCGCGCTCGCGCCGGCCGGCGCGCCGGGCCCCGCGACCGTGACGCTCGAGGAGTCGCGCCAGCTGCTCGCCTCGCGGCTCGCGATCAAGCCCGAGACGCTGTCGCGGATCCTCAGGAGCCTCGCCGACGCCGGCGCGATCCGCGTCGACGGCCGGCAGATCGAGCTCACCGACCCCGCCCGGCTGCGCGCCGGCGCCTGAGGCCGCGGCGGGCCGCCGCCCGCGGCCTGCGGCAAGCCACTATCCCGCCGGCCGGCGCCGCTTGACCTGGGTCAAGGAGCGCCCCGGGCCCGGCGCGCACAATTGCCGGTGCCGACTTGCGGCCCCGTGGCCGACCGGATCCCGCGCGTGGAACTCCCCGATGCCCGCCGCCGGGGCCCCGCGTACGCTCGCGGGGCGGGCCCGTCGGCGCCCTGCTTGCGGAGGCCTGATCATGATGCGCACAGTTCCTTCCCTGTTGCTGGCGGCGCTGCTCGCCGCGGCGCTGCCCGCGGTCGCCGCCGAGCCGGCGGCCGACGGCGCCGCTTCGGTGCACGGCGACTTCGGGCCGCCGATGGGCGCGCCGATCCACGCGGTGCTGACCTCGCCGCCGAACGTGCCGCCGCCGGTGCACCGCTTCTATCCGGCCAAGGTGATCGTCGACCTCGAGGTCCGCGAGGTCGAGAAGGAGATCTCCGAGGGCGTGCGCTACACGTTCTGGACCTTCGGCGGCACGGTGCCGGGCAGCTTCATCCGCGTGCGCCAGGGCGACACGGTCGAGTTCCACCTCAAGAACCACCCCGACAGCAAGATGCCGCACAACATCGACCTGCACGGCGTGACCGGGCCGGGCGGCGGCGCCGCCTCGAGCTTCACCGCGCCCGGCCACGAGTCGCAGTTCACCTTCAAGGCGCTGAACCAGGGCATCTACGTCTACCACTGCGCCACCGCGCCGGTCGGCATGCACGTCGCCAACGGCATGTACGGCCTCATCCTGATCGAGCCGCCCGAGGGCCTTTCGCCCGTCGACCACGAGTACTACGTGATGCAGGGCGACTTCTACACGGTCGGCAAGTACCGCGAGAAGGGCCTGCAGCCCTTCGACATGCAGCGCGCGATCGACGAGCGCCCGACCTACGTGCTGTTCAACGGCTCGGAGGGCTCGCTGATCGGCGACAAGGCGCTGCGCGCCAAGGTCGGCGAGACGGTGCGGCTGTTCGTCGGCAACGGCGGCCCGAACCTGGTCTCGAGCTTCCACGTGATCGGCGAGATCTTCGACAAGGTCTGGTTCGAGGGCGGCACCCGCTTCCAGGAGAACGTGCAGACGACGCTGATCCCCGCGGGCGGCGCGGCGATGGCGGAGTTCCACCTCGAGGTGCCGGGCAGCTACGTGCTGGTCGACCACTCGCTGTTCCGCGCCTTCAACAAGGGCGCGCTCGGCATCCTCAAGATCGACGGCCCCGAGAACAAGGCGATCTATTCCGGCAAGGAGGTCGACTCGGTCTACCTCGGCGACAAGGCCGCGCCCGACTCGAAGGCGGTCGAGACCGCGACCGCCGCCGCCGCCCGGGGCCAGCTGACGAAGGCCGAGCAGCAGCAGGCGGGCGAGAAGCTCTTCGCCGGCACCTGCTCGGTCTGCCACCAGGCCACCGGCCAGGGTCTCGAGGGCGTGTTCCCGCCGCTCGCGAAGTCCGATTTCCTGATGGCCGACCTGAAGCGCGCGATCGGCATCGTGCTGAACGGCCTGACCGGTCCCGTCACCGTCAACGGCAAGACCTACAACTCGGTGATGCCGCCGATGAGCCAGCTCAA
>DATKOP010000029.1:0-36697 GCA_035524595.1 Steroidobacteraceae bacterium | reverse complement strand
GGTCGCGATCGGCTCGACGGCCTCGTGGCGGGCGAGCTTCCTGATCACGAGCTGGTCGGGGAACTCCGCCGCGAACTTGGCGCCGGCATCGCGCATGGCCTTGCGGGTCGCGACCGCGAGCGGCGCGCTGCTCGACAGGCTGCCGGCGAGCTCGTTGCCGAAGCCCGTCAGCACCAGCGAGTCGATCAGCCGCGCCTGGCCATCGTAGATGTTGATCCGGTACTTGATCGTGACCGCGAAGATCTCCGCGCCGGCGTCGCGCGGCGTCAGGAACGAGTACTCCTCGAAGCGCGGCTCGAGGATCACGTCGAGGCCGGCCGGCGGCTTGGCGAGCTCCGGCACCGGCACGACGCCGGCGAACATCGCCTTCGCCAGCCGCTCGATCGCGGCGACGTGCCCGGGACCGAGGGTCACGGTCCACTGCGTGCTCCAGCGCTTCTCGTGCACCTCGTAGGCGCGGAACTCCGGGCTGAAGTGCAGGCCGGCGCGCAGCGGCAGCTCGTCGACCAGCGGCCGCGGCAGCTGCGTCTCCGCCTGCACCTTGACGCCGCCGCAGCCGGCGAGCGCGACGAGTGCCGCCGCTGCCGCCGTCACCGCCAGGATCCGCCCGCCGTGCACCACCGTCCCCCTCCTGCTGCTAGCGTACGAGCCCGACGAAGGAGCCGCCGTTGCGCTGGCAGATGATCCGCATCAGCTGCGCCAGCCGGATGTTGGTGAACTGCGGGTACTGCGGGTCGAGCGGGAAGCCGATGTAGTGTATGCGCACCGCGCGCTCGCCGGTCTGGTCGTTGCGGTTGATGCGGTCGACCGTGTCGACGACCTGCTGGATCGAGGGCCCGGTGAACTCGTCGCCGAACACGTAGATGCTGATCTTGTGCTCCGGCGTCCAGAAGGTGCGGATCGCCGTGATGATGCCCTCGGCCGGGCTCGAGGCCGAGAACGCGTTCCAGCCGTTGAACGAGTCGAGGATCGCCTTGCGCCGCGCCGGCGTGTCCGGGATCCACTTGCCGCGGTACTCCGCGAACATGTAGTAGCCTTGGTCGGACATCACCTGGATGCCCTTCAGGTGCGGGTACATCTCCAGCACCTCGCGCAGCTTCTGCTTGGCGAGGCCCCAGCTGTAGCTCTGCATCGAGCCCGAGGTGTCGATCAGGAAGATGACGTACTCGCTGTCGACCGGCACGCCGCCGATCGGCGCGTCCTTGGCGCGCTTGAAGTTCTGGCCGAGCAGGCGCTCCATCTCCGAGGTCAGCGTCTGCTGCGCCGCCGACAGCTTGCCCTCGAGCTCGGCGGCGACCGCCGCGTCCTGCTTCGAGGCGTGGTACTGGCCCTTGATCTTCGACAGCTCGCCCTGCAGCCGCGCGACCTTGTCCTTGAGCTCGGCGACCTGCTCCTTGCGGCCGAGCAGGTCGCGCGACAGCCGCTCGGTCTCGCCGCGCAGCTCGGCGAGCGTCGCCTCGTCCTTGGCGATCAGGCCGCTCAGGTCCGTGTCGATCGCCTGGATGACCTTCGGCCGGCCGACCTGCGCCAGCACCATGATCAGGATCAGCGCGCCGAAGGCGCAGCAGATCGCGTCCAGGAACGACATGCTGAACACCTGGAAGTCGCGGTCGCGGCGCCGGCTGCCGCGCACGCCGCCGGAGGCGGTCGCGGCGCGGCTCACGCGGCCTCCGCTGCGCCGCGGCCGCTCACGGCCAGTCCCGCGACGGCGCCATGAACGAGCCCTGCGTCGCCTTGGCCAGGTTCCAGAACGCGCTCGGTGCGGCCGGGTCGCCCTCCATCGGCAGCAGGATGGTGCTGACCGGCAGCTTCTTCGGCAGCGCCGCGATCGCGCGCTCGAAGAACCGCAGCCGGTCGTCGCCGTCGGCGAGCTTCTTGGTCGGCGGCTGCGCGCCCTGCGTCGGCAGGCCGTCGGTGATCAGGATCAGGTTGTCGGGCTGCGGGTTCAGCTGCTTGGCGACCGCGAAGGCGTTCTCGAGGCTGGTGCCGTCCCTGGGCACGATCTTTCTGAGCCGGTTCAGCGCCTTCTCGAGCGTCGGCCCGTCGAGCTTGAGCCACTGCCCGGCGCTGCCCTCGACCAGCGGCTCCGGGCGCGTATTGAAGGTGTAGATCTGGAACTGGGCGCTGGTCGGGATCTGGGTCGAGATCCAGTCGGCGATCGAGACCGCCTGGCGCCACTTCTCGGAGCGCAGCTTCTTCTCGTCGGACATGTTGCGCATGCGCAGGATGTTGACCAGCGTCTCGTCGAGCATGCTCGCCGAGGCGTCGACCAGGATCAGCACGTGCTGGCCGCCGACCCGCATGCCGGTCAGGTACAGCCGGTCGCCGGTGCCCTTGAAGCCGTGCACCGAGGCCCCGCCGCCGGGCTTGGCGGCCTGGTCCTCGAGGCGCTTGGCGCTCTGCTCGAGCGAGGCGATGTCGGCCTTGAGCTGCTCGAGCCGGGCGCGCCGCGCCAGCGTCTCGTTCTCGGACTCGGCCAGCTCCTGCTTCGCGGCCTCGAGCTCGGCGAGCACCCGCTCCGACAGCCCCGCGGTGGTCACCTTGGCCCTGTCGAGCACCTCGAGCGAGTTCCTGAGCTCGGCGAGGTTCTTCTGCGCGTCGAGCCGCTGCTGCTCGACCAAGAGCGCCTCCGAGCGGCGGTCGTCGGTGACCTTCTTGACGTGCGAATTGCCCTGCGCGGTGATCAGCATGAAGATCAGCACCACCGAGCCGAAGCCGCAGCAGATCGCGTCGAGGAACGACATGCTGAAGACGTCGAACTTGCGGCGCGCCACGGCGGCTCACTCCTCGAGGCGCACGAGCTCGAGCTCGACGCCCGGCGTGCCGACCCGGATCCGGTCGCCGGTCGCGAGCCGCGCGCGGCGCGCGACCCGGCCGCCGTTGACGAAGGTGCCGTAGGCCGACAGGTCCTCGAGCACCGCCTCGGCACCGCTCGCGAGCAGCCGGCAGTGGCTGCGCGAGACGCCGGCGAGGGCGCCCGCGAGCACGATGGTGCGCGCGCCGACGGGCCCGCGGCCGACCGTCAGCGGCTCCGGGCCGAGCGCGTAGGCGCGCCCCTGGCAGATGACGTGGGTCGGCGCGCGACCGTCGCCCTCGGCCGCGGCCGCGGCCGCCGCCGCCGCCGGCGCGCCGGCGAGCGCGGTCACGAACTCGAGCGCGCCGCCGGCGATCTCGGCGGCGTGCGCCCGGGCGCCCTCGGCCGCGGCGCCGGCGCCGAGCTCGGTGAGCGCGCACTGGCCGATCGCGGCCAGGCTCGCGACCAGGCCCGGCACCGCGGCGACGCGCGCACTGACGTACAGCGTCACCGGCTCGCCGGCGCGGCGCGCGGAGTTCACGAGGCGCGCGACGTCCGCCGCGAGCGGCTCGAGCGCCGCCGCGAACTCGGCGAGCCTGAGCCGCGTCTCGTGCCTGAGCCCGGCGTGCTCGAGCACCACCTCGGTCTCGCCGCCGGCGACCGCCGCCAGCCACAGCGGCAGGCGGTCGTAGAGCAGCTGCTCGCTGGCCGCCTGGTGCAGCGGGTCGAAGCGCGTCGCGCGCACGAAGGCCCGGCCGACGAAGCCGGCCGCCTGGTCCTCGAAGGCGCGCAGGCCGAGGCCGCGCGCGATGTCCACCCGCCCGCGGCGCAGCGTCTCGCCGCGGTGGAGCTCGGTCAGCACCGCGCGGTGCATCTCGAGGTCGAGGCACAGCGCGCGCGGCGTCGACGGCAGGTCGGCGCAGGCCGCGACCGCGGCGTCGACCAGGCCCGCGACGCCGAGCCCGGCGGCGTCGGCGACCGCCGCCACGAGCGCGAGCTGCGCGAGCGTGTACGCGCTCGAGACGGCGAGCACCGCAGGCTCGCCGCCGAGCGCCGGCGCGAGCGCGGCGAGCTGCGCGTACAGGAGGTCGGCGTTGGAGCGCACCGCCGGCCGCTGGCGCGGCAGCGGCTCGGTGCCCGGCTCCTCGAGGTGGCGGTTCGAGGTGAAGAGCGGCGCGAGCCGCGCCCGGCCGCGCGCCGCCTCGCCGGTCACGACCGTCGCGCCCTCGAAGCCGGCCCAGGCCGGCGGCGCGGCGACCACGCCCGCCGGGCCGAGCAGCACGAGCCCGGCCCCGGTGAGCTCGAGCGAGTAGGCCGCGGCCGCCATCGCGCTCAGCGCACGTGCAGGTGCCGCAGCAGCCGCTCGTCGACGTAGTTCTCGGTGTCGAGCACGAGCCGCTCCTGCAGCAGCTGCAGCTGGTGGAGGAAGAACATCACGACGATCGACAGCGTCAGCGCGATCAGCGTCGCGTTGAAGGACACGCCGAGGCCGGCGGTGACGCCGGAGACGTCGCCCTCGATCGCGCGGTGCGCCTGCTGCAGCGACTCGCCGATGCCGCGCACCGTGCCGACGAAGCCGAGCGCCGGGATCGCCCAGGCGACGAAGCGCACCATCGCGAGCTCCGAGTCGAGCCGCTCGTTCTCCATCTGGCAGGTGTTGCGCGCCGCGGCGCTCGCGTCCTGGACGCTGCGCGTCGCGCCGAAGCGCTCGAGCGCGGTAAAGAGCGCGCGCGGCAGCAGCATGCCGCGGGTGTGCTCGTCGACGCCCTCGAGCTGGCGCAGGTACTCGCGCGAGTCCTCCGGCAGCACCCGCATGCCCTCCGGCAGGTGCAGCAGGTCGCGGTCGAGCAGCCGCCGGGCGCGGGTCGCGGTGCGGGCCCGCAGCGCCATCACGATCACCGCCCACAGCGACAGGATCACGCACACCTCCTGCTCGTAGTCCTTGGCGATCACCCACAGCGTGCGCTCGGGCACGTACTCGGGGTCCTTGGCCATCGCGGCCTGCTGCGCGGCGAGGATCGCGACCGCGCGCGGCCGGACCACGGCGGTGTAGAAGCCCTGGATGACGAGGATCACCGCGAGCAGCGCGTACAGCTCGTACATGAACTCGGAGCGGTTCTTCTTCATGCGTCTTGCGTTCACGGCGCGGGCCGCGCTCCCCCGGGGTCGGTCAGATGTCGGTCGGAAACGAGACCTCGAAGTCGGCGCGCGTCTTCTCGGTCGGCTCGAAGTGCAGCGGCGAGGCCTTGCCGTCGGCGCCCTTGGCGCCGGCCGCCGGCGCGCCGGCGTCCTTGGCCGGCGGCGTCGCCGCGTCCTTGGCCGGCGCCGCCGGCGCGGGCGGCGTCGCGGCGGGCGGATCGGCGGCGCGGACCTCGCCGCAGCCCGCGAGCACCAGCGCCGCAGCGGTGAGGGCTGCGAATCGCAACAGCAGGGACTGGTTCATCGTGCCTCACTCCGCATAGCGGGCGATCCGAAAGCCGAGGTTCGCGCGGCCGCTCGTGCCGTAGTCGCGCCAGGCGAGCCGCAGCTCCGCGATGTTCGCCGTCAGCCAGCTCGCACCGCGGATCACGTGCGACTCGCCGTCCGCGGGCCCGGTGGGGTCCACCGTGGTGGCGGTGGCGTCCGGGTACACGGTATAGAAGTCCGAGGTCCATTCCAGCACATTGCCGCCGAGATCGTAGAAGCCGAGCGGATTCGGCGCGAAGCTGCCGACCGGCGCCGCCACGCGGTAGCCGTCGTCGTAGTCGGGCAGCACGTGGCCCTGCAGGTAGACCGCGCGGGCGTCCGCGAAGTTGCCGGCCCGGGCCGGGATCGGCAGCGCGCTGCCCCACGGGTACTTGCGGTCGTTGCCGGCGCCGGTCCAGCGCGCCGCGTACTCCCACTCGGCCTCGGTGGGCAGCCGGTAGCCGGTGGTCGCCGGTCGCGCGAGCGCCAGGCGCCCGCCGGTCGCGGCGTAGGCCGGCGGCAGGCCCTCCTTGGCGGACAGCCAGTTGCAGTACTCGGCGGCCTCCTGCCAGGAGACGTTGGCGACCGGATAGAGGTCGAGGTCGAGCGTCTCCTGCTGGTAGGCGCCGCTCAGGTGGTCCGGCTTGAACGCGCGGAAGTCCTGGTTGGTGACCGCCTTCTCGGCGAGGTAGACGGCGCGGCGGATCTCCACCGGCCGCTGCGGCTCGTTGGCGCGGCGGCCCGGCTCGCGCCGCGGGCTGCCCATCGTGAACGTCCCGGGCGGCAGCAGCTTGAGCACCTGCCCGAGGGCGGTCCGAAGATGCAGCGGGAAGCGCGCGAGCTTCTGCTCGGCCGCGGTCCTGAGCACGAAGTTCACCGCCTGCAGGAGCCCGGGATGCGGCGTCACCGTCGTCCGGTACGGCTCGAGCCCGGACTTTCGGATCTCGATCGGGTGCGCGATCGCGGTGAGCCGCAGGCGCTGGTTGGCGAGGCCCGCCGGCCGGCCATCGACGTAGAGCTCGGCATCCGCGGGCTCGCCCTTGATCTCGACCTCGCCGAGCTCGGGCACGAGCGCGACGGCGAGCGTCGCGGTGGCGCTCGGCTCGAGCCGCACGCTGCGGGTCGCGGCGGCGTAGCCGGCGCGGGTCACGAGCACCTCGTGCGCGGTGCCGGGCGCGAGCGGCAGCGTCAGCGGCGTGCGGCCACGGTAGCTGCCGGCGACGCTGACGTCCGCGCCGGACGGCTCGCTCGTGACCACGAGCCGGCCGTCCGGCAGGCCGAGCGTGACCGGGCCGACGGTCTGCGGCTCGCCGGCCTTGACCAGGATCGGCGACTCCCAGGCGCGAAACGCCTCGTGGCGCAGCGTCACCAGGCGCCGGCCGGCGTCGATCTCCACGGTCAGCGGCGTCGTGCCGCGCGCGACGCCGTCGACCGCGACCGCGGCGCCGGCCGGCACCGACTCGATGCGCACCGCCGCGAACAGCGGCGCGAGGCGCACGCTCAGCTGCTGGCGGTGGCCGAGCCCCTCGACCTCGACCCGCTCGGTGGCCGGCGCGTAGCGCGGCGCCTCGATCGTGAGCGTGCGCGTGCCGGGCTCGAGCGTCAGCTCGCCGGGCAGCGCCCCCGCGGCGCGGCCGTCGACGCTCACGGTCGCGGCGACGCCGCCGGTGTCGACCGCGAGCACCCCCGGGAGCTTCCTGAGCGCGGCCTCGAAGCGCTGGCCGGCGCTGCCGGTGACGCGGACCGGGATCTCGGCCGCGACGTAGCCCTGCTTCTCGACGCGCAGCCGGTAGGCGCCGGGCAGCACCAGGTGGTGACCGGCCACCGGCAGGTCGATGAGCGCACCGGCGAAGCGCGCGCGGTCCGGCGGCAGGTCGGGCGCGACCCGCACCGTGACCGCGCTCGCGGCCATCAGGAGCGCGAGCACGCCGATCGCGGCGAGCGCGAGCGCCGCGAGCGCGACGCGGGCGGGATCGATGCGCCGCCGTGCCGCACCGGGCGCGGCCGCGCCCGCCTGCGGCGCCTCGAAGCGGACCGCGGCGAGCGCCTGGCGCACCGGCACGTCCTCGGGCTCGGCCGGTGCCGCGCCCTCGGCGTAGGCGGGCGGCTCGGTCGCGTTGTCGCCGCCGGCGTGCTCGACGACGAGCGTCCAGTCCTCGCCCGGCGCCTCGACGCGGCAGCGCGCCTCGCCGGCCTCGAAGCGCTCGCCGTCGGCGAGCCAGACGGACTCGGCGAGCGGCGCGCCGCCCGCGCGCGGCGCGGCCTCGCCCGCCACCGGCTGCAGGTAGGGCTCCGCGCCGTCGAGGCCGATCAGCGCGACCAGCGCGCCGTCGGCGACGCCCGGCACCACGATGCGCGCGCCGGCGCCGCCGATCGACAGCGGGAAGTCGGCGGCTGCGAGCGGCTGCTGTCCGAGCGGGGAGCTGAGGTGGTACCGGCGCAAGGGCTCGCTTCGCGGTTCAGATCGGATCCAGGCAGCGGACGTCGACCGGTGCCGGCGCCTCCGCGCCGGGCGCGACCTCCACCTCGCGGCGCACGTCGCGATAGCCGGCCCGACGCCCGACGATCGTATACCGGCCGGGCAGCAGCTCGAGCTCGCGTGCCGCGAAGGTGCCGAGCCGCGCGACGCGGTACACGACCACCTCGGTCAGGTTGTCCGAGACGAGCGTCAGACGCACCGGCGTCTCGGCCAGCACGATCGCATGCTGGAGCGCAGCGAGCTGGCGGCGCAGCACCGGCGCGGCGCCGGCGGCCGCCGCCGTGTCCTCGGCCTCGGCCGCGAGCGCCCGCGCGCTCCTGCGCGCCTCCTCCGACTCGAGCCGCGCGGGCGCCGCGAGCAGCCGGTCGATCCGCGCCGCCAGCACCGCGCGCGGCTCGGCCACCGCCTTGCCGGACTGCGCGTACACCAGCGTCGCGTCGAGCGCGAGCGCCGCGTCGTAGGCGCGCACCGCGTCCGCCCAGCGTTCCTCGCGGACCGCCGCGTCCGCCGCGGCGCGCTCGCGCGCGATGGTCGCCGCCTGGTCGCCGAGCGCGAGCTGGGCGAGCGCGTCCTGCGCCTCGGCGGCGCCCGGCTGGATCGTGAGCGCGTGCTCGAAGGCGGCGCGGGCGCGCGGCCGGTCGCCGGCGGCGAGCGCCTTCTGGCCCTGCGCCATGGCCTGCGCGAAGGCGTCGGCGCGACCGCGCGCGGCGAGGCGCGCGAGCGCCGCGCTGGCGGCGCCGGTCGCGGGGTCGGCGGCCAGCGCCGCACGGTACTTCGCGGCGGCGGCCTCGAGCTGCCCCTGCCGCTCGAGCGCGGCGCCCGCGTCGCAGAGCGCGATCACCTCGTCGAGGCGCCGGGCGCGGGCGAGGCCGGCGCGCGCGACGGCGTTTGCCGGCTCGATCGCGAGCGCGCGCTCGAAGGCCGCGGTCGCGGCCGCGGCGTCGGCGCGCTCGAAGGCGGCGCGGCCGTCCCTGAGGGCGGCTGCCAGCGCCGGCGCGCGCCCGGCGCGGATGCGCGGCACGAGCTCGGTGGCCACCGCCCAGGCGGCCGCGGCCGCGGCGTAGTCGCGCTCGTGGTAGCGCGCCTCGGCGTCGCTCGCGCTGCCGTTCATGCGCGCCAGCTCGGCGCCGCCCCAGAGCTCGGCGTGCTCGCCCGCGAGCGGCGCGCGCGCCGCCTCGAAGGCGGCGCGCGCCGTCTCGGCGCCGGTCTTGGCGCGGGCGAGGTCGGCGAGGCCCTCGGGCGTCGAGGGCAGCGCCTTGGGAGCGGCGGCCTCGCGCGCGGCGAGGATCGGCGAGGGCGCGCTCGCGACGACGGCGACCTCGGGCGGGTGCTCGCGCGCCCAGCGCGGCAGGACGACGAACACGCCGACGACCGCCGCCAGCAGGAGCGGCAGGCCGATCACGAGCGCGGCGGAGCGGCGCGGTGCGGGGCCCGGCGGCGCCTGCACCGCGGCGGCCGGCTGCCAGCCGGCCGCCGGCAGCGGCCGCGGCGGCGCCGGCGCAGGCGCCCGCGGCCGCGGCTCCGGCGCGGACGTGGCGGCGAGCTCGGCGAGCGTCGCGCGCGCCGCCGCGAGCTCGCCGCGTGCGGCGGGCTGCGGCGACAGCAGCCGCACGATCAGCGCCGCGAGCGCCGGCGGCGCGCCCGCAGGCGCTGCCGGCGGCTCGCGCGCGAGGCGCGCGGCGTCCACCGCCGGGTAGTAGGGCGGCGCGCCGGCGACCAGCTGGTAGAGCAGCGCGCCGAGCCCCCACAGGTCGTCGGCCGGTGCCGGCGGCTGGCCCTGCCACTGCGCCGGGCTGCGCGAGTAGGGCGAACCGCGCGCGGCGAGGCCCTCGAGCGCCGCGGCCGCGACCCCGAAATCGACGAGCCGCGCGCCGCCGTCGGCGGCGCGCACCAGGTTGGCGGGCTTGAGGTCGCCGTGCGCGACGCCGGCGGCGTGCGCGTGCGCGAGTCCCGCGAGCGCGGGCCCGAGCGCCGCGATCGCCTGCGGCCAGGCGCCGCCGCAAAGCGCCCCGAGGTCGCCGCCGGGCAGGTACTCGGTGAGCAGCAGCAGGCGCTCGCCATCCTCGAGCGTGCCGTCGCAGGCGACGATGCCGGGGTGCGCGAGCCGCGCGAGCAGCCCGGCCTCGCGCGCGAGCACGCGCCGCGCCTCGGCGCCGGCGGCGATCTTGACGACGCAGCGCACCCGCCGCTCGAGGTCCTCGGCCAGCCACACCGCCGTGCCGGCGCCGCCGCCGAGCGGGCGCACGAGCACGAGGCGCGCCGCGAGGCGGTCACCGGGGCCCACGCTCGCCATGGGCCCGGTCAGCTCGGGTCCTTCGGCGGCGGTGCCGCCGCCGGTGCGGCCGCCGGCGCCGCGGCCCGGCCGCCGTCCGGCGAGGCCGGGTCGGCGACGATGCCGGTCTCCTCCTGGTAGAGGTCGTGCAGCAGCTGGCGCCACTCGGCGTACTGCGCCTCGGCGCTGCCGGTGAGCTTGAGCGTGCGGCCCTCGACGTCGACCACGGCCGGCGCCGCCTCGCTCTGGAAGGAGCCGGTGATTTCCTTGATCGCGTCGGTGTGGATCTGCGCCTGCTTGCCCTTCTCGAAGCCCGAGATCACGGCCATCACGCCGCCGCTGACCGCCGCGGCGCGCACCAGCGCCTCGCCGCCGCTGCAGACGTAGTTGCCGTAGGTCGGCGCGCCGCCGCACATGTTCGGCAGCGCGATGCCGGCGATGATCGCGCCGACGCCGAGCAGCTTGCGGGTGGTCGCCTCGCGCTTGGCCTTCTCCTCGGCGTCGATCTCGTCGTAGGTCGAGCGCCGCCAGCCGATGTACGGATCGGCGAGCTTCTCGGCGAAGGCGCCGTAGTGTTCGCTCACCGTGTCGACCATCGCCGCGTCGCGCTGGCGGATGCGATCGACGCGCTCGACCACCGGATCGTCGTCGGCCGGCAGGCGCACGATGCGGTACTCGGGCTTGCCCTCGCGCGGGCGGTCCTTGGCGAGGTAGTCGCTGAACGCCGCCGGCGCGAGGTCGTTGCCGAAGCGCAGCCGCGTGGTGCGCGGGATCGCGGCGAGGTCGGCCGCGGCGAGGTGCTCGCGGAACGCGAGCATGTCGTTGGCGATCTCGACGTAGATGTTCTGGAACGGATCGCGGTCCCGGGGGGCGCCGTCGCGGTAGGTGCTCGTGTCGGCGTCGCGCTGGTAGTGCTTCGAGAACCAGTGCCGGCCGGTGGCGTCGCTGACCGAGATGTCGAGCGCGAGCCGGTAGCCCGTCGACTCGACGATCTTGCCGTCGACGTCGACGTCGAGCAGCGCCTTCTGCGGCACGACCCGCACCGCACCCCACTCGCCGGTGCCCTCGAGCGTCGCGCGCAGCAGCGTCGGCAGGTAGCGGGCCTCGGCCTTGCGGATCTCGGGGTTGATCCTGACCTTCTCGCCCTTCTCCGGATGCTCCTCGATGTCCTTCGGCACGCCCGGGTCGAACAGGCGCACGCCGACGTCGAGCAGCTGGTCGGCCGGGATCTCGTGCGTCGCCTGCACCGCCGCGAGCTTCGGCTGCGGGCGCGTCTCCTGCACCATGCAGCCGGCGAGCAGCAGCAGCAGCGCCGCCGGCAGGAGCGCCGCCGGCAGGAGCGAGCGCGCGCGACGCGACGGATGCGGCAGTCGGTGACTTGGGATCATGGCGGTGTCATCGCGCCCCGTCGGCGGCCTACTTGCCCTTCTTGTACTTGCGGTACTCGTCCCACAGCTTGTCGCGCAGCTCCGGGTCCGTCTCCTTCATCGCGGCCTCGCGGATCTGGCGCGCGACGATGTCGTCGTCGCGGCCGTCCGGCACGTCGGCCGGCGCCGCGCCGCCGCCACCGACGACCGACGCGCGCGCCGCGCCCTGGCGATCGGAGCGCACGGCGCCGGAGTCATCGGTGCCCGCGCCGCCGTCCGCCCCGCCGGCACCGCCGGCGGTACCGGCCGGGCCATTTCCGCCGGCCTTGCCGCCCTGCCCCTTGGTGCCCTTCCCGGCCGCATCACCCTTGTCGCCGCCACCGGCGCCTCCGGAGGCGCCCTGCTTGCCATCCGCCGCGCCGGTGCCGGCGCCGGATCCGGCACCTTCGCCTCCATGTGCATTACGATCGGCGAGGATCGCGTCCTGTTCGGCCCTGATCCTGCCATCAAAGGTGCCGAGCGTCTCGTCGATCCGCCGGTAGATCTGCTCGCGTCGCTCGGCGGGTGTGGACCCGTCCCCGGGGCTGCTGCCCGGCCCCGCGCCCGCCTTGCCGCCGCCGCCTGCGCCCGCCGTCGCCGAGCCCGTACCCGCGCCCGTGCCCGTGCTGCCCCCGGCGCTCCCGCCCGCGGTTCCGCCCGCGGCTCCTGCGGCCGTTCCGCCGGCGCCCGCGCGGGAACCGCCGCTGCCGCCGGGGCCCGCGCCGCCCGCGGCGGTCGCGGCACCGGCAGCGCCGCCGCCCGCGCCGGCGGACGCACCGCCCGGACCTGCGCCACCCGGATTCGCGCCGCCCGCTGCGGTCGAGCCACCACCCGCGCCACCTCCTGCACCAGCGGATGCGCCACCCGGCGCGCCGCCCGCGGCCCCGGTCGAGCCGCCGGCTGCGCCCGCGCTCGCACCACCGTAGGCGCCACCGCCTGTGTTGGTACCGCCGCCCGCGCCGGCGGTTCCCGACGATGCGGCGGTACCGGCTCCCGCAGCTGCGCCGCCTGGCGCGCCGCCCGTTGCACCTGCGCCGGCCGCACCCGAGTCACTTCCCTTGCCGGTCGTACCGGACGTCCCGGTCGTGCCGGATCCGGCGCTGGCACCTGCGCCTGCGGTGCCGTTCGTATCGCCACTCGCGCCACCACTCGCGCCGCCGCTCGCACCAGCCGCGCCGGCCGATCCCGCGCTCGAACCGCCCGACCCCGCCGCGCCGCCGCTCGACGGCAGCGAGAATGCCCCGCCGGCGCCGCTGTCGGACGCCGGCAGCGACATCGGCGCACCGCCGGCACCCGCAGTCCCCGCCGGCGAGGACGAGCCGCCAGTCGTTCCCGCGGACCCGGCACTGCCGGACGAGCCGGCCGACCCCGAAGACCCGGCCGACCCGCTGCTGCCGCTCGAGCCGGACGAACCGGACGAACCGGACGAACCGGAAGAGCCGGATGAGCCCGCAGACCCGGAAGATCCCTGCGAGCCGGAGGTGGAGCTCGAACTCGAGCTCGAGCTCGAACTGGAGCTGGAGCTGGAGCTGGAACTCGAGCTGGAGCTCGAGCTCGAGCTCGAGCTCGACGACTTGTCCTGGGGGCAGCCCGCGAGCGCGAGCGCGGCGACGAGAGCCAGCGCCGTCGCGATCGCACGGTCACCCAGGCGCCCCTTCATCTGACTGTCTCTCCCCATCACGGCCCTGCCACTGCCCTGCGACGATTGGATTCCCGAACCGGCCGGAGGTTCAGGTCAACGCCGATCCCGTCGGCCTGTTGACCGCCGGTCCCCTCAATGGGAACCCGTGTCGACCACCGACGGGTCGCCGCCCTTCAGGAAGGTCCTGAGCTGCCCCGCCATGCGGTCGCAGGCCGTGTTCTGGACGCGGGCGACGAAAGGCAGCGGCACTACGAGCCCGAGGATCGCCGACGTGCCGGTGACGTTGGTGCTCACCGAGCCCGCCGACTTCGCGTTCTTGAGGTCCCAGACCGTCGCCTGGTAGTCCGACTGCTTCTCCCACCAGCCGAACCCGAAGCAGCCCGCCATGCCGGGCGCGGCGGCGCAGGCGAGGCTGCCGCCGCTGTCGGTCTTGCGGGTGTTGCCGTCCAGCCAGACGATGTAGCGCACGCCCGTCTCCTCGAGCCGCCGCGACACCTTCGGCCGCTCGAGCAGCGCCGCGACGTTCTCGGCATGCACCGGCGCCACCGACGGCTCGAACCACGGATACATCGTGTTCTGGAACTCCTCGTTGCCGAACACGCTCAGGCCGTCGCCGCCGTGCGCGAGCTTGCCGCCGACGCAGTCCATGAAGTCCTGCTCGGCGCCGGTGCCCTCCACCTGCGGCTTGGCGAGGATCACGACGCGCTCGCCGCTCGCGATGTGCATCGGCGCGACCCGGTTCTCGTCGAGCTTCGCGGTCATGCAGGCCGGCAAGAGTGCACAGGCGCCGACGGCGGCGGCCATCCGGGCGCGATGGTTCGTGTAGGTAGGGCTCACGGCGGCTCCAGGGGCGCAGGGGGCGCGGGGCGCGGGGGAACCTCGGCCCGACTATAGCACCCTGATTCCGCGGCTTCGCGGCCCGCCCGGTCGCCTCGCGGCGACGCGCTCAGAGCAGCGCCAGCTGGCCGCCGGCCGCGGGCACGCGGAACTGGCTCGTGTCGAGCGGCGCCTGGCGGCCCTGCTCGAGGCCGAGGCGCCGCGCCGTGACCGCGAAGCGCCGCTCGATCAGCTCGGCGTAGGCGCCGTCGCCGCGCATCCGCGCGTGGAAGCGCGGGTCCGACTCGCGCCCGCGACGCGTGCCGCGCACGAGGCTCATGACGCGCGCCGCCGCGAGCGGGCGGTGCGCGGCGAGCCACTCCTTCATGAGCTCGCGCAACTCGCGCGGCAGCCTGAGCAGGATCCAGCCGGCCCGGCGCGCGCCGGCGGCGCGCGCCGCCTCGAGGATCGCCTCGAGCTCGTGGTCGTTGACGGCCGGGATCACCGGCGCGACCAGCACCGAGGTCGGGACGCCCGCGGCGACCAGTGCCGCGACCGCGCGCAGCCGCGCCGCGGGCGAGGCCGCGCGCGGCTCGAGCGTGCGCTTCAGCCCGGAATCGAGCGTCGTGATGCTGACCGCGGCGCGCGCGAGGCCGCGCGCGGCGAGCGCGCCGAGCAGGTCGAGGTCGCGCTCGATCAGCGCGCCCTTGGTCAGCACGGTGACCGGGTGGCCGAACTCGAGCAGCTTCTCGAGGATCTGGCGCGTGATGCGCGCCTCGCGCTCGAGCGGCTGGTAGGGGTCGGTGTTCGCGCCGAGGTGGATGGTGTCCGGCCGGTAGCCCGGTCGCCTGAGCTCGGCGTCGAGCAGCCGCGCGGCGTCTGGCTTGGCGTAGATCTGCGTCTCGAAGTCGAGGCCGGGCGAGTGGTCGAGGTAGGCGTGGCTCGGGCGTGCGAAGCAGTACACGCAGCCGTGCTCGCAGCCCCGGTACGGGTTGATCGACTGGCCGAACGGCACGTCGGGCGAGTCGTTGCGGCTGATGATCGTGCGCGTCGCGTCGATGTGCAGCCGGGTCGCCGGGTGGCGCGGCGGCGGCGCCTCGTCGGCGGGCGCGTCGTCGACGAACTCGGGCGAGCGGTCGGTCGCGAGCCTCAGGAAGCGCGAACTGCGGTTGCTCGGCGCGCCCCGGCCCTTGATCGGGAGGTCCATACTGTATGAATATACAGTCCCGCCCTGAGCGTCAAGCGCCCGCAAAGCGGTCGAGGCGCCGAAGCTCGGGGAACCAGCGCGTCCACGCCCACGCGACGGCGAGCGTCGCGGCACCGCCCACGACCACCGCCGGGACGAGGCCCCACCACGCGGCGGTCACGCCGGACTCGAACTCGCCGAGCTCGTTGGAGGCGCCGATGAACATCCAGCTCACGGCGCCGACCCGGCCGCGCATCGCATCCGGCGTCTCGAGCTGCACGAGGAGGTGCCGGACGAAGACGCTGATCATGTCGGCGGCGCCGAGCACCGCGAGCGCCGCGAGCGACAGCAGGAAGCTGTGCGACAGGCCGAACACGATCGTCGCGACGCCGAACACGATGACGCCCGCGAACATCGCGCGGCCCGCGTGGCGGCTGATCGGCCAGACGGTGAGCGCGGCCGCCATGATCCCGGCGCCGATGCCGGGGGCGGCGCGCAGCCAGCCGAGCCCCTCGACGCCGACCCCGAGCACGTCGGTCGCGTAGGCCGGCAGGAGCGCCGTCGCGCCGCCGAACAGCACGGCGAACAGGTCGAGCGAGATCGCGCCGAGCACGGTGTGGCGGCGCCACACGAAGCGCAGCCCCTCGACCAGCGTGTGCCAGCTCGGCGGCTCCGCCGGCGGCGCCTGCGCCGGCGAGCGGATCGAGGCGGTCGCGACCACGGCGAGCGCCAAGAGCGCCGCAACCGCGCCATGCACGGCGCCCGGGCCCGCGTGCGCGTAGAGCGCACCGCCCACCGCCGGCCCCGCGATCGTCGCGACCTGCCACATCGCCGAGTTGACGCCGACCGCGTTGCCAAAGAGCGCGATCGGCACCAGGTTCGGCATCAGCGCCTGGCTCGCCGGCGCCATCGCGGCGCGCGCGGTACCGAACACCACCATCACCGCGAACACCGGCCAGGCGGCCCGCAAGCCGGCGTGCGTGAGCCACGCGAGCGCGAGCGAGCAGGCGAGCAGCAGCGCGAAGCACGCGACCACGATCCGCTTGCGGCTCAGCCGGTCGGCCGCCTGGCCGGCGATCAGCACGAACAGCAGGAACGGCACCACCTGCGACAGGCCGATCAGGCCGAGGTCGAGCGGATCGTGGGTCAGGCCGTAGACCTGCACGCCGACCGCGACGGTCTGCATCTGCACGGCGAAGGAGCCGGCGAAGCGCGCGAGCAGGAAGCGCGTGAACGAGTGGTGCGCGAGCACCGCGCGCAGCGTGCCCGGGCCCGGCGGTGGCGCGGCGGCGTTCAAGGAGCGTCCGTGTTCGGCATGGGGGCCGCGCCGATTATAGCGGCCCGGCGCACGGCTACCTGGCGATGGCGACCGCCACGCGCCAGCCGCCCGCGCTGCGCAGCGTCGTGTACAGGACCTGCGCCTCGCGGACGAGGCTGCCGTCGGCGCGCGCCTCGCCGATGAGCGCATGCACGAGCGCCGCGGCCTCGCTCACCGGGTCGACGCGCAGGAGCAGCAGGCGTGCCGTGACGACGCCGCGCTCGCGGCCGGCGCGCAACAGCCGCTCCTGCAGCGCCGCGAGCTCGGCCTCGTCGGCGCAGCAGAGCCAGCGGCCGTCGACCCAGAAGCAGGCCGGGAACAGCCACTCGGCGCTGAAGGCCGCGCCGTCGCCCGCGTAGAGCGCGTCGACGCAGCGCCGGATGCACTGCATCGGGCCCTCGGTCGGGTTCTCGGCGGCCGGCTCCGCCGCCGCCTCGGGCCTGGGCTCGCCACCCGGCCGTCCGCGGCCACCCGGCGGGCGCTCCTCGGCACCGATCGGGAGCACCCGTTCGCCGCCGTCACGCGGGCGGCTGCGCCCGGGGCCGCCCGCCGGCCGTCCCGGGACGTCGGGCCGGTAGAGGAGCGCCGGCGGTCCCGCCGGCGTGCCGGCCGCCAGCCCGCGGTCGATCCAGGCGCGGGTGAGCTCGATGGCCGCCCGTGCCGCGGGATCGGCCCCGGCGCCCGCGAACGAGGCGAGCGCGCGCTCGGTGCCCTCGGCCACCGCCGCGCTCAGCGCGGGCGGACCCGCGCCGCCGCGCACGGCCGCGGCGCGCAGCCAGCCGAGCAGCGCCTCGGCCGCCTGCGCCGGGTCCTCGCTGACCGCAGGTGGCGGCGCGAGTGCGGCGAGCCGCTCGCCGGCCGAGGTCGCGATCTCGGCGACCAGCACCGCGAGCGGCCCGGGCGCGGCGGTCGCCGCCGCGGCGCCCGCGGCGCCGAGACCGCGCGCGACCACGGCGCGCGCCGCCTCGAGTGCGGCCGCGAGGGCACCCGCGCCCGCCGCCTGCGGCAGGAGCGCGCGGGCATTCGCGGCGCCGGCCTCGACCGCGGGCGCCAGCGCCCCGAGCGGCACCCCGGCACGCGCCGCGGCCGCGCGCAGCCAGCCGAGCAGCGCCGCCCCGGCGTTGCCCGGGTCCTCCGCCGCGGCGGGCGGGGCGAGGTACGGCGGCTCGCTGCCGAGCTCGAGGACGACGGCGCGGCGCACCTCCTCGGCGAGCACGCGCAGCGCGAGCGCGAGGTCCGCGGGACCCGGCGCCGCCGGCGCGGGCGCGGCGCCCTGGCCAGGGCCGGTTTCGGCGGCGGCGGCGCCGAGGAGGCGCAGCGCCGCGTCGCGCGCGTTCTCGAGCGGACGCGAGCCAGCCGCAGCCGGCGGGCGTGCCGCGCCGAGCCGCTCGACGGCCCGCTCGATGAGCTCCCTGAGCGCCGGCGGCGCGACCGTGCCGGGCTCGAGCACGCTGCGAAACCAGCGCGCGAGCGCGAGCTCGGGCGCGGCGCCCCTGAGCCCGGGCAGCGGCGGCAAGGAGGGCGTGCCGGGGGCGGCGCCGGCGAGCGTGCGCAGCTCCTCGACCAGCGCCGCGAGCTCGTGCGGCACCGGCGCCGGCAGCTCCGGGACGCCGGCGCCGCCTGCCGCGCCCGGCGGGCGCGTCGTCAGGCCCACGGCCGGCCGCCGCGTGCGCCGGCGAGGGTCACCCGCCGGGCCCGGCCAGGAACGACTCGATCAGGCGCGCGACCGCCTCCGGCTCCTCGTGGTGCATCATGTGGCCGGCCTCGGGCAGCGTCGCGATCGAGAGGTGCGGGAAGATCGAGCGGAAGTACGCGTCGGTGCCGTCCTCGCCGAGGTGGGCGCGAAACTCCGAGCGGCCGCCGAGCACCAGCAGCGTCGGCGCCGTCGCCGCGCGCCACACCGCCTCCGCCTCCTCGCGCCGGTACAGCACCGGGTTCACGAGCTTGTGCGCGGGGTCCGCGCTCACCGTGCAGGCCCCGCCCGGCAGCGACTTCGCCCAGCTCGCGGCGATGAACTCGGCGCGCTCGCGGGTGAGGCGCGGGTTGCGGCGCGCGAGCATCGCGACGAAGCGGTCGAGGCTCTCGTAGGTCGAGAAGGACGGCGGCGCGCGCAGCTCGTCGAGCCAGCGGCGGTAGCGCTCCGGCGCCTGCTCGGCGCGCGTGCGCGCGAGGCCGAAGCCCTCGAGGTTGACGATGCGCGCCACCCGCTCGGGCCGGATGCCCGCGTACAGGCACGCGATGTTGCCACCCATGCTGTGGCCGACCAGCGTCGCCGGCGTCCCCGGTGCGACCTCCTCGAGCAGCGCGTCGAGGTCCGCGAGATAGTCCGGGAACCAGTACGGCCCGTTCTGCCAGCCGCTGCGCCCGAAGCCGCGCCAGTCGAGGGCCACGATCGGGTGCTCGCGCTCGAACGCGTCGACCACGAACTGGAAGGTGTCGCTGGTGTCGAGCCAGCCGTGCAGGAACACGAGCGGCTGCGCCGCGTCCGGCCCCCAGCGCGTCAGGTGGTGGGTCAGGCCGCGCAGTCCGATCGTCGCGTGCCGCGGTCGACGGCGGGGCCGGTAGCTCATCGGTCCTCGAAAGCCCTGGATCGGGGGATTTCGCGACCCCGAAGACGAC
Organism: Steroidobacteraceae bacterium; assembly: GCA_035524595.1. Taxonomy (GTDB): domain Bacteria; phylum Pseudomonadota; class Gammaproteobacteria; order Steroidobacterales; family Steroidobacteraceae; genus CAIKZZ01. The sequence goes on along the minus strand of DATKOP010000029.1, from coordinate 17,720 downwards.
GTGCGGCCGGCCGCCCCGGGGCGCGACCGGCCGCACGCTGCACCGTGTGCGCCCTAGAGCGTGCCGCTCGGTTCCTTGCCGGGATCCGAGGCCACCGGCAGCGGCTCGGCGATGTGCGCCGGGGCCGGGGCCGGCGCGGGCGCCGGGGCCGGTGCCGCCATCGGGGCCGGCACGGGCCGGACCACCGGGGCCGGAGCCGGGGCCGGCTTCGGTGCCGGTCGGGGCGCGGCCATCGGCGCCGGGGCGGCCTTGGGCGCCGCCGGCGCGGCCTTGGCCGCAGCCGCCTTCTTCTTCGGTGCGGCCTTGCGCTTGGCGGGCTTCTTGGCCTTGCGCTTCACGACCTTGCGCGCGGCCGCCTTGCGGGTTGCCGCCTTCCTGGTCTTGGCCTTCTTCACCTTCCTGGGCTTCGCCTTCCCCTTCGCCTTGCTCTTCTTGCGCTTCGCCATGGCAACTCCTCAAAGAAAAGCCGTCGTGTCGTGCGAGTCCCCCGCGCCGCGGCGCGGACGGGATGCCGAACCTTCTCGCGAATGCACCATCGGGCGCAAGGGGGTCGCGTCGCGGGCCGCTCGCCCTCAGCCGCCGAGGAACATCCGGTAGGCCGGGTTGCCGGTCTCCTCGACGAAGTTGAAGCCGAGCTCCCGGAGGTGGCCGAGGAACTCGGCCTCGCTGGCCGGCGGCACCTGGATGCCGGCCAGCACCCGGCCGTAGTCCGAGCCGTGGTTGCGGTAGTGGAACAGGCTGATGTTCCAGGCCTCGCCGATCGCCGTCAGGAACCTGAGCAGCGCGCCGGGCCGCTCCGGAAACTCGAAGCGGAACAGGCGCTCGTGCGCGAGTCCGTGCGCCGGTCCCCCGACCATGTAGCGCACGTGCAGCTTCGCCATCTCGTTGTCGCTCATGTCGACGGCGCCGAAGCCGGCGGCCGCGATCGACTGCAGCACGCGCTCCTTCTCGGCGGCGCCGCCGGCGAGCGCGAGGCCGACGAAGATCTCGGCGCGGCGCGTGTCCTGGTAGCGGTAGTTGAACTCGGTGACGCTGCGCGTACCGACCGTGCGGCAGAACCTGAGGAAGCTGCCCGGCTGCTCGGGGATCTCGACCGCGACCAGCGCCTCGCGCAGCTGGCCGAGGTCGGCCCGCTCGGCGACGTGGCGCAGGCGGTCGAAGTTCATGTTGGCGCCGGAGTTCAGCGTCACCAGCGTGCGGCCGGTCGCGCCCTCGCGCGCCACCCACTTCTTGAGCCCGGCGACCGCGAGCGCGCCGGCGGGCTCGGCGATCGAGCGGGTGTCCTCGAAGATGTCCTGGATCGCGGCGCAGGTCTCGTCGGTGCTGACCAGCACCACCTCGTCGACGTACTGCTGCGCGAGCCGGAAGGTCTCGGCGCCGACGCGCTTGACGGCGACGCCGTCGGCGAAGATGCCGACCCGCTCGAGCGTCACGCGCTCGCCGGCCAGCAGCGAGGCGTGCATGCTGGCCGCGTCCTCGGGCTCGACGCCGACCACCCGGATGTCCGGGTAGAGCGCCTTGACGTAGCAGGCGATGCCGGCGATCAGCCCGCCGCCGCCGACCGGCACGAAGATCGCGTCGATGCGCTCGTCGTGCTGGCGCAGGATCTCCATCGCGATCGTGCCCTGGCCGGCGATCACCTCGGGGTCGTCGAAGGGGTGGATCAGGGTCAGGCCCTCGGCGCGCGCGAGCCCGAGCGCGTGCTCGTAGGCCGCGTCGTAGTCGTCACCGACGAGGTCGATCTCGCCACCGAGGTCGCGCACCGCCTGCAGCTTGATGTCGGGCGTGGTGCGCGGCATCACGATGCGCGCGCGGATGCCGCGCCGCTGCGCGGCGAGCGCGACGCCCTGGGCGTGGTTGCCGGCCGAGGCGCAGATCACGCCGCGCACGGCCTCGGCGTTGGCGAGGTGCGCGATGCGGTTGTAGGCGCCGCGCAGCTTGAACGAGAACACCGGCTGCAGGTCCTCGCGCTTGAACAGCACCCGGTTGCCGAGCCGGCGCGACAGGCGTGCCGCGGGCTCGAGCGGCGACTCGATCGCGACGTCGTAGACGCGCGCCTTCAGGATGCGTTCGAGGTATTCGGACTTCACCGGCCGATCTTGCGGGTAAGTTGTGCGTCGCCGCAACCCGGCGGCGCGGGCTCAGCGGTCGAGGAAGCGCCGCACGCTCGTCGCCACCGTCGCCGGCGCGCTCGCGAGGTAGCCGGGGCCGAGTTCGGCGAGCTCCTCGACGGTCGCCGAGCGCAGCAGGCGCGCCGCCGCCGCGGCCGACCCGGCGGACGGATCGCGCGGGCGCAGCAGGAGTACCGGCTGCGTCACGAGCGGCAGCCGCGCCGCCGCAGCCCAGGCCGCGACGGTCGCCTCGGCCCACGGCGCGGTCAGGCCGGTACCGAGCTCCTCGACGAAGCCCGCGGCGAGCGCCGCGAGGCTCTCGCCGGCGCGCGCCGCGATGCTGCGCCGCCACTCGGCGAGCAGGTGGCTGCCGTCCGCCGCCGGCGGCACCGGCCAGGGCCCGGCGACCGGGCGCGCCGCGCCGCCCACGAGCGGCACGGCCGCGAGCACGAGGCGGCGCACGCCGCGCGGGCGGGCGATCGCGAGCTCCGCGGCGATCGCGGCCCCGCCGCCGACGCCGAACAGGTCTGCCTCGCGCAGGCGCAGCGCGTCCAGGAAGTCGCCGATCGCGGCGGCGAGGTCGGCGATCGACGGCGCGCCGCGCGGCGGGTCCGACTCGCCGCAGCCGGGCGTGTCGCAGGCGTACACCGAGCGGTCGGTGCCGATCACGGGCAGGAACGCGCCGAAGCTGCGGCTCGAGCGCGGCTGCTCGTGCAGGCAGACGAGCGGCGTGCGCTCATCGAAGCCGCCGGTCGACGGAAACGAGGTGCGCACGTGCAGCTGGCCGTAGCGGCACTCGAAGTACGCGCGGCGCAGGTTGACGACGGGGCGGTCGGCGGCCTTGGGCATGACGGTCAGGTTACGGATTCGGCGCCGCGAGTCAAAGCGGGCGCGCCGCGGCGCGCGGCTGCGACGAAACGGCCGCGCGGCGCGACGAGCGGCCGTATCCGAAACGATTCTCGGTGCATCTTATTGTCCGAAGGATGCGCGAATTCCCCCACCCCCGGAGATCCCCCATGGCCCGTCCCACTCTCGCAATCATCGCCGCCGGCCTTGGCGGCTGGCTCCTGGCTTCGACCGCCTTCGCCTCGGCCAGCGCCGACGCGAACGCCGTGCGCGTCAGCTACTCCGATCTCGACCTGACCAAGGACGCCGGCGTCGAGCGCCTGTACGGGCGCCTGCGGCACGCGGCCGAGCAGGCCTGCGGCGGCGCGCTCGACAACCGCGACCTCAGCGCCCAGCGCCAGCACGACGCCTGCGTGCGCAGTGCGCTCGACCGCGCCGTCGAGGACGTGCACAGCTCGCGCCTGACGGCGCGGCACAAGGGCATGGCCGCCGGCGCGCAGTACGCCCGCGTCAACTGAAACTCCCTGAGTCTTCGTGACTCGCTCGGCGCGCGGCAACCCCGCGCGCCTATTTTTTTGGGCGCTCAGCCGCTGGCCGGGGCGCCGGCGCCGATCAGCAGCTGCCCGTCGCGGACCGGGATGCGATCGCCGGGGCGCTCCTTCATCCGCACGACGTCGACGCTGTCGCCGAGCCGGTAGCGCACGTCGTAGCCGACGACTTCCTTGCTGACGTCCTCGACCGTGTGGCAGCGCTGCTCGGTCGTCTGCACCGTGTCCTTGTCCTGCAGGTTCTTCTGCACGCGGTTGCCGGCGTAGCCGCCCGCGGCGGCGCCGGCGACGGTCGCGAGCGTGCGGCCGCTGCCGCCGCCGACCTGGTGGCCGAGCACGCCGCCGAGCAGCGCACCGATCGCGGAGCCGGCGATCTGGTGCTCGTCTTTCACCGGGCGCTGCTTCTCGACGCTCAAGTCGGCGCACTCCTCGCGCGGCGTGTGCACGGTGCGCTCCACGGTCTTGACGTCGAGCACCTCGGCGTAGCGCTGCGGGCGGCCCGCGATGCCGTAGCCCGCGGCCGCGGCGCCGGCGACGGCCACCGCCACCCCGATCGCGACCCCGCTCAGCATGGGTCTTTTCATAGCGCGTCCTCCTGCGTGCGCGGCCGTGCCGCGGTCCGAGCGGATTCTAGGTTCGGGCGCAACGCCCCGGCCCGCGGCGGCCGTCGCGACGCGGCGACAGGCGGGAAATTCAGTCACTTCGGCGCGTGCACGGCGCGGCGCGCGCGGGGTTCAGCCGGCGTTCAGCGGGCCTGTGATCCGGGCGCGCGGCTGCACGCGACCGTGTCCTTCACGAAGGGACTCTGCGGTTAACCACGACGCGACTGTGCGGCGGCTGGCCCAAATGCGAATGTCGCTGACGCTCTGCAGCATTCAGACTGCCCGCCAGCAGAGCTTCCATTCCCGCAAGGCAGTCAACATGAAACTCATCACCCCGCTCCTCGCCGGCGCCGCGCTCGCGGCCGGCGCCCTGACGACGCTCCCGGCTCAGGCCGACGAGGGTCCGTTCATGATCCGCCTGCGCGCGGTCTACCTCGACTTCGCGCAGAAGTCGGACGCGATCCCGGCGCTCGGGCTGCCGGCGGACCAGGTCGAAGTGAACAAGAAGTGGATCCCGGACATCGACTTCGAGTTCTTCTTCACCAAGCACTTCTCGACCGAGCTGGTGCTGACCTACCCGCAGTCGCAGACCGTCTCGGTCAAGGGCGTCGGCGACATCGGCACCTTCAAGCACCTGCCGCCGACGCTGACGGCGAAGTGGAACTTCATGCCCGACAGCGTGTTCCGCCCGTACGTCGGCCTCGGCGTCAACTACACGATCATCTCCGACGTCGCGCTCGACGAGCAGGCACCGGCGGTGCCGCCGCTCGATCTCAACAGCTCGAGCGTCGGCCTCGCCGCGCAGGTCGGCGCCGACTTCAAGTTCAACGACCACTGGTTCGGCAACCTCGACGTCAAGTGGGTGCAGCTCGGCAGCGACGTGAAGATCAAGGACACCGGCGACGTGGTCACCAAGGTGCACCTCGATCCGTGGCTGCTCGGCGTCGGCATCGGCTATCGCTTCTGATCCGCGAACGGTACCGCGGCAGGCTCTGTCCCCCTTGAGCCTGCCGCGCCCGCTGCAGGCCGGGCCCGTGCCCGGCCTGTTTTTTTGCGCCGCTAGTCGGCGTCCCAGTCGAAGCGCCACAGCGCGAGCGCCGCGAACACCAGCGCGCTGCCGGCCAGCACCGCGACCGGCGCGACCGCGGCCGCGGCCGGCAGGCCGCGCCAGGTCATCGCGTCGAGGCCGTCGACCGCCCAGCGCGTCGGCACGAACAGCGTCGCCCGCTGCAGCCACGCCGGGAACACGAACGACGGCACCCACGCGCCGCCGAGCATCACGAGCAGCAGCACCACGAAGGTCGCGAGGCCGCGGGTGGCCGGCACCGAGCGCCCGAGCGCCGCGACCAGCAGGCCGGTGGCCGACGTGAACAGCGCGAACGCGACCGCCACCGCGACGAAGCCGGCGACGCTGCCCTCGATGCGCACCCCGAACGCGAGCCCCGCGACCAGGTAGACGGCGGCGAGGATGCCGACGGCGATCAGCGCGGTCGCGGCGCAGCGCGCGCCGAGCAGCAGGCCGCGCGACAGCGGCGCGGCGCGCAGCCGCCGCCACACGCCCTGCTGGCGCTGCAGCAGGATGCCGACGCCGGCGTCGATGCCCATGAACAGGATGAACTGCACGCTCATGCCGGCGAACGAGTGCGCGTAGCCGTTGTAGCGCGGCCCGGCACTGACCGGCACGCCGCTCAGCCCGAACGGCACGGCCAGCCCGGGCGCCGGCGCGCCCGCGCCGCCCGCCGGCGGCGGGTGCGACTCGAACTCGCGCAGCGCCTCGAGCAGCCGCGTCAGCTCGGCGCGCCGCTCGGGCGCGAGCCGCGCGCTGGCGCGCACGTCCGCGAGGGTCGCGTCGATCGCCGCGGTCGAGCCGCTCGCGGCGAACAGCTCGCGGCTCACCGCCTGCATGACGTGCAGCGTCAGCAGGCCCTCGACCACCGGGCGCGCGAACGGCTGCGACGGGTCGTAGAGCAGCTCGACCACCGGCTTGTCGCCGCCGCCGAACAGCGCGCGCCGCGCCGCGGCGCCGAAGCCCGCCGGCAGCAGCACCGCGACCCGCAGCTGGCCGGCGCGCACGCCCGCGCGGGCGCCGTCCGCGTCGAGCGCCTCGACGCGCAGCGACGGCTCGCCGGCCAGCCCGGCGAGCACCTGCCGCGACGCCTCACTGCCGTCCCGGTCGACGACCGCCACCGGCATCCGCCCGCGCGCCGCCTCGTCGCGGTCGCCGCCGAACAGGTAGCCGAAGAAGGCCGCGATCAGGATCGGCGTCAGCACGCTGACGACCAGCGCGCGGCGGTCGCGCACGAAGCTGAGCACGTCCTTGCGCACCAGCGCGCGGCAGGCGATCCAGCGGGCGCTCATGGGTCGCGCAGGCTGCGGCCGGTGAGGCTCAGGAACACGTCCTCGAGGCTGGCGCTCGCGCTCGCGAGGTGCCGGCACGACAGCCCGCGCGCCGCCAGGCACTCGAGCACCCGCGGCGCGGTCGCGCCGATGTCGGCGGTGGTCACGGTGAGCGTCTGGCCGGCGAGCTCGACGCCGCGCACGCCGGGCAGCGCCGCCACCGCCGCGCGGGCGGCGGCGTCCGGCGGCGCGTCGTACTCGAGCGTCAGGCGGCTCGCGGCCGCGCCGCCGGCGACCAGCCGCGCGACCGTGTCGGCGGCGAGCACGCGGCCGTGGTCGATGATCACGACGCGCTCGCACAGGCGCTCGACTTCCTCCATGTAGTGCGTCGTGTACAGCAGCGTGTGGCCGGCGGCGCGCAGCTGCTCGAGCGTCGCGAAGATCGCATTGCGGCTCTGCGGATCGACGCCGACGGTGGGCTCGTCGAGCAGCAGCACGGCCGGGCGGTGCAGCAGCGCGCAGGCGATGTTGAGGCGGCGCTTCATGCCGCCGCTGAACTCGCGCGGCGGGTCGCGCGCGCGGTCGGCGAGGCCGGTCAGCTCGAGCGCCGCGGCGACGCGCGCCGCGAGCAGCGCTCCGGCGAGGCCGTAGAGCGCGCCGAAGATCTCGAGGTTGACGCGCGCCGGCAGCTCCTCGATGAGCGCGAGCTCCTGCGGCACCAGCCCGAGCCGGCGCTTGAGCGGGTCGGCGTCGCCGCCGAGCGGCCGGCCGCCGATGCGCACCGTGCCGCGGTCCGGCCGCAGCAGCCCGGCGAGCAGGCTGATCGTGGTCGACTTGCCGGCGCCGTTCGGGCCGAGCAGGCCGAGGATCGCGCCGGGCGCGGCCGCGAACGAGACGCCGTCGACCGCGGCGGTGGCGCCGAAGCGTTTGTGCAGATCGTCGGCGACCAGCTCCATCGCGGCGCGGCTCCCTGCCGTGGCGCACCATTTGCCGGTCGCCGGCGGCGGCCGCAGAATGCCCGGCCATTCTGCCTGCCAGGAGCGGCCCATGCACCCGTCGATCCCCGGCCGCGGGGGCGCGGCGCTCGCCGCGTGCGCGGCGCTGCTCGCCGGCGTGCCGGCGCCGGCGCGCGCCGACGCGGCCGCGGCGCCGAAGGCGCTGACGGCGGAGACGATGTGGAAGCTGGTCCGCCTCGGCGCGCCGCAGCTGTCGCCGGACGGCACGCGCGCGGTGCTGCCCGCGACCCGCTACGACGTCGAGGCCAACAAGGGCACCACCGACCTCTTCCTGCTGCCGACCACGCCGGGCGCCGGCCGCGGGCGGCAGCTGACCTCCGGGCCGGCCGGCGCCAGCGACCCGCACTGGAGCCCGGACGGCCGCTGGATCGTGTTCGTCGCCAAGCGCGCCGAAGACCGCCAGCCGCAGCTCTACCTGCTGCCGACCGACGGCGGCGAGGCCCGCCGGCTGACCGACCTGCCGACCGGCGTCGCGGCGCCGAAGTGGTTCGCCGACGGGCGGCGCATCGCGTTCATCTCGCGCGTCTGGCCGGACCTCAGGAGCCGCGACGAGGTCGTGCGCCGGCTGCAGGAGCGCGACGAGCCGAAGATGACGGCGCGGGTGTGGGAGCACGCGCCGTTCAGCTACTGGGACCACTTCCTCGACGACCGCGTGCCGGAGGTCTACGTGACCGACGTCGACGGCCGCGAGCCGTTCTCGCCGACGCTCGGCAGCGGCCGGCACCTCGACGTGCGCGAGCCCGGCCACGACGCCTACGACATCGCGCCGGACGGCAGCGAGATCGCCTTCGTCGCCGACGTCGACGCGAGCGGCGCGGCGCGCAACCTCGACCTGTTCGTGGTGCCGGTCGGCGGCGGCACGGCGCGCGACCTGACCGCCGACAACCCGGCCGACGACGGCGAGCCGCACTACAGCCCGGACGGGCGCTGGCTCGCCTACACGCGCGCGGCGATCCCGCGCTTCTACGGCGACACGCGCCACCTCGTGCTGATCGACCGCCGGAGCGGCGCGCGGCGCGCGCTCGCGCCGGACTTCGACCGCTCGGTCGGGGGGCTCGTCTGGCTGCCGGACTCCGCGGGTCTGCTCGGCTCGATCGAGGACGCGGCGGCGGTGCGCGTCTACGCCTTCGACCTCAGCGGCCGCGCGCCGCGGCCGGTGACCGCCGCCCACGACTTCTCGAACCTCGCGGTCGCGGGCCGGCCGGCGGTCGTGGTCGCGCTGCGCCAGTCGTTCAGCGAGCCGCCGACGCTGGTGCGCATCGAGCCGCGCACCGGCGCCGTCACGCCGCTGTCGGCCTTCAACGACTCACTGCTGCGGGGCGTGCACTTCGGCGCCGTCGAGAGCGTGACGGTGCCGGGCGCGGGCGGCGCGCCGATGCAGATGTGGGTCATCAAGCCGCCGCAGTTCGACGCGGCGCGCAAGTACCCGCTGTTCCTGATCCTGCACGGCGGCCCGCACAACGGCGTGACCGACACCTGGCAGTGGCGCTGGAACGCGCAGGTGTTCGCGGGCTGGGGCTACGTCGCGGCGTGGCACAACTTCCACGGCTCGAGCGGCTTCGGCCAGGCGTACACCGACTCGATCAGCCGCGACTGGGCCTCGCTGCCGTACGAGGACACGATCCGCGCCGCCGACTGGCTGGCCGCACAGCCGTGGATCGACCGCGAGCGGCTGGTGGCCGGCGGCGGCAGCTACGGCGGCTACCTCGCGACGCTGCTGCTCGGCAGGCCGCAGCCGTTCAAGGCGCTGGTGGCGCACGCCGCGGTGTTCGACCGCTACGCGCAGAGCGCCGCCGACTTCGCCGCCGAGAAGGGCCGCTACGGCGAGTTCTGGGAGCGGCCGCAGGAGTTCGCGGCGCAGTCGCCGAACCTGTACGCCGCGAACTTCAACACACCGACGCTGATCATCCACAACCAGCTCGACATGCGCGTGCCGGTCGGCAACGGCTTCGAGCTGTTCAACATCCTGCAGAACCGGGGCGTGCCGTCCAAGCTGGTCTACTTCCCGGACGAGAGCCACTGGGTGCTGAAGCCGCAGAACTCGCTCTACTGGTACGCGACCGTACGCGACTGGCTGGCGCGCTACGCCCCGCCGTGAGCGGCCGCCCGCCTCAGGCGGACGGCTCGAAGCGCAGCACCACGCCGTTGATGCAGTAGCGCAGCCCGCTCGGCTTCGGCCCGTCCGGGAACACGTGGCCGAGGTGCCCCTCGCAGCCGGCGCAGTGCACCTCGGTGCGGGTCATGCCGAAGCTGCGGTCGGTGCGCGTGCCGATCGCGCCGGCGAGCGGCGAGAAGAAGCTCGGCCAGCCGCTGCCGCTGTCGAACTTGGTGGTCGACTCAAAGAGCGCGGCGCCGCAGCCGACGCAGTAGTAGCGCCCGGTGCGGTACTCCTTGTCGAGCGGGCTCGAGCGCGGCGGCTCGGTGCCGTGCTCGCGCAGCACCCGCTGCTGCTCGGGGCTGAGCACGCCGCAGAAGGCGCCGGCCGGCGCCGCGTCGGATTTCGGGTCGCGCATCGTCGTCTCCGGTGTCGGATCGTGGCCGCCATTGGAGCACGGACCGGCGCGCGCGGCACCGGGGCCGCGCGCCGCCACCGCGGCGGCTGTGCGACACTGGACTCCTTTGCTCGCCCGAAGTTCCGATGTCGCCCACCCGCGTTCCCCGTCCCCGGCGTCAGGCCGCCCGCGCGCTCGTCGCCGGGCTCTGGCTCGCCGCACCCGCCGCACCCGCCGCACCCGCTGCAGCCGCCGCACCCGCCGCACCGTCGGTGGAGCTGCCCGCCGCGCGGCCGGTGCCGGGCGGCGTCGCACTGGTCGACCTCGGGCCCGCCGGTGCGCAGGCGCCGGCGGCGTACCGCGACGCCGAGCGCGTGCTGGTGCGCGCCGCCGGCGGCCGCTGGATCGCCGTGGTCGGCATCCCGCTCGCTGCGACACCCGGTCGCGAGCGGCTGTCGGTGCGCGCGCCCGGCGCCGCGCCGCGCAGCGTCGCCTACGCGGTCGAGCCGAAGCGCTACCCGACCCAGAAGCTCACGGTGGAGCAGAAGCACGTCGAGCTCTCGCCCGCCGACCTCGAGCGCTACCAGCACGAGCGGGAGCGCCTCGACGAGGTGCTCGCGACCTGGAGCGAGGCGGCGCCGGCGACGTTCGCGTTCAGGGCGCCGGTGCCCGGGGTCCGCTCGAGCTCGTTCGGCTCGCGGCGCGTGTTCAACGGCCAGGCGCGCAACCCGCACACCGGCATGGACATCGCCGCCGGCACCGGCGAGCCGGTGGCGGCACCGGCCCCCGGCCGCGTGATCGAGACCGGCGACTACTTCTTCAACGGCAACACCGTGATCGTCGACCACGGCGAGGGCCTGCTGACGCTCTACTGCCACCTCAGCCGCATCGACGTGCGGGTCGGCGAGCCGGTCGCCGCCGGCACCCGCCTCGGTCTCGTGGGCGCGACCGGGCGCGCGACCGGCCCGCACCTGCACTTCGGCGTGATGCTGAACCGCGCCTGGATCGACCCGGAACTGCTGCTCGGCGCGGCCGCACCCGCGCCCTGAGCGCGCGGCGCCCGGCCGCCCGGCGGCGCGCCGCCGCCGCCGCTCACCACGGCAGCTCCTTGCCGTCCCACTGCCAGAAGCGCCCCGAGCGCTCCTTGGTGAGCCCGGCGATCACCTGCCGCAGGCCGGCGACGCTGTGCTGCGGGCGCACCGGCGCGTTCGGCCCGCCCATGTCGGTCGCGGCCCAGCCGGGGTGCAGGGGCGCGGCGATGATGCCGCGCCGCGCGAGGTCGAGCGCCATCGACTTCATGATCGCGTTGGCCCCGGCCTTGGTGCTGCGGTACGCGTACAGCCCGCCGAGGTTGTTGCTGCCCACCGAGGCGATCACCGTCGACAGCGTCACGATCTTCTTCTGCAGGCTCGCCGCGACGTGCTCGACGAAGGCCTCCGCCATCCGCATCGGCGCGAGCGTGTTGACGCGGAACTGGTAGGTCCAGTCCTCGTAGTCCGAGGCGCCGAAGCGCTGCGCCTGCATGCCCTGGCCGGCGAAGCTCTGCGCGCCCATCGTGCCCGAGTTGTTGATCAGCACGTCGATCGCGACCCCGGCGAGCCGCGCCGCGAGCGCGTCGATCGCGGCGTGGTCGGTGACGTCGAGCGGGTGGACCTTGACGCGGCCGGCGGCCGCCTGGGTCAGGGCGCCGAGCGCGGCGTGCCGGTCGGGCGTGCGCGCGGTCGCGATCACGGTCCAGCCGTCGGCGGCGTACTGGCGCACGAACTCGAGGCCGAGGCCGCGGCCGGCGCCGGTGATCAGGACGGTCGGCATCTGGCGTTCCCTGCGTCGTCTGTGCCGCTCGCTCGCGGCACCACGATGTTAGCAGGCGCGCGGCTCAGAGCGTCGCGCGCAGCAGCGCCGCGAGCCGGATCCCGGCGCGCGCGAGCCGCTCCTCGACGATCTCGGCGGCGCCGTCGGCGTACGCCGGCGGCAGGTCGGCGACGCCGCCGAGCTCGCGGCCGCAGCGAAAGCCCGGCAAGCGCCCGTAGGCGTAGCTGCGCGCGAGATCGTAGGATTCCTGCTCCCAGCTCGCGAAGCTGCCGGCCTCGAGCCGGCCGAGCGAGGCGCGGCGCTCGTCGATCAGCCGCTCGGCGAACGCCGGCTCCGACTCGCCGCGCACCGCGCGCTTGACGAACTCGCGGTCCCAGGCGGCATGCAGCGACTCGGGCCGCGCGCGCCGCCCGATGCTGACCGCGACGTCGTTGCCGCCGCGGTCGTCGTGGTCGGCGGCGTGCAGCGGCTGGTGCGCGTCGCCGACCAGGTGCACGACGAGGCGCAGCGCCTCGAGCCGCTCGTCCCGCGGCGCGGCGTGGTCGTCGAGCCGGGCGAGCGCACGGTCGAAGGCGCGCGACGCGCAGTTGCCGTCGGCGCAGTACTGCGCGGCGGGCGCCGCCGGCGCGCACACCGGGCGGTTGTCATAGTGCCAGCGCTCCGAGCCCGGCCACTCGGCGCGCAGCCGGTCGCGCTCGCGGTCCATCCACAGGCCGATATCCGCGAGGCCGTCGTCGCCGGCGATCGCGCGCAGCGCACGGCGCGTGCGCGCATCGAGCAGGCGCTCGGCCACCAGCCCGACGATGCGGTGGCCCTCGGCGCCCCAGGCGCGCGCCGGCGCCGCCGGCGCGAACGCCAGCAGCACGAGCACGCCGAGCGCGCCGAGCGCGCGCGGAAAATACGGGTAGTCACTCATTACGGCCCCGCCGATCATGGTCTGCTGCGGTACTGTACCCGAGCCCGCCGGGGCGTACGTGGAGGGCGCGATGCGTCGAAAGTGGCCGGTCGTCACGAGCCTGCTGGTGCTGGCCGCCGGCGGCGCGCTCGCCTGGTGGCGGCTCGGGCCGCTGACCGTCGTGGCGGTCGCGCCGCATCGCGGCGCCGCGGTCGAGGCGATCTACGCCACCGGCACCGTCGAGCCCACCGTGATGCTGCCGATCGCGCCGCGCGTCGCCGGCCGGATCGTGTCGCTCGCGACCGACGAGGGCCGCAGCGTGCGCAAGGGCGAGCCGCTGGCGCGGCTCGAGTCGCAGGACCTCGACAGCACGGTCGAGGAGCTGACGGCGCGCGCGCGCTACGCGCACGCCGAGTTCGAGCGCATGCAGACGCTGGTCAAGCGCGGCGTCGCCGCCGCGACCGACCTCGACCGCACCCGGGCCGACGCCGAGGCGGCCGACGCCTCGCTCGAGCGCGCGCGGGCGCAGCGCAACTTCATGGTGCTGACCGCGCCCGCGGCCGGCACCGTGATCCGCCGCGACGGCGAGGTCGGCCAGTTCATCCCGGTCGGCCAGGCGGTGTTCTACCTGTCGTGCTGCGCGCCGCTGCGCGTCTCGGCCGACGTCGACGAGGAGGACATCCCGCGCGTCAAGGTCGGCATGAAGGCCGTGCTGCACGCCGACGCGCTGCCGAACCGCACCTTCGACGGCGAGGTCGCCGAGGTCACGCCGAAGGGCGATCCGGTGGCGCGCACCTACCGGGTGCGGATCCGGCTCGCGCAGCCCGACGCGTTCAGCGTCGGCATGACGGTCGACGCCAACCTCGTGGTCGCGGTCCGCGAGCAGGCGCTGCTCGTGCCCAGCACCGCGCTCGCGAGCGGCGCCGTCTGGGTGGTGCGCGACGGCCGCCTCGCCCGCCAGCCGGTGCAGGTCGGCGTCGCCGGCGTCGCGCAGACCGAGATCCTCGCCGGCCTCGACGCCGACGCGCGCGTGGTCGCGGTCGCGAGCGACGCGCTCCAGGAGGGTCGCCGCGCCCGGCTCCGGGCGGCGCCGGCGACGGCCGGGGTGCCGGGCGGCCGATGAGGATCGAGCTCGGCGTCGCGCTCACGCACCTGACGAGCCGCAGGCGCCAGTCGCTCGTCTCGCTGACCGGCGTGGTGCTCGGCGTCGCGTTCTTCCTCGCCGTGTCGTCGCTGATGCGCGGCTCGGAGAAGGACTTCATCGCGCGCCTCATCGACAACAGCCCGCACATCACGGTCTCGGACGAGTACCGCGTCCCGGACGTGCAGCCGGCCGAGCTGCGCTGGCCGGGGGCGGCGCTCGCGCTGTCGCACGTCAAGCCGCAGAACGAGACGCGCGGCATCCGCGGCTACCGCGACAAGCTCGCCTTCGTCGAGTCGCTGCCCGGCGTGCGCGCCGCGCCCGTGCTGCTGGGCTCCGCGGTGCTGACCTTCGCCGGCCGGCTGCAGGCGGTGACGCTGTCGGGGATCGTGCCGGCGAAGATGAAGGGCGTGTCGACGATCGAGCAGAAGATGACCGCGGGCTCGCTCGATGCGCTGGCCGCCAATCCGAACGGCATCATCATCGGCAGCACGCTCGCCGAGCGCTTCAACCTGCGCCTCGGCAGCACACTCAGCGTGGTCGCGCCGTCGGGCGCGAGCCGCGCGATGAAGGTGGTCGGGATCTTCCACACCGGCAACGCCAGCTACGACCAGGAGCAGACCTTCACGCTCCTGAAGCGCGCGCAGTCGCTGCTGGACCGGCCGAACCGCGCCAACCGCTTCGTGATCCAGCTCAGCGACCCGTACGCGGCGCGCGAGATGGCGCGCCGCATCGAGGGCACGATCGGCTACAAGTCGGTGTCCTGGGTCGAGGCCTCGGAGGACATCCTGAGCGTGCTGCTGGTGCGCAACATCATCATGTACAGCGTGGTCTCGGCGATCCTGGTGGTCGCCTCGTTCGGCATCTACAACACGATCTCGACGATCGTGCTGGAGAAGACGCGCGACATCGCGATCCTGAAGTCGATGGGCTTCCACGCGCGCGACGTGCGCAACATCTTCCTGCTCGAGGGGCTGATCGTCGGGCTGCTCGGCAGCGCGCTCGGCGTCGCCGTCGGCGTGGCGCTGATGCGGGCGCTGGCCGAGGTCACGGTCAAGCCGCCCGGCGTCACCGAGGTCGTGCACCTGCCGATCTGGTGGGGCGGCGAGCAGTACCTGCTGGCGAGCGCGTTCGCGCTCGGCTCCTGCCTCGCGGCCGCCTACCTGCCGGCGCGCAAGGCCGGCCGCGTGCATCCGGTCGACATCCTGCGGGGCGCGACGTGAGCGCGGTGCTGGTCGCCGAGCACCTGGTGCGGCGGCTCGCCGGCGAGGTGCCGGTGACGCTGATCGACGACGTGAGTCTCGCGATCGAGCACGGCGAGTTCGTCTGCGTGATGGGACCGTCGGGCTCGGGCAAGTCGTCGCTCTTGTACCTGCTCGGGCTGCTCGATGCGCCGAGCGCCGGCCGGGTGCTGCTCGACGGCGAGGACACCTCGCGCTACGGCGAGGACGAGCTCGCCAACCGCCGCCTCGAGAAGCTCGGCTTCGTGTTCCAGTTCCACTTCCTGCTGGCCGAGTTCACGGTGCTCGACAACGTGCTGCTGCCGATGCGCCGGCTCGGGCGCCGCGACGAGGCCGCGCAGCAGGCGCGCGGCCGCGAGCTGCTCGAGCGGCTCGGCGTCGGCGACCAGGCCGGCAAGCGGCCGAGCCAGCTGTCCGGCGGCCAGCGCCAGCGCGTCGCGATCGCGCGTGCGCTCGCCAACGATCCGCTCGTGGTGCTGGCCGACGAGCCGACCGGCAACCTCGACTCGGCGGCCGCGGCCAACGTGCGCGAGATCCTGCGCAGCCTGACCCACGAGTTCGGCAAGACCGTGGTCGCGGTCACCCACGACGGTGCCTTCGCGGCCGCGGCCGACCGGCGCATCGGCCTCGTCGACGGGCGGATCAGCGACGGCTGGCCGCCGTCCTGAGGCGGCGGCGGCACGCGCCCCCGGGCGCCGAGCTTCGGTTTCGCCGGATGCGGCGGCCCCCGCCGCTGCCGTCTCATGGCGCCAAGGAACGGCAGACACCAACCGTGGATCAGGGGGTCATCATCATGAGAATCAGTCAGTTGGCCGCGATCGTCGCCGGCCTCGCGGCCGCGTCGGCGGCCCTCGCCGACCCGACGGGCGCGGACGTCGCCCGCGGTGCGGCCGTGTTCAAGGCGCAGTGCGCCGCCTGCCACCTGCAGAAGGCCACCGACACCTCCCCGCCCATCGGGCCGCAGCTGAACGGCGTGATCGGCCGCAAGGCCGGCAGCTGGGACCACTTCAAGTACACCGACGCGATGCGCAAGTCCGGCCTCACCTGGAACGCGAAGCTGCTCGACCAGTACCTCGAGAACCCGTACTCGCTGGTGCCGGGCGCGGCGATGGGGCTCTTGGTGCCGGTCGAGAAGAACCGCGCCGACGTGATCGCCTACCTCGCGACCAACCCCGAGGACCTGAAGCAGAAGGAGCGCGCGCCGCAGTAGCGCGCTACCTCAGCTGCGCACGCACGCTCGCGACGAAGCCGGGATCCTCGGCGGCGAGCACCTGCGTGCGCGCGGTCGCGACACCGTCGCGGTCGAGCAGCGTGATCAGCGAGGAATGGCTGAAGCTGCCGTCCGGCAGCTGCCGGTAGCGGATGCCGAGCGCCGCCGCGAGCGTGCGCACGTCCGCGGCAGCGGCGTGCGCGACCAGGAACGGCGGCTGCGGCAGGTGGTGCTCGGCGGCGAACTCGGCGAGCCGGGCCGGCGTGTCGCGCGCGGCGTCGAGCGACACCATCAGGAAGCGCACCCGCTCGCGCTCGGCGGGCTCGAGGCCGGCGGCGATGTGCTGCATCGCGAGCGTCAGCATCGGGCAGACCGTCGTGCAGCTCGAGTAGAACATCGTGACGACCACCGGGCCGCCGCGCAGCGAGTCGAGCGCGAGCGAGCTGCCGCCGGCGGCGTCGAGCGCGACGCCGAGCTGGTACAGCGAGCCGCCCGGCAGCGGCGCCGGCGCCGGGGTGGCGTGCTCGTGCTCGTGGACGTGCGCGGGCTCGGCGGCGCCGGCGAGGGCCGCGGCGAGCGCGACGCCGAGCGCGAGTGCGGGGCGCATCGCGATCCTCATGGCGGGGCTCCGTAGGCACAGCGAAAGCCGAGGTTGGCGGTGGTGAAGTTCGCCTCGAGCGAGGACAGCAGCGCAATCCGCATCAGGATCGGGTAGTCGTCGCGGATCTCGGCCGACAGCGCGCCGGCGCCGCAGAACTGCAGCTTGTCGGGATCCCCCTGCGTGCGGCTGTCGCCGCTGACCATCAGCCCGCCGAAGTCCTCGACCCATTCCCAGATCACGCCGTGCAGGTCCTGCACGCCGTATACGTTGGCCGGCGTCTTGCCGACCGGCGGCAGCGGGCGGCCGGAGGGCAGCGCGTACCAGGCGAGGATGCGCTCGCGAAACGCCGGGTCCTGGCGCGCGTCGGCGCGGGTCTCGTCGGCGGCGGCGACGTACTCCCACTCGTACCAGGTCGGCAGCCGCCCGCCGGCGGCGGCGCAGTAGGCGCGCGCCGCGAACCAGCTGACGTGCGTGACCGGCTGCTCGGGCCCGGCGCCCGCGCCGAGTTCGGCGGGACCGGCCCAGTGCCGCAGGTACTGGCCGTCGGCCAGCAGCGCCGGCGCCGCGCCCTTGCGCCACGCCGGCCGCTCGCGCACGAAGGCGAGGAACTCGGCGTTCGTGACCGGCCGGCGGTCGAGCGCGAAGGCCGCGACAGCCACGCGCTTGACGTCCTTGCCCGGCGCGACCACCGGCGTGAACTCGCCGCCCGGGACCGGCGCGCGCTCCGCCGCCGCCGCCGCGCCGCCGTGGACGGCGAGCAGGGCGCAGAGGGCGAGCGACGGGCCGGCGCGCATCGCGGGCTCCGGCCGGCCTAGTGCGCCGCGCCGGCGGGACGCTTGGTGCTCTTGCGGATCTCGGCCACCTCGGC
>DATKOP010000028.1:0-34747 GCA_035524595.1 Steroidobacteraceae bacterium | reverse complement strand
CACGAGGACGGCCATGCGGTGCACATGGCGGCGGTGCGCACGCGACCGGCGTTCTTCGACCTCGGCGACGACCTGTTCATCGAGGCCTTCGCCGACGTCACCTCGTGGAGCGTGGCGGAACCGGCCTGGCAGCGCCGCTATCTCGGCCGGGCCGCCGACGAGCGCGGCGCGCTCGAGGCGCTGTACGCGAGCGTGGTGCTCGACGTCGCCTGGGGGTTGTTCGAGCTGCGCATGCTGCGCGCGCCGGCCTCCGACCCGAACGTCGTCTGGACCGAGATCACGAGCCGTTACCTGAACGTCGTGCCGCACCCGGAGCTGCCGTGGTGGGCGCTGCGCGTGCAGCTCGTCGACCTGCCGGGCTACATGATCAACTACGGCCTCGGCGCGGTGCTGACCGCGGACCTCAGGCACCGCACGCGTGCGGCGATCGGCCCGTTCGACGCCGGCAACCCGCGCTGGTACGGCTGGACCTCCGCGACGCTGCTGCGCTACGGCCGCTCGGTCGCGACGCCGGTGCTGCTGCGGCGCTTCCTCGGCCGGCCGGTGTCGACCGCGGCGCTGCTCGCCGAGCTCGACCGGATCCGCCCGCCCGCCACGGCCGCCGCCAGCCGCTAGCCGGCGGCGGCCGGCGCGCTCAGCGGCGACCGGCCTGCGCCTCCTCGAGGCTCAGCTCGACGAGGCTCACCGCCTCGTCGACGTCGGCGGCGCTGATCATCAGCGGCGGCATGAAGCGCACCGTGCTCTGGCCGCAGGACAGCAGGATCAGGCCGTTGTGGTAGGCGCGCGTGACCAGCGCGTCGCAGAGCTCGCGCGCCGGCCTGCGCGAGGCGCGGTCGGCGACCAGCTCCATGCCGATCATCAGTCCCTTGCCGCGCACCTGGCCGATGACCTCGTGCCGGGTCGCGAGCTGGCGCAGCTTGCCGAGGAAGTGCTCGCCGACCTTGGCGGCGTTGCCGACGTAGCCGCCGGCGACCAGCTCGACGGTCGCGAGCGCCGCCGCGCAGCAGATCGGGTTGCCACCGTAGGTGTTGCCGTGCGCGCCGCGCGTCCACTTCGACATGATCGTCTTCTTCGCGACCACCATGCCGATCGGCAGGCCCGAGCCGAGGCCCTTGGCGAGCGCCATGATGTCCGGCGCCACGTCCCAGTGCTGGCAGGCGAACATCTTGCCGGTGCGGCCGATGCCGGACTGCACCTCGTCGAAGATCAGCAGGATGCCGTGCCGGTCGCAGAGCGCGCGCAGCCCCTGCAGGAAGCCGTCCGGCGGCACGAGGTAGCCGCCCTCGCCCTGGATCGGCTCGACCAGGATCGCCGCGACCTCCGAGGGCGGCACGTTGCTCGTGAACAGCACCTCCTCGATGTAGCGCAGCACCGCCTGGCCCTGCTCCTCGCCGGCGAGCAGCGGCCGGTAGTTGTTCGGGTACGGCACGTGGGTCACGCCCGGCATGGTCGGGAAGAAGCCCTTCTGCTGGGTGTACTTGCTCGAGGTGAACGACAGCGAGCCCATCGTGCGGCCGTGGAAGCCGCCGAGGAAGCCGATGAAGCGCGGCCGGCCGGTCACGTAGCGCGCGAGCTTGAGCGCGCCCTCCACCGCCTCGGTGCCCGACTGGCCGAAGAAGCTCATCACCGGCTCCTTCATCGGCGCGAGCTCGTTGATGCGCTCCGCGAGCCGGATCTGGCCCTCGTGCCAGTAGTCGGAGGAGATGTGCAGGAAGCGGTCGGCGGCGTCCTTGATCGCGGCCACGACCTCTGGGTGGCTGTGGCCGGTGCTGCAGACCGCGATGCCGGCGGCGAAGTCGAGGAAGCGGTTGCCGTCGACGTCCCAGATCTCGGCGCCGCGGCCGTGCGACATCACGAACGGGTAGTCGCGCGGATAGGACGGCGAGACCACCTGGGCGTCGCGCGCCAGCAGTTCGCGGGCCTTCGGCCCCGGCAGTTCGGTCTTGATGTGCGGGTGCTTCATGGGGTCCTCTAGACCGGAAGTTTCACCGGTCGGCTGTGGGCGGTCTGGGTTCTGGAATGCAGCGCGCGCAGCGCCTCGAGCTCGGCGGGCGTCGGCGGCGCGATCACCTCGAGCGCGTCGGCGACCACGAGCGGCCAGCCGGTCGCCCGCACCGCGTCCGCGGCGGCCACCGACTCGTAGCGTGCCGTCAGCGCGAACTCGTCGCTGCCGGGCTGCGGCCGGAGCACGCCGTAGTCGGTGATGATCGCCTGCGGGCCGGCGCCGGGCGCGCCGCTGCGCCGGCGCGCGCCGCCACCGCCCAGAAAGCCGGCGCTGCTGACGAAGTCGACCTGCGGCACGAACGAGCGCGCCGACTGCTTGAGCACGACGAACACCTGGCGCGCGTGGGTCGCGATCTCCGGTGCGCCGCCGGCGCCGGGCAGCCGCACCTTCGGCCGCGCGTACGGGCCGATCACCGTGCTGTTGAGGTTGCCGTAGCGGTCCACCTGCGCGGCGCCCAGGAAGCCGACGTCGATGCGCCCGCCCTGCAGCCAGTAGGCGAAGATCTCGGGCAGCGGCACGACGCAGCCGGCGGTCTCGGCCAGCTCGCCGTCGCCGATCGACAGCGGCAGCACCTGCGGCCGCGTGCCGATGGTGCCCGACTCGTAGATCAGCACGATCTCGGGGGCGTGCAGCAGCCGCGCCAGGTTCGCGGCCGCCGACGGCAGGCCGATGCCGACGAAGCAGACGCAGCCGTTCCACAGCATGCGTGCCGCGGTCACGGTCATCATCTCGTCCGCCGTCCACGGCGGCGCGGCGCCGGGGCGCGTCATGGCCCGCCGCCGTCGGCCCGCAGCCGCGCCAGGAAGGCGGCGAAGTCGGGGGTCGCGAGCACGTAGCGCTCGATCCAGTCGCTGAAGCGGCGGCGATCGCGCGAGATCTCGTCCCAGGCGATGTAGAAGGCGTTGTCGCGCGGGTAGTAGCCGCGCGCGTACGACGGCCACGCACCGCCCGGCACGCAGGCCACGGCCGACACCACCCAGTGCGGCAGCACCACGGCGTTCATCGGCGCAGCGAGCTCCTCGACCAGCTCCTCGACCGTGACGATCAGCTTGCGCGCCGCGAGGCCCGCTTCCTTCTGCGCGCCGAGGATGCCGCTGATCAGCACGTTGCCGGCGCGATCCGCCTGCTGGGCGTGCAGGATCGTCACGTCCGGGTTCAGCGCCGGCACCGTCGCGATGCGCTCGCCGCTGTACGGGCAGCTGACCGCGCGGATCGCCGGGTTGACCGCCGCGAGGTCGGTGCCGAGGTAGCCGCGCAGCATGCCGAACGGCAGCCGTGCCGCGCCCGCGGTGTAGGCCGCCGCCATGCCGGCGTGCGAGTGCTCGCTGATCGCGAGCGGCTGCGGCCAGCCGCTCTCGATGGCCTCGCGGATGCGGTGCGCGGAGCCTACGCCCGGGTTGCCGCCCCACGAGAAGGTGAGCGCCGCGGCGCAGCCGGCGCCGACCATCTGGTCGTACACCAGGTCCGGCGTCATCCGGATCAGGTGCAGGCCGCGGCGCCGCTGGCGGATGATCTCCTGGCCGGCGGCGAACGGAATCAGGTGCGTGAAGCCCTCGAGCGCCACCGCGTCGCCGTCCCGGACGTGGCGCGCGATGGCCTCGGCGAGCGTGACGACCGGCACGAGCTACTCGACCACGGTCTGCGACTGCTCGCGCAGGTACTGCGGCAGGTAGTAGAACGAGCCGATCGCCTTGCCGCCGGAGGCCGAGCCCTTCCAGCCGGCGAAGGCCTGGTACCACGGCCAGGCGCCGGTGGTCGCGCCCTGCGGGCGGTTGACGTAGACCGTGCCGGCCTCGATGTGATCGAGGAAGTAGCGCGACTCGGCGGCGCTGCCGTAGAAGCCGGCGGTGAGCCCGAGCGGCGAGTCGTTGGCGCGCGCGACGCCGTCCTCGAGGCCGTCGACGCGCGCGACCATCACGATCGGCAGGAACATCTCGACGCCGAACAGCGGATGCTCGTGCGGCGCCTCGGCGATCGTCGGCGCGACGAAGCAGCCGGAGCCGAGCGCGCCCTCGGTGAGCCGCTTGCCGCCGGTGAGCACGCGCCCGCCGGCGGTGCCGAGCTCGGAGGCGTAGCGCAGGTACTTGGCGACCGCCGCGGTCGAGATCACCGGGCCCAGCCAGTGCTCGCGCAGCGTCGGATCGCCGATCCGGATCGCGTGCGTCTTGTCGAGCAGCTTGGCGGCGAGCGCATCGGCCACCTCGTGGGCGACGTAGACGCGCGAGGTCGCCGAGCACTTCTGGCCGCTCAGGCCGAAGGCCGAGCGGACGATGCCGGTGGCGGCCCGCTCCAGGTCCGCCTGGGCGGTGACGATCACGGCGTTCTTGCCGCCCATCTCGGTGATGCAGGGCCGCGTGTAGGCGCCGGTGACCATGCGCCGGGCGAGCGCCATGCCGACTTCGTGCGAGCCGGTGAAGGTGATGCCGGCGACGTCCGGGTGCCCGACCAGCGCCTCGCCGACGGTCGCGCCGCCGCCGGCGACGAAGTTGAACACGCCCGCCGGGAAGCCCGCGTCGCGCACGCAGTCGGCCAGCAGGCGGATCGCCCACGGCGTGTCCGAGGCGCCCTTCAGCACCACCGTGTTGCCGGTCACCAGTGCCGCCGCGGTCGGCCCGCCGGCGAGCGCCATCGGGAAGTTGAACGGCGAGACCACGACCCAGACGCCGTAGGGCTTGAGCACGCTGCGGTTGTGCGAGCGAAAGTCGGTCAGCGGATCGTCGGGCAGCGGCCGGTCGTAGCCGCCGTTGGCCGCGAAGTCGTCGGCGTAGCCCTTGAAGAAATCCGCGGTCTCCTGCACCTCGGCCAGCCCCTCGAGCCGGTTCTTACCGACCTCGAGGCAGATCGCCGCGGCGATGTCGTAGACGCGCTCCTCGATCAGCGCCGAGACGCGCTTGGCGAGCCGCACGCGCTCGGCGATCGGCGTCGCGCGCCACGCCGGCAGCGCGCGCTTCGCGGCCGCGACCGCGGCCGTCACCTGGCCCGCGTCCGCGGTCGCGAAGTGGCCGAGCAGCGCGCCGTCGATCGGGCTGGTCTTGTCGATCGTGCCGGCACCGTCGACGTCCTGGCCGCCGATGTGCAGCTTGTGGCGCGCGCCGAGCGCCGCGCGGGTGCGCGCGACCGCGGCCTCGAAGCGCGTGTGCATCTCCTCCGGCGGGTTGAACATCGTCGAGTAGGTGAGTTTGAAGCTCATGACCACTGAATCTCCCCGAGCAGGCGGTCGAGCAGCCGGACCGCGTCCGCAAGATCCCGTTCCGCTATCACCAGCGGCGGGGCAATGATGATCAGGTTGCCGCGCGTCGCGAGCGAGACGCCGGCGTCGCGGGCCCGCGCCACCAGCGTCCGCAGCGGCGCCGGGGTGTCCGGCCACGGCGCGAGCGGTGCGCGGCTGGCGCGGTCGCGCACCAGCTCCAGCACCGCGAACAGGCCGTCCCCGCCGCGCACGTCGCCGATCACCGGGTGGCGCGCCTTGAGCGCGTCGAGCTCGGCGCGCAGCCCCGCGCCGAGCGTGCGCGACCGCTCGATCAGGCGCTCGTCCTCGTAGGCGGCCAGTGCCGCGAGGCCCGCGGCGCAGGCCAGCGGGTGGCCGCAGTAGGTGAGCCCGGTGTACAGCATCTCGTGCTCGAGCCGCGCGGCCACCGCCGCCGACAGCACCACCGCGCCGAGCGGCAGGTGCGCGCCGGTCAGGCCCTTGGCGAGCGTCATCAGGTCGGGGCGCCCGGCCTCGCCGTGCCGCTGCCACGCGAACCACTCGCCGCAGCGGCCGAAGCCGCTCATGACCTCGTCGGCGATCAGGTACACGCCGCGGCGCGCGGTCTCGGCGCGCAGCCGCGGCCAGTAGTTCGGCGGCGCGACGATGCCGTTGGTGCCGGCGTTCGCCTCCATCAGCACCGCCGCGACCCGCGCCGCGCCCTCGCGCTCGATCAGCGCGCCGACGTGGGCGGCGCTGCGCTCGCCGCACTCGAGGTCGTCGGCGCTGCCGAACGGGCAGCGGTAGGCGTACGGCGGCGGCACGTGCACCACGCCGAAGGCGGCGGCGTCCACCTGGCGCGCGGTGCGCGCATCGCCCGACAGCGCCATCGCCGCGTAGCTGGCGCCGTGATACGACCGGTCGCGCGTCACGACCAGGCCCTGCGGCCGGCCGCTCGCCTGGCGCGCGAACTTCACGGCGTGCTCGTTGGCGTCCGCGCCGCCGAGCGTGAAGTAGACGCGCCCGCCGG
Organism: Steroidobacteraceae bacterium; assembly: GCA_035524595.1. Classification (GTDB taxonomy): domain Bacteria; phylum Pseudomonadota; class Gammaproteobacteria; order Steroidobacterales; family Steroidobacteraceae; genus CAIKZZ01. Next base: position 28,525 of record DATKOP010000028.1, on the reverse strand, counting down.
CGAAGCCCGACTTCTCGAGCAGCCCGCGCGCCAGCGCCGCGCGCGGCTCGGCGCCCCACGCCGCGGTGACGAAGCACAGCTTCTCGGCCTGTGCCTGGATCGCGCGCACCACGCGCGGGTGCTGGTGGCCGAGGTTCATGCACTCGGCGAGGCTGCTGAGGTCGAGGTAGCGGCGCCCCTGCGCGTCGTGAAAGTGCGCGCCGGCGCCGCCGACGATGGTCGGCGCGTTCCAGTCGGCCTGCACGCACCAGCTGTGCAGCACGTCGTCGCGTTCGGAGGTCACGGGCACCGGGCGATCCATCGGGCGGACGCGGCCCGAAAACGGACATTTTCCCGCATCGGAGCCCCTGCACTCAAGCGATTCCGCGCCGCCTGCGGCCGGCCCTAGTGGGGACCGGCGCGCGCGCGCCGCACGCGCTGCGCCTCCTCCTGGTCGATCGCCTCGAGCGCGCCCTCGATGTCGGCGATGTCGCGCTCGAGCTCCGGCAGCAGCAGGTGCTCGATCGCGCCCGCCCGCCGCTCGGTCCGCCGGTACTCGTCCGCCAGCCGCCACAGCGCGCACTCCAGCGCCGCGAGCTCGGGCGCCCGCCCGAGCAGGCCGGCGAACGCGGCGGCGGCCTCGGCCGCCTCGGGCGAGGCCGCGGCCGGCGGTCGCCGGCCCGCCGCCGCAAGCTCAGCGTCCGTTGCGGACCCGACCGCACCCGCAGCATCGGCGGCGACGGTCGGAATGCGCACGCCGAGCAGGCGCTGCTCGTGCACCGCCGGCGCGGGTCCCGGCTCGCCGCGCGCCCGGATCTCGAGCTCGCGCACGCCGTGCCGCTCGAAGGCGGCACCGAGCGCCCGCTCGGCCGCGGCGAGCGCCGCGCGCCAGCGGCCGCAGGCCTCGGCATGGCGCGCGAGCAGCGCCAGGATCCGCGCCGCGAGCATCATGCGCTTCTCGTCGAGCAGCGCGTAGCCCTCGCGCGCGGTCGAGCGCTCCTCGCCGAGCTCGAGCAGCGCGATGCGGGTCGGGGCGAGTTCACGCTGCGGCATCCACCTCTCCCGGCACGTGCGCCTCGATCTGCGACGGCGTCAGGCGCGTGAGCTCCTCGGGTGGCAGCCCGCGCAGCGCGCGCCAGCCGGCGGCCATGCTCTCCTCGAGCGTGCGGTCGCCGGCCTGCGCCACCACTTCGCGCTCGAAGCGGTCGCCGAAGGCGAGGAAGCGCTGCTCGACCGGGCCCAGCCCCTCGACGCCCATCACCGACGACAGCACCCGCATCCGCACCGCGCGCGCGTAGGCGGCGAACAGCTGGTTGGCGAGCGCCGGGTGCTCGGCGTCGGTGTAGCCGCGGCCGGTGCCGGCCGACATCAGCCGCGACAGGCTCGGCAGCACCTTGACCGGCGGATACAGGCCGCGCCGGTCGAGCTCGCGGTCGAGCACGATCTGGCCCTCGGTGATGTAGCCCGTCAGGTCCGGGATCGGGTGGCCGATGTCGTCAGCCGGCATCGTCAGCACCGGCAGCTGGGTCAGCGTGCCCGGCAGGCCGCGGATGCAGCCGGCGCGCTCGTAGATCGAGGCCAGGTCCGAGTACATGTAGCCCGGGTAGCCCTTGCGGCTCGGTACCTCGCCGTGGCTGGCCGACACCTCGCGCAGCGCCTCGCAGTAGTTGGTCATGTCGGTCATCACCACGAGCACGTGGCGGCCCTCGCTGAAGGCGAGGTACTCGGCCGCGGTCAGCGCATAGCGCGGCGTCAGCAGCCGCTGCGAGCTCGGCTCGTCGGCGAGGTTGAGGAACATCGCGGTGCGCGCCAGCGCGCCGCTGCCGACCAGCGCGGCGCGAAATGCCTCGGCGGTGTCGTGCGAGATGCCGATGCCGGCGAACACCACCGCGAAGCGGCCGGCGTCGGCGGCCCGCAGCCGCGCGCGCAGCGCGATCTCGGTGACCAGCCGGTCGTGCGGCAGCCCGCCGCCGGAGAAGATCGGCAGCTTCTGGCCGCGCACCAGGCTGTTCATCAGGTCGATGGTCGTGACGCCGGTCTCGATGAAGTCCCGCGGCAGCGCGCGGGTCGCGGGGTTGATGAGGCCGCCGTCGACGCGCAGGCGCTTCACCGCCGCCACCGGCGGCCCGCCGTCCAGCGGCCGCCCGATGCTGTCGAACACGCGCCCGAGCAGGCCCGGGCCGACGCCGAAGGTCAGCGGCTCGCCGAGCGCGACCAGCGTGCTGTCGGCGAGCCCGAGCCCGCTGGTCGACTCGAGCACCTCGACCACGAGCTCGGCCTCGCTGACCGCGGCGACCCGGCCGATCCGGCCGCGCCCGTCGGCGCCGCGCACCAGCACCGCGGTGTTGAGCCCGACGTCGAGCGTGCGCGCCAGGAACACGAGCGGTCCCTCGATGCGCGTCGCGGTGCCGGCGGCGCTGACCTCAGCGCGCATCGCCCGCCTCCGCGGCGTGCAGTTCGGCCTCGAGGCGCCGGCCGAAGGCGGCGATGTCCTCGAGGTGGCCCTCGCCGTGTGCCTCGCCGATGCGCTTCAGGTGCGCAACCGTACGCAGCGAGGCCACCGCCGCAGGCGCGAGCCCCGCGGCCACCGCGCGCTCGGCGTGCTCGATGAAGCCGACCACCAGCCGCACCAGCGCCGACTGCCGCTCCGGCGAGCAATAGCGGTCGACGTCCGAGAACGAGGACTGGCGCAGCAGCGCCTCGTTGACGATGTCGGCCAGCACCAGCGCGAGCTGCTGCTCGGCCGGCAGCGCGTCGCGGCCGACGATCCGCGCCATGCGCTCGAGCCGCGCCTGCCGCTCGAGCAGCTCCAGCAGGCGCTCGCGATGCCGCGCCCAGTCGCTGTTGCCGTGCGCCTGCCACCAGGCCGCCAGCCGCGGCGCGTCCTCGGTGTACGACAGCAGCGGATGGATCGCCGGATAGAAGCGCGCCCGGGCCCGCTCCGGGTCGAGCGCCCAGAAGGAGCGCACGTAGCGGCGCGTGTGCAGCGTCACCGGCTCGGAGAAATCCCCGGCCGGCGGGCTGATCGCGCCGATGATCGTCAGCGAGCCCTCCGCGCCGGCGAGCGTCTCGACGCGCGCGGCGCGCTCGTAGAACTCGGCGAGGCGCGCGCTGAGGTAGGCCGGGTAGCCGGCCTCGCCCGGCAGCTCGCCGAGCCGGCCGGAGACCTCGCGCAGCGCCTCCGCCCAGCGGCTGGTGGAGTCGGCGAGCAGCGCCACGTGCTTGCCCTGGTCGCGGAAGTACTCGGCCACCGTCACCGCGGTATAGATGCTGGCCTCGCGCGCCGCGACCGGCATGTTCGAGGTGTTGGCGATGATCACCGCGCGCTCCAGCAGCCGCCGGCCGGTGCGCGGGTCCTCGAGGCGCGGGAACTCGTCGAGCACCTCGGCCATCTCGTTGCCGCGCTCGCCGCAGCCGACGTAGACGATCACGTCGGCGTCGCACCACTTCGCGAGCGCCTCCTGCAGGATGGTCTTGCCGGTGCCGAAGCCGCCCGGCAGCGCCGCGCGACCGCCGCGCGCGACCGGAAACAGCGTGTCCAGGATCCGCTGGCCGGTGATCAGCGGCCCGACCGGCGGCAGCCGCCGGGCCACCGGCCGCGGCACCCGCACGGGCCAGTCGGCGGCGATCGCGAGCGGCCGGCGCACGCCGCCCGCGTCGAGCAGCGTGCCGAGCACGGCGCGCTCGGGGTACTCGCCGGCGGGCGCGAGCTCCACGAGCTCGCCGCCCGCGGGCGGCGGCACGATGCACGGCTCGCTGCGCCCGTCGAGGTCGACCGCACCGAAGGCCTGGCCCGGCGCGAGCCGCTCGCCCGGCCGGGCGCGCGGCTCGAAGCGCAGGCGCCCGCCGCCCGCGCCGGCGGGCGCGGCGGCGAGCGGCCGCAGCAGCCCGTCGAAGATGTGGCCGAGGAGCCCGGGCCCGAGCCGGACCGAGAGCGGCAGCCCGGTGCCGGTGACGATCGCGCCGGGCGCGAGCCCGGTCGTGTCCTCGTAGACCTGCGCGACGATCCCGCGGCCGGCGAGCTGGATCACCTCGCCGAGCAGCCGGCCCGGCCCGACCGCGAGCGCCTCGTGCACGTGGAAGGTGCCGCGCGCCTCGGCCCGGATCACCGGCCCTGCGGCCGAAGTCAGCACCGCCTCGCTCATGGCGCCCCCCCGCCGAGCCACAGCGCCAGCAGCCGCGCCGCGATCGCCGTCCGGTCGGCCAAGAGCCCCTCGACGGTCGCATCGACGCGCGAGCCGCCGGCGCTGATCGCGAGCCCGGCGCGCGCCGGGCCGGCGACGACCTCGGCGCGCGCGCCGCGCGCCGCCGCCGCGGCGGCGAGCGCCGCGCGCTCGTCGGCGTCGGCGCCGTCGGCGAGCGTGATGCGCCAGTCGCGCGCCACCAGCCGCGCCGCCGCGATCGCCACCGCGGCCGCGCACCACTCGCGCCGCGCCGCCGGCTCGCGCCAGCGGCGCTCGAGGGCCCCGGGCAATGCCGCGAGCGCGGTCGCGATCACGCCCTGGTCGACCTCGAAGTCACGCCGCCGGCGGCTCTGGTCGAGCTCCGCCAGCGCCTCGTCGCAGCGCGCGCGGACGCGCTCGCGCTTGGCGCGGCTCGCGGCGCGCAGCAGCCGGCGGCCCTCGCGGCGGGCCGCGTCGGCGAGCGCACCGGCCTGCGCCGTGGCGCCGGCGCGCAGCTCGCCGAGCCGCTCGTCGCGCACGCGGTGCACGCGGCTGAGGAGCGCGGCCACCTGGCGCTCGAGCGCCCCGTTCACGGCGCCACCCCGAGCACGGCGCGCGCATGGCGCGCCACCGGCCGCGCCGCCGGCGCCTCGAGCGCCTCGTCGAGCACCAGCACCAGCGGCGTCGTGCCGCGCCGCGCGGCCGCGAGCTCCGGCGGCGGCAGCGCGCGGGCGATCGCCGCGGTCAGCAGCACGAGCCGGGTCGCGCCGAGCGCCGTGGCGAAGGCCTCGGCGGCTGCGCCCGGCGGCACGACGCAGACGCGCGCGCCGCCCAGGTGCCAGCCCACCGCCGCCAGGCGGTCGGTCAGCACCACCGGCGTGTCGAGCTCGCTCATGCGCCGACCCGGTTGAAGATCAGCACCGCGACGATCAGGCCGTAGATCGCGATGCCCTCGGCGAGGCCGACCAGGATCAGCATCCGGCCGAACAGCTCGGGCTTCTCGGCGACCGCGCCGACCGCCGCCGAGCCGACCTGGGCGACCGCGTAGCCGGCGGCACCGGCGGACAGTCCGGCGGCCGCCGCGGCGGCGACGAACGCCCAGCGCAGTACCTCGGGATCGGCGCCGCCGGCGGCCGCCGCGGCGGCGTGCGCGGGCAGCGCCAGGAGCGCGGCGGTGGTGGCGACGATGACGCCGAGCGCGAGCGCGGCGAGCACGATCAGCAGGGGCTTGGTCCGGGTCATGGCAACTCCTTGAAACTCGCGCGCGCCGGCTCCGGCAGCGGCTGGAACGGCCGGCCCTCGGCCTTCAGGAAGCGGATGAAGAACTCGAACAGCACGAGCCGCGCCGTCTGGATGCCGACGACGAGGCCCTCGAGCGCCAGGATCAGCGCGTTGCCGAGCACCAGCGCCGCGTAGAAGCCGATGCCGTGGCCGGCGGCGGCGGCGATGCCCACCACCGCCGACGACAGCCCCGCGTGCGCGAGCGCGAAGGCGCCGACGCGGGCGAACGAGATCGTGTTGACGAGCAGCTGCAGCAGCGTCTCGAGCAGCGCCGCGCCGGCGGTGGCGAGCGCGGCGATGCGGCGCGCGACCAGCGCCGAGCCGGCCAGGTACCAGCAGAGCCCGGCGATCGCGACCGTCCCGCCGGCGGGGGCAAAGGGCGCCGCGACCAGCCCGAGGTAGAGCACCACGAGACCGGCGCGCGTCAGCCACCAGTCGCGGCCGCGCCCCACCCACGCGCTCTGCAGGGCGTCGAGCGCGAAGCCGCCGCACAGCACGAGGACCCCGAAGGCGACGCTGGTGCCGAGCGTTGCAAGCGGCACCTCGAGCGGCCGGCGCCAGAGCGCCGGCAGCACGTCCTCGAGCGCGAACACGCTGCCGAAGGCGAAGCCGAACGCCGTCGCCGCGGCGCCGCCGGACACCAGCAGGCCGAGCGCCGGCCAGCGGCGCCGCAGCACGAGGCCGGCCGCGAGCAGCACGAGTCCCTGGCCGACGTCGCCGAACATGTAGCCGAACAGGAGCGGCGCGATCAGCGCCACCACCGGCGTCGGATCGGCCTCGGCGGCGCCGGGCGTCCCGAGCAGCCCGACGAAGCCCTCGAAGGGCTGCAGGAAGCGCGGGTTGGCGAGCACGACCGGCGCCACCAGCGCGCGCGGCGGCTCCGGGAAGTGCAGCAGGTGCGGCAGACCCGAGCCCTCGAGCGCCGCGCCCAGGAGCTCGCCCGTGAGGTCGCGGGTCCAGCCGGTCACGTAGGCGAAGTGCTCGGTGGCCGGCAGCTGCGGCACGTGGCTGACGAGCCATTCGAGGAAGCGGAAGCTGCCGAGCAGGCCGGCGAGCCGGTGGCGGCCGGCGAGCGCGCCGAGTTCGGACTCGATCCGGCCGCGCTCGGCGGCGAGCGGCGTGCGCCGCGCCGCGATCGCGGCCAGCGCCGCGTCGCGGCCGGCCGGCAGCCGCTGCGGCAGCGCCACGATGCGCGCCTGCGCCGCCGCCATCAGCCGGTCCGCCTCGCGCACGTCCTCGAGCCCGCCGAGGCACAGCTGGTAGCGCAGCCCGCCGCAGTCGATCGGCTGCGCGAGCACCGCCGACGGCAGCTCCACGACCGTCGCCGGGCCGAGCGCATAGAGGCGCGCCGCGAGCGCAGGGCCCGCCGCGGTCAGCGCCGCGAGGTCCGGCAGCTGCTCGCCCGCCGCGTTGAGCACGGCGCCCGCCTCGGCGAGCGCCGCGTCCTCGCGCGCGAGCGCCTCGTGGCGCGCGATCAGCGGGTCCGCCTCGGCGGCCCAGCGGCGCAGCGCGCCGAGCGCGTCGCGCGCGCCGGCCAGCGACTCCGGCGGCGGCGCCTCGGGATCCACGGCCGGCACCGGCCAGAACGGCGCGTAGCGCCGGGTCAGCTCGCCGAACTCGCCGAGCACCGCGTGGTAGTCGGGCAGCGCGGCGACGCCGGCCACCGCGCTCTTCGCCTCGAGCTCGACCGCGTGCGTGGTGGCGAGGCAGCCGAGCACGGCGCCGAGGTGCTCGCGGTCGGTGAGCACCTCGAACCAGCGCGCCTGCCGCGGCCGCAGCGTCACGACGCGCCCTCCCGCAGCGCCGCCGGTGCGTACAGGCGCGACGCGAAGCCGCCGCGCCACGCCTCAAGGTCGAGCGCCCGCCGCGCGAGCTCGCAGAAGCCGGCCGCCGGCGAGCCCCGGCAGCGCCGGTAGTGGCGCTCGAGGCGCGCGGCGAGCCGGCTGCGGCGGTCCGCGCCGGCCGCCTCGACGGCGCCGTCGATCCACAGCGCCTCGAGCTCGAGCAGCCGCCGCGCGGCCGCGGCCGCCGGCGCCGGCCAGAGCGCGTGCCAGTGCGCCCGCCACGCCGCGGCGAGCGACGCGCCGGCCGCGAACGCCGTCGCGAGCGGCGCGAGCCCGGCCGCCGCGAGCGCGGCCGGCCGCTCGTCGGGCGCGGCGGCGGCGATCGGCGCGAGCTGCCGGTCGTTCAGCGCCCAGCCGCTCGGCGGTCCGGCGAGGCGCAGGCTCTCGAGCACGCCGAGGTCGGCGAGACGCGCACACCAGCGATACGCCGCCCGCCAGCGCGGCGGGTGCCAGGCGGCGACCTCGGCGCAGGACGCGCGCCACTCCGCCGCCAGGTAGAGCTCGAAGGCGTCGAGGTCGTGCGCGCTGACGCTCTCCGGCGGCGCGAGCAGGTGCGTCTGGCGCAGTACCTCGAGATAGCGGTCGGCGCCGCGGCTCGCGCCGAGCGCGGCGCGCTCGGCCGGGCGCGCGAGCGCGCCGTGCCGCGCCGCGAGCCTGGCCAGCGCGTAGCCCTGGCGCGGCTCAGCCATCGGCGCCGCTCACCAGCCACGCGGCCAGCTCGTCGACGACGGCGGCGAGCGGGCGCGACGCCTCGGCGCCGGTGCCGGCGGCCGCGACCAGCGCGGTGGCGCGGCGCGCGGCGACCGATTCGGTGCGTGCGTGGATCGCCTGCGCGACGGCCTCGGCGCGCTCGACCTGCGCGCGCGCATCGAGCCGGGCCTGCGCGACGACGCGCGCTGCCTCGGCCTGGCCGGCGTCGATCGCCGCGGCCGCGGCACGCTCGGCCAGCAGCACCGCGTCCATCGCCCGCGCCACCCGATTCGCATCCCCGGACTCGACGGCGCGGACTCGATCCGTCTGCCAAGTGCCCATGGCGCGACCCGGGTAAGTGTTTCGATCAGTGCATCATTGGGCGGCGCACCGCGGGCGGCCAGCGGGAGATCTACCTAGGCCGCTCGGTAGAGCACGCGGCGCGGCTCAGGCGAGCGCGCCCACCTTGAGGTGCAGCCCGGCGTCGACGTGCAGCGCCTCGCCGGTGACGTGCTGTGCGCCCGTCAGCAGCCACACGACGGGCTCGGCGACCTCCGCCGGCTGCGTGACGGCCTTGAGCGGCGTGCCCTCGGCGACGCTGGCGAGCGCCTTGTGGTAGCGCTCCGTGCCCATGCCGGCGGCATGCCAGGGCGTGTCGACGAAGCCCGGCGCGACCGCGTTGACGCGCACCGCCGGCGCGAGCGCGCGCGCGAGCGACACGGTCATGTTGAGCAGTGCCGCCTTCGAGGCCGCATAGGCCACCGAGCTGCCGATGCCGCAGGTGCCGGCGATCGAGGCGACGTTGACGACCGCGCCCTGGCCGTGGGCCCTGAGCGCCGGCAGCGTCGCGCGGATCATCTGGAACGCGCCGGTGACGTTGACCGCGAAGATGCGCGCGAAGTCGGCGGCGTCGAGGCCATCGAGCTTGGCGTGCGCGACGAACTTGCTGACGCCGGCGTTGTTGACGAGGTAGTCGATGCGGCCGAACTCGGCGAGCGCGGCGGCCGCGAGCGCGCGGCAGTCGGCGTCGGCGGCGACGTCGCCGCAGGCGATCGCCGCCGGCGCGCCGAGCGCGCGGCACTCGGCCGCGACCGCCTCGGCGGCGGCGCGGTTGTGCGCGTAGTTGACCAGCACGGCGACGCCGCGGCGGGCGAGCTCACGCGCGACCGCGGCGCCGATGCCGGAGGAGGCTCCGGTCACGATCGCCGCGCGGGATTCGGTGCTCATCGTCGTCTCCTCCGGGCCGGCGCCGGCCGGCCGCCGATCGTCAGCCGGGCCGGAACGCAAGCAGGGCGGACACCACGTCCTCGAGCACGCGCGCGAGCGGCGCGGCGCGGGCCGCGTCGTAGGCGGCGGATTCCTCGTCCATGTAGGCCGACTGCGCGAGCTCGATCTGCAGCGCGTGCACGCCGCCCTCGGGCCGGCCGTAGTGACGGGTGATGTAGCCGCCCTTGAAGCGGCCGTTGAGCACGTGACTGAACGTGCGCTGCCGGGCGGCCACGCCGACCACCGCCGCCGCCAGCGCGCCGTCGCAGGAGCGGCCGTCGTTGGTGCCGAAGTTGATGTCCGGCAGGCGGCCGGGGAACAGCCGCGGCACCTGCGAGCGGATCGAGTGCGCATCGAGCAGCACCGCGTAGCCGTGCCGTGCGCGCGCCGCCTCGAGCAGCGCCGCGAGCGCCGCGTGGTACGGCTGCCAGTACTCGCGGCGCCGCGCGTCGATCTCGGCCGCGCCCGGCCCCGCGTCCGCGTACAGCGGCTCGCCGTCGAAGCTCTGGCGCGGGCACAGGCCGGTCGACACCTGGCCGGCATACAGCGCGGCGTCGTCCGGCGGCCGGTTGAGGTCGACCACGTAGCGCGACAGGCGCGGCTCGAGCCAGGCGGCACCGCGGGCGCGCGCGAAGCCGTACAGCCGCTCGACGTGCCAGTCGGTATCGGGCACGGCGAGCGCGCGCGGCGTCATGCGCGCCGCGAGCGCGGCCGGGATCTCCCGGCCGGCGTGCGGCAGGCTGACGACGAGCGGCGTCGCGCCCGCCAGGGCGCTGATCACGGCTGCAGCATCGGCAGGTCGAGCCCCTGCTCGCGCGCGCACGCGACCGCCTCCTCGTAGCCGGCGTCGGCATGGCGCATGACGCCGGTGGCCGGGTCGTTCCACAGCACGCGCCCGATGCGCTTGGCCGCGGCCGGCGAGCCGTCGCAGACGATGACCACGCCCGCGTGCTGCGAGAAGCCCATGCCGACGCCGCCGCCGTGGTGGATCGAGACCCAGGTCGCGCCGCTCGCGGTGTTGAGCAGCGCGTTCAGGAGCGGCCAGTCGGACACCGCGTCGGAGCCGTCGCGCATCGACTCGGTCTCGCGGTTCGGGCTCGCGACCGAGCCCGAGTCGAGGTGGTCGCGGCCGATGACGACCGGCGCCTTGAGCTCGCCGCGCGCGACCATCTCGTTGAAGGCCAGGCCGAGCCGATGGCGCTCGCCGAGACCGACCCAGCAGATGCGCGCCGGCAGCCCCTGGAACTTGATGCGCTCGCCGGCCATGTCGAGCCAGCGGTGCAGGTGCCTGTCGCCGGGGATCAGCTCGCGCACCCTGGCATCGGTGCGACGGATGTCCTCCGGGTCGCCGGACAGCGCCGCCCAGCGGAACGGGCCGATGCCGCGGCAGAACAGCGGCCGGATGTAGGCCGGCACGAAGCCCGGGAACGCGAACGCCTCCCGCACGCCCTCCTCGAGCGCCATCTGCCGGATGTTGTTGCCGTAGTCGAAGGTCGGGATGCCCTGGCGGTGGAACTCGAGCATCGCCTCGACGTGGCGGGCCATCGAGGCCCGCGCCGCGCGGGCGACGCCCGCCGGATCGGAGCGGCGCTTCGACTCCCAGTCCGCGAGGCTCCATCCGGCCGGCAGGTAGCCGTTGACGGGATCGTGCGCCGAGGTCTGGTCGGTGACCGCGTCCGGCCGCACGCCGCGCTTCAGCAGCTGCGGCAGCAGCTCGGCGGCGTTGCCGCACAACCCGACCGACAGCGCCTTGCGCTCGCGGGTCGCCGTGGCCATCAGCGCGAGCGCCTCATCGAGCGTCTTGGCCTCGACGTCGAGGTAGCCGGTCCGCAGGCGCATCGCGATGCGGCTCGGCTGGCACTCGATCGCGAGCATCGAGGCACCGGCCATGGTCGCCGCGAGCGGCTGCGCCCCGCCCATGCCGCCGAGGCCGGCGGTCAGGATCCAGCGGTTCGACAGGTCGCCGCCGTAGTGGCGGCGGCCCATCTCGGCGAAGGTCTCGAAGGTGCCCTGCACGATGCCCTGGCTGCCGATGTAGATCCACGAGCCCGCGGTCATCTGCCCGTACATCATCAGGCCCTTGCGGTCGAGCTCGTTGAAGTGCTCCCAGGTGGCCCAGTGCGGCACGAGGTTCGAGTTCGCGATCAGCACGCGCGGCGCGTCGGCGTGCGTGCGGAACACCCCGACCGGCTTGCCGGACTGCACCAACAGCGTCTCCTCGTCGCCGAGGCGCTTCAGCACCTCGACGATCTTGTCGAAGCACTCCCAGTCGCGGGCGGCGCGGCCGATGCCGCCGTACACCACCAGCTCCTCGGGACGCTCGGCGACGTCCGGGTGGAGGTTGTTGCGCAGCATCCTGAGCGCCGCCTCGGTCAGCCACGAGCGGGCCTCGAGGCGGGTGCCGGTCTGGGCGCGGATGACTCGGGTCGGGTCCTTGCGGGTGTGCGTGTCCATGGGGCCTCGCTGCTCGGGTGCTAGAGATCGAAGACGCCGCGCAGCTCGAAGCGGCTGCCGGCGTGGTGAAGGCGGGCGAAGGAGGCGCGCTCGCCGCGGCTCCAGGTGGTGCGCTCGATCAGCAGCACCGCGTCGTCGGCGCCGAGCGCCAGCAGCTCGCGCACGCGCGGCGCGGGCGGCACCGCCCGCACCACGTGCTCGACGCGCTCGAGCGGCGCCGCATCCATCAGGTAGTCGTGCGTGCTGACCGCGCCGAAGTCGACCGCCAGGTAGCCGGGCGCGGCCGCCGGGTTGACCCAGCGGTCCTCGACCTGCAGCGCGAGGTCGTTGTCGTAGTGCACGATCAGCGAGTGGAAGGCGTGGCGGGCGCGCGCCTTGAGGCCGAGCCGTGCGCGGATCTCGGCCGCCGGCACGCTGCGCTCGCTGGCCAGCACCTCGGCACGGTGCGCGTGGCCGCGCCCGCGGATCTCGGCGGCGATGCTGCGGATCTGCAGCGGGTGGCCGGCGAGCTTCAGGTCGGCGACGAAGGTGCCGAGGCCGGCGACCCGCGACAGCACGCCGGAGTGCACCAGCTCGCGGATCGCGCGGTTGGCCGTCATCCGCGACACCTTCAGCTCGCGCACCAGCTCGTGCTCGGATTGCACGCGCGCCCCGGGCCCCCACTCGCCGGAGCGGATGCGCCGCAGCACGTGGTCCTTGACCTGCTCGTAGAGCGGCAGCGGCGCGGCGCTCACGCGTGCGCCTCCGCGGTCAGGCGCGCGAGGCTCGCGCGATAGTCGCGCTCGAGCGCGTCGCGGTCGCGGTGGCGGCCGGCGGTGACCAGCGCCTCGCCGCCGACCCAGACCGCGGCCAGCGCCCCCGGCCGCGGCGCGAAGATCCAGGCGTCGACGAGCGCCGCCTCCGGGACGCCGGCGAACTCCGCGCGCCCGGTGTCGAGCAGCACGCAGTCCGCGGGCGCGCCGACCGCGAGCGCGGCGGCGCCGTAGCCGAAGGCGCGCGCGCCGCCGGCGACCGCGTCCTGCCACAGCGACGTGCCGGCGTGCGGCGTCGCCGGCCGCGCCGCGAGCACGCGCCGCTCGCGCCAGAGGCGCAGGTTGTACTCGGCCGTGCGCAGCTCCTCGCGCGGGTCGATGGAGACGTGGCTGTCGGAGCCGAGCCCGAACAGCCCGCCGAGCTCGAGGAACTCGTCGAGCGCGAAGCGCCCGTCGCCGAGGTTCGCCTCGGTGGTCGGGCACAGGCCGACGACGGCGCCGGCGGTCGCGACGCCGCGCAGCTCCGCGCTGGTCACGTGCGTCGCGTGCACCAGGCACCAGCGGGTGTCGAGGTAGCCGCCCTCGAGCAGGAACTCCACCGGCCGGCGGCCGTAGGCGGCGACGCAGTCGGCCACCTCGCGCGCCTGCTCGGCGACGTGGATGTGGACCGGCCGCGGGCGCGACCGGCCGCGCGCCGCGGCGGCGACCGCCTGCAGCGCCTCCGGCGGGACCGCGCGCAGGCTGTGGATCGCGACCCCGGTGCGCTCGCGCTCGGATTCGCGGCCGGCGAGCGTCTCGACCAGCGCGAGGAAGGCGTCGGTGTCGTGGTGGAAGCGGCGCTGCGCGGCGCCGAGCGGGCGCCGGTCAAAGTGCCCCTGCTGATAGAGGCACGGCAGCAGCAGGTGGCGGATGCCGGTGGCACGCGCCGCGCCGCGCACGGCGTCGGCGAGCGCGGCCGGGGCCGGGTACGGGCTGCCGTCGAGGTCGTGGTGCAGGTAGTGGAACTCGGCCACCGCCGTGTAGCCGGCCTCGAGCATCTCGGCGTAGGCGAAGGCGGTGATCGCCGCGACGTCCTGCGGCGCGAGCCGGCCGACGAAGCGGTACATGACCTCGCGCCAGCCCCAGAACGAGCCCTCGGCCCCCGCCGCCACCTCGGCGCTGCCGGCCATCGCGCGCTGGAATGCGTGGCTGTGCAGGTTCGGCATGCCGGGCAGCGCGAGCCCGGCCAGGTACGGCCCGCCGGCGGGCCCGGCGTCGCGGCGCACGGCCGCGATCCGCCCGTCGGCGCCGACCTCGACGACCACCTGGCGCGCGATCCCCCCCGGCAGCAGCGCGCGCTCGAAGCGAAGCTCCACGACCCCCCCTGTATATACAGGTTCCGGAGTGCGATACTAACCCCCGCCGCCGGCATCGGACAAGGGCTCCTCACGGTGTGGGACCAGCTGTGGTTGAACCTCAGGATCGCGACCGCGGCCGCCGGCGGCGCGCCGTTCGGGCTCATCGAGCACGCCGCAGTCGCGGTCGCGGGCGAGCGCATCGCATGGCTCGGCCCGGCGGCAGCGCTGCCTGGGGCGCCGGAACGGCTGGCCCGGCAGGTGCTGAGCGGCGACGGCCGCCTGGTCACGCCCGGCCTCGTTGACTGCCACACGCACCTGATTTTCGGCGGCGACCGGGCGCTCGACTTCGACCTGCGGGCGCAGGGCGCGAGCTATGCCGCGATCGCGGCCGCCGGCGGCGGCATCCGCTCGACCGTGGCGCTGACCCGCAACCTGAGCGCCGCCGAACTCGCCGCCGCGGCGCTGCCGCGCGCCCGTGCCCTGCTCGCCGACGGCGTGACGACGCTCGAGGTCAAGTCGGGCTACGGCCTCGACGTCGCGAGCGAGCTCAAGATGCTGGAGGCGGCGCGCCTGGTCGGCGCCGAGCTCGACGTCGAGGTGGTGCCGACGCTGCTCGCGCTGCACGCGCTGCCCGCCGAGTTCGCATCCGACCGCACCGGCTACGTCGACCTCGTGGTGCGCGAGCTGATCCCGGCCGCCGCGGCGGCCGGCCTGGCGCGCGCCGTCGACGTGTTCTGCGAGGGCATCGCATTCACGCGCGCGGAGTGCGCGCGGGCGCTCGGCGCCGCGCGCGACCACGGCCTCGCGGTCAAGGTGCACGCCGACCAGCTGTCGGACTCGGGCGGCGCCCAGCTGGCCGCCGAGTTCGGCGCGCTGTCGGCCGACCACGTCGAGTACAGCTCCGAGGCCGGCGTCGCCGCGCTTGCCGCCAGCGGCACGGTGGCGGTGCTGCTGCCGGGCGCGTACCTGATGCTCGGCGAGACGCAGCGCCCGCCGGTCGCGGCGTTGCGCGCCCGCGGCGTGCCGCTCGCGGTCGCCACCGACCTCAATCCCGGCACCTCGCCCTGCACCTCGCTCAGCCTCGCGCTCGCGCTCGCGCGCGCGCAGTTCGGCCTGTCGGCCGAGGAAGGCCTCGCGGCCGTGACCCGCGAGGCGGCGCGGGCGCTCGGCCTCGAGGGCTCGCGCGGCACGCTCGCGCCCGGCAAGCGCGCCGACTTCTGCCTCTGGGACCTCGCGCATCCGCGCGAGCTCGGCTACTGGCTCGGCGTCGCTTCGCCGCCGGCGGTGGTGCGCGGCGGGCGGCTCAGGAGCCCGAGCGGCGCGCGCGCGGCGCCCGCCGGCGCCTGACCGCGGCGCTCGCCAGGCCCGGGAAGGCGCCGGCGGCGAGCGCCGCGACCCAGTCGTTGCAGAGCGCGACCGCGGCGGCCGCGGTCGAGCTCGCGGGGTTGAGGCTGAGGTCCACCCACAGCCCGTCCATCAGCGCGGCGAGGCCGATCGCCGCCGGCGTGACCCGAAACGGCGCCGCGCCGGGCGCGCGCCGCAGCGCCCTGAGCAGCCCCTCGAGCAGCGCGCGGTGCTGCTCGCCGGTGCGCTGGTGCACGGCGCGGATCTCGGGCGCGTGCGCGACCATGCTCCAGAACACGAGCCAGATGCGAAACAGGCCGGGATCGAGCGCCTCCGGGGCGAACGAGGCCGCGAAGAAGCGCCCGAGCCGCGCCGCCGGCGCGAGCCCGCGCGCCGCCGCCACGTCGCGCCGCGCCGCCGCGATCAGCGCGACCGACAGCGACTCGTAGGCGGCCGCGATCAGGCTCGCGCTGCCCGCGAAATGGTGGTTGATCAGCCCCATCGAGACGCCGGCCTCGGCGCTGATGCGGCGCACCGACGCGCCGTCGTGGCCGTCGCGGCGCAGGCAGCGCAGCGTCGCCGCGATCAGCGCCTCGCGCCGCGCGGCGCGCGCGATGCGCCGGAACTTCGGCGCCGCCGCCCGGCCGGGCCGGCCGGCTCCGTCGCCGCCGCGCGGCACCGCCCGCATCGCACACCTCGCATCGCCGGCCGCCGGCCGCTATTGTACGGCCGCATAGTACATGGCCGGCGCGGCCGCTGAGGAGCCGTCGATGAACGCCCCGCTGCGACAGGACTTCACCAGCGACAACATCACCGGCGCCGCGCCCGAGGTGTTCGCGGCGCTGGCCGCCGCCAACGCCGGCACCGTCGCCTCCTACGGCGCCGACCCGCTCAGCGAGGCGCTGACCGAGCGCGCGAGCGAGCTCTTCGAGCGGCCGGTCGCGATCCTGCCGGTCGCGACCGGCACCGCCGCGAACGCGCTCGCGCTGTCGCTGCTGGCGCGGCCCTTCGAGGCCGTCTACTGCCACGCGGCGGCGCACGTGATGACGGATGAGTGCGGTGCGCCCGAGTTCTACAGCGGCGGCGCGAAGCTGATCGGGCTCCCCTCTTGCGACGGGCGGCTGGCGCCGCAGCAGCTCGCCGAGGCGGTGGGCTTCGCCCGCAGCATGGGCGTGCACCACGTGCAGCCGGCCGCGGTCTCGGTGTCGCAGGCGACCGAGTGGGGCACCGTGTACGGGCTCGCGGAGCTCGGCCGGCTCGCCGCCAGCGCGCACGAGCTCGGTCTCAGGGTGCACATGGACGGCGCGCGCTTCGCCAACGCGCTCGCCTCGCTCGGCTGCTCGCCGGCCGAGGCCAGCTGGCGCGCCGGCGTCGACGTGCTGTCGCTCGGCGCCAGCAAGAACGGCGCGCTGGCGGCCGAGGCGGTCGTGCTGTTCGAGCCGGCGCTGGCCGCGGAGCTTGCGCTGCGCCGCAAGCGCAGCGGCCACCTGTGGTCGAAGATGCGTTTCCTGAGCGCGCAGCTGCTCGCCTACCTGGACGGCGGGCTGTGGCTGCGCCACGCGCGCCAGGCGAACGCGATGGCGCAGCGCCTGGCGGCGGGCCTCGGCGCGCTCGCCGGCGCCCGGCTGGTGCAGCCGGTCGAGGCCAACGAGCTGTTCATCGCGCTGCCGCCGAAGGTCACGGCGGGGCTGCGCGCCGCGGGCTACCGCTTCTACGACTGGCCGGCGCCGCCCGGCGCCGAGGGCGCGGTGGCGCGGCTGGTGGCCGCCTACGACGTGAGGCCGCAGGACGTCGACGCGCTCATCGCGGCGGCGCGGCGCGTCAGCGGCTGACGAGGCGGTTGTACTTCCTGAGCAGCGCCCGCAGCGGCTCGTGCGGGATGGCGAGCGCGTAGCGGCCGCCCTGGCCGTGCATGTCGCGGGCCGCGATCATCGCGTTGACGATCGCCTCCTCGGTGGCCTCGACCGTGCCCAGGAACAGGGGATCCATGGCGTCGTTGCCGACGAACTGCGCCTGGTTGAGCGCCCGGTCGCGGACGGCGGCGGCGTTGGCGGTCGAGAACGCGAGGAACAGGTCACCCGAGCCGTTGCCCGCGTAGCTGCCGTTGCGCGCGAGGCCGAGCGCCGCGCGCCGCGCGAGGCGCTTGAGCTGGTGCGGCAGCAGCGGCGCGTCGGTCGCGACCACGATGATGATCGAGCCGGTCTCGCCGCCGAGCGCGGGATCGGTCCAGACGCGATGCTCGCGCAGGTGCTCGCCGACCGGCACGCCGGCGATCCGGAGCGTGTCGCGCACCCCGTAGTTCGCCTGCACCAGCACGCCGACCGTGTACGGCTGCGCGCCGACCGTCACCCGCCGCGAGCTGGTGCCGATGCCGCACTTGAACTCGTGGCAGATCATGCCGGTGCCGCCGCCGACGCTGCCCTCCTCGACCGGCCCGCCGCGCGCGCCCTCGAGCGCGGCGAACACGTGCTCCGGCCGGACGTGGAAGCCGTTGACGTCGTTGAGGTAGCCGTCGTAGGTCTCGGCGACCACCGGCAGCGACCACCAGTAGCCGCTGGCGTCCGCCTGGCCGGCCCTGACGCGCCAGGCGATCGCGGCGTCGCGCACGACGCCGACGCTGTGCGTGTTGGTCAGCAGCACCGGGCCCTCCAGCATCCCCGACTCCTCGAGCCAGGCGGTGCCGGTCATCTCGCCGTTGCCGTTCAGCGCGAACGTGGCGCCGAAGGCCGGCACCGACAGCGAGTCGCCGCCGCGGGGCAGCACCGCGGTGACGCCGGTGCGCACCTGGTGCTGCGGGTCGTCCGAGTTGATCAGCGTCACCTGCCCGACGGTGACGCCGCCGACGTCGGTGATCGCGTTCAGCGGCCCCGGCGCGCCGTCGAAGGGGATGCCGAGGTCGCGCGCCCGCGGGCCCGCGGCGCAGGCCGTGGCGGCGGTCAGCGACAAGAGGCAGAGCGTGGCGGCAAGTCTCATCGGGAGGTCTCCGTTGGGGCGGCGCGGCGGCCGCGGCCGAAGCGCTCGGGCAGGAGCGCCGCGAGCTCGGCGCGCGTCAGGTTGCGCCACCGGCCGGGCTCGAGTCCCTCGAGGCGGACGCTGACGAAGCGCACCCGGACCAGGCGGCGCACCGTGTAGCCGAACACGTCGCACATGCGGCGGATCTGCCGGTTGAGGCCCTGGGTCAGCACGATGCGGAACACGTTCTTGCTGACGCGCTCGGTGCGGCACGGCGCGGTCAGCGTACCGAGGATCTCGACGCCGGCGGCCATCGCCTTCAGGAACTCGTCGGTCAGCGGCCGGTCGACGGTCACGAGGTACTCCTTCTCGTGGCTGTGCTCGGCGCGCAGCAGCAGGTTGACGATGTCGCCGTCGTTGGTCAGCAGGATCAGGCCTTCCGAGTCCTTGTCGAGGCGGCCGATCGGGAACACCCGCTCCGGGTGCGCGACGAAGTCGACGATGTTGTGCGGCACGCGCTGGTCGGTGGTGCACTCGACGCCGACCGGCTTGTGCAGCGCGATGTAGACGTGGTGGCTCGGCGCGCCGAGCGGCTCGCCGTCGAGGCGCACCTCGTCGGCGGCGCCGACCTTGGTGCCGAGCGTCGCGACCGCGCCGTTGACGGTCACGCGCCGGGCGGCGATCCACGCGTCCGCCTCGCGCCTCGAGCAGAGGCCGCGTTCGGAGAGGTACTTGTTGATCCTGAGCGCGCCGTCAGCGGTCAACGAAACACGCCTTCGCCGTACGACTCGGCGACCAGGTTCTCGAAGCGCGTGAACTCGCCGAGGAAGGTCAGGTGGACCTCACCGGTCGGGCCGTTGCGCTGCTTGGCGACGATGATGTCGGCGATGCCCTTGCGCGGCGTGTTCGGCTCGTACACTTCCTCGCGGTAGATCAGCAGGATCACGTCGGCGTCCTGCTCGATCGCGCCGCTCTCGCGCAGGTCGGACATCACCGGCTTCTTCTCGACGCGCTGCTCGACGCTGCGGTTGAGCTGCGACAGCGCGATCACCGGCAGCTGCAGCTCCTTGGCGAGCGCCTTCAGCGAGCGCGAGATCTCGGAGATCTCGGTCGCGCGGTTCTCCTTCGTGCCCGGCACCTGCATCAGCTGCAGGTAGTCGACGACGATGAGGCCGAGGCCCTTCTCGCGCTTCAGGCGCCGCGCGCGGGCCCGGATCTCGGTCGGCGTCAGCGACGGGGTCTCGTCGATGTAGATCGGCGCCTGCGACAGCACCTCGGTGGCGCTGGTGATGCGCGGCCAGTCCTCGGCCGACAGCGCGCCGGTGCGCAGGTGGCTCTGGCTGACGCGGCCGAGCGAGGAGATCATGCGTAGCGTCAGCGCCTCGGCCGACATTTCCATCGAGAAGATCGCGGCCGGCACCTTGCGCTCGATCGCGGCGTTCTCGGCGATGTTGACCGCGAGCGTGGTCTTGCCCATCGACGGGCGGCCGGCGATCACCACGAGGTCGCCGGGCTGCAGGCCGACCGTCATCTTGTCGAGCTCGGTGTAGCCGGTCGCGACGCCGGTGAACGCGCCCGGGTTCTGGTGCAGCAGGTCGATCCGGTCGATCGTGCGCGGCAGGATGTCGCGCACCGTCTGGAAGCCGGCGCGCGTGCGCGTGCCGCGCTCGGCGATCTCGAACACGCGCCGCTCGGCCTCCTCGACCAGCTCGCCCGGGGCGCGCCCGCGCGTGTCGAGCGCCATGGCCGCGATCTCCCCGCCCGCGTTGACCAGCTGGCGCAGCAGCGCGTGGTCGCGGACGATGCCGGCGTAGGCGCGCACGTTCGCGGCGCTCGGCGTGTCGCGCGTCAGGCGCGCGAGGTAGGCGAGCCCGCCGACCTCGTCGACCAGCCCCTTGCCGGAGAGCGCCTCGGACACCGTGACCGCGTCGCAGGGGCTGCGCGCGTCGACGAGACCGGCGATCGCCTCGAAGATCAGCTGGTGGTCGCGGCGATAGAAGTCGTGCGCCTGGATCAGGTCGGCCACGCCGTCCCAGGCGGTGGCGTCGAGCATCAGGCCGCCGAGGACGGCCTGTTCCGCCTCCACCGAGTGCGGCGGCAGCCGCAGACCGTCGGCCGCGTCTTGCGGCCGGCGCGGAGAACCCGCGAGCGCCATCAGATACCTCGGAGCCAGTCGGCCGGTGATCGTCGGCCGATTCTAACCCGCGCCGGGTCCCCGGGCGCGGGCGCGCTGCGCCCGTCCCCGCGGCCCGCCGGGACTCACTCTTCGGCGGCGACCACGACCGTGATGTCGACGTTGACGTCCGTGTGCAGGTGCAGCGTCAGCACCTGCTCGCCGACGGTGCGGATCGGGCCGAGCGGCATGCGGACCTCGGCGCGCTCGACCGGGTGGCCGGCGCGGGTCAGCGATTCGGCGATGTCGCCGGTGCCGATCGAGCCGAACAGCTTGCCCTCGCTGCCCGCCTTGGCGCTGATCGTCAGGCGGTAGTCCTTGAGCGCGATCGCCCGCTGCTCGGCGGTCGAGAGGTCGGCGGCGGCCTTCTTCTCGAACTCGGCGCGCTGCGCCTCGAAGCGCGCGACGTTGGCCGCGGTCGCGAGGGTCGCCTTGCCGGTCGGCAGCAGGAAGTTGCGGCCGTAGCCGGACTTGACCTTGACCTTGTCGCCGATGTTGCCGAGGTTGGCCACTTTCTTGAGGAGGATCACTTCCATGGAAGCACCTGTTTAGCTTGCAGTTAACTTCAGTCGTAGAGGATGGCGGCCGCCCGCGGGCCGCACGTCAGCCGCGCTCGGCCGGCGGCACGGGCAGCCAGCGACGCAGCGGGTACCAGTTGTCGACGAAACCGGACACGGCCAGCGCGATCAGCATGATGGCGGTGGTGAAGCCGCCGAACAGCAGCGCATACGGCGCCACCAGCCACGCCGTGCCGAGCCCGAAGGCGTAGTGCGCGGCGTGCAGCAGAGCGAGGCCCTGCAGCACGAAGGCGCCGAGCAGCACCAGCGCCGCGTCGGCGGCGAGCCCCGAGCGGAACATGACCGTCCCCGCGAGCGCCAGCACCGCGAACGCGGCGAGCGTGCGGCCGGCCGACAGCTCGCGAAAGCGCGCCGCGAGCCTGGTGACGTGCTCGACGCGGCCCTGCCAGTAGATCCCGAGGAACACCGAGATCATCGCCGTCAGCAGCAGCAGCCAGCTGACGACGCCCCACATCCGCTCGGCCGAGGCCTGGATGAAGTTCTCTTCCTGGACCCGCGCGAGGCCGGTGGTCGACATGACCGCGCCCATGCGGTCGAGCTCGCCGGCGACGCGCTCGACGAGCGGCCGCCAGACGCCCGGCGGGTCCGCGAGCACGACGTGCACCACCAGCACGAAGCCGAGCGCGCCGAGCGTCGCCAGCTGGAACACGAGGTTCAGCGAGCCGCTGCGCAGCAGCAGCCGGCCGAGCAGGAGTGCCGGCACGGTCGCCGCGGCCGCGATCAGCAGCGCCGGCCCCGGGCCGACGCCCGCGGCCGAGTGCAGCCACAGCGCGAGGATCAGGCCGAGCAGGCCCGCCATCCGGCCGTCGGACACGGGCCCGCCGCGCAGCGCGAGCAGCACGATCAGCCCGCCGACCAGCCACAGCCCGAAGGGCATCAGCGCCATCGCGAACACCGTGAGGCCGACCGCGCCGGCGTAGGCGCGCGGCGCCGACGCCGAGATCCAGGGCGCGCAGTTCTTGATGAGCAGCGTTGCGCAGCTGACCACCATCACCATGATGGCCAGGGCGACGATCAGCGCCATCAGCCCGTCGGTACCGGTCTGCATCTGTTTCGTGGCGGCCTGCGGGCGCGATGCCCCGCGGCGCGCTCCCGGTCAGTGCTGGTCGGTGTACGGCAAGAGCGCCAGGAAGCGCGCGCGCTTGACCGCCTCGGCCAGCTGCCGCTGGTAGAACGAGCGCGTGCCGGTGATCCGGCTCGGCACGATCTTGCCGGTCTCGGTGATGTAGTTCTTCAGGGTCGCCAGATCCTTGTAGTCGATCTGCTCGACGCCGTCTGCGGTGAACTTGCAGAACTTCTTGCGACGGAAATAACGGGCCATGGTTCGTGCTCCTTGGAGGGTCAGTCGCGCGACATGCGGTCGTCGCGGTCGCGGCGGTCACCGCGATCGCCGCGGTCGCCGCGATCGCCGCGATCGCCGCGGTCGCCGCGGTCGTCGCGGTCGTCGCGGTCGCCGCGATCGAGGCGGCTGTCCTCACCCTTGTCGTCGCCGGACTTCGCCATCGGCGAGGGCTCGGTGACGGCCGTCTCGACGCGCGTCGTCAGGTGACGGATCACGGCGTCCGAGAAACGGAACGAACCCTCGAGCTCCGCCAGCACCTTGCTGTCGCACTCGATGTTCATCAGCACGTAGTGGGCCTTGTGCACCTTGGCGATCGGGTAGGCGAGCTGACGCCGCCCCCAATCCTCGAACCGGTGCATCGCTCCGCCGCCCGCCGTGATCATGCCCTTGTAGCGCTCGACCATGGCCGGGACCTGCTCGCTCTGGTCCGGATGGACCAGGAACACGATCTCGTAATGTCTCATGTGTGCTCCCTGTGGCTGTGAGCTGCCCGGCTGAGACGGCCGGTGCAGCAAGGAGAATCAATCACTTAACGCGATCTCGCGGCCCGACCGGGCCTCGAGGAGCCGCGTAGTCTATGCGGCCCGCACGGCTGAAGCAAGCGCAAAAAGTGAGGGCACTCAGACGCTTGCGGTCGCGCGCTGGCGCAGCGCCTCGTACAGCACGACGCCGGCCGCGACCGAGACGTTCAGGCTCTCGACCGCGCCCTGCATCGGCAGGCGCACGACGAGGTCGCAGTGCTCGCGCGTCAGGCGCCGCATGCCGGCGCCCTCGGCGCCGAGCACGAGCGCGAGCGGGCCCCTGAGGTCGGCCGCGCAGTAGAGCGTCTCGGCCTCGCCGTCGGTGCCGACCACCCACAGGCCCTGCTCGTTGAGCGCGCGCAGGAAGCGCGCGAGGTTCGTCACCTGCGTGAAGGCCACCGTCTCGGCGGCACCGGCCGCCACCTTGCGCACCACGGGCGTCAGGCCGACCGCGCGATCGCGCGGCACGACCACGGCATCCGCACCGGCGGCGTCGGCGGTGCGCAGGCACGCGCCGAGGTTGTGCGGGTCCTGCACGCCGTCGAGTACGAGCACGAGCGGCGGCGGGCGGGGAGCGGCGCCGAGCCGTACCAGCAGCTCGTCCTCGGCGAGCGGCGCGGCCGGCAGTACCCGCGCGACGACGCCCTGGTGCACGCCGCCGCCGGCGAGCGCATCGAGCTCGGCCGGCGGGCGCGTCTCGACGCTGACGCCACGCTCGCGGGCGTACTCGGCCAGTTCCTGCGCGCGGCGGTCGGCGCGTCCCGCCTGCAGCAGCACGCGGCGCACCGCCCCGGCGCGCCGCTCGAGGAGCGCGCGCACGGCGTGCATGCCGTACACGGTCTCCTCGCTCACCGGCCGCGCCCGCCCTTGCGGCCGCGCCCGCCCGCCGCGCCCTTCGGCGGCCGGCCGTCGCGCTTGGCGCCCGGCCGCGGCCGCGCGGCCTCGGGCCGGGGCTCAGCCGCCCCCGCGCGGCGGCGCGGATGGAATGCGGCCTCGCTCTTGCCGACCAGCTCGAAGTCGATCTTGCGCTCGGAGGGATCGACGCGCGCGACCCGGACGGTGAGCTTGTCGCCGAGCGTGTAGCGCTCGCCGCTGCGCTCGCCAACCAGCGCGCGCCGGTCTTCCTCGAAGCGAAAGTAGTCGCGGCCGAGCGTCGCGACGTGTACCAGCCCGTCGACCTGCAGCCCGTCGAGCTGCACGAACAGGCCGAAGTCGGTGACGCCGGTGACGGCGCCGGCGAAGGTCTCGCCGAGCCGGTCGCGCATGTATTCGCACTTCAGGAACGCCACCACGTCGCGCGACGCCTCGTCGGCCCGCCGCTCGCGCAGCGAGCACTCCTGGCCGAGCTGCTCCATCTCGCGCGCCGGGTGCTCGAAGGCCTCGGGCGCGCCCTCGGCGAGCACGTGGCGGATCGCGCGGTGCACGAGCAGGTCCGGGTAGCGCCGGATCGGCGAGGTGAAGTGCGCGTAGGCCTCGAGCGCGAGGCCGAAGTGGCCGATGTTCTCCGGCTGGTACACCGCCTGCGCCAGCGAGCGGATGATCATGCCCTCGAGCATCGCCGCGTCCGGCCGGCCCTGCACCTGGCGCAGCAGCCGCGCGAGCTTCAGCGGGTCGATCTCGCCTTCGGTCTCGAGCAGCAGGCCGCGCGTCGCGAGGAAGCGCTTGAGCTCGAGGATCCGCTCCTCGTCCGGCTGCGCGTGCACGCGATAGAGCGCCGGCATGCGGTGCTTCTTGAGGAAGCGCGCCGCCTCGACGTTGGCGGCGATCATGCACTCCTCGATCAGCCGGTGCGCGTCGTTGCGCGGGTAGGCCCTGAGGTCCGCGACCCGGCCGTCCGCGCCGACGATCACCTTGACCTCGGCCGCCTCGAAGTCGAGCGCGCCGCGCACCTCGCGGTAGCGCCTGAGCGCCCGGTACAGGTCGTGCAGCGACTCGAGCGAGTCGAGCACCGGCTTCGGCAGCGTCGCGCGCACCTCCGGCTTGCGCTCGACCAGCGCCTCGGCGGCGCGCGTGTAGGTCAGGCGTGCGGCCGAGCGCATCAGCGCCGCGAAGAAGCGCGCGCGCGTCACCCGGCCGTCGCGGCCGACGGCGAGCTCGGCCACGAGGCAGGCGCGGTCGACCTCGGGCATCAGCGAGCAGAGGTGGTTCGACAGTTGCTCGGGCAGCATCGGGATGACGCGGCCCGGGAAGTAGACGCTGGTGGCGCGCTCGCGCGCCTCGGTGTCTAGCGCGGTGCCCGGCCGGACGTAGTGGCTGACGTCGGCGATCGCGACCAAGAGCCGCCAGCCGCCCTTGGTGGGCTCGGCGTACACGGCGTCGTCGAAGTCGCGCGCGTCCTCGCCGTCGATCGTCACCAGCGGCACGCCGCGCAGGTCGATGCGCGCGCCGAGGCCCTTGGGCTCGACGCTCTTGCCGTAGCGACGCGCCTCGCGCAGCACCGCCGCCGGGAACTCGTGCGGCAGCTGGTGCGAGGCGACCGCGAGCTCGATCGCCGTCTGCGCGACGCCCTCCTCCGGCAGCACGCGGGCGATCCGGCCGACCGCGAGCGCCGCGCCGCTCGGCGGCTGGACGATCTCGGCGACCACCAGGCTGCCGTTGGCGGCACCGTTGCGGTCGCGGGCCGGGATCACGACCCGCTGGCTGATGCGGCGGTTGTCCGGAGCGACGAAGCCGACGCCGTGCTCGAGGTGGAAGCGGCCGGCGACCTGGCGCGTGCGCCGCTCGAGCACCTCGACCACCGCCCCTTCCTTGCGGTTGCGCGCGTCGACGCCGACGATCCGGACCGCGACCCGGTCGCCGTGCATGACGGCGCGCATCTGCGCCGGCGGCAGGAAGGCGTCGTCGGAGCCGTCGTCGGGGACGAAGAAGCCGAAGCCGTCGCGGTGGCCGGTCACCTGGCCGGTGCGCACCTGGAGCCGGTCGAGCAGCAGGAACTCGTTGCGACGGTTCCTGAGCAGCTGGCCGTCGCGCGCCATGGCCGCGAGGCGCTTCTCGAGCGCGGCCCTGAGGCCCTTGTCCTTCAGTTTCAGCGTCTCGGCCAGGCTGTCGGCGGTCTGGGGGGCGCCGGACTCGCGCAGCACCTCGAGCAGGTACTCCCGGCTCGGGATGGGGCGCGCATACTTCTCGGCCTCGGAGGCCTGCTGGGCGTCGGCGCGCCGCCAGTGGGGGTGTTGTGTCATCTCTCGCGTGGGCGGGGGCCCGCAGGGGTCCGCCGATTTCCTCAGGGGGTGCCGGCCCACCCGATGTGGGGGCACAAGTAGTTGATTGACAGGGGGTAGACCACTGCGTAAATTTCCGCGTCCCCGTGGCCGGGCATCGCCCGGCCCCGCACCCTGCCCAGGTGGCGGAATTGGTAGACGCACTAGTTTCAGGTACTAGCGGGTAACACCGTGGAGGTTCGAGTCCTCTCCTGGGCACCACTGCCGCTGCGCGCCCCGCCCGGTTGACCGGGAGCCGGCGCGCAGCCATTCTGCTGCATAGGGCCGCCGTGCGCAGGGCAATTTTGGCGAGGCACTTCCCATGCGGATCACATCACTGCTCCTGATCGTGGGCGTCATGGCCGCGGCATCGGCCGCCGAGCCCCCGGCCCCGGCCCAGCCGGCCCAGCCGGCCGCGGCGCCGGCCACCGCCGCCCCGGCGGCGGCGGCCCCGGCTGCGGCCACCCCGCCGGCGGCCGCGGCGACCGCGGCGGTGCCACCGGAGACGCTCAAGAAGGCGATCAAGCTGGGCCTGCGGCCGCGGCAGCGCCAGGGCACGACGATGTACTGCAAGGACTACGCGTCCATCGGCACGCGCATCCCCACCGAGCACTGCTTCGGGGCGAACGACCTCGATTCCGTGGTCCAGCAGATGGAAGAGGCGCAGGCGCAGCTGCGCCGTTCGGGCGCCTGCAGCGCCAACTGCGGCGGTACCTGAGCGAGACCCTCAGTCGAAGGGGTGCCGGCGCACGATCGTGTGCTCGCGGTCGGCGCCGGTGCTGACGATGTCGAGCGGCACGCCGGCCAGCGCCTCGATGCGTTCGAGGTAGCGCTGCGCCGCCGCCGGCAGCTCCGCGTACCGCGTCGCGCCGACGGTCGTCTCCTTCCAGCCCGGCATGTCCTCGTACACCGGCTCGCAGTCGGCGTAGTGGTCCGCGAGCAGCGGCGGCTCGTCGCTGACCGCGCCGCGCATCCGGTAGCCGGTGCAGAGCCGGATCACGTCGAGCCCGTCCAGCACGTCGAGCTTGGTCACGCACAGGCCCGTGACGCTGTTGTGCAGGATCGAGCGCCTGAGCGCCACGGCGTCGAACCAGCCGGTGCGGCGCCGGCGGCCGGTGACCGCGCCGAACTCGTGGCCGACCCGCGACAGGTGCTCGCCGTACTCGTCGAAGAGCTCCGTCGGGAACGGTCCCGAGCCGACGCGCGTCGTGTACGCCTTGACGATCCCGAGCACGTAGCTGAAGGCGCGCGGGCCGATGCCGGTGCCGGTCGCGGCGTTGCCGGCGGTGGTGTTCGAGGAGGTCACGTACGGGTAGGTGCCGAGGTCGACGTCGAGCAGCGCGCCCTGCGCACCCTCGAACAGGATGTTCTTGCCGGCGCGGTGCAGGTTCCTGAGCAGCAGGCTGACGTCGTCGACCAGCGGCTTGACGCGTTCGCCCTGCGCCAGCGTCTCGTCGAGCACCTGCTGGAAGTCGACCGTGTCGGCGCCGTAGTAGTGGCGCAGCATGAAGTTGTGCAGGTCGAGGACCTCGCCGAGCTTGGCCGCGAGCCGCTCGCGCTGGAACAGGTCCGCGATCCTGAGCGCGCGCCGCGACACCTTGTCCTCGTAGGCCGGGCCGATGCCGCGCCCGGTCGTGCCGATCGCGTTGACGCCGCGCGCGCGCTCGCGGGCGCGGTCGAGCGCGACGTGCGAGGGCAGGATCAGCGGGCAGGCGGGGCTCACCTTGAGCCGCGCGAACACCGGCACGCCGCGCTCGGCCAGCATGTCCGCCTCCTTGAGGAGCGCGGGCAGCGACACGACCACGCCGTTGCCGATCAGGCACTGCGAGCCGTCGCGCAGGATCCCGGACGGGATCAGCGACAGCACGGTCTTCTGGCCGCCGATCACCAGCGTGTGGCCGGCGTTGTGGCCGCCCTGGAAGCGCGCCACCGCCGCGGCCCGCTCGGTCAGCAGGTCGACGATCTTGCCCTTGCCCTCGTCACCCCACTGGGTGCCGATCACGACGACGTTCTTGCCCATGTGCCTTCCGCGGTCCGGTTGCCGCGGCCTCAGCCGCGTATCCAGTAGAGCAGCGCGCAGCCTGCCAGCATGCTGCCGAGGCCGATCAGGCGCAACGGGCCGCTGCCCGCCTGCGCCATGGTCCGGAACGCGCGCTGCGCGAACGCGGGGCTCAGGAACGGCAGCAGTCCCTCGAGGACGAGGTACAGCGCGAACGCTGTGCCGAGGTCGTGCCAGTCGATCTTCATGCGACGCGCAGCCCGCTCGGCCCGCTCGGCCCGCGCGCGCTCACTTCCCGGCCGGGTCGCGCAGGTACCTGAAGAACTGGCTCTCCGGGGACAGCACCAGCACGTCGCCGTCGCGCCCGATGGTCTTGCGGTACGCCTGCAGGCTGCGATAGAAGGCGAAGAACTCGGCGTTCTTCGCGGTCGCCGCGGCGAAGATCGCCGCCGCCTTGGCGTCGCCCTCGCCGCGGATCTTCTCGGCGTCGCGCGCCGCCGCCGACAGCGTGCCGGTGCGCTGGCGCTCGGACTCGGCGCGGATCTTGATCGCCTGCTCGTCGCCCTCGGACCTCAGCTGCGCCGCCTGGCGCGCGAAGTCCTGGCGCATGCGGTTGAACACCGAGTCGCTGACCTCCTCGGGCAGCAGGATGC
>DATKOP010000027.1:0-8158 GCA_035524595.1 Steroidobacteraceae bacterium | reverse complement strand
CCACAGGTCGCCGTGCAGCAGCGAGGGCACGGGACGGTAGCCGCCGTAGAGCGCGGCGAGCCTGCCGAGCAGCCGCTCGCCGCGCGCCACGAGCGTCGGGTGGTTGCGCGCGGCGCGCGCGAGCTGCGGGCCGAGCCGGCGGGCGGCGAGGAACGCGGGCCAGTCGTCGTGCCAGCCGTTCGGCTGCGGCGTGCGGCCGAGGTAGTTGTCGCGCGGGTAGCCGAAGCGCTCCGCCCCGACGCGGTGCAGGGCGGCGAGCCCGGCACCGAGCGCGGCGTCGGCGCCGGCAGCGTCCGGCGCGAGTCCGAGCCACTCGAGCGCGAGCCAGGCGTCGTCCCCTGCGACCCCGGCGCCGAGCACCGCCGGCACGCGCAGCGCCCCCGCCGTCGCGAGCGCCGCGAGCCCGTCGGCCTCGGCGGCGAGGAGCGCGGCGTCGGCGGCGGGCGCCAGCTTGACGAAGAGTGCGCCGGCGCCGGCCGGCCAGCGGTAGGCGGCGTGGATCGAGCCGCCGGCGACCGCCGCCTCGGGTGCGCTCGCGACCGGCCGGCCGAGCGCGGCCGCGAGCGCCGCCGCGACCGCGCCGAAGCCCGCGTTCACGCCGCCCGGGCGTGCGCGGCGATGCGCTCGGCCTGGCGCCTGAGCGCCGGCCCGAAGCCGGCCCGGTCGTAGAAGGCGCCGAGGCCCTCGAGATCGGGCGGTGCGCGCCTAAGCGTCGCCGGAGTCGCGGCGAGCGGCATGTCGCAGGCGATCCGGGTCAGCTCGCGCGCGAGGTAGGCGGCGGGGCGGTGCGCCGCGAGCCGCGCCGCGACCCCGGCCGCGCCCCTGAGCCCGAGCGTCGCGACCCGGTCGAGGTTGGCGTAGAGCTCATCGAGCGAGGCGAAGGTCGCGAGCAGCGCCGCCGCGGTCTTCCTGCCGATGCCGGGCACGCCCGGGATGTTGTCGACCGCATCGCCCGTCAGCGCGAGGAAGTCGGCGATCCGCTCCGGGTGCACGCCGAAGCGCGCCGCGATGTCCTCGTAGCCGAAGCGCTCCTCGGCCGTGTAGTCCCAGAACTCGTCGCCGGCGCGCACCAGCTGCGCGAGGTCCTTGTCGCGGGTCACGAGCGTCGAGCGGAAGCCCTGCGCCCTGAGCCGCGTCGCGAGCGTGCCGATGATGTCGTCGGCCTCGTACTCGGCGCTGCCGAAGTCGCGCGCGCCGAGCAAGGCGCAGAGCTCGCGGCAGCGGCCGAACTGCTCCTTGAGGCCGGGCGGCGGCGGCTCGCGGTTGGCCTTGTAGGCGGGGTAGATGCGGCTGCGGAACGAGCCCGCGAGGCTCTCGTCGAAGGCGACCGCGAGGTACTCCGGGCGCTCGCGCTCCATGAGGTCCGACAGGAAGCGCGCGAAGCCATAGAGCGCGTTGACCGGCCGGCCCTCGCCGTCCGCCATCTGGTCGGGGATCGAGTAGTAGGCGCGAAAGACGAAGAAGCTGGCGTCGACGAGGTGGACCGCCGGCATCGCGTCAGTGCTGGCGGGTGCGCAGCCGCGTGTGCAGCGGGCTCGAGCGCGGGAAGTGCGCCAGCAGGTACTCCATCTGGTCGGCGAGCACGCGCCGGCCCTTCAGGTAGATGTACTCGGCGTAGGTCGGCGTGAACGGCACCGCCAGGAGCTGCATGCCGGCCTCCTCGGGCGTGCGCGAGGCCTTGGCGTTGTTGCAGCGGCGGCAGGCCGTGACCACGTTGGTCCACAGGTCCTCGCCGCCGCGGCAGAACGGGCGGATGTGGTCGCGCGACAGCTGCTGGGTCGGGAACCTGAGCCCGCAGTACAGGCACAGGTAGCCGTCGCGCTTGAACAGCGTCTCGTTGTTGAGCGGCGGCACGTAGTCGCTGCGCAGCGTGCCCGGGTTGTAGGAGTGGCCGACGGTCGCGACGATCGAGCTCACGTCCACGACCGTGCGCTGGCCGGAGCGCGCGTTGGTGCCGCCGCGCAGCCGGAACAGCAGCGAGCCGCAGGCGTAGGCCACCTGCCCCATGTGGTAGAGCCGCACCGCCTCGCGGTAGTCGATCCACTCGAGCGGCATGCCGGCGACGTCGGTGCGCAGCACCTGCTGCGACAGCGCGGCGGCGGACGACGACGCGGCGGCCGCGCGCTGCGCGGTCTGTGACTTGTCCTGATGTCGCTTCATGGCGGACTTCGCTTTCATGCCTGTTAAGATACGAAAGCCCTGTGCCATAATCAAACGACGCAAGGCATTCAATCGCAACGCAATTTCGGGACCCCTCCCCCTTGCGCAACGGCGGCGTCAGCGCGCCGCTCGGGGGTCCGTCCGGGAGATCATCGATGTCCGACGCTCCGCAAGCCGCCGCCGGGATCGTGGTGGGCGTACCGCGCGAGACGCAGCCCGGCGAGCACCGGGTCGCGCTCGTGCCCGAGGTGGCCGCCAAGTTCGCCGCCGCCGGCGCCCGGCTCCTGATCGAGCGCGGCGCCGGCGCCCCGGCGCAGTTCCCGGACGCGCTCTACAAGAACGTCGAGTTCGCCGACGGCGCGGCCGCCGTCTACGGGCGCGCCGACCTGCTGCTCAAGGTGCAGCCGCTGACGCCGGCGGAGGCCGCGCTGCTGCGCCCCGGCGCCGTGCACGCGGGCTTCATGCAGTCGCACAACAACCTGCCGGCGGTGAAGGTGCTGCGCGACGGCAACGTCACCAGCTTCGCGATGGAGCTCGTGCCGCGCATCTCGCGCGCCCAGTCGATGGACGCGCTCTCCTCGCAGGCGGCGATCGCCGGCTACAAGGCGGTGCTGATCGGCGCCAACACCCTCGACCGCTTCTTCCCGATGCTGACCACCGCCGCCGGCACGATCCGCCCGGCGCAGGTGCTGGTGATCGGCGTCGGCGTCGCCGGGCTGCAGGCGATCGCGACCGCGAAGCGCCTCGGCGCGATCGTCGAGGCCTACGACGTGCGCAGCGCGACCCGCGACCAGGTCAAGTCGCTGGGCGCGAAGTTCGTCGAGACCGGCGTCACCGCCGAGGGCGCCGGCGGCTACGCCCGCGAGCTCACGGCCGAGGAGAAGCAGAAGCAGCAGGAGGTGCTAGACGGGCGCATCGCCGCCGCCGACGTCGTGGTCACGACCGCGGGCGTGCCCGGCCGGCCGGCGCCGAAGATCATCTCGCGCGCCGCGGTCGAGCGCATGAAGGCCGGCGCCGTGATCGTCGACATCCTCGCCGAGAACGGCGGCAACTGCGAGCTGACGCGCGCCGGCGAGACCGTGCAGCACGGCGGCGTGCGCGTCGTCGGCCCCGTCAACCTGCCGGCGCAGCTCGCCTACCACGCGAGCGAGATGTACGCGCGCAACCTCTACAACCTGCTGAGCCCGGCGCTCAAGAAGGGCGTGCTCAGCATCGACTGGTCCGACGAGGTGTTCGCGGGCACCGTGCTGACGCACGGCGGCCAGGTCAAGCACGAGCCCACCGCCAAGCTGCTCGCGAACGGCTGAAGGAGCCCTTCATGATCGACGGCGTCATCGCTATCTACATCTTCATGCTCGCCGCCTTCACCGGCTACGAGGTCATCTCGCGCGTGCCGACCATCCTGCACACGCCGCTGATGTCCGGCAGCAACTTCGTGCACGGCATCGTGCTGGTCGGCGCGATGTTCGCGCTGTTCGAGGCCGACTCGCCGCTCGGCCAGGCGATCGGCTTCCTCGGCGTGCTGCTCGGCGCCGGCAACGCGGTCGGCGGCTACGTGGTCACCGAGCGCATGCTCGAGATGTTCAAGTCGAGCGGCCAGAAGCAGCCCGCCGGAGGCCAGCACTGATGTCCCTCCTGAACCCCGCCGCGGCCAAGTGGATCGTCGACGCCGCGTACATCCTGGTCGCGTTCCTGTTCATCACCGGCCTCAAGCGCATGAGCTCGCCGGTCACGGCGCGCGGCGGCATCCTCTGGGCCGGCCTCGGCATGGTGATCGCGACGCTGGTGACCTTCCTGGCGCCCTTGATGGCGCCGGCCAGCGCCGGGCACGCCGCCACCAACCTCGCGCTGGTGGTGGCCGCGATCGCGATCGGCGGCGGCATCGCCTGGTACTTCGGCAAGCGCGTCGCGATGACCGACATGCCGCAGATGATCGCGCTCTACAACGGCATGGGCGGCGGCGCGGCCGCAGCCATCGCCGCGGTCGAGCTCTACCGCGGCGAGTCGCACGGCATCGCCTACGGCGCGCTCGCGGTGCTCGGCGGCCTGATCGGCGCGGTCTCGTTCTCCGGCTCCGGCATCGCCTTCGGCAAGCTGCAGGGGCTGATCAAGCGCTCGTTCCGCTTCGGCGGCCAGCAGCTGCTCAACATCCTGATCCTCGCCGCCGCGGTCGTGCTCGGCGCGCTGGTCGCGAGCGGCGCCAATACGGGGCCGGCCGTCGTCACCGGCTTCTTCGCCTGCGCGCTGGTGCTCGGCGTGACGATGACGCTGCCGATCGGCGGCGCCGACATGCCGGTGGTGATCTCGCTCTACAACGCCCTCACCGGGCTCGCGGTCGCCTTCGAGGGCTTCGTGCTCAACAACGCGGCGATGATCATCGCCGGCACCGTGGTCGGCTCGGCCGGCACGCTGCTGACGCAGCTGATGGCCAAGGCGATGAACCGCTCGCTCGGCAACGTGCTGTTCTCGGGCTTCGGCGACACGGGCGCCGCCGCGACCGGCGCGGTCGCGGGCTCGCAGAAGCCGATCGACGCCAACGACGCCGGCGTCATGATGGCCTTCGCGCAGAAGGTCATCGTCGTGCCGGGCTACGGCATGGCGGTCGGCCAGGCGCAGCACAAGGTCTGGGAGCTGGCGCAGCTGCTGCAGAGCCGCGGGGTCACGGTCAAGTTCGCGATCCACCCGGTGGCCGGGCGCATGCCGGGGCACATGAACGTGCTGCTGGCCGAGGCCGGCGTGCCCTACGACCTGATCGCCGACCTCGAGGAGATCAACGCCGAGTTCGAGACCACCGACGTCGCGCTGATCATCGGCGCCAACGACGTCGTCAACCCGGTCGCGCGCAACGACAAGTCGAGCCCGATCTACGGTATGCCGATCCTGAACGCCGACAAGGCCAAGAACGTCGTCGTCATCAAGCGCGGCCAGGGGCAGGGCTTCTCGGGCATCGAGAACGCGCTCTTCTACCTCGACAACACCCGCATGCTGTACGGCGACGCGCAGGGCGCGGTCAACCAGCTGATCCACGCGGTCAAGGCGATCGGCTGAGGGCGCCGCGGTGCGCGGCCTCGCGCGCTCGCTGTACTTCTGGGTGCTGGTCGCGGTGCTGGCCGGCGCCCTGCTCGGCGTCTGGGCGCCCGCGACCGCCGTCGCCTTCAAGCCGCTCGGCGACGGCTTCATCCGCCTGATCCGCATGCTGGTCGGGCCGATCGTGTACTGCACGATCGTGCTCGGCATCGCCCACATGCGCGACCTGCCGCGCGTCGGCCGGGTCGGCATCAAGTCGCTCGCCTACTTCGAGGTGCTGTCGACCGTCGCGCTCGGCGTCGGCATGGCGGTCGCGTCGCTGGCGCGGCCCGGCGCGGGCTTCCACGTCGACCCCGCGACCCTCGACGCCGCCGCGGTCGCCAAGTACGCGAGCGCCGCGCACGAGCAGACGGTGGCCGACTTCCTGCTGAACGTGATCCCGGCGACGCTGCCCGGGGCGCTGACCTCCGGCGAGCTGCTGCAGGTGCTGCTGGTCGCGCTGCTGAGCGGCTTCGCGGCCGCGGTGGTCGGCGAGCGCGCGCAGTTCTTCGTGTCGTTCGTCGAGTCGGCCTCGCAGGTGCTGTTTCGGATCGTCGCCTTCGTGATGTGGCTCGCGCCGCTCGGCGCCTTCGGCGCGATGGCCTACACGCTCGGCAAGTTCGGCTGGCACAGCCTCGCGCCGCTGGCGCGCTTCATGGGCACCTTCTACCTGACCTGCGCGCTGTTCGTGCTCGGCGTGCTCGGGCTCGTGGCGCGGCTCGCCGGCTTCAGCGTGCTGCGCCTGATTGCGTACCTCAAGACCGAGATCATCACCGTGATCGGCACCTCCTCCTCGGAGAGCGTGCTCGCGCCGCTGATCGACCGGCTCGAGCGGCTCGGCTGCCGGCGCGCCACGGTCGGGCTCGTGGTGCCGACCGGCTACTCCTTCAACCTCGACGGCACCTGCATCTACCTGTCGCTGGCGGCGCTGTTCCTCGCCCAGGCGCTCGACGTCGAGCTGACCCTCGGCCAGCAGCTGACGCTCCTGATCGTCGCGATGCTGAGCTCCAAGGGCGCGGCCACGGTCACCGGCGGCGGCTTCATCACGCTCGCCGCGACGCTGACGGTGGTGCCGAGCGTGCCGGTGGCCGCGCTCGCGCTGATCCTCGGCATCGACCGCTTCATGAGCGAGGCGCGCGCGGTCACGAACCTGATCGGCAACGCGGTCGCGACGCTGGTGGTGTCGCGCTGGGAGCACGAGCTGCCGGCCGCGGAGCTCGAGCGGCGGCTGGCCGGCGGCGGCGCGGAACCGCAGCTCGCGCCCGATTCAGGCGCCGGCCGGTAGCCGGCCCCGTCCGCGGTCACAGACACGGTCGTCCGGGCGCGGGATGCCTGACGAGGGGGCGGAGCGTGCGGTCATGCACTACTCTCTGCCGCCTGACGGCTCACGCACGCTCCAACCGACAGTGAGGCCGCCGCTAATCCGCCTTGCAATAGAGGGATCCCCTGCACGACAGGGGCGTCATGATCTGGCCACTCAGCAGCCATTGGCCGTCGCTCAATTTCCACGTCGCGCAATAGGTCCCCCGCAGCTCCGTGAAATCGCCTTCCTCTCTCCAGGTCTCATATCTGCGGGGCACTCTATCAGTCACGGCCGCTGCAACCGTTAGTTGGGAGTCGTCGAGGCGCCAGCGTCACGCTGCCGACGCAACACACGGTAATGAAGCACAGAGTACAGCGCGTTTAGCAAGGATAGACCGAGGAACCACCAGCGAGAGTCTCGGCCGAGTGGGTAGGTTTGGTAGAACCGCCACGCGAAGAGGAGCGCCAAAAATGCAGAAGCCCAGATACCAAAGAGGCGCGCCTCTGTCTTGGCCGCGGGTTGAGCGCTAGCGACAGGAGGCGGCTGCTCCAAGGGCATTTCGCGACTCCTAACGACGAGCTTGAGCGGGTCGCGCCAGGCCGGCGCCGAGCTGCTGAGTTGGAACCGGGAACACTTTATCGTTCACGAACCGCTGCAAGCTGTAGTTAGGTTGTGAGTCCTACGAAGGTGCCCGGCGAGCGAACGGGCCTTCGCCGCGGCACTCTTCTCGGTCACGATTCGCTGATCCGCTGACGAGTCGCATAGCTCGCCAAGCGCGCGGCCAATCTCTAAAGCGTCCCGTATGGTCGGCCCCCACCAGGAATCGCGCGCTTGGCCGTAGAGTCGCTCTCCGGTTGGTCCGTAAGCGCCGAACTCAAAGCTCTCTGTGTCGTAGCGAATGGGACCTCGCGTCGGTTCGTACCGCATATCGAGCAACAGCGCCAACCAGATGCTCCGAATGTCTCGGCCCAGTTCCGCCGAAATTGGGATTGAGACAGTTTTGACGTGCTCGCGTAGTGCTTCAGGGTCGGGAGGCGGAGAGCGCGGTAAGTTCGCATCGGCCAGACCGGGTCGCCTACACACGGCACGGAAAGAGTGCTCGTCGTAGATGCGCGTCCCGTCCATTACCGCTTCTACATCGCCTTCGACGGAAACGGACATGGGGCCGGGCGCCGCGTACACAATCAGTGTCGCCAATGCCGGCGTTCGAGCCGACTCTGACGGTATCAAGAGCCGAGTGACCCAGTCCTGACTTCGAGCGAACAGGCCCGTCGGGTGGGGATCAACTGGTACGAGGTGGTCAGGCGGATACGCGGAGCGCACGGAACCACCCGAGGAGTTCGAAACGGAGACTCCCGACGGCTCGCAGGCCGAAAGCAACGTCCAGAGCATCAGAGCGACGACTGCGGAGAATCTACTGCGCGTCACTGGCTTTCACCGAACGTCCAGGTTAAGCGGCCGTCAGCCGCCGCCATCTCAAAGGCACTCTATCGTTCACGGCCGCTCCAACCGAATATAAGGGAGTCCCCCGTTTCCGCCGCGGTCTACGACCGAGAGGCATCGAGTGCCAAGATTGGGTTGCGACATCAATCTTCGGCCGAAAACGGAGGACTCATGAACGAGATTACT
>DATKOP010000026.1:0-20045 GCA_035524595.1 Steroidobacteraceae bacterium | reverse complement strand
GCGTCCGGCCGGCGCTCGTCTCGCCCGCGACCACCCTCCGCGCGGGCACCTTCGCGCTGGCCTTCGCGCTGGCCTTCGCGGCCACCGTCACGGCCGCCCTCGCGGGGGCCGGAGCGGGCATCGTCGCGGCCGCGGCCGTGCCGTTCACCGCGCTCGCCGCGCTCATCGCGCCGCCCGCGCTCACCGCGCTCGCTGCTGCGGCCGCTGCGGCCCTCGCGGTGATCGCGGTGATCGCGGTGATCGCGGTGGTCACGACCGTCGCGGCTGCGAGGCTCGTGACGGCCGGCGCGCTCCTCGCGCTGCCCGTGGCCGTGCGTGCGACCGCCGCCACGCTCATCGCGCGCGCCACGACCGGAGTCGCTGCGCGTCGCCGCGGCGGGCGGTGAGCCTGATCCGAACAGCCACACCCAGAGGCGCCTGAAGATGCCCTCGCGGTAGGCCGGGATCGGCGCGGGCGCGACGACGACCGCTGCCGCCGCCGCCGGCGGGGCCTCGGGCGTCGGCGTCCAGACGTTCGCCGGCGGCGTCGGGGCGGGCGCCGTCGGCATGATCGGCTGTACGGCCGCCGGCTCCGCCGCCTTCTTGGGCTCGGCGGCCGCGGTCGCGATCTCGAGCGTCGGCTGCTCGGCCATCTGGTAGCTGGTCATCGCGTTCTCGGGCATCGCCGTCTCGTCGTCGCGGACGCGCCGCAGCGAGTAGTTCGGCGTCTGCATGTGCGGGTTCGGCACCAGCACGACCTCGACGCGGTTGCGCTCCTCGAGCGTGCGCAGCCAGTCGCGCTTCTCGTTGATCAGGAAGGTCGCGACCTCGACCGGCAGCTGCGCGATCACCTTCGCGCTCCTGTCCTTGCGGGCCTCCTCGCCGATGAGGCGCAGGATCGCGAGCGACAGCGACTCGACGCTGCGGATCGTGCCGATGCCGACGCAGCGCGGGCAGACGATGTGCGTCGACTCGCCGAGCGAGGGCCGCAGCCGCTGGCGCGACATCTCGAGCAGGCCGAAGCGCGAGATCCGTCCGATCTGGATGCGGGCGCGGTCCATCTTGACCGCGTCGCGCAGCCGGTCCTCGACCGCGCGCTGGTTCTTGGTCGACTCCATGTCGATGAAGTCGATGACGATCAGGCCGCCGAGGTCGCGGATGCGCAGCTGGCGGGCGATCTCGTCGGCGGCCTCGAGGTTGGTGTTGGTCGCGGTCGTCTCGATGTCGGAGCCGCGCGTGGCGCGCGCCGAGTTGATGTCGATCGAGACCAGCGCCTCGGTATGGTCGATCACGAGGCTGCCGCCCGAGGGCAGCGTCACCTTGTGCGAGTGCGCCGACTCGATCTGGCTCTCGATCTGGAAGCGCGTGAACAGCGGCACGTCGTCGTTGTAGAACTTCAGCTTGCGCTGCGCCTCCGGCGGCATGAAGCGCTGCATGTACTCCTGGCCGCGCTGGTAGGCGCCCTCGTCGTCGCAGAGCACCTCGCCGATGTCGTCGGACAGGTAGTCGCGCAGGCTGCGCGCGACCGCATCGCTCTCCTGGTACACGAGGAACGGCGCCGCGCGGTCCTTGGACGCCGCGTGGATCGCGTCCCAGTTGGTGCGCAGGTTGTCGAGGTCCCACTGCAGCTCGGCGGTGCCGCGGCCGACGCCGGCGGTGCGCACGATCGCACCCATGCCGTCGGGGATCACAAGGCCCTCCATCGCCTCGCGCGTCAGGTCGCGGTCCTCGCCCTCGATGCGGCGCGAGACGCCGCCGGCGCGCGGGTTGTTCGGCATCAGCACCAGGAAGCGGCCGGCGAGGCTGATGAAGGTCGTCAGCGCCGCGCCCTTGTTGCCGCGCTCCTCCTTCTCGACCTGGACGACGATGTCCTGGCCCTCGGAGAGCAGCTCGCGGATGTTCATGCGCCCGCCCTGCGGCTGCGCCTTGAACCACTCCTTGGAGACTTCCTTGAGCGGCAGGAAGCCGTGGCGCTGCGCGCCGTAGTCGACGAAGGCCGCCTCTAGGCTCGGCTCGAGCCGGGTGATCCGGCCCTTGTAGATGTTGGCTTTCTTCTGTTCCTTGGACGGGATCTCGATCGACAGGTCGTAGAGCTTCTGTCCGTCAACGAGGGCGACGCGCAGCTCCTCGGCCTGCGTCGCATTGATCAGCATTCTCTTCATGTGCCCCTACTTGGGTGTCAGCGGGGGCCAATGCTCGGGGTGCGCTGTCTCCGGATCGGAGCGTCGCGAATGATGCGAGGCGGGAGCGGGTCGTGGATGGAAGGTCGTCAGCCATCTTCAGAATCGCGGGCGCGCCCGGGGTCCATGAGACCGGTCCGGCGACGCACCCTGCCTGCAGTCCTTCTTGAGCCCGTTGACCGGTGTTACGCGGGGCACCACGTTCCTGTGGCCCTTCCGCGGGCGGCTCTGCGCCGCGCGTCCAAGTCATCGGCCGAACGATGGTCCGATCACCCGAGACGGGGGATGGCGGACCAACTAATATGCGGTCGCCGCAGCGCACATCGCCGACCGGATCCGGTGCAGGATCCCGGGATCGGGCGATTCGAGATGCGAGAACCGCGCTGAGGCGGCGACCACGGAACGCTTCGCGCTGCCGTGCGTCGCACGCCTACGGATCGACAAGCTATCAGATCTCTGCCGGTAAATCAATGTCTTACGAATCGAAACCTGACGCCCCGCCCGAGCCCGGCAAGGTCAGCCACGTGGCGGTGATCGCCGACGACGACGGCCAGCGGCTCGAC
Source organism: Steroidobacteraceae bacterium (assembly GCA_035524595.1). Taxonomy (GTDB): domain Bacteria; phylum Pseudomonadota; class Gammaproteobacteria; order Steroidobacterales; family Steroidobacteraceae; genus CAIKZZ01. Next base: position 17,323 of record DATKOP010000026.1, on the reverse strand, counting down.
AACTGGCTGATGCGGTCGCTGAAGGGGGTGCCGCGCTCGAGGGTCTACCGGCTGCTGCGCAAGGGCGAGGTGCGGGTCAACGGCCGGCGCGCCCGGCCGGACACCCGCCTCGCGACCGGCGACGACGTCCGCCTGCCGCCGGTGCGGGCGCCCGAGCCCGGCGCCCCGCGGCGCGTGCCGCAGGGCCTCGTCGACGACGTCGAGGCCGCGATCGTGCACGCGGACGCGGACCTGCTGGTGGTCGCCAAGCCCGCCGGCCTCGCGGTGCACGGCGGCAGCGGCCTCGCCTTCGGCGTCATCGAGGCGCTGCGGGCCTCGCGCCCGACCGAGTCGCTCGAGCTCGTGCACCGGCTCGACCGCGACACGAGCGGGCTCTTGCTGGTCGCGCGCAACCGCACCGCGCTTCGGACTCTGCACGGCCTGCTGCGCGAAGGGCAGGTCGAGAAGCGCTACCTCGCGCTCGTCCAGGGCGCCTGGAACCTCGGCAAGAAGACGATCCGCGCGCCGCTCGCGACCCGCGCCCGCCAGGGCGGCACGCGCGTCGTCAGGGTCGCCGAATCCGGCAAGGAGTCCGACACGACCTTCGAGCCGGTCGACTTCTTCGGCGCGCGCGCGACCCTCATGCAGGTCAGCCTCGGCACCGGGCGCACGCACCAGATCCGCGTCCACGCCGCGCACGCCGGCCACCCGGTGGCCGGCGACGACAAGTACGGCGCGCGCGACTTCAACGCCGAGATGGCCGCGCTTGGCCTCAGGCGCCTGTTCCTGCACGCGCAGTCGCTGAGCTTCGAGTGGCCGGGCTCGCGCAAGACCTTCGCCGTCAACCAGCCGCTGCCGCCCGATCTCGCCGCGGTGCTCGAGACGCTGGCCGCGAGCCGCAAGCGCCGGGGCCGCCGATGAAGCGCGCGCATCCGCTCTTCGCCAACAACCGCGCCTGGGCCAAGGCGATCCTGGCGCGCGATCCCGAGTTCTTCCACAAGCTCACGCGCCAGCAGTCGCCGCCGTACCTGTGGATCGGCTGCGCCGACAGCCGCGTGCCGGCCAACGAGATCGTGGGCCTGCTGCCCGGCGAGCTGTTCGTCCACCGCAACGTCGCCAACGTCGTCGTGCACACCGACCTCAACTGCCTGTCGGTGATCCAGTACGCGGTCGACGTGCTCAAGGTCGGGGACGTCATCGTCTGCGGCCACTACGGCTGCGGCGGCGTGCTCGCGGCGATGGAGCACCGCCGCCTGGGGCTGATCGACAACTGGCTGAGGCACATCCAGGACGTGATGCGCCGCCACGAGGGGCTGCTCGGGGCGATGGCCGACGAGGCGACGCGCGCGCGCCTCCTGTGCGAGCTCAACGTCGTCGACCAGGTCGTCAACGTCTGCCAGACGACGATGGTGCAGGGCGCCTGGGAACGCGGCCAGCCGCTCGTCGTGCAGGGCTGGATCTACGACATCGCCGACGGGCTGCTGCGCGACCTCGCGATCCGCGTCGGTCCCGAGGATGCGCTCGACGGCGTCTACCGGCGCGCGCTCGAGGCGGCGGCCGAACGCGCCGCGCTCAGCGGGGATCGAGCGCGCTGAGGCCGGCGCGGCGCAGTGCCGCCGCGACCCAGATCAGCGGCAGGCCGACGAGCCCGGTCGGGTCCTCGCTCTCGACCGCCTCGAAGAGCGCGACGCCGAGCGCCTCGGCGCGAAAGCTGCCGGCGCAGTCGAGCGGCTCATCGAGCGCGACGTAGCGCGCGATCTCGTCGGCGCCGAGGCGCCGGAAGCGCACGCGGGTGAGGTCGGTGTGCGTCTCGACGGTGGCGCCGTCGGCGTGCACCAGCGCGACCGCGGTGTGGAAGAGGACGGTCGCGCCGCTCGCCTCCGCGAGCTGGTCGCGCGCGCGCGCGGCGGTGTGCGGCTTGCCGAGCACCCGGCCCTGGCACTCGGCCACCTGGTCCGAGCCGATCACGACGGCGCCCGGGTGGCGCGCGGCGACCGCCGCGGCCTTGGCACGCGCGAGCCGCGCGGCGAGCCCCGCGCCTGCCTCGCCCGCGAGGCGCGCCTCCTCGACGCCGGGCGCCTCGACCGAAAAGGGCAGCCGCAGGCGCGCGAGCAGCTCGCGCCGGTAGGGGGAGGTGGAGGCGAGAATCAGGGGCGCTTTGTCGGCTGGCATCCCGGGTCCGGCTGGGGCGGCGCATCAAGTCTTGCAAATCAACGCGTTGCGGCTGAATTTGCTTTGACAGCGCCGAGGGTGGTCACTATGATACGCGGCCCTATGGCGAGGCCCCTGGAAGACTCGCTGGACGTGGGGCAGCTCGCTGCCCAGCGGAGCCAGCTCGAGCGCGAGTTCCCGATCGACGGGTTCGCGCGGCTGCGCGACAGTCTGGCACGGCCGGACGGCCGCGCCGCGGTGCAGTTCCGCTTCCACGCCGCCGGCGCCTACCCGGCGCTCGAGGGCGCGGTGCGGGCGCGGGCCTGGCTCGTGTGCCAGCGCTGCCTGAAGGAGTTCGAGGCGGCGCTCGAGTCGCCGGTGCGCGTGGCCTTCGTCGGCCGCGACGCCGAGGCGGGGCGGGTGCCGGACGAGTACGACGCGGTGACGGCGCCGGGCGGGCGGATCCGGCTCACCGAGTTCGTCGAGGACGAGTTGTTGCTGGCGTTGCCGCTCGTGCCGACGCACGCGACGCCGGCGCAGTGCGCGCTGAACCTCGCCGCCGAGGCGGAGGGCGAGGGTGAGGGCGAGGCGCGCGGCGTACCGGCGCAGCCGGTGACGCGGCCGTTCGCCGACCTCAGGCAGCTGCTGAAGCGCGGATAGTCGGATTCGGATTCCAGGAGTAGAGATCATGGCCGTTCAGAAGAGCAGAAAGACGCCGTCCAAGCGCGGCATGCACCGCTCGCACGACCACCTGTCGGCGCCGGCGCTGTCGGTGGACCCGACCTCGGGCGAGACGCACCTGCGTCACCGCGTCAGCCGCGACGGCTACTATCGCGGCAAGAAGGTCATCGAGACTCCGGTCGCCACGACCGAGGAGTAGGCCGCCGCGGGCCGTCGCCCGCGTCCGCCTGCGCGCTCGCCGCTTGTCGTCCCGAGTCTGCATTGCCGTCGACGCGATGAGCGGCGACCTCGGTCCGCGGGTCTGCGTGCCCGGCGCGCTCGCCGCGCTCGCGAGCGACCCCGATCTCGAGCTGTTGCTGGTCGGCGACCCGGAGCGGCTCGGCGCCGAGCTCGCGCGGCCGCCGGCGAGGCTCGCCTCCCGGCTCGCGGTCCGCGCCGCGAGCCAGCTGGTCGCGATGGACGAGCCGCCGCGCGAGGCGATCCGCCGCAAGAAGGATTCCTCGATGCGGATCGCGCTCGACCTGGTCGCGGCCGGCGAGGCGCGGGCCTGCGTCAGCGCCGGCAACACCGGCGCGCTGATGGCGATGGCGCACTTCGTGCTCGGCATGATCGAGGGCGTCGAGCGCCCGGCGATCATCGCCGCGATTCCGGCCGAGGGCGGCCACACCTACATGCTCGACCTCGGCGCGAACTCGGCGGCCTCGGCCGAGCAGCTCTACCAGTTCGCGGTCATGGGCGCGGTGGTCGCCGCCGACCTCGCGTCCCGGCCGCGGCCGCGGGTCGGGCTCCTCAACATCGGCAGCGAGGACATCAAGGGTCACGAGATCGTCAAGGCCGCGCACCAGCGCCTGCTCGGCTCGCGCCTCGACTACATCGGCTTCGTCGAGGGCAACGACACCTTCACCGGCGCCGTCGACGTCGTGGTCACCGACGGCTTCACCGGCAACGTCGCGCTCAAGACCATGGAAGGGCTGGCGCGGATGATCGGCGGCGCGATCCGCAGCGAGTTCACCGCCGGCCCGTGGCGCCGCCTCGGGGCGCTGGCGGCGGCGCCGGCGCTCGCCGGGATCAGGAAGCGGCTCGATCCGAGGCGCTACAATGGCGCGAGCATGGTGGGCCTCGCCGGCGTCGTCATCAAGAGCCACGGCGGTGCCGACGTCACGGCCTTCGCCCACGCGGTCCGGACCGCCGCGGTCGAGGCGCGCAACGGCGTGCCGTCGCAGATCGGCGCAGAACTCAAAGCACAGGCGGCCTGACATGTATTCACGCATCGCCGGGACCGGGCGCTACCTGCCCGCCAGGGTCCTGACCAACGCCGAACTCGAGAAGATGGTCGACACGACCGACGAGTGGATCCGCTCGCGCACCGGCATCTCGCGCCGGCACATCTCGGCGCCCGAGGAGACCACCTCGTCGATGGCCACCGAGGCCGCGCGCCGCGCGATGGAGATGGCCGGCGTCGGCCCCGGCGACATCGACTTCATCGCGATCGGCACCACCACCCCGGACTTCGTGTTCCCGAACGTCGCGACGCTGGTGCAGGCGAACCTCGGCATCCACGACACCGCCGCGTTCAGCGTCGAGACCGCCTGCAGCGGCTTCGTCTACGTGCTCTCGATTGCCGACAAGTACGTGCGCCTCGGCGAGGCCAAGTGCGCGCTCGTGATCGGCTCGGAGTGCCTGACGCGGATCGTCGACTGGAACGACCGCGGCACCTGCGTGCTGTTCGGCGACGGCGCCGGCGCCGTGATCCTGAAGCCCTCCGAGGAACCCGGCATCCTGACCACCATCGTCTCGGCCGACGGCCAGTACAAGGACCTGCTCGGCTACCCGTACGGCGTCTCGAGCGGCTTCGACAAGCTGCGCGCCGGCGCGCCGGCGGCGATCCAGATGAAGGGCAACGAGGTCTTCAAGGTCGCGGTCAACACGCTGTCGCGGCTCGTCGACCAGACGCTCGAGAAGGCCGGCGTCGACCGCTCGCAGATCGACTGGCTGATCCCGCACCAGGCGAACCTGCGCATCATCCAGGCGGCCGCCAGGAAGCTCGCGCTGCCGATGGAGCAGGTGGTGGTGACGGTGCAGGACCACGGCAACACCTCCGCGGCCTCGATCCCGCTCGCGCTCGACACCGCGGTGCGCGACGGCCGCATCAAGCGCGGCCAGACGCTGCTGCTCGAGACCTTCGGCGGCGGATTTACGTGGGGTTCGGCGCTCGTCCGCTACTGACGAGCGCCGCGCTCAGGCGGGCTTCTTGCGCGGGCGCTGCACGCGCAGGCGCCAGGTCTCGAGCGGGTCCCAGCCGGCGGAATGGTCTTCGAGCCGGATCCGCGGCGAACCCGCCGCGCGCCCGGCACCGAGGTGCGGATTGCGGACGCGTTCCTGCCAGACCGTGTGGGCATCCCAGCCCGACGACGACACGTTGTCGACACCCGGGGCCAAAGCCACCGGGGTCGAGACCGGGCGATCCATGCGCGTTACCCCCGTCGATCAGATCTTTATCGTGCGCGCAGAATAGGTTATGAACGTTACGCCGAAATGTGCTCAATGTCACAGTTTGATGGCAACGGAATGTCTCTAAATCGCAACAAACGGTACCGAGGCGCGCTCGCGGCGGCGGCCCTGGCGGCGCTTGGCCTCGTCACGGCCGCCGCGGCCGCGGCGACGCTGCCGCTGCCGGCCGAGGGCGACCTGGTCGGCGAGTACGCGGTGGTCGCGGCCACCGCCGAGGACACGCTGATCGACCTCGCGCGCCGCTACGGCCTCGGCTACGAGGAGGTCGTCAACGCGAACCCCGGCGTCGATCCGTGGCTGCCGGGCGAGGGCACCGTGGTGCGCCTGCCGCTGCGGCGCGTGCTGCCGGATGCGCCCCGCGAGGGCATCGTCATCAACCTGCCGGAGCACCGGCTCTACTACTTCCCGGCCGCGAAGCCGGGCGAGTCGCGGGTCGTCGTCACCTACCCGGTGAGCGTCGGCAAGATGGACTGGTCGACGCCGCTCGGCGTCACGCGCATCGCCGCCAAGATCAAGGATCCGCCCTGGTATCCGCCCGAGTCGGTGCGCCAGGAGCACGCGGCGCACGGCGACATCCTGCCGAAGGTGATCCCGGCGGGCCCGGACAACCCGCTCGGCCAGTTCGCGATGCGGCTCGCGATCCCGGGTGGCGCCTACCTGATCCACGGCACCAACAAGCCCGCCGGCGTCGGCATGCAGGTCACGCACGGCTGCATGCGGCTCTATCCGGAGCACATCGAGGAGCTCTACAAGATGGTGGCGGTCGACACGCCGGTGCGGATCGTGAACCAGCCGCAGAAGGTCGGCTGGAGCGACGGCCGGCTGTGGGTCGAGGTGCACCCGCCGCTCGAGGCCACCTCGAGCGCCGTGGTCGCGCCGGATCGCAGCTCGCTCGCGCGCCTCGTCACGGCCGCGGTCCGCCAGCGCGCCGCGGGGCCGGTGCTCTGGACGCGCGCCGAGGCCGCCTTCGAGCTGTCGCAGGGCATCCCGGTCGCGGTGGCCGAGGAGGCCCTGCCGCCGCCGCAGGCGACCGCGGCGGCGCGCTGAGCGCGCAGCGACCGAAGCCGGGGAAACGCGCGCGCATGCAGCGGCCGATCGCGCTCGCCGCGCTCGTCGCGCTCGTCGCGCTCGGCGCCGCGCGGGCCCGGGCCGAGGACCTCGCGATCACCTTCGACGACCTGCCGCTCAACGGCCCGCTGCCGCCCGCGACGACGCGCGCGCGCATCGTGCGGGACGCGCTCGCGATCCTGCACGCGCACCGCGCGCCGCCGGTCTACGGCTTCGTCAACGGCGCGAAGCTCGAGGACAATGCCGACGGCGCGCAGGCGCTGCGGCTGTGGGCGGCGGGCGGCGAGCGCCTCGGCAACCACAGCTACGCGCACACCGACCTCAACGCGGCGACCGCGGCCGCGTTCCTCGACGACGTGTGGCGCAACGAGCCGGTGCTCGAGCGCCTGGACCCCGCCGGCCGCTGGCACTGGCTGCGCTACCCGTACCTGCGCGAGGGCGACACGCTCGAGAAGCGGCGCGCGGTGCGCACGGCGCTCGCGGCGCGCGGCTACCGCATCGCCCAGGTCACGCTCGACTGGGAGGACTACCTCTGGAACGGCGCCTACGCGCGCTGCGTCGAGCGCGGCGACCAGGGCGCGATGGCGCGGCTCGAGACCGGCTACCTCGCGATCGCGGCGGCCTATATCGACGGCGGCCGCAAGCTCGCGCTCGCGCTCTACGGGCGGCCGATCAGCCACGTGCTGCTCCTGCACCTCGGCGCGTTCACGAGCCGCATCCTGCCGCCGCTGCTCGGGCTCCTCGAGCGCAAGGGCTTTCGGCTCGTGACGCTCGAGGCCGCCGAGCGCGATGCGGCTCTCGCGGTCGATCCGGACGCCGCCTCGCGCTACGGCGGCACGCTGCTCGAGCAGCTGGCGGAGGCGCGCGCGCTCGCGTACCCGCCGCTGCCGCCGAAGCCCTACCGGGAGCTCGAGGCCCTCTGCCGCTGAGCGCGGCGCCGCCGTGCGCGTCGGGCCGCGCTTCGGGACCGCGCCGGCCGGCGCGCGCTGCCGAGGCGGCGGGCGAGGGGCCGCGTGGATGGCGGCGCCGCGGTCAAAAAAGAAGCCGCGGGCAGGGCCGCGGCTTCGTGACGATGCGCGACCGGCGAGCGGTCGCGCCTGCCCGAGGCAGGTGTTACTTCGAGACCGACTTCTTGAACATGCGGTCGATCTTCTCGTTCGTCGCGTCGCAGCACTGCTGGCTCGCCTGAGCAGCCGAAGCCGCCGAGTCCGCCCTGCTCTGCGCCTGCTGCGCAGCCGTCTGGGCTGCCTGCGCGGCGCGCGCGGCGCTGTCAGCCGCCGCCTTGACGCTGTCCTGCTGCGATCCGAGCTTGGCAACCTGCGTCTTCAGGTCGTCGATCTGCGCCTGGATCGGCTTCAGGTCCGTGCAGCCGGCCGCGAACATCACACAGAGCGCGGCCGCGCCAACCGTGAGCATCTTCTTCATGAATCACTCCCTTCTTCTTACGAACAACTAGGACTACGCCGCGACCGATCGTCGACCGGGCGGGGACGCGGCTCGCGCGCCACTTCGACGCCGAAATCTACCCGATTACGTTACCTCGTACCATCCGCATAGTTACGACGTCGCGTTTTCCCGACAGTGCGATTGCACCCGGATACGGATGGGACCGCGCGGCGGCTGAATGCACGCTGAACGCGATGGTCGTTTCGCATCGGACTGCGGTGCGATGCGCCGTGGTGCGCGCGTGCGGGTGGCGCGCACAGGTGCTGCGATGCGCGCGGCGCGCTGCGCGTGCGCGGCGGGCGGTCGCGAGGCGAGGCGGGCGCGGGCGGACGGGGCGCGTGCGGTCGGCACGACCCGCCGTCGCCGCGGGCGGGGAGAGGCCGGCTGCAGGCGGAGTTGCCAGAACCCCCGGACTGGATATAATCACAGCTCGCTGTATGCCCATACAGGTGATGCATGACCGACCTGACTCCCCGCCAGCGCCAGATCCTCGACTTCATCCGCGAGCAGGTGGAGGAGTCCGGCATGCCGCCGACCCGCGCGGAAATCGCCGCCGCACTCGGCTTCAAGTCGGCGAACGCCGCCGAGGAGCACCTGAAGACCCTGAAGCGCAAGGGCGTCATCGACCTCGTGCCGGGGGCCTCGCGCGGCATCCAGCTCAAGGACGTGCTGCGCGACCAGCTCGGCCTGCCGCTGATCGGCCGGGTGGCTGCCGGCCGCCCGATCCTCGCCGAGGAGCACATCGAGGGGCGTTTCCAGGTGGACCCGAAGCTCTTCAACCCGCGCCCGCACTACCTGCTCAAGGTGCAGGGCATGTCGATGAAGAACATCGGCATCATGGACGGCGACCTGGTCGCCGTGCACCGCACGCCCGAGGTCCGCAACCGGCAGATCGTCGTCGCGCGCCTCGAGAACGAGGTGACCGTGAAGCGCTACCGCCAGGAAGGCTCGGTGGTGTGGCTGCTGCCCGAGAACGCCGACTTCGAGCCGATCCGCGTGGACCTCAAGGAGCAGTCGGTGCTGATCGAGGGCGTCGTCGTCGGCGTCCTGCGCCGCGGCAACAGGACCGAGTTCCTGCAGTAGCGCCTATCGTTTCCGCAGTGTCGACGGGCAGCCACACAGATGAACGGGTCACTCGATGCGCTGCTCGCGAACGCGACGCTCTGGCGGGCGCGCGGCGCGGCTGAAGCCCCGGCTGCCGGGGACCGGCCACACCTCGCGACCGGCTGGCCGAAGCTCGATGCGCAGCTGCCGGGCCGCGGCTGGCCGCTCGGCACGCTGATCGAGCTGTTGCTGCCCGAGGCCGGCGCCGGGGAGCTGTCGCTGCTGCTGCCCGCGCTCGGCGCGCTGGCCGCGGAGCCCCTCGGCGCCGGGCGGCGCTGGCTCGCCTGGATCGCGCCGCCGCACGCGCCGTACCCGCCGGCGCTGGCGCAGAGCGGCATCTGCCCGGACCGCCTGCTGCTGGTCAGCGCCGAGAAGACCCCGGACCGGCTCTGGGCCGTCGAGCAGGCGCTGCGCTCGGGCAGCTGCGCCGCGGTGCTCGCCTGGCTCGACGCCGCGGACGACCGCTGGCTCAGGCGCCTGAAGCTCGCCGCCGAGGCCGGTCGCACGCTGGCCGTGCTGCTCAGGCCCGCGCGCCGCCGCGCGGGCGCTTCGCCCGCGAGCCTCAGGCTCGCGCTCGAGCCGACGCCGGCGGGCCTCGACCTGTGGGTGCTGAAGAGCCGTGGGCGGGGGCCGGTGCGCATCCACGACGTGTTCGGGGCCTAGGGACCCGGACCATGCGTCCCGCGGCGCGCAACAGGACGGGCTCCCGGCCGGACGGTGGCCGCAACGGCGATCTGTTCGAGGTCCCGCGCACCGCCCCCGCGCCGGCCCCGCGCCCGGCGCCGGCCGCGCCGGTGCCGCGCTCGCGGCCCGTGCCGCGGCAGCTGTGGCTCGCCGTGCGCCTGCCGCTGCTGCCGCTCGTCGCGCTGCCGCGCGGGGCCGGCGGGCCGTGGGCGGTGGTCGCCGACGCGGGCGCGGTGCGCCTCGTCGTGGCCGCCAACGCCGCCGCCGCCCGGTTCGGGGTCGCCGCCGGCCAGAAGCCGAATGCCGCCCGCGCGCTCGCGCCGGGGCTCGGGCTCGCCGAGCGCGACCCGCCCCGCGAGGCGCGCCACCTCGAACTGCTGGCCCGCTGGGCGACGAGCCTGACGCCGGTCGTCAGCCTCGAGCCGCCGGACGGCCTGCTGCTCGAGGTGCAGGGCAGCCTCAGGCTCTTCGGCGGCATCGATGCGCTCATGCGGCACGCGGCCGCCGGGCTCGACGCACGCCGCGAGACCTTCGCGCTCGCGGCGGCGCCGACGCCGCGCGCGGCCGCGTGGTTCGCGCGCGCGGCGCACGGCACCGTGGTCGAGTCGGCCGCGACGCTGGCCGGCGCGCTCGGCCGGCTGCCGCTCGCGGTCACCGGCTGGCCGGCGCGCACGCTCGAGGACTGCGCGCGGCTCGGGCTCGCGACGCTCGGCGAGTTGCGGCGACTGCCGCGCGACGGGCTCGCGCGGCGCTTCGAGCCGGCGCTGCTCGGCGCGCTCGACGAGGCCTTCGGCCTCGCACCCGCGCCGCGCCGGCGCCACGTCGCGCCGGAGCGCTTCGAAGAGCGGCTGGAGCCCGCCGCCGAGCTCGAGAGCGTCGCGGCGCTCGAGCCCTGGTGCGGGCGGCTGCTGGAGCGGCTCGGCGAGTTCCTGAAGGTCCGCGACGCCGGCGTCGCGGCGCTCGCCTTCACGCTCGTGCACCGCGACCGCAGGCCTTCCTGCGTGCGGCTCGGCCGCGCGCTGCCGGCGGCGGATGCCGCCGAGTGGCGCGGCCTGCTCAGCGAGCGGCTCGGCCAGCTGCGGCTGCCGGCGCCGGTGCGCGCGCTGGTGCTGCGCTCCGGCGTCGCCGTGCCGGTCGCCGGCGCGAGCGGCACGCTGCCCGGCCTGGGCAGCGGCGCGGCCGCGGCCCAGGCCGGCCTGCTGCTCGACCGGCTGCGGGCGCGGCTCGGCGAGACGGCGGTCAGCGGCGTGCGGCTCGTGCCCGAGCACCGCCCGGAGGCCGCCTTCCGGCGCGTGCGCCCGGAGCCGGCGGCCGCGCGCGCGGCGGCCGGGGCCGCGGCGCTGCCGGCCGCGCCGCGGCCGCTGTGGCTGCTCGCGGCGCCGGAGCCGCTCGCGCTCGAGTCCGGGCTGCCGTGCCGCGCGGGCACGCTCGCGCTCGAGTCCGGGCCCGAGCGCATCGAGAGCGGCTGGTGGGACGGCGTCCCGGTCGCGCGCGACTACTACGTCGCGCGCACGGCGCAGGGCGTGCGGCTGTGGATCTTCAGGAGCCGCGAGGCGTGCGGCCCGCGGCGCTGGTTCCTGCACGGCGTGTTCGGCTGAGGCCATGGACGGGCCGGACTACGCGGAGCTGCACGCGCTCTCGAACTTCACGTTCCTGCGCGGCGCCTCGCACCCGGAGGAGCTCGTCGAGCGCGCCGACGAGCTCGGCTACCGCGCGCTCGCGCTGACCGACGAGTGCTCGCTCGCCGGCGTCGTGCGCGCGCACGTCGCGGCGCGCGACCGGCCGCTGCGCCTGATCGTCGGCAGCGAGCTGTGCCTCGAGGACGGCCTGCGCCTCGTGCTGCTGGCCACCGACCGTGCCGCCTACGGCGACCTGGTCGCGCTCCTGACCCGCGGCCGGCGCGCGGCGCCGAAGGGCCGCTACCGGCTGGGTCGCGCCGACCTCGAGGCCGAGCCGCTCGCCGGTTGCCTCGCGCTGTGGCTGCCCGGGGCCGAGGCCGACGCCGCGCAGGGCGCCTGGGTCCGCGAGCGCTTCGGCGCCGACGCCTGGCTCGCGGTGGAGCTGCTCGCCGCCGGCCGCGACCGCGAGCGGCTCGCAGGGCTCGAGGCGCTCGGGCGGCGGCTCGGCCTCGCGCCGGTCGCGAGCGGCGACGTGCACCTGCACCGGCGCGAGCGGCAGCGGCTGCAGGACGCGCTGACCGCGGTGCGGCTCGGGCTCACGGTCGAGACCGCGGGCCTCGCGCTCTACCCGAACGCCGAGCGCTACCTGAAGGCGCGCGCCGAGCTCGCGCGCCGCTACCCGGCGGCGCTGCTCGCCGCGACGCTGCCGATCGCCGAGCGCGCCACGTTCTCGCTCGACGCGCTGCGCTACGAGTACCCCGAGGAACTGGTGCCGGCCGGCCACACGCCGACCAGCTGGCTCGGCGAGCTCGCCGCCACCGGGCTCGCGCGGCGCTTCCCGGGCGGCGCGCCGGCGGCGGTGCGGGCGCTGGTCGAGCGCGAGCTCGCGCTGATCGCCGAGCTCGGCTACGAGCCGTTCTTCCTGACGGTCGAGGACCTGGTCCGCTTCGCGCGCAGCCAGGGCATCCTCTGCCAGGGCCGCGGCTCGGCGGCCAACTCCGCGGTCTGCTACTGCCTCGGCATCACCGAGGTGGACCCGTCGCGGATGTCGCTCTTGTTCGAGCGCTTCGTGTCGAAGGAGCGCAACGAGCCGCCCGACATCGACGTCGACTTCGAGCACGAGCGGCGCGAGGAGGTGATCCAGTACCTGTACGCGAAGTACGGCCGGCACCGCGCAGCGCTCGCGGCCACCGTGATCAGCTACCGGCCGCGCAGCGCGCTGCGCGACATCGGCAAGGCGCTCGGCCTCGACGCGCTCACCTGCGAGCGCCTGGCGCGCAGCATGCAGTGGTGGGACGGCAACGGCATCGACGCTGAGCGCGTGCGCGAGGCCGGCCTCGACCCCGGCAACCCGACGCTCGGGCTCGCGCTCGGCCTCGCGCGCGAGCTGGTCGGCTTTCCGCGGCACCTGTCGCAGCACGTCGGCGGCTTCGTGATCGCGCGTCGCTCGCTCGCCGAGCTGGTGCCGGTCGAGAACGCGGCGATGGCGGAGCGGACCGTGATCGAGTGGGACAAGGACGACCTCGACGACCTCGGGCTGCTCAAGGTCGACGTGCTCGGGCTCGGCATGCTGACCGCGATCCGCCGCGCGCTCGCCTTGGTCGGCGCGCGGCGCGGCCGGCCGTTCGCGATGGCCGACGTGCCGGCGGAGGATGCGGCCACCTACGAGATGATCTCGCACGCCGACACGGTCGGCGTGTTCCAGATCGAGTCGCGGGCGCAGATGGCGATGCTGCCGCGCCTCAGGCCGCGCAGCTACTACGACCTCGTGATCGAGGTCGCGATCATCCGCCCCGGGCCGATCCAGGGCGACATGGTGCATCCCTACCTCAGGCGCCGCAACGGCGAGGAGCCGGTCAGCTACCCGAGCGCCGAGGTGCAGGGCGTGCTCGAGCGCACGCTCGGCGTGCCGATCTTCCAGGAGCAGGTCATGCAGCTCGCGGTGGTCGCGGCCGGGTTCACGCCCGGCGAGGCCGACCGGCTGCGCCGCGCGATGGCCGCCTGGAAGCGGCGCGGCGGCCTCGGGCCCTTCGAGGCGCGCCTGATCGAGGGCATGCGCGCGCGCGGCTATCCCGAGTCGTTCGCGCGCGCGATCTTCAACCAGATCCTCGGCTTCGGCGAATACGGCTTCCCGGAGTGCGTCGTCGGCGCGACCCGGGTCGTGGACGCCGACCGGGGCGCGTGGGTGACGATCGACGACGCCGTCGCCGGGCGCGCGGCGCTGCGGACGACGCTGTCCTGCGACGCCCGTGGGCGGCTGCGGCGGCGCGCGGTGCGGGCGGTCCGGGCGAGCGGGGTCAGGCCGGTGTTCCGGCTGCAGACGGCATCCGGCTGCGCCATCACCGCGACCGCCGAGCATCCGTTCCTGACGACGGACGGCTGGCGCACGCTCGGCGCGCTCGGGCCCGGCGCGCGCCTCGCGGCGGCGGGCCCCGCCGGCCCGCCGCCGCGGGCCGGCGCCGCGGTCGGCTGGGACGAGGTGCTCGCGATCGAGGCGCGCGGGGACGCGCCGACCTACGACCTCTCGGTCGAGGGCGAGCACAACTTCCTCGCCGACGGCCTCGTGGTCCACAACTCCCACGCGGCGAGCTTCGCGCACCTGGTGTACGTCTCGGCCTGGCTGAAGTGCCACGAGCCCGCAGCCTTCGCGGCGGCGCTGCTCAACAGCCAGCCGATGGGCTTCTACGCGCCGGCGCAGCTGGTGCGCGATGCGCGCGAGCACGGCGTCGCCGTGCTCGGCGTCGACGTCAACCTGAGCGCGCACGACGCGACGCTGGAGGGCGAGCCGCCGGCGCTGCGGCTCGGCCTTCGGCAGGTGCGCGGGCTGTCGGCGGGCGGCGGCGAGCGCCTGCTCGCGGCGCGTGGCGCGCGGCGCTTCGACTCCGTCCAGGACCTCGCCGAGCGGGCCGGCCTCGAGCGCCGCGACCTCGGCGCGCTGGCCGCGAGCGGTGCGCTCGCGGCGCTCGCCGGCCACCGCCACCGGGCGGCCTGGGAGGTCGGCGGGGTGGTCGCGCCGACGCCCCTGTTCGCGACCACCCGGATCGCCGAGGGCGCGCCGCTCCTGCGGGCGCCGCGCGAGGGCGAGGACATCGTCGCCGACTACCGCTCGCTCGGCCTGACGCTCGGCCGCCACCCGGTGGCGCTCTTGCGCGAGCGGCTCGAGGCGCGCGGGCTGCTGAGCGCGGCGCGCCTCAGGGAGCTGCCGCACGGGGCCCGCGCCCGGGCCTGCGGCCTCGTGCTGGTGCGCCAGCGCCCGGGCTCGGCCTCCGGCGTCACCTTCGTCACGCTCGAGGACGAGACCGGCGTCGTCAACCTCGTGGTGTGGCGCAACATCGCCGAGCGCTGGCGCCGGCCGCTGCTCGAGTCCCGGCTGCTCGAGGCGGGCGGCGAGCTGCAGCGGGAGGGGGAGGTGCTGCACCTGATCGTCGAGCGGCTGGTGGACCGCTCGCGCCTGCTCGGCGACCTGATCGCCCCGTCGCGTGACTTCCACTGACCGGCGCAAGCCGGTTGACGGGGCGGGGCGCATCGTAGACCCTGCGCGCCTCCCCACCAGGCACGAGGGATCCCCATGCGAAGCCTCCCAGGCGCGACCCGGATGGTGCTCGCGCTCGCCGTCCTCGGCGCCGCCTTAGGCGGCACGGCCGCCCGGGCCGCCGCGCCGACCGCCGACGAGATCATCGCCCGCAACGTCGAGGCGCGCGGCGGGGCCGAGAAGCTGCACGCGCTCGCGGTGCTGAAGCGCAGCGGCCGCCTCGTGATCCCCGGCGTGCGCCTCGAGCTCACGGTCGTCGAGTGGAAGACCGCCGCCGGCAGCTACCGCCAGGACGTGACGCTGCAGGGGCTGACGGCGGTGCAGGCCTACGACGGCCGCGAGGCCTGGCAGGTGCAGCCCTTCGAGGGCCGCAAGGACCCCTCGCGCATGTCCGCCGACGAGGCCAAGGGCTTCGCGCTCGCCGCCGACATCGAGGGCCCCTTCGTCGGCTACAAGGCCAAGGGCCACACGGTCGAGTACCTCGGCACCGAGGACGTCGACGGCACGCCGGCGCACAAGATCCGCGTGCTCCTGAAGTGGGGCGACGAGGCCACCTACTGGATCGACCCCGACACCTGGATGGTGATCCGCGAGCTCGACCGGCAGACGATCCGCGGCGCGGAGCAGCTGACCGAGACCGACTACGGCGAGTACGAGAAGGTCGCCGGCGTCTACGTGCCGATGACCGAGGAGCAGGGCCCGAAGGGCTCGGAGCCCGCGCGGCGGCAGAAGTTCGTCTACGACGCGGCCGAAGCCAACGTCGCCGTGCCGCCGGGCGCGTTCGCGTTCCCGCAGTCCCAGCCCAAGAAGGTCGCGGAGGTGCGCCAGTGAACACCCGTCAGGCACTCGCCACCGCCGCGCTCGCGGTGCTCGCGCTCCCCGCCGCCAGCCGCGCGGCCGCCCCGGCGTCCGCGCCGGTGGTCGACTCGGCGGTGATCTCGGGCCTTGGCGCCCGCAACATCGGCTCGGCCGCGATGAGCGGCCGCATCGCCGCGGTCGCCGGCCGCGCCGAGGACGACGGCAAGATCACGCTCTACGTCGGCGCCGCCTCCGGCGGCGTCTGGCGCTCGCTCGACAGCGGCACCACGTTCAAGCCGGTCTTCGACAAGCAGCCGGTGCAGTCGATCGGCGCGATCGCGCTCGATCCCTCCGACCCCAAGGTGGTGTGGGTGGGCACCGGCGAGAGCTGGACGCGCAACTCCGTCTCGGTCGGCAACGGCATCTACCGCTCGGCCGACGGCGGCGACACCTGGAGCTACCTCGGCCTGCCGGAGTCCGAGCGCATCAGCCGCATCGTCGTCAGCCCTCGCGACGGCAAGACGGTGTACGCCTGCGTGCCCGGCAAGCTCTGGTCGGACTCGGCGGAGCGCGGCCTCTACAAGACGAGCGACGGCGGCGCGAGCTGGTCGCTGGTGCTGAAGGGCCCGAACCTGTCGACCGGCTGCGCGAGCCTCGCGATGGATCCGAAGAACCCCGAGCGGCTGTTCGCGGGGCTCTGGGACTTCCGCCGCAAGGGCTGGACCTTCCGCTCCGGCGGCGAGGGCCCGAAGGCGCCCTCCGGGTCCGGGCTGTTCCTGACCGAGGACGGCGGCAAGAGCTGGAAGGCGGTCGACGCGACGAGCGGCAAGGGCCTGCCGCCCGGCCCCTACGGCCGGCTCGAGGTCGCGATCGCGCCGTCGCAGCCGAACGTCGTCTACGCGCTCATCGAGGGCGTGCGCTCGGCGCTGTACCGCTCCGACGACGGCGGCAGGACCTGGGACGAGCGCGACCGCAGCAACAGCATGGTGTGGCGGCCGTTCTACTTCTCGCGGCTCGTGATCGACCCGACCAACCCCGACCGGATCTACAAGCCGAATCTGCGGCTGATCGCCTCCGAGGACGGCGGCAAGAGCTTCGCGACGATCGCCGACGCGGTCAGCGACGGCGGCACTCACGGCGACCACCACGACCTGTGGATCAACCCCAAGAACCCGCGCTTCGTGGTCACCGGCGACGACGGCGGCCTGTGGATCAGCCACGACGGCGGCAACAAGTGGTGGAAGACCGACAACCTGCCGGTGTCGCAGTTCTATCACGTGTCGGTGGACGGCCGGGACCCGTACCAGGTCTACGGCGGCCTGCAGGACAACAGCTCCTGGGTCGGCGACTCGGCCTACCCGGGCGGCATCACCAACAGCCGCTGGGAGAACCTCTACGGTGGCGACGGCTTCTGGGCCTTCGCCGACCCCTCCGACCCCGACTACGCCTACGCCGAGGCGCAGGGCGGCGAGCTCGGGCGCGTCAACCGGCACACGCTCGAGAAGCGCAGCATCAAGCCGCAGGCCGGCTTCAAGGAGAAGCTGCGCTTCAACTGGAACACGCCGGTCGCGCTGTCGCCGAGCGACCCGAAGAAGCTCTACATCGGCGCGCAGTTCCTGTTCCTGTCGCGCGACCACGGCCAGAGCTGGGCGCGCCTCTCGCCGGACCTGACGACCAACGACCCGGCGAAGCAGAAGCAGGAGGAGTCGGGCGGCATCACCGTCGACAACTCGGCCGCCGAGATGCACAC
>DATKOP010000025.1:0-16536 GCA_035524595.1 Steroidobacteraceae bacterium | reverse complement strand
GCGGCGGCCAGCCGCTTCGCCCACGAGCTCGCGCTCTCGAGCGCCGACCTGCTGGTGTGGGGCGGCGAGACGAGCGTCGAGCTGCCGCCCGAGCCCGGCCGCGGCGGGCGCAACCAGCATTTCGCGCTCGCGAGCGCGCGGCTGATCGCCGGGCACGCCGACCTCGTGGTGCTGGCCGCCGGCACCGACGGCACCGACGGCAACACGACCGACGCCGGCGCGATCGTCGACGGCACGACCGTCGCGCGCGGCGCGGCCCTGGAGCTCGACGCCGCCGCGGCGCTCGCGGCGGCCGACTCGGGCAGCTTCCTCGAGGCCAGCGGCGACCTCCTGCACACCGGCCCGACCGGCACCAACGTCGGCGACGTGGTGCTGGGCCTTAGGCGCGCGCCGGACCCGGCGCCGGCCGCGGCCGCCGCCGGCGGAGCGTGAGCCCGTGAAGGTGCTGCTGATCGACGACGACGCGACCTACCGCAGGCTGCTGCGCCAGCACCTCGTGACGGCCTTCGAGGCGCCGGTGATCGCCGAGCACGTGCCGGCGGTCGAGGGTCGCCTGCCGGCGGAGTTCTCGGCGGCCGGCTTCGACGCGGTGCTGCTCGACCACGCGCCGGCCGGCGGCTCCGGGCTCGAGTGGCTGGCGGACGGGCGCGCGCGGCCGCTGTTCCCGCCCGTGATCTACCTGATCGAGCGCCCCGACGAGACCGCCGCGGCGGCCGCGGTCGAGCAGGGCGCGCTTGGCGTCATCGCCAAGAGCCGCATCGACCACCGCGAGCTGGTGCAGCTGCTGCGCAGCGCCGAGAACCTGCAGCGCCGCGCGCTCGGCGCGTTTCGCGCGAGCCCGGCGGCGGAGAAGGCCTACAAGTTCGGCCACACGGTCATCAAAGGCGTGCGCTGCATCCGCGCGATCGCCTCGAGCGCGATCTCGACCGTGTACCTCGCCGAGAGCGAGCGCGAGGCCAAGCTCGTGGTGCTGAAGCTGCTGCGGCAGGTGCCGGACTCGCAGGACCGCGGCAGCACCTTCGACCGCTTCCTGCAGGAGTACGAGATCATCCGCCAGATCCACCACCCGAACGTGGTGTCGATCTACGAGCTCGGCGTCGCCGACGATCACGCCTTCATCCTGATGGAGTACTTCCCGAGCGGCGACCTGCGCGCGCGCATGCGGCGCGGCATCGTGCCGCTGGCGGCGGTCGGGATCCTGAGGCAGATGGCCGCGGCGCTCGCGGCGATCCACGCCGCCGGTGTGCTGCACCGCGACCTCAAGCCCGGCAACGTCATGATGCGCGCCGACGGCACGATCGCGCTGATCGACTTCGGGCTCGCCAAGCAGCTGTCGCTCGAGGCCGAGATCACCGCCACCGGCGAGATCTTCGGCACGCCCTACTACATGAGCCCGGAGCAGGGCCACGGCCGCGACGTCGACGCGCGCAGCGACATCTACAGCCTCGGCGTGATCTTCTACGAGATGCTGACCGGCAAGAAGCCGTTCCTGGCGCCGACGCCGATGGCGGTGATCTACAAGCACAGCCACGCGCCGATCCCGCGGCTGCCGGAGGACATCGCCGAGTGGCAGCCGCTGCTCGAGCGGCTGCTCGGCAAGGAGCCGGCGGAGCGCTTCCAGACGGGGCTCGAGATCTGCGCCGCGATCGACGCGCAGCTCGACGCGCGGCCGGCGGCGGGCGCCGCGCCCGCGCCGTGAGCGTGGCCGCCGGCGGGGCGCGCTACGCGCTCTGCGCGCCGACCCCGCCCGCCTGGTACGAGGCCGCGGTCGCGGCCCTCGACCTGCTGATCGTCGACCACGCCAACTGCGAGAAGAAGGCCGCCTCGACCGCGCTCGGGCTGATGTTCGCCTATGCCGAGGACGCCGAGCTCGGGCTCGCGCTGGCGCGCCTCGCGCGCGAGGAGCTGCGCCACTACGAGCAGGTGCTCGGACTCATGGGCCGGCTCGGCATCGCCTACGCCAGGCTCGCGCCCGGCCGCTATGCGGGGGAGCTCAGGCGGGCGCTCGCGACCCGCGAGCCGGAGCGGCGCCTCGACCTCCTGCTCGTCGGGGCGCTGATCGAGGCGCGCTCGGCGGAGCGCTTCCACGGCCTCGTGCCGCGCCTGCCGGCCGAGGTGGCGGCGTTCTACCGCGGGCTCGAGGCCGCCGAGGCGCGCCACACGGGACTCTATCTCTCGCTCGCCGAGCGCCACGCGGCGCGTACCGGGCTCGACCTCGCGGCGCGCTACCGGACGCTCGCCGCGCTCGAGGCGCAGCTCGCGACGCGGCCGGACCCGACGCTCAGGTTCCACTCCGGGCCGCCGCCCGCGGCCTGAGGCCGCGCGCGGGCCGCGGCTCAGGCGCGGCCGGCGGACCCGCGGCGGACGAGGCGCCAGCCGAGCCAGGTGCACGGCCAGGCGCTCAGCGCGAGCGCGATCGGGTACCAGGCGGGGCCCAGATGCATCGGCAGCGTCGCGACCGCGCCGAGCGTGCCGAGGCCGAAGCCGATCGCCGCGAACACCCACAGGTGGCGCACCGGGTTGCGCGGCGCGAGCCGCGCCGTGACGTAGGCGCCCGCGGCGTTGAACGCCAGCCGGTACGAGAGGGCCAGCAGGTTGAGGGCCGGCTCCGGCATCGGGTAGCCCCAGCCGGGGTAGACGTGCGCGAGGTGCAGGAGCTCGTCGGTGCCGACCGAGAGCACGATCACGACGAGGGTTCCGGCGAGGATCGCAGCGACGCTGCGCGGCAGGTTGCGCGGCGGCCCGGGGCGGGCGTCGGCGGTGGTCATCGGCGCTACTCCTTCAAGCCTGGGTCGGGCAGTCGCCCGCGGCCTGGTCAGCGCGGCAGCGCCTCGAGCGCGAGGCCCGACGGCTGCCAGCGCAGGCAGCTGCCCTGCGTGTACCAGTCGCCGGTCACGATCCGCGTGCAGCGCCGCCCGTCGACCTCGAGCGCGTGCACGCCCGGCCGGTGCGTGTGGCCGTGCACGATGGTATCGACCCGGGCGCTGCGAAACACCGCCGCGACCGCCTCGGCGTTGACGTCCATCAGCATCGCCGGCTGCGCCCCGGTGTGCGCCTGGCTGCCGGCGCGCGCCTCGCGCGCCAGCACCTCGCGCTGGCCGATGCTGAGCGCGAGGAACTGCGCCTGCCAGCGCGGGTCGCGCACCAGCGCCCGCAGCCGCTGGTACGGCCCGTCGTCGGTGCAGAGCGCGTCGCCGTGGGTCACGAGCACGCGCCGGCCGTAGAGCTCGACCACCGTCGGGTCGGTCAGGAGCTCCCCGCCCGTCTCCTCGCAGAAGCGCGCGCCGAGCAGGAAGTCGCGGTTGCCGTGCAGGAAGTAGAGCCCGACGCCGGCGTCGGTGAGCGCGCGCAGGTCGGCGATCACGGCGCGCTTGTGCGGCTCGGGGTCGTCGTCGCCGATCCACACCTCGAACAGGTCGCCGAGCACGTAGAGAGCGCGCGCGCTGCGCGCCTCGCCGAGGAGGAAGGCGCGGAACTGCGCCGCGATCTCGGGCCGCGCCGGGTCGAGGTGCAGGTCCGAGACGACGAGCGCGGTCACGCGGGGACTAGTGCGGCGGCGGCGCGGCCGGGGCGGCGGGCGCGGCCGGGGCGGCGCCCGCCGGCGGCAGGATCTCGATGCGCTGGATCACGACCGGCTCGAGCGGCGCGTCCTTCGGCCAGGGGCCGATCGAGCCGGTCGGCGTGCGGCCGATCCTCTCGACCACGTCGAGCCCCTCGACGACGCGGCCGAACACCGCGTAGCCCCAGCGCAGCGGCGTCGGGTCGAGGTCGTCGTTGTCGGTCAGGTTGACGTAGAACTGCGCGTTGCCGGAGTGCGGCGAGTCGGCGCGTGCGAGGCCGACCGTGAAGCGCTTGTTCGAGAGGCCGTTGCCCGACTCGTTCGGCACCGGCGCCAGCGTGTCCTTGAGGTGGTACTTGTCGTCGTAGCCGCCGCCCTGGATCACGAAGTTGGCGATCACGCGGTGGAACAGCGTGCCCGCGTAGTGCCCGGTCTGGATGTACTTGATGAAGTTGGCGCTGGTCAGCGGCGCCCGCGTCGTCTCGAGCTTGATCACGAAGCTGCCGAGCGAGGTGTCGACGCGCACGCGGTCCGGCATCGCCTCGGCCGGAGCGTCGGCGCGCGCAGCCACCCCGGTCAGGGCGGCGAGCAGCGCGCACGCGAACAGGAACGACGGGCGGCGAGGGGCGGGGGCGCGATGCATGGGGGCTCCGGGGAGGGTCGGCGACGGTCACTTATTATACTGGCTGCGCCGGCGCGCCCCCCGCCCGGCCCGCGGGCCATGGCCGCCGCCACCCGGCGTGCGGCCGGCCCGTCGTTGACAACGCGACGAGCGGGGGAGTAATAATTCAAGCGGGACAGATCGGCATGACGCGGGAGTAAATACCCGCGTTCGCAGGGGAGGGCCGTGGACGTCCGCCCGGCGCGCAAGCGCAGGGTGGTGTGCACGGCGAAGTGGACTAGCCGACGAGAACGACGGGACGCCGGTGATCCGCCAGGGGAATGGTGGCAAGCAGGGAACGCGGGTGCTCAAACTGGGCTCCCTGACCGTGCTCCTGTGCGCGACGCTGATGCTCGGCGGCTGCGACTGGGACCTCTTCGGCGAGAACGACAACGACAACCACGGGCAGAGCTCGTCGAGCGGCTCATCGAGCGGCTCGTCCAGCAGCTCGAGTTCCTCGTCCTCTTCTTCGTCCTCGTCCTCGTCGTCCTCTTCCAGCAGTTCGAGCTCGTCCGGAGGCGGCGGCTCCTCGAGCGGCTCGAGCTCCTCGTCCTCCTCGTCCTCCTCGTCGTCTTCGTCGTCCTCGTCATCCTCGGGCGGGTCCAGTTCCTCGAGCGGTGGCGGGTCGTCTTCCAGCAGTTCGAGCTCTTCGTCCGGCGGCAGCAGCTCCTCGAGCAGCAGTTCCTCGAGCAGCAGCTCGTCCTCGTCGGGCGGGTCCAGCTCCTCGAGCAGCAGCGGCGGGTCCTCGTCCGGCTCCTCGTCGTCCTCCGGCGGCAGCAGCTCCTCGTCAGGCAGCAGTTCGTCGTCGTCGGGCAGTTCGTCGTCTAGCAGTTCGTCGTCTAGCGGTTCGTCCTCGAGCAGCTCGTCCTCGTCGGGCGGGTCCAGCTCCTCGAGCAGCGGCGGCGGGTCCTCGTCGAGCTCGTCGTCCTCAGGCGGCAGCAGCTCCTCCTCCGGCAGCAGCTCGTCGTCCTCGTCGAGCAGTTCGTCCTCAAGCAGCTCGTCGTCGTCGGGCGGGTCGAGCTCCTCGAGCAGCGGCGGAAGTTCGTCCGGTAGTTCCTCCAGCAGCTCCAGCTCGTCGTCGAGCAGCTCCTCATCCTCGTCCGGCGGCAGCAGTTCGTCTTCGTCGTCGTCGGGTGGCAGCAGCTCGTCCTCTTCCGGCGGCAGCAGTTCGTCTTCGTCGTCATCGGGTGGCAGCAGCTCGTCCTCCTCCGGCGGCAGCAGCTCGTCTTCTTCGTCGTCGTCGGGTGGCAGCAGCTCGTCCTCCTCCGGCGGCAGCAGCTCCTCCTCTTCGTCGTCGTCTGGTGGCAGCAGCTCCTCGTCGAGCAGCAGTTCCTCCTCGAGCAGCAGCTCGTCGTCCAGCAGCGGCGGCTCCTCGTCGAGCGGCTCGAGCTCGTCGGGCGGCAGCGGCTTCTGGCTGGCCTACGCGGTCACCAATACGAGCAGCAGCAGCAGCAGCAGCGGTGGCAACACCAACAACGGCATCGGCCTCGTGCCGTCGTCGCTGACGACTTCGACTCTGACGAGCGTCGAGACGGCGTCGGTTTCCGCGAGCGGCGGCGTGCAGGCGATCGTGCTCAGCGGCGGCAAGTTCACGTCCTTCTCGCCGAACGCGCTGATCTACACGGCCATCGGCGGCGACGGCAATTACCATCTCTACAAGCTCGACGTCAGCAATGCGGCGGTGGTACCGACCCGACAGCAGGTCAGCAGCTTCTCGCTGGTGCCGGGGGCCAACGCCTTCGACGCCTCCTGCCTGCACTCGAGCTACACGACGGTGACCGATCCGGCGTCGGCATTCTTCATCGTCGAGCGGCCGACCGCCGGGACCTGCGGTACGGGCGCCGCCAACGTCTTCGTGCTGGTGCGCATCGGCGATTCCTCGTCGACGGCGCCGACGGTCCTGCCGAGCACGTTCCGGCCGCAGCACCCGTCCTTCATGTACAGCTCGACGGGCGCCTTCGTCGGCATGGTCACGGACAACGCCGCGACCAACAATCTCGAGTACTACGCGGCGAGCAAATACCCCGGCTTCGCCTCCCCGACCTCGACGATTGCCTCCGCGATCACCTGGGGCGGGCGAGTCACGGTCTACACCGACCGGCTCGGCACGGTGCTGAGCGGCGGCAGCGTCGACTTCGTGGCGGTCACGGTCGGTACGCAGCAGCAGGTGTGGCGGATCAACGCCACCGGCTCGAGCCTGGCCGTCTGGACCACCAGCGGCTCGATCTCCGGCGGGCTCGTCGGCGCAGGCTCGGCGGTCTACGACTCCACCAACATCTACTTCATCGACGTCTCCACGGCCAACGTCGTCACGGTGCTCAAGACGCCGATCGCGAGCGCGGCCGCCGCGACCTCGATCTACAGCCTGATGCCGGGTGCCACCGACGACTATTCGATCGTCGACTCGGACGGCACGAACCTGATCGTCCACCACGGCGACTTCTCGAACTTGCAGACCCACCAGCTGCTGACGCTGGCGGTGGCCGGGCCGGCCTCGCAGACGCCGCAGACGCTCGTCAGCATCAACGCCTCGACCGTCACCGGGATGGACGCGTTCCTCGACTACGGCTCCGGCAACCTGTTCGTCAACACCGAGTCGATGAACCCGCCGGTCACGAGCCCTGCGCCGCGCGCGGACGCCTACCACATGCCGACCTGCGCGCGGCCGTGCACGCCGATCGCGGGCGCGGGCGGGCTCAACACGGCGTTCCTGCAGCCGGATTCCGGCTTGAGCGGCGCGTCGACCTCCGGCACCAAGACGCTGCTGGAGCTCACCAACGTGACGGCGTCGGCGCCTTCCGGCCTCGTCGGGCCGGGCATGTCGGTCAAGACCTTCAGCGCGCCGACCCCGCAGACGACGACCTCGGTCACGCAGCTCGGCTCCCCGTACGTGCAGCCCGCCGGCGCCGACGCCTACCTGATCTTCCCGGCGTCCAACACGGTGTTCGAGGGCTTCTCGTTCTCGCCGGTCGGGGGCACCAGCACCGGACTCGCGCTCGACCTGACGTCGAGCAAGATCATCACGATCGCGCCCGCGAACCAGAGCGTGCAGCCGGCGTTCTAGCGGTTGGCAGCGTTACCGGTGGTTTCGTGGCTGCGGCGCAGCCAGGCCGCGCCGGCTGCGGGCCGTGGTCGCAACGCCGCCGGCGTCCCGCCGCGAACGGGGCACCGGCGGGCGCCGTTACGCGCCCTTGCCCTCGTCCGCCGCGCCGCCGGCCCGCTGCAGCGCGGAGTTCGCGACGAACTTCCGGAGGTAGAGCGGCCGCGCCTTCACCTCGTCGTAGATCCGCGCGATGTACTCGCCGAGCATGCCGATGGCCACCAGCTGCACGCCGCCGACGAACAGCACGGTCGTGATCAGCGACGGATAGCCGGCGACGGGGTTGCCGTACATCAGCGTGCGGAACACGATCACCGAGGCGAAGCTGAAGGCCATCAGCGCGATCGCGAGGCCGCAGTACGTCAGCAGCTTGAGCGGCGCCGACGAGAACGAGGTGATGCCTTCGAGGGCGAAGTTCCACAGCCGCCAGTAGCTGAACTTCGTCTCGCCGCCCCGGCGCGGGTGGCGCTCGTAGAGCACCTCGGCCTGGCGAAAGCCGATCCATGCGAACAGGCCCTTCATGAAGCGATGCCGCTCCGGCAGGCGCAGCAGCGCCGCGACGGCGCGCCGGCTCATGATCCTGAAGTCGCCGGTGTCGGTCGGGATCTGGACGCGGCTGATCCGCTGGATGATGCGGTAGAACGCGCTCGCGGTGGCCCGCTTCAGCACGGTCTCGCCGTGGCGCATGCTGCGCTTCGCATAGGCGATGTCGTAGCCCTCGGCCAGCTTCGCCAGCAGCGCCGGTATCAGCTCCGGGGGATCCTGCAGGTCGGCGTCGATGATGCCGACCGCCTCGCCCGCGGCAAGCTCGAAGCCGGCGGTCATCGCCGCCTCCTTGCCGAAGTTGCGCGCGAGGTCGATCACCGCGACGCGCGCGTCCTGCGCGTGCAGGCCGAGCAGGATCTCGAGCGATTCATCGCCGCTGCCGTCGTTGACGAACACCAGTTCCCAGTCGCCGACCGCGCCGTCCAGCGCCGCGACCGCACGCCGGTAGAACTCCGGCAGGACGGCCGCCTCGTTGAACACCGGCACCACCAGCGACAGCGAGCGGGGCGGGCGGAGTGCTGCGGGTTCGGTGCGATCGGCGCTCAAGGCGGCTGCTCCCCTGGCTGCGGTGCGCGCGGAACGGCCGCGAGTGCCCGCAGTGCGTCGATCATAAGGCACGGCGGCGACGGGCCGTAGAGCGACCGGGCCGCGAAGGCGGCGCCCGCTGCGGCCGGCGGCGGCGCGGCCGGCGTCCCCGATTGTCAGGCCGTCGCGGCCGTGACAATGTGGGCTCGCCGGGGCTTGCGCGTTCGGGTGCCGCCGCACGCCCCTTGGGGTACGCCGTTGGACGCGACCATCTACCGGCTGATGGCCGAGACGCAGCAGAACCACTGGTGGTTCGGCGCGCGCCGCCGCATTCTGGCGGCGGTCCTGCGGCGCCTGCCGCTGCCGAGGCCGGCGCGGGTCCTCGAGATCGGCTGCGGGACGGGCGGCAACCTGCAGATGCTCGCCCGGTTCGGGCGCGTCGACGCGGCCGAGATGGACGAGTACGCGATCGCGATCGCGCGGGCGCAGGGCAGCGGTGCCGACGTGCGCCGCGGCTGGCTGCCGGACGCCATGCCGTTCGAGCCGGCCGGCCAGTACGACGTGATCTGCCTGTTCGACGTGCTCGAGCACATCGAGGACGACGAGTCGGCGCTGCGCGCGCTGCGCGCGCTGCTCGCTCCGGGCGGCCGGGTGCTGCTGACCGTGCCGGCGTACCAGTGGCTCTTCGGCGCGCACGATCGCGCGCACCACCACTACCGGCGCTACACGACGCGGCGCCTGCGGCGCATCGCCCGGGCCGCGGGCTTCGAGGTGTGCCGGTCGGGCTACTTCAACACGCTGCTGTTCCCGGTCCTTGCCGCCCGCCGGCTGCTGGCGCGGGCCGGGCGGGGCGAGCCGGAGGATGACGCCCGCATGCCGTCGCCGCTGCTGAACGGCGTGCTCGCGGCGGTGTTCGGGGCGGAGCGCCTGGTGCTGCCGCTGTTCGCGTTTCCGTACGGCAGTTCGGCGATCGCGGTGCTCAGGAGGCCGGAGCACGGCTGAGCGCGCAGGCCCGCGACGCGAGCGGAGGTCGCGGCCGCAGCGAGCCTGCGCGGGCCGCGGATGCCGCGCGTCGTGCGAGCGCCGCGGCCGGCGGCGCGCCCGGGCGGGGCCTTTACCGCTCGGGCAATCCGGGTACACTGCAAGCGCCGGCACGGGGAGGACGCGACGGAGTCCGCGCCGCCAGCCGATCCGGAAGAACAAGCGGGACCGCGCCAACTCATGGATCTCGAGGGCACCATCCGGCCGGCGTCGCGCGGCGATCGACGGCATGCCGCAGCCGGGGCCAGGCCCGCCGCCGCCGGCCCGGTGGCGGGAGCCGCGCGAGCGGCGCCACAGCGGTGATGAGAGCGGTGGCAGAGCCCGACGCGGCCGGTGCCGAGCAGCGCTGGCGCTGGGCGTTCGGCGCGGTGCTGCTCGTGCGGCTGCTGTATCCCTTCTTCAACTCGCCGCTCAACCACCTGTTCTCTGACCCGCTGCGCCACTGGCTGAACGGCGCGCGTTTCCTCGCGCCCGACCTGATCGGCGCCGGCGACTCCTACCTGTACCAGCTCTGGATCTACCTGCTGCGGACGCTGAGCGCGGACTCGGCGCCCACGGTGCAGCTGGCCTGCGGCGTGCTCTGCTGCGCGATGCCCTACGGCTGGTACCGGGCGCTTCGGGAACTGCTGCCGCGGCGCGCGGCGCTCGCCGGCGCGACGCTGATCGGCGTCGTGCCGGCCTTCCTCGGCATCTACGCCTACTTCATGAACGAGACCCTGCTGCTGACGCTGACCGGCTTCGCCTTCTGGGCGACGCTTCGCGCCTGGCGCAGGGAGACCCTCGGCGCGTTCACGCTCGCGGCGGCACTGTGGGTCTGCGCGGTGTTCACGCGCAACGTCGTGCTGCCGATGGCGCTGTTCTGCCTCGCCGTGCTCTGGTGGCTGCCGCGCCAGCGCCTCAACAAGGCGGTCGTCGCCGCGCTCGCCTTCGGCCTGCTGGCCGTTCCGGCCGGCATGCACGCGATGTCGCGGCTCGGGTTCTTCGCGCCCTTCGGCAACCTCTATCTCGCGGAGGTCTACAGCTACAGCGGCCAGCGCGAGCTCAAGCTGGACGCCGTCGGGCTCGGCACCTGGGGCTTCGGCTCGCCGAGCTTCTACAACCCGACGCTGTACCCGTTCTCGAACTGGACCACGAACCGCACCGGCGTCGTGCACGTGACGATCGACCTCGCGCGCGGCCGGGAGAACTGGGCCGAGGAGACCGAGCGCGCGGCGAACGAGCGGACCTTCCCGTGGGGCGAGCAGTACGCCGAGAACCTTCTGTACCTGCTGCTCGGCCAGAGCTGGCCCGACAACGACCCGGCGTCCTGGGCCTGTCTGCTGACGCTCTGGACGCGCTGGCTGTGGCCGCCGCTGATGCTCGCCATCGCCTGGGGTGCGGCGCGACGCCGCTACCTCGGGCGCGAGTGGCTGCTGCCGGCCTGCGGCCTCGGCATGCTGGTGCTGCTCGGCGCCCAGTGGGCCGGCATCATCGAAGGACGCTACCGCAAGCCGGTGGACCCGGTGCTGGTCGCGGCCGCGATCGTGCTCTATCACCGCACGCAGCGCGCCGCGGTCGGCGGGGCCGGCCGTGGCTGAGGCGGCGCCGGCGCGCCGCAGTGCGCCTGCCATGAGCGCCCGGCCGCGCTCCGCCGCCAGCTTCCCGGTCAGCGTCGCGGTGCTGGCCGCCGGGCTCGCGCTCACCGTCGCGGTCGCGATGTGGCGCGACGCGCCGTTCGCGGTGTTCACCGCCTACGCGCCGATGGCGCCGTGCCTCGCGGTCTTCACGCTGCTGGCGGCGGCCGAGTGGCTCATGCGCCGCCGCGGGCGGCTCGCCGGCAGCGAGATCGCGCCCGCGCCGCGGCGCGCGGTCGAGTACCCGCGCGTCGGCCTGCGCATCGTCGGCCTCGCCGCCACGCTCGCGCTGGTCGGCCTCGCGTACTGGCTGTTCCCCGAGTACCACGGCGGCTTCTACGACCCGTACTGGCACTTCCTGTCGGCGCTGGCGCCGCTGCTGGTGTTCGTGCCGTTCTACTTCGTCTGGGCGGACTCGCGCGTCCTCGAGCCGCGCGACGAGTTCGTGCAGTTCGCGCAGCTGCTGCTCGGCCGTCGCGCCGAGGTCGATGGCGCGGTGATCCGGCGCCACCTGCTCGGCTGGACGGTGAAGGGCTTCTTCCTGCCGCTGATGACCGTGTACCTGAACGACGAGTGCAACGAGCTGCACCGCCTGTACCTCAATGGCGGCATGATCGCCTTCGCGGGCTTCAACGGCCTGTTCCACCTGTCCTACGTCACCGACCTCCTGTTCTGCGTGGTCGGCTACACGGCGACGATGCGGCTGCTCGATTCGCACATGCGCAGCGTCGAGCCGACGATGCTCGGCTGGGTCTCGGCGCTCGTCTGCTACCAGCCGTTCTACTCGATCATCGGCCGCTACTATCTGCAGTACGACGGCGACCTGCCGTGGAGCCGCTGGCTCGCGCCGTGGCCGCTGCTGCGCGACGGCTGGGGCATCGCGATCCTGGTGCTGTCGGCGATCTACGCGCTGTCGACCGTCGCGTTCGGGCTGCGCTTCTCGAACCTGACGCATCGCGGCATCATCACCGGCGGCCCGTACCGGTTCACCAAGCACCCGGCCTACCTGTCGAAGAACCTCAGCTGGTGGCTGATCTCGGTGCCGTTCGTCGTCGGGACCGACTGGCCGACGGCATTGCGCCACAGCGTGCTCCTGCTGCTGCTCAACACCGTGTACTTCGTCCGGGCCCGTACCGAGGAGCGCCACCTGAGTCGCGACCCGGCCTACGTCGCCTACGCGCAGTGGATCAACGAGCACGGCCTGCTGCGCGAGCTCGGCAACATCGTGCCGGCGCTGCGCTACCGGGAACCGGCGCCGGCGCCTGCAGCTGCGCCGACGTCGGGCGCGCGCCGGGCCTGAGCGCCCCGCGCTCGCCGGCCGGCGCGACCGAAGCCTTATACTGCGCGCCCATGCCGTCCCCGGTCGTCACGCGTTTCGCCCCGAGCCCGACGGGCGCCCTGCACCTCGGCAACGTCCGTACGGCGCTCTTCAACTGGCTGTACGCGCGCCGCCACGGCGGGCGCTTCGTGCTGCGGATCGAGGACACCGACCGCGAGCGCTCCGACGAGACGCAGGTCGGCGCGCTGATGGCCGAGCTCGCCTGGCTCGGCCTCGACTGGGACGCGGGCCCCGACCGCGAGGACGCGGCCGGCCCGTACCGGCAGTCGGCGCGGGCCGAGCGCTACGCGGCCGGCTTCGCGCGCCTCGAGGCCGCCGGGCGCGCCTATCCCTGCTACTGCACCCCCTTCGAGCTCGAGGTGGCCCGCCGCAGCCAGCTCGCGGCCGGCCGGCCGCCGCGCTACCCGGGCACCTGCGCCGCGCTCGGCCCCGCCGAGCGCGCCGCGCGCGCCGCCGAGGGCCGGCCGGCGACGCTGCGCTTTCGGGTGACGCCGGGCGAGGTCCTCAGCTACGAGGACCTGGTGCGCGGCCCGCAGCGCTTCGCGAGCGAGGAGCTCGGCGACTTCGTGATCCGGCGCGCCGACGGCAGCGCCGCGTTCCTGTTCTCGAACGCCCTCGACGACGCGGCGATGGGCGTCAGCCACGTGCTGCGCGGCGAGGACCACGTCGCCAACACGCCGCGCCAGCAGCTGATCGTGCGCGCGCTCGGCGCCGAGCCGCCGCGCTACGGCCACCTGCCGCTCCTGGTCGGGCCGGGCGGGGCGCCGCTCTCCAAGCGCGACGGCAGCGCGGCGGTCGCCGGGCTGCGCGCCGAGGGCTACCTGCCGGAGGCGGTGCTGAACCTGCTGGCGCGCCTCGGCCACAGCTACGCGACCGACGGCTGGCTGACGCGCGATGAGCTCGTCGCCGGCTTCGAGCTCGGCGCGCTCGGCCGGGCGCCCGCGCACTTCGACCGCGCCCAGCTCAGGTACTGGCAGAAGGAGGCCGTGCACCGGGCGCCCGCGGCGCTGCTCGAGGGCTGGGCGCGCGGCCGCGTGCCGCCGGGGCAGGAGCAGGCCTTCGTCGCCGCGGTGCGCGCCAACCTGGAACTCCCGGCCGACGCCGCGCTCTGGGCGCACATCGTCTACGGCGAGCTGCCGTGCGCGGACGCCGGGATCCGCGAGCTGATCGCGGGCGCCGGCGCCGCGTTCTACGACGCCGCACTCGCCGGGCACGCGGCCCGCGCCGTGGGCGGCGGCTACGCCGCGCTCGTCTCCGCGCTCAAGGCCACCGGCGCGAGCGGCGCCAGGCTCTTCAAGCCGCTGCGCGCGGCGCTGACGCAGCGGCTCGACGGCCCCGAGCTCGAGGCGCTGCTGACCGTCATGCCGGCCGCGACCGTGCGCACGCGCCTCGAGGCGGCGCTGCGCCTCGCCCGGCACCCCGATCCCAGCCCAGGAAGCCCGTCGCGATGATCGAAATCCACAACTCCCTGACCGGCCGCAAGGAACCGCTGCGCGAGCTCGAGCCCGGGCACGTGCGCATGTACGTCTGCGGCATGACGGTCTACGACTACTGCCACGTCGGCCACGCGCGCTCGCTGGTGGTGTTCGACGTCGTGCGCCGCTACCTGCGCCACCGGGGCTACCGCGTCACGCACGTGCGCAACATCACCGACATCGACGACAACATCATCAACCGCGCCGCCAAGAACGGCGAGCCGGTGGCGGCGCTGACCGCGCGCTTCACCGAGGCGATGCACGAGGACTGCGCCGCGCTCGGGGTCGAGCGCCCGGAGCACGAGCCGCGCGCGACCGACTACCTGCCCGAGATCGTCGCGATGATCGAGGCGCTGGTCGCGAAGGGCTACGCCTATGCCGCCGACGGCGACGTGCTGTACTCGGTCAGCAAGTTCGAGGGCTACGGCCGGCTGTCCGGCAAGCGGCTCGCGGACCTCAGGGCCGGCGCGCGGGTCGAGGTCGGCGAGCACAAGCGCGACCCGCTCGACTTCGTGCTGTGGAAGGCGGCCAAGCCCGGCGAGCCGTCCTGGCCCTCGCCGTGGGGCGCGGGCCGGCCGGGCTGGCACATCGAGTGCTCGGCGATGTCGGTGGCGCTCCTGGGCGCGCACTTCGACATCCACGGCGGCGGCATGGACCTCAAGTTCCCGCACCACGAGAACGAGATCGCGCAGACCTGCGCCGCCTGCGGCACGCCGTTCGTGAACCTGTGGATGCACAACGGCTTCGTCAACGTCAACGCCGAGAAGATGTCGAAGTCGCTCGGCAACTTCTTCACGGTGCGCGAGGTGCTGCCGCGGCTGCGGCCCGAGGTGCTGCGCGCCTTCGTGCTGTCCTCGCACTACCGCGGCCCGGTCAACTACTCCGACGACAACCTGCGCCAGGCCGATGCGATGCTGGAGCGCCTGTACGTGGCGCTGCGCGGGGTCGTGCCCGCGGCCGCGGTCGCGGCCGCGGAGGCCTCGCGACGCTTCGAGGCGGCCATGGACGACGACTTCAATACGCCCGAGGCGCTCGCGGTGCTGCAGGCGCTGGCGCGCGACCACAACGTCGCCAAGGGCGCGGGCGACGCCGCGGCGGCGGCCGCGGCCGCCGCCGAGCTCAAGCAGCTCGGCGCGGTGCTCGGCATCCTCGGGGCGGATCCCGAGGCCTGGCTCAAGACGCGCCCGACGCTCGCACCCGGCGCCGAGGCCGGGGGCGCGGCGCGCGCGGCCGAGCCCGCGGCGGCCGAGATCGACGCGCTGGTCGCGGCGCGCACCGCGGCGCGCAAGGCGCGCGACTTCAGGGAGTCCGACCGGATCCGCGACGAGCTGCTGGCGCGGGGCGTCGTGCTCGAGGACGGCCCGCAGGGCACCAGCTGGCGCTTCCGCTGAGGGCCCTCAGGCGGTCACGAGCCCCTGGTGCGCGAGCGAGCTCTCGAGCGTGTTCTTCATGAGCGCGGCGATCGTCATCGGGCCGACGCCGCCCGGCACCGGCGTGATCCAGGCGGCGCGCTCGCGCGCCGGCTCGAACTCGACGTCGCCGACGAGGCGCCCGTCGGGCAGGCGGTTGATGCCGACGTCGACCACCACGGCGCCCTCGCGCACCCAGGCGCCCGGGACCATGTGCGGCTTGCCGGTCGCGACCACCAGGATCTCGGCGCGCCCGACCTCGGCCCTAAGGTCGCGGGTCGCGCTGTGGCAGACGGTGATGGTCGCCGCGGCGGCCAGGAGCTCGAGCGCCATCGGCCGGCCGACGATGTTCGACTGGCCGACGATCACCGCGTCCTTGCCGCGCGGCGCGATCCCCGTGCGCTCGAGCATGATCATGATCCCGTAGGGCGTGCAGGAGCGCAGCAGCGGCTTTCGGAGCGCGAGGCGGCCGACGTTGTAGGGATGGAAGCCGTCGACGTCCTTGGCCGGGTCGATGCGCTCGATGATGGCGTGCGGGTTGATGTGCTTCGGCAGCGGCGACTGCACCAGGATGCCGTCGATCGCCGGGTCGGCGTTGAGGCGGTCGATGAGCGCGACCAGCGCGGCCTCGCTGGTGCCCGCCGGCAGGTCGTGGGCCACCGAGTGGATGCCGGTCTCCTCGCAGGACAGGCGCTTGTTGCGCACGTAGATGCCCGAGGCCGGGTCCTCGCCGACCATCACCACCGCAAGTCCCGGGCGGCGCGCGCCGCGCGCCACGAGGTCATCGGTGGCCCGGCGCACGTCCGCCTTGAGCGCCCGGGATATCGCCTTGCCGTCGATCAGTTTCGCCGCCACGCGCCGTCTCCTGCCGCCCTGAGGCTCGCTAAAACCGTGCATTCTCGCACGGTCCGGGCGGGCGGCGGCCAGCTCGTTTGACGCGCCGGGGGGCGGTCTTTAAGATTGCGTGTCCCGTGCGGTTCGGAAGCGGGCGGGGCATGGCGCAGTCTGGTAGCGCATCTGCTTTGGGAGCAGAGGGTCGGGGGTTCAAATCCCTCTGCCCCGACCACCGATCGCAGGCGATGGCCGGGCCCGGGCCGGTACGGGGAGATTCGGGAGTCGAGTCGGGGGCGGTCGAGCGCCCGTAGCTCAACCGGATAGAGCACCGGCCTTCTAAGCCGGCGGTTGCAGGTTCGAGTCCTGCCGGGCGCGCCATCCGACGACCGGCCGGACGGACTGATGGCGACTTGGCGAGTCGAGTTCAGAGTTTC
>DATKOP010000024.1:0-33354 GCA_035524595.1 Steroidobacteraceae bacterium | reverse complement strand
GGTGGAGACCCGTGCCGTCATCGGTATCGCCGATGTACATGCCGGGGCGTTTTCGCACCGCATCGAGACCCTTCAAGACCTTGATTTTGCTGGAGTCGTAGACGTCGTTCGCGGACATGAAGGACCCTTGGCGGAGCAACGGGGAAGTATAGCATTCAAGGGGTTAGAAGGGCGGCCGGAACGCCCCGCCGACCCCCTCCCGGCCGGATGGATCCAGGTCGGAAAGCCGGGCGATGAACGATTGGTGACAGGGCATTGCGCGCACCTGCGGGAGCGTCGCGGCGCGGATTTATCCACAGATTGCTCTGCGTCTCGGACTACCCGTCGCGCTCGATCCGACCCTGTTCCACGTGGAACAACGCCCCGGGTTCCCCGAGGCCTGGCAGGCCTGGACTCAGGGCCGTCACGAAGAGCTGTACGTCGAGGGCGCGGACGACGCCGAGCAAGCGCTCGAGGTTCGACGCATCGAGTTCGGCCGCCGGATCATCGAGGAGGAGCGCCCCGCTCCCCGGGGCCCTCTTCTCCTGGACCGCGAGCTGCGACAAGGTCAGCGCCGCGGCCAGGAGCTTCTGCTGACCCCGCGAGATGCGCTCTTTCGCGACGTGCCCGTCGACCTTCGCCGTCACGTCCGCGCGGTGAGGCCCGACGTGGGTGACGCCGTGCCGGCGGTCCCGCTCGAGGCTCTTCGCGAGTGCCTCCTCAAGGCTCTCCCCGGCCGCCCAGCCGGCGTGGTAGCCGAGCGTGACCGGAAGGCCCAGCAGCCGCTCTCCGAAGTCCGCAAGCGTCGGTCTCAACAGCTCGAGGTAGCTGCGGCGGATCTCATCTAGCCTTGCTCCGGCCGCCACGATCTCCGGCCCCCAGGCGCTGATGGCCGCCGGGTCCCCGCCCGGCTTCAGGGCGGCGTTTCGCTGCCGAAGCGCCCGATGGAACCGCTGCCACGTGTCCAGAAAGCCCTGTTCCACGTGGAACACGCCCCAGTCGAGGAACCGGCGCCGCCGGTGCGGGCCCTCCTCGAGGAGCTTGTGGACCTCCGGATCGATGATCTGCGGCGGGAAGTGCGTGGCGAGCTCGCCAGCGCCTGGCGCCGGCGCGCCGCCAATCCTGATTTCCGTCGCGCGCCGATCGCCCCCGACGCCGAGGACCGTTTCACGCCCGTCTCGGGCCACCCAGCCGACCAGCCGAAATCCCTCCGCGCCGTGCCGGACCAGCCGGTCGAGCCGGCGCGTGCGAAACGAACGGCCGCGACCAAGGAAGAAGACGGCCTCGAGGAGGCTCGTCTTACCGGACGCATTAGGTCCGACGAACAGGTTGTAGCGCGGATCGAGCTTGAGGTGGGCGTGCTCGATGCAGCGAAAGGCGTCGATCTCGAGACGCGCGAGCGTCATTCCCCTCTCTAGAGGCGCATCGGCATCACGACGTAGCGGCTCGGCCCGCCACCCGGCGCACGCACGAGGCAGCTCGAGTTCGCGTCCGTAAGACCGACTTCGACTTCGGGACCATCGATCGCCGCGAGCGCATCGAGGAGGTAGTTGACGTTGAAGCCCACCTCGAACTCTTCGCCCTGGTAGCTGACCTCGACCTCTTCCTCGGCCTCTTCCTGCTCCGGGTTGTGCGCCGTCAGCACGACCATGTTCTGCTTGAGCGCGAGCCGGATGCCCCGGTACTTCTCGTTGGCGAGGATCGAGGTGCGCTGCAGGGCTTTGCGCAGTGCCTCGCGGTCGGCGCGGATGGCCCGCGGCGGCGCGGCGGGGATGACACGGCCGTATTCAGGGAAACGGCCGTCAACGAGCTTCGAAGTGAAGCGAATGTCGCCGATCGTGACGCGAATGTGATTGCTTCCGACCTCGACCGCCACCTGGCCTTCCGTCCCCATCAGGCGCTGCAGCTCAAGGACGCCCTTGCGCGGCACGATGACTTGTTGCTGCCCGGGCTTAGTCACGAGCTCCATCTCGCACAAAGCCAGACGATGGCCGTCAGTCGCGACCGTTCGCAGCACTTTCCCGTCCGATTCCAGCAACATGCCGTTCAGGTAGTACCGCACGTCCTGCTGGGCCATCGAAAAATGCGTCTTGTCGATCAGGCGCTTCAGCGCGTCCTGTTCGACCTTGAAGGAGAGCTGCGGATTGATCTCCTCGACCGCGGGAAACTCCGCCGCCGGCAACGTCGTGAGCGTGAAGCGGCTCTTGCCACCCCGAACGATCGCCTTCTCACCTTCGACGGTGAACGTGACGCCGACCTTGTCCGGCAGTGCGCGCACGATGTCGAGGAGCTTGCGCCCGGGGACCGTGATGTCGCCCGCCTGCTGCACCGTGACCTCCCCGGCCGCGACCAGTTCGACCTCGAGGTCCGTCGCCGTGACCGCGAGCCGGCCGTTCTTCGCCGACAACAGCACGTTCGCGAGGATCGGCATCGTCTGGCGCCGCTCGACGACGCCGATGACCGCCTGCAGGGGTTCGAGGATTCGTTCGCGCTCGCTCGTGAATTTCATCGCTGCACCTTCAGAGGCGGCGCGCCGCGCTCGCCCGGGACTGCTCTAATTCTTTCTTGCGGCTCTTCGGATCTAAGATAACTGCTGTAGCAGTTAAGCAGCCCCGAAGCCGTGGATAACCGGAAAATCCCGAGCCCCGTCGCGCGCTTATCGCCTGGCGAAGTCTCTGGATCGATCGCGCGCAAGCCGCTCACACGCTGTGGGACTCGTGTGGATATCTTGCCACGCTTTTTGGCCCGCGGCCCGCTCCACAGATTGTGCACATCAACCGGTCAGGGTTCTCAACAGGTTTGAGAAATCCTCCGACAGGCGCCGCTCGGTCTCGCGCAGTTCCTTGACGCGCTTGCAGGCGTGCAGCACGGTCGTGTGGTCGCGGCCGCCGAAGGCGTCGCCGATCTCCGGCAGCGAGTGGTTCGTCAGTTCCTTCGAGAGCGCCATCGCGACCTGGCGCGGCCGCGCGATCGAGCGGCTGCGGCGCTTGGACAGCAGGTCCGCGACGCGGATCTTGTAGTACTCGGCGACCGTCTTCTGGATGTTGTCGACGGTGACGAGCTTCTCCTGGAGCGCGAGCAGGTCCCTGAGCGCTTCCTTCGCGAAATCCAGCGTGATCGGCCGGCCGGTGAACTGCGCGTTCGCGGCCACGCGCCTGAGCGCCCCCTCGAGCTCGCGGACGTTGGAGCGGATGCGCTTGGCGATGAAGAACGCGACCTCCTCGGGGAGCTCGATCTGCGCGCCGTGCGCCTTGCTCATCAGGATCGCGACGCAGGTCTCGAGCTCCGGCGGCTCGATCGAGACGGTCAGTCCCCAGCCGAAGCGCGACTTCAGGCGCTCCTCGAGCCCCGTCACCTCCTTCGGGTAGCGGTCGCAGGTCAGGATCACCTGCTGCTGGCCCTCGAGCAGGGCGTTGAACGTGTGGAAGAACTCCTCCTGCGAGCGGTCCTTGCCGGCAAAGAACTGGATGTCGTCGATCAGCAGCGCATCGAGCGTCCGGTAGGCCTGCTTGAAGTCGGCGATCGTGTTGTGCTGAAGCGCGCGCACCATGTCGCCGACGAAGCGCTCCGAGTGCACGTACGCCACGCGCGCTTCCGGTCGGCGCGACTTCATCTCGTTCGCGACCGCGTGCATCAGGTGGGTCTTGCCGAGGCCGACGCCGCCGTAGATGAACAGCGGGTTGTACGCGCGGCCCGGGTTGTCGGCGACCTGGCGCGCCGCGGCCTTCGCGAGCTGGTTGCTCTTGCCCTCGACGAACGTGTCGAAGGTGAAGTCCGGGTTGATGCGCCCGCCGCTGACGACGGGCGCCGCGCGCGCCGGGCGGCTGCCGGCGGCGGGCGGCGCCGGCACCGCGGGCGCATCCGCCGGGCGCGAGCCGACCTCGACCAGCACCTGGGGCGCGTTGGCGGCCTCGCCGTTGCTGCGCAGCAATTCGCCGATCCGGTCGTAGAGGTTCTGGCGGATCCACTCGACGACGAAGCGGTTGGGCGCCAGCAGGCGCAGCACGCCGTCGTCCTCCACCGCCTGCAGCGGGCGCACCCAGACGTTGAACAGCTGCTCGGGCACTTCGGCCTCGAGTTGGCGCAGGCAGCGATTCCAGAGTGTCGCCGTGCTTTGCATCCGCTGCCTGTGGGCGCGTGGGTCTTAAAAAAGGGGGAGCGAGTCTATACCGTGGGTCGGCCCACAGGAACGCCGGACGGCGAAGCCGTCGCGTTGACAAGGCGCGCTCGCCCCCGTACAGTGCGCGGCTCTCGCCGATCCGGCATCTCTCTGTTTTTGGACGATTTTCCCATGGCGACCAAGCGCACCTACCAGCCGAGCAGGGTCAAGCGTAAGCGCACGCACGGCTTCCGTGCGCGCATGGCGACGAAGAAGGGTCGCCAGGTCCTGGCGCGCCGCCGCGCGAAGGGCCGCAAGCGCCTGATTCCCTGAGCGCCGACGCCTGAGCGCCGGCGCGCGACGCCGAATCTTGCGTCGCCGTGACCCATCCCTTCCGCTTCCTCCCTCGCCACCGGCTGCGCAGCGCCGCCGACTTCGAGCGCGTCTACCGTAGCCGCTCGCGCGCGGGCGACGGACTCTTCGCGGTGAATGCGCTCTCCAACGACTTTGGCTTCGCGCGGCTCGGGATGAGCGTGAGCGCGCGCACCGTCGGCAACGCCGTGCGCCGCAACCGCGTGCGCAGGATCATCCGCGAGCTGTTCCGGATCCGGCACGCCACGCTGCCGCCGGTCGACTACGTCGTCACGAGCCGCGCCGGCGCGCGCGCCGCCGACCGCTCGGCGATCGAGGCGAGCCTCGAGCACCTGTTCGCTGCAGCGGCGCGCAGGCTGCCGCCCGGCCACTCATGAGCAGCGTGCCTCGCCAGCCGTCCCGTTCGCCGCTCGCACTCCTCGCGCGCGCGCTGATCCTCGCGTACCGCTACGCGATCAGCCCGCTGCTCGGTCCCCGCTGCCGCTTCTACCCGAGCTGCTCGGCCTACGCGCTCGAGGCCATCGAGGTGCACGGCGCGCTGCGCGGCCTGTGGCTCGCGACGCGCCGCATCGCGCGCTGCCACCCGTGGCATCCGGGCGGCTACGATCCCGTTCCCGCGCACGCCGCGCGCTGCGCCGACCACGACTGCAAGAGCCCGCTCAATGGATAACCAACGCCTGTTTCTGTGGACCGGCCTCGCGCTCGTCCTGTTCCTGAACTACCAGGCGTGGCAGCACGACTACGCGCCGCCGCCGGCTGCGCCGACCACGACGAGCGCGGCGGCGCACGCGCCGGCGGCCGGCTCCTCACTCTCGGACGCACTGCCGACGGTCGGCGCGACGCCGGGCGCGACGCCGGCCGCCGCACCCGAGACGCCGTCGGTCGGTGCCGCGGCGCCCGCGACCGCGCCCGTGATCCACGTGCGCACCGACGTGCTCGATCTCGCCGTCAGCACCGAGGGCGGCGAGATCCGCGAGGCGACGCTGCTGAAGTATCCGCGCGCGAAGGATGCGCCGAACGAGCTGATGCGGCTGTTCGAGACGCAGGGACCGGATGCGCCGGCCGTGTTCCAGTGGGGCCTGACCTCGGGCGGCGCGGCGCCGGAGCCCAATCACAAGGCGCTCTTCAGCGCCGATGCCACGAGCTTCACGCTCGCCGACGGCAAGGACGAGCTCGTCGTGCCGCTCCGCTGGAGCGATGCGGGGCTCACCGTCACGCGGACGCTGACGCTCAGGCGCGGCAGCTACGCGATCGGCCTCGACCAGAAGCTCGTCAACTCGGGCACGCAGCCCTGGCACGGTCGCGCCTACGCGCAGATCCTCAGCCACTGGCAGAAGTCCGAGCGTTCGATGTGGAACCCGGCCACCTCCTCGTTCAAGGGGCCGGCGATCTACGACGGCAAGAAGTTCCAGAAGTTCGACCTCGAGAAGGCGACCCAGGACCTGCTGCCGAAAGCGCCGCTCGCCGGCGGCTGGGCCGCAGCGCTGCAGCACCACTTCGTCGCCGCGATCGTGCCGCAGCGGGACGCGAACGCCGAGTACTCGCTCGCGGTCAAGGACAAGGACTTCCAGCTCCGGGTCGCAGGGCCGGTCCGCGAAGTCGCGCCGGGCGGCAGCGTCGAGTTCAAGGACACGCTCTACGTGGGCCCGAAGCTGCAGGACCAGCTCGCGGCGACCTCCCCGGAGCTCGATCGCGCCGCCGACTACGGCAGCCTCACGATCCTCGCGCGCCCGCTCTTTTGGCTGCTCGCGCAGGTGCACCGCTTCGTCGGCAACTGGGGCTTCACGATCATCATCGTGACGTTCCTGATCAAGCTCTGCTTCTATCCGCTCGCGCAGACGAGCGGGCGCTCGATGGCGCGGATGCGCAACCTCGCCCCGCGCATGAAGGCGATCCAGGAGCGCTACAAGGACGACCGCGAGCAGCTCGGCCGCCAGATGATGGAGCTCTACAAGCGCGAGAAGGTGAACCCGCTCGCCGGCTGCCTGCCGATCGTCGTGCAGATCCCGGTGTTCATCGCCTTCTACTGGGTGCTGCTCGAGAGCGTCGAGATGCGCCAGGCCCCGTTCCTGCTGTGGGTGCAGGACCTGTCGACGAAGGACCCGTACTTCGTGCTGCCGGCCATCATGGGCGTGGCGATGTTCGGCCAGTACAAGCTGAACCCGGCGCCGCCCGACCCGGTGCAGGCGAAGGTGTTCATGTTCATGCCGCTCGTGATGACCGTCATGATGGCGTTCTTCCCGGCGGGCCTCGTGCTCTACTGGATCACGAACACGGGGCTGTCGATCGCGCAGCAGTGGCGCATCAACAAGATCGTCGAAGCCGAGCAGAAGACGCGCGACTAGACGACGTAGAGCGCGTGGCGCGGCTTGCGAAACGCGTGCAGCGCATAGCCGAGCGTGTCGCGCCCGTAGCGCCAGTAGGCCTGGTACCAGCGCTCGGCCTCGGCCCTGAGCTCGGCCGCGGCCGCGCGGTCGGCGTGCGCCGCCGCCCGTCTCAGGCGCGCGCGGTACGCGGCGCTCTCGTGCGCGTCCCACTCGGACTCGGAGAGCACCGCCGTCAGCGTGAGCTCAAATCCGGCCGCGACGATCGCGCGGGCACTGATCCCCGGTAGCCTCAGGCCCTCGGCGGCGGCGCCGAGGAGCGCGCGGTAGGGCGGGGCGGGCGGGCGCCGGAAGAACGGCTCGCCGTAGACGAAGAGCCCGCCGACCTTCAGCCACCCGAAACAGCGCGCCCCGACCTCCTCGATGCGCGCCGCGGGCTCGGCCGCAACGCCGAGGATTGCATCGAGCCGCCGTTGCGGGCTGTAGGCGTCGTCGAGCCGGAACTCGACCAGCCCGGCCAGACCCTCGCGCTCGGCGGATGCGCGCGCAGCCTCGGCCATCGCTTCGCTTGCGACCAGGCCCGTACCCTCGCAGCGGTGCTGCGCGATCGCATCGAGCAGCAGGCCCGCCGGCCCGACACCGAGGTCGAGTACCGAACCCCCGGGCGTGAGCTCGAGGAGCTCGGCGACCGCCCGTGCACGCCGCGCCGCGACCGGCGCCGGATAGCGTCGTTCGTCGGCATCACCCGCCTGGGCGTGGACAGGGTGCATCCCCCCGAGTGTATCGTCGTGCCGGCGCCCCGGCCATCGCCGGTGACCCGAGGACCCATGGCCGACACCATCGTCGCGATCGCAACCCCGCCCGGGCGCGGCGGCATCGGCATCGTGCGCGTCTCGGGACCGGCGGTCGCGGCGGTCGCGCGCGGGATCCTGGGGGCGCTGCCGCCGCCACGCCGTGCCGTGGCGCGGCACTTTCGCGATGCCCGCGGCGAGTCGATCGACGCGGGGCTCGCGATTTACTTCCCCCGGCCCGGGTCGTTCACCGGCGAGGACGTGCTCGAGCTGCACGGCCACGGCGGCGCCGTCGTGCTCGACCTGCTCGTCGCGCGCTGCCTTGAGCTCGGCGCGCGCCCGGCGCGGGCCGGCGAGTTCTCGGAGCGTGCGTTCCTGAACGACAAGCTCGACCTAGCGCAGGCCGAGGCCATCGCGGACCTGATCGACGCCGGTTCCGCGGCCGCGGCCCGCGCGGCGCTGCGCTCGCTCGACGGCGAGTTCTCGGCGCGCGTGCACGCGCTCGAGGCCGGTCTCGTGGAGGTGCGCGTGCACGTCGAGGCCGCGATCGACTTCGCCGAGGAGGACCTCGAGCTGATCGCGGAGTCCGGCGTCGCCAGGCGCCTCGCATCGCTCGCGGCGGCGCTCGATGCGCTCGCGGCGGCGGCCGAGCAGGGGCGGCTGCTGCAGGAAGGCTGCACGGTCGTGATCGCCGGGCGCCCGAACGCCGGGAAATCCAGCCTCCTCAACGCGCTCGCCGGGCACGACGCCGCGATCGTCACCGAGATCCCGGGCACGACTCGCGACGTGCTGCGCGAGCGCATCGACCTCGACGGGCTGCCGCTCGAGCTCATGGACACCGCGGGCCTGCGCGAGGACCCGCAGCGCATCGAGGCGGAGGGGATCCGCCGCGCCCGCGCGGCGCTCGCGCGTGCCGACCACGTGCTTTACGTCGTCGACTCGACCGATCCGCAGGCGCTCGCGGCGCTGCCGGCAGAGCTCGAGGCCCTCGGCGCTGGAATCCCGGTCAGCGTCGTCTACAACAAGACCGATCGCGCTGCGCCGCCGGCCGGCGGGCTGCCGGTGTCGGCGCTGACCGGCGCGGGAACCCCGGAGCTGCGCGCGCACCTGAAAGCCGCCCTCGGTTACCTCGGCGAGGGCGCCGGGACGCTGAGCGCAAGGCGAAGGCACCGCGACGCGCTCGGGCGGG
Organism: Steroidobacteraceae bacterium; assembly: GCA_035524595.1. Taxonomy (GTDB): domain Bacteria; phylum Pseudomonadota; class Gammaproteobacteria; order Steroidobacterales; family Steroidobacteraceae; genus CAIKZZ01. The sequence goes on along the minus strand of DATKOP010000024.1, from coordinate 24,600 downwards.
TAGCCGGGCGCCTGGCAGCGGCACGTGCGCATCTCAACGCCGGCAACGGCAGCGAGCTCGTCGCCGAGGAGCTTCGGCTTGCGCACGATGTGCTCGGGGAGATCACCGGGCGGTTCACGAGCGAGGACCTGCTGACGCGGATCTTCGCGAGCTTCTGCATCGGCAAGTGAGGCCGGACGCCGGCCCCTCGGCTGTGCATCGCGGGCGACGCCGTCCACGGCGCCTGCGCGGGCGCGCCGGCCTAGGTGATTCCCGAAGTTCACTTTCGCAGTGGTTCGGGCACGCTCTCGCACCCCCTCCACGGGGTTCATGATTCGGCACGCAGCTGCCGATACCGGACAGACGACCGCGAACGGGCGGCACCGACGGCGCGCGCCAGCTCCGGCTGTGGCCGGGCGGTGGGCTTCGCGCAAGGACGTGCGCGGGGATGCGACGAGGATTCGGGATCAGGGAGGGCAGCGACGGGCCACGGGAGCAGCGGAATGGACGAGGCGACGCGCGGCGAGCGAGCCGAGACGGGCGCTGCGGGAGCGCTGCGCTTCGGCGCGGTCGCGCGGCTGCTCGCGTGGATCGTCCTCGTTGCGCTCGGCTATTTCGCCGGCGGCGCGTTCGGCCGCCTGCTCGCGATCCCGCCCGGCTACGCGTCGGCGCTCTGGGTGCCGGCGGGCCTTGCGTTCATGGCGGTCCTCACGGGCCCGCGCCACGTCTGGATCGGCGTATTGCTCGGGTCCGCGGCGCACAACCTGATCGTGTCGGCCGGCGCCGGCGTGCCATTCGCCCAGAGCCTCGCGGTGAGCACGGCGATCGGCGCGGGCGCGAGCCTGCAGGCCGTCGTCGGCGCGCGACTGGTGCGCGCCTCGGTTGGCTACCCGACGGCGCTCAGCCGGGTCGGCGAGACACTGCGCTTCCTGCTGCTGGGCGGACCCGTGGCCTGCCTCCTGAGCGCAACGAGCGGCGTCTCGGCTCTGGCGCTGGCCGGCGTCGTGCCGGGCGGCGCGCGCGCCTTCACCTGGTTCAACTGGTGGGTCGGCGACACGATCGGCGTGCTGGTCGTGGTGCCGCTGTGGCTGGTCGCGGCGGGCGAGCCGCGCGCGTACTGGCGGCATCTCAGGCTCACCGTTGCGCTGCCGGTCATCGGCCTCGTCGCCGCCGCGCTCGGTGCGTTCGCGGTCGCGCAGCACCAGGAGGCGGCGCGGATCCGCAGCGAGTTCGTCACGCAAAGCGCCGGCGTCGCGCGCCAGATCGCCACCGAGCTCGACGAGATCGTCGTGCTGCTCGACGCGCTGCGCAGCCATTTCGATGTGACGCCGAGGACCGACCGCGCGTCGTTCGCGGCACTGACGCACAACATCGTCGCGCGGCACGGGAGCCTGCGCGCCGTCGAGTGGGTGCCGTCGATCGCCGGCCACGAGCGCACCGCGTTCGAGCGCGCCGCGGCGGCCGAGGGTTTCGCGCACTTCACGATCAGCGACCGCGTGCCGGGCGACGGCGTCCGGCCGAGCCCGCCGCGCGCGCACTACGCGCCGGTGCAGTACATCGAGCCGCTGGACGGCAATGCGCAGGCGCTCGGCTTCGACGTCTCGTCGGAGCCCGCGCGCAGCGAGGCGATCGAGCAGTCGCTGTCGAGCGGCAACGCCGCCATCACGCGTCCGATTCCGCTGCTGCAGCTGCCACCCGAGCAACTCGGACTGCTCGCGTTCCTGCCGGCGGGCGGCGTCCGCGGCGATCGGGCGGCGCCGCCGCGCGGCTTCGTCGTCGGAGTCATCGACGTCAAGCGCCTCATCGAGACCGCGCTCGACGGAGTCGATGCGCGGGGCGTGAGCTTTCGGCTGATCGACGTCGCCGAACCAGGGCCCGCGACCGTGATGTATGAACGGGTCGAGGGCGCCGGCCGCTCGTTCGAGCAGGAGCTCAAGGCCGCCGCGTTCGGCGATTTCGGCACCGTCGAGCGCATCCGCGCGCCCGGCCGCAGCTGGCGCATCGAGCTGCACCCGACGCTCAGCTACCTCGACCGGGCCCGGACGCCGATGCCGTGGATCGTGCAGACGTCGGGGCTCGGGTTCGCGGCGCTGATCGGCGTGCTGCTGCTCAACCTGTCCGGGCGCACCGAGGAGGTGCGGCGCGAGGTCCTGCAGCGCACGCGCGAGCTCGAGGACCGCAATCGGGACCTCAATCGAGAGATCGCCGCGCGCGAGCGGATCGAGGCTGCGCGGCGCGCGAGCGAGGAGCGCTTTGCCGCGGCTTTCGAGCATTCCGCCAACGGCATGGCCATCGAGGACCGCGACGGGCGGATCCGGCGCGTGAATCCGGCGCTGTGCGCGCTCCTCGGCTACACGAGCGAGGAGCTGCTGACGAAGAGCCTCTACGAACTCACCGATCCGGCGGATCTCGCGGCGAGCGAGGCGGCGGCACGCGGCCTCTGGACCGGCCGGGTCGCGCGCTACCAGCTCGAGAAGCGCTACCTGCACAAGAGCGGCCGCCCGGTGTGGGTCGTGATCGCCTGCGCGCTGATACGCGATGCGCAGAACCAGCCGCGCGACCTGGTCGTGCAGGTGCAGGACATCACCGAGTTCAGGGCGGCGACGCAGGCGCTCGCGGAGAGCGAGCAGAAGCTCCGCGGCCTCTACGAGACCTCGCGGCTCGGCATTGCGCTCACCGACATGGACGGGAAACTGCTCGAGTTCAACGCGGCATTCGCGGAACTCACGGGCTACGGCGCTGACGAGCTGCGCGCGCTCGACTACCGGACACTGACGCCGCAGCGCTACGCCGCCGACGAGGCGCGCCAGCTGGAGCTCTTGCGCACGGTCGGGCACTACGGGCCGTACGAGAAGGAGTACGTGCGCAAGGACGGCAGCCACGTGCCGGTGCAGCTGCGCGGCATGCTGCTGCGGACGCCGGCCGGCGCCACGCAGATCTGGTCGATCGTCGAGGACATCAGCGAGCGCAAGCGCCTCGAGGCGGAGCTCGCCTCCGAGAACGCGCGCCACCAGCTGTTCCTCAGGCGCGCGAGCGACGGCGTCTGCATCCTCGACGCCGACGGGCGCGTGGTCGAGGTCAGCGACTCGCTGTGCGCGATGCTCGGCTACGCGCGTGACGAGCTGATCCGGATGGCGCCGACGCTGTGGGATGCGCGGCTGGACGCGGCCGAGATCGCGAAGGTCATCGCACGGGCGTTCGCCGGCGAGCTGCACCGCTTCGAGACGCTGCACCGGCGCAATGACGGCAGCACCTTCGAGGTCGAGGTCACCGTCGATGCGTTCGTGGCCGACGGCCGCCAGCACCTCTACTGCTCCACGCGCGACATCACCGAGCTTCGGCGCCTGCAGCGCGCGCTCCTCGATGTCACGGCGCGCGAGCAGCGCAAGCTCGGCTACGACCTGCACGACGAGCTCGGCCAGGTGCTGACCGGCATCTCGATGTTCGCCGCCTCGCTCGCCGCCGCCGAGCGCGCCGCGGGGCGGCCGGCCGCCGACCGGCTCGCCGAGCTCGCCGGCCTCGCGCGCCAGGCGATCGGCACCTGCCGCGCGATCGCGCACGGGCTCTCGCCGCTGCATTTCGCCGCCGGCGGGCTCGTCGAGGCGCTCGGCGAGCTCGTGCGCCAGCAGCAGCAGGGCTTCGGTGCGCAGATCGAGCTGCACGTGGTCGGCGCGGCGCCGATCACGCTCGGTCCCGAGGCGCTCGAGCACCTCTACCGGATCGTGCAGGAGGCGGTCACGAACGCGCGCCGCCACGCACACGCGACGCTGATCGCGATCACGCTCGACGCGCAGCCGCAGGAGGTGCGGGTCGAGATCGAGGACGACGGCGGCGGCTTCGACCGCGCCGGCGACTCGAGCGGCATGGGCCTCAGGATCATGGAGTTCCGGGCGGCGATGCTGGGCGGGACGCTGACCATCGAGCCGCGCCCGACCGGTGGCGCGCGGGTGACCTGCGTCTGCCCGCAGCCCGCGCACCCGGCGGCCTGAGGGCCGGACGGCCGAGGCCGCCGGCGCCTTCGGGGTCGCGAGTATTGGGCCGGCGGTCGCAGTCGGGCATCATCGCCCCGGGAACCCGGCCACAACCATGCTCCTGATCAAGAACGCCGACGTCTATGCGCCGCGCCCGCTCGGCATCCGCGACCTGCTGATCGGCGGCGGCCGCGTGCTGTGGCAGGGGCCCGCCGCCGAGCTTCGGGAGCTGCCGGCGGCGCTGCGCGCGACGGCCGCGACGCTCGACCTCGACGGCGCGCGGCTGATCCCCGGGCTCATCGACGGCCACGTCCACGTCACGGGCGGGGGCGGCGAGGCCGGCTTTCGCACGCGGGTGCCGCCCCAGCCCCCGGGTCGCTACACGAGCGCCGGCGTCACGACCGTCGTTGGCCTCCTCGGCACCGACACGGTCGCGCGCGGACCCGAGGAGCTGCTCGCGACGCTCTACGCGCTGCGCGAGGAGGGGCTGAACGCCTATGGCTACCTCGGCGGCTACCATTTGCCGGTCGCGACGCTGACCGGGAGCGTGCGCAAGGACCTCGTGTTCGTCGAGGCGTTCGTGGGACTCGGGGAAGTCGCGATCAGCGACCATCGCTCGAGCCAGCCGACGCTCGAGGAGCTGCTGAGGCTCGGCGCCGACGCGCACGTCGCGGGGCTGATGACCGGCAAGGCCGGCATCGTTCACCTGCACCTCGGCGACGGCGCGCGCGGCCTCGGGCTGGTGCGCGAGGCGCTCGCGCGCAGCGAGCTGCCGGCGCGCGTCTTCAACCCGACGCACGTCAACCGCCGCCGCGCGCTGTTCGAGGAGGCGATTGCGCTCGCGCGCGAGGGATCGACGATCGACCTGACGGCCTTCCCGGTCGCCGACGGCGAGGATGCCTACGGGGCGGCCGAGGCGCTCGCGCGCTACCTCGCCTCGGGCGCGGCGCCCGAGCGCGTGACGGTGAGCTCGGACGCCGGCGGTTGCCTGCCGGAATTCGACGGCGAGGGCCACGTGTGCCGGATGGAGATCGGCCAGAGCGGCGCGCTGCTTGCGACGCTCGCCGAGGCGCAGGAGCGCGGCCTGTCGCTCGAGGCGGCGCTGCCGGCCTTCACGGCGAACCCCGCGCGGCTGCTGCGCCTCGCGTCCAAGGGGCGGATCGCGACCGGGGCGGACGCCGACCTCGTCGCGCTCGACGCGACAGGCGGCGCGCGGACCGTCATCATCGGCGGCGAGCTGCACGTGCAGGACGGCGCGCAGGTGCGCCGCGGAACCTTCGAGACCTGAGACGCAGAGGAGCGTGGATGCCGAGTAAAGTCCCCGAGGGCGCGACGCGCGGCTGGATCATCCCGATCGGCGGCGCGGAGAACAAGGAGAACGACCGCCACATCCTCGAGCGCTTCGTCGCGTGCTCGGGCGGGCGCGACGCCGACATCGTCGTGATTCCGACCGCGAGCCGCATGAACGAGACCGGGCCCCGCTACGAGAAGCTCTTCGCCTCGATCGGCGCCGCGCGCGTCACCGTGATGGACTTCGACACCCGCCGCGACTGCCAGGAGCCCGGACGGCTCGAGCGCCTCGAGCGGGCGACGGGCATCTTCTTCACCGGCGGCAACCAGCTCAGGCTCACGACGCTGCTCGGCGGCACGCCGGTCGCGAAGCTCATTCGCCTCAGAAACGCCCACGGCGTCACGGTCGGCGGTACGAGCGCCGGGGCGAGCATCCTCTCCGAGCACATGATCGCCTTCGGCGACGAGGGCTCCTCGGTGATTTCCGGGAGCGTGCGGCTCGCGCCCGGGCTCGGGCTCACGAACCGCTTCATCATCGACCAGCACTTCCGCCAGCGCGACCGGCTCGGGCGGCTCCTGACCGCGCTCGCCTACAACCCCTTTGCCGTCGGCATCGGGCTCGACGAGGACACGGCGGCGTTCATCGGCCCCGACGAAACCGTCGAGGTCGAGGGCAGCGGCGGGGTCACGATCGTCGACGGATCCGAGGTCAGCTACTCGTCGATGGACGCGGTCAGCGAGGGGCAGCCGGTGTGCATGCTGGGGCTCAAGCTCCACATCCTGGTCGCCGGGGCGACGTTCAACCTGCACACGCGCCGCGCCGAGGCGAGCGCGCTGGCGCCGCCCAAGGAATGACGGCGCGCCGCCCGCGGGCGGCGCGCGCGAGGGATTGAGACGGGACGGCGCGTCGACGGGTGACGCGCCGCCCGCAATCGCACGACAACCAGAGAACGACTGGGCCGCCGCCATGCGCATCCTTGACCGCTCCGTTTACGTCGGACCCTCGCTGCACGCGCACTTTCCGGTCATCCGCCTCGACCTCGACCTTGGGCCGCTCGAGGAATGGCCGACCGGGCGGCTGGGCACCGGCTACATCGATGCGCTCGCCGCCGCGCTCCCGGGGCTCGCCGAGCACGGCTGCTCGTACAACGCGCCGGGCGGCTTCTTGCGCCGGATGCGCGAGGACGAGGGGACCTGGCTCGGCCACGTGCTCGAGCACGTGGCGATCGAGCTGCAGAACATCGCCGGCGAGGCCGTCACCTTCGGCAAGACCCGAAGCGCGGGCCCGCCGGGCGTCTACACGGTCGTCTACGAGTACGCGCAGCGCGACGAGGGCATCGCGGCTGGCGAGCTCGCGCTCCGGCTGCTGTGCTCGCTGCTGCCGGAGCCGATCCGCCCGGCCGACAGCGTGCCCGAGGGCTGGAACTGGCCCGAGGCGCGCGACGAGTTCATCCGCTTCGCGCAGCGCCGCGCGCTCGGGCCCTCGACCGCATCGCTGGTGCGCGCCGCGGAAGCGCGCGGCATCCCGTGGTTGCGGCTCAACGACCAGTCGCTGGTGCAGCTCGGGCACGGCAAGTACCAGCAGCGCATCCAGGCGACCGTCACCGGGCGCACGCCGCACATCGCGGTGGAGCTCGCGAGCGACAAGGAGGAGACCAACAAGATCCTCGCCTCGCTCGGGCTGCCGGTGCCGAAGCAGGAGCTGGTGCAGAGCGAGTCGCAGGCGGTGCGCGCGGCGCGGCGCATAGGACTGCCGGTCGTCACCAAGCCCTACAACGGCAACCACGGCCGCGGCATCTCGATCCGGCTGATGACCGACGAGGAGGTGGCCCAGGGCTTCGCCGTCGCGCGCGAGCACTCGCGCTCGGTGGTCGTCGAGTCGTTCCTCGAGGGCGACGACCACCGGCTGCTGGTCGTCAACGGCGAGCTCGTCGCCGCGACGCGCCGCACGCCCGGCCACGTCGTCGGCGATGGCTCGCACACGATCGTCGAGCTTATCGAGATCGTGAACCAGGATCCGCGCCGCGGCGTCGGCCACGAGAAGGTGCTGACGCGCCTCGAGCTCGATGCGCAGGCGCAGAAGATGCTCGCGGCCGCGAACCTCGGCCCCGAGTCGGTACCGGCGCCGGGCGTCGTCGTGCCGCTGCGCTCGACCGCGAACCTCTCGACCGGCGGCACCGCGACCGACGTCACCGACGTCATCCATCCCGACAACCGCGAGATGGCCGAGCGCGCGGTGCGCGCGATCGGCCTCGACGTCGGCGGCGTCGACTTCCTGTCGAAGAACATCGCCGAGAGCTACCGCAAGATCGGCGGCGGCATCTGCGAGGTCAACGCGGCGCCCGGCTTTCGGATGCACGTCGCTCCGAGCGAGGGCACTTCGCGCGACGTCGCGGGTCCGGTGATCGACATGCTGTTCCCGCCCGGCGCGCCGTCGCGCGTGCCGATCGCGGCGGTCACCGGCACGAACGGCAAGACGACGACCTCGCGGATGCTCGCGCACATCACCAAGATGGCGGGCTACACGCCCGGGCTCACGACCACCGACGGCGTCTACATCGACGGCCAGCGCACGGTGCCAGGCGACATGACGGGCCCGGTGTCGGCGCGCATGGTGCTCGCCGACCCGCAGATCGACATCGCGGTGCTCGAGACCGCGCGCGGCGGGCTGCTGCGCGCCGGCATGGGCGTCAACGAGGTCAACGTCGCGGCGGTGCTGAACGTGCAGTCCGACCACCTCGGGCTCAAGGGCATCGACACGCTCGAGCAGCTCGCCGAGGTCAAGCGCATCGTCGTCGAGGTCGCGACTGACTGCGCGGTGCTGAACGCCGACGACTCGCTGGTGCTCAGGATGGCCGGCCACAGCGAGGCCAAGAGCATCTGCTACGTGACGCTGAACCCGCAGCACACGCTGGTGCGCGAGCACATCCGGGCGGGCGGGCGCGCCTGCGCGCTCGAGGCCGGCGTCAACGGCCAGATGATCACGCTCTACGACCGCGGCGGGCACATCCCGCTCCTGTGGACCCACCTGATCCCGGCGACGCTCGAGGGCCGCGCGATGCACAACGTGCAGAACGCGATGTTCGCCGCGGCGCTGGCGTTCTCGCTGGGGATCAAGCTCGACGCGATCCGCCAGGGCCTGCGCACGTTCGACTCGACGTTCTTCCAGGCGCCGGGCCGCATGAACGTGTTCAACGAGCACCCGTTCAAGGTGCTGTTCGACTACGGCCACAACGCCCACGCGGTCGGGGCGATGGCCGACCTCGCCGGGCGCCTGGACGTGAGCGGCCGGCGCATCGTCGTGCTCGCGGGGCCGGGGGACCGGCGCGACGAGGACCTGGTCGCGATCGCGAACGCGGTCGCCGGGCGCTTCGACCACTACATCTGCCGGCGCGACGACGCGCTCCGGGACCGCGCGCCCGACGAGGTGCCGCGGATCCAGGCCGCGGCGCTGCGCGCCGCCGGCGTGCGCGAGGGCGCGATCTCGATCATCCCCGACGAGCAGCAGGCGATCGACGCCGCGCTCAAGATGGGCCACGCGGGCGATCTCGTGCTGATCTTCGCCGACGCGCTGGTGCGCTCGTGGAAGCAGGTCACGAAGTTCAAGCCCGCCGGCGCGCCGCCGGTCGCGGTGAGGGCGAACGGCGGCGACGAGCGCGCCGCGACGTTCGCGCGGCCGGCCGAGCCCGTCGATCCAGGACCGGCGCTCAACCTCGAGGGCCTGATCCGCGACGAGCGCGGCGTCCGGCTCGCACCGGAAGCCGACGACTGAACGCGCCGCCCGCGCCGCCGTTCGACGACTCGCGGCGGCTGCTGGGCGCCAACCTGTTCTTCGCGGCGCCGGGCGCGGTGCTCGAGGTCAGGGAGCGCGCGGATCCGGAGCTGATCGCGCGCTGGCGCGCGCGGGTCGCGCGCGGCCGCGCGCACCTCGGCTGGAGCGAGTCCGCGGTCGCGGTCCGGCCGCACCGCGGCGGGACGTCGCTCGCGCTGGCCGCGCCCGTCGACCAGCTCTACACGGCGACCGAGCTCAACGAGTGGGCGCTCTGCGCCTCGCTCGCCGAGCGCGAGCCCGAGCGATGCGCATCGCTCGAGGCGGCGCTCCTCGCGGCCGCGCTCGAGAACGCCGCGGACCCCGCGTCGGTGGTGGCGCCGGTAATCGAGGAACCTGCGGCGCTCACGCGCCTCGCGGTGCTCGCGCAGGCCGAGGCGCGCCCGGCGCTCGCACCGCTGCTCGCGGCGGCGCGCGCGCGCCACCTCCCGTTCGCGCTCGACGAGCAATGCCTCACGCTCGGCGCCGGCGCGCGCGGCCGCGACTACCCGCTCGCATCGCTGCCCGCCGCGGCCGCCGTCGAGTGGGCAGCGCTTGGCGACATCCCGATCGCGCTCGTGACCGGCTCGAACGGCAAGACGACGACGGTGCGCCTCATCGCCGCGTGCGCGCAGGCGCACGGCTGGCGCGCCGGCTACAACTGCACGGACGGGGTGTTCGTCGACGGCGAGCGGCTGGCGGCCGGGGACTACTCGGGCCCGGCCGGTGCGCGACTCGTGCTGCGCGACCGGCGCGTCGAGGCGGCGGTGCTCGAGACGGCGCGCGGCGGCATCCTGCGCCGCGGCATTGCGGTGTCGCAGGCGCGCGTCGCGATCGTCACCAACGTCAGCTCCGATCACTTCGGCGAGTACGGCATCGACGACCTCGACGGTCTCGCCGACGTCAAGCTCGCAGTCGCCTCGGTCGTGCCGCCGGAAGGGCTCCTGGTGCTGAACGCCGGCGATGCGCTGTTGCGGGGGCGGGCGGGCGGGCTGGCGCAGCGCTACGGGCGCGCGCCCCCGCTCGGCTGGTTCGGCGCGGATGCCGATGCCCCGATGCTTGCGGCGCACCGCGCGCGGGGCGGGGGAGCGGCGGGCGTGCGCGCCGGGCGGCTCGTCGTCGCGCACTCGGGCGCCGAGCATGACCTCGGCGCCGTCGCCGCGATGCCGATCGCCGTCGGCGGCGCCGCGCGCTACAACGTCGAGAACCTCGCCGGCGCCGCGCTCGCGGCGATGGCGCTGGGGCTTGCGCCGGCGACGATCGCCGCCGTGTTCGCGCGCTTCGGCGCGGATCCTGCCGACAACGCCGGGCGTTTGATGCGCTTCAGGGTCGGTGGCGTGCAGGTGCTCGTCGACTACGCGCACAACCCCGAGGGGCTGACGGGGCTGCTGTCGGTCGCCGAAGCGCTGCGCGGCGACGGGCGCCTCGGGCTGCTGCTCGGCCACGCCGGCAACCGCCAGGACGCCGACATCGAGGCACTCGCGCGGGTCGCCGCGGGGTTTCGGCCGGACCTCGTCGTCGTCAAGGAAAACGAGTCGCACCTGCGCGGGCGGGCGCCGGGCGAGATCCCGCGGATCATCCGCACGGCGCTGCTGCGCGCCGGAATGCCGGAAGCATCGCTGCCGGTGCGCGGGTCCGAGATCGAGGCCGCGCGTTGCGCGCTCGAGTGGGCGCGGCCCGGGGACACGCTCGCGCTGCTCGTGCACGGCGCCGCGGCGAGGAGCGCCGTGCTCGCGCTCCTCGGTGCGGCCTGAGGGCTACTTCGCGAGCTGGAACAGCACCGAGGACACCCAGCCCTTGTTGCCGAGCTCGTCCTCGACCTCCCACATGATGTCCTTCTTCTCGCCCGTCGGGTACAGCATCATGCCGGGGTCGAGCGTGCGCACGACCTTGCTCTTGGGATCGGCGCTCGCGTACATGCGCCCGGGCTTGGCCATCGTGACGGACTGCTGGGCGTTCGCGGCGCTCGCGCTGTCCGGCAGCTCGGCGAACTTGCCGATCATGTCGGTGTACGCCTGCAGGTAGGCGAGCGAGATCACCTGGCCGATCTCGGTGTTGTCGTAGCCGGTCGCGCCGCCCGCGGCGAACGCGCCGCCGCCGAAGAGCCCGCCGCCCGCGCCCCAGCCGAGGTCGGTCTTGGTCGAGTGGCCCTCGCTGAGCACGACCTGCTCGGAGGAGCGCACGTCGGTCACCGTCAGCGTCACGTCGGCGGTCTTCTTCTTCAGGTTGATGCCGCCGACCACCGCGCCGGCCGCGCCGCCCACGAGGCCGCCGAGGATGCCGCCGATGCGGTTGCCGCCGGCGTTCTTGTTCTGCGAGACGAGGTCCGGGACCAGCACGTAGTCGGCGGCCTTGACCTGGCCCTTGCCGACGTTGCTGCGCCCGCGCAGCTCACCGGAGGCCGCGAGCTCGCGCTCGGCCTTCGCCGCCTGCATGCCCTTGCCGCGATCGACGAGCGTGAAGCAGCCGGACTTGCTGACGTAGATCTTGAGCAGCGCCTCCGGCGATCCGAGGTGGTACTCGGCCCACCAGTTGCGCTCGGGCTCGACGACCGCGATCGTGCCGTACTTCTTGGTGCAGGTCGGGATCTCGGCTTCCTTCTTGCTGCGCTCCTGCTGCGCGGTCTCGGCCTTCGGGGCAATCGGTGCGAGCACGAGCGCGCAGGCGCCGGTGGTCAGGGTGAGTCGCAGCAGGTGCCGAAATGCCATTTTTCTCTCCCTAGAAATGAGGGCGAAACGATCGTTTGACTATAGCCCAGTGCCGCGGCGGCTCGTTAACCGGCGGGCTTCTTGCGCGTCGTGATGTCCCCGCAGCTCGCGCCGACCCACTTGCCGGCGATCTTCATGCTGACGGTCATGTCGCGGCCGGCGGCCTGCGCGTTCATGACGGTCGTGCCGCTGACGTGCTCGGAGTCGGAGGCGCTGAAGCTGATGCGCCCGGTCTGGCGCTGGCCTTCGTGATTGCACTCGAAGCTGTATTCCATCTTCGAGCTCGTCTGCGTCACCGGCGTCATCTTGCAGCTCGGGTCGTCGTGCTGCTTGAAGAGCGGCTTGTCGAGGTCGGCCTGCGTGATGCAGTGCTGGTAGACCTCGTGGCCCGAACCGCCGCCCTCGGCGCGCTGCTTCATCTGTGCCTCGATGCGCGCGCGCATCTCCGGCGGCAGGCGATCGAGCGCATCGGGCGGCATCGAGGCCATCGCCGGCGCCGCGGGGCCGCCCTTCGTGTCGCGGTCGACGGTCATCTCCCAGAGGCCGGGCTTGACGCCGATCGGCGTGCCGCCGAGCGCGGTGGCGAGCGGCGTGAGGGCGGCGAGCAGGGCGAGGTTTCGGCGATGCAGCATGCGCGGACTCCAGGCGAGGTTGCGCCACGTTACGATGGATTCGGTCGCGACGGCAAAGGCGACGTCGCCGCGCTGCACAGCGTCGTGATGAGGCGCGCGAGCTCGCGGGTCGCGGGACCCGCGGCGGCGTGGTCGGCGAACACGAGGTGGATGTCGACGCTGCGGCTCGCCGCGACCGCGAGGCTAAGCGGCACGAGCAGGCCGCTTGCGAGCTCCTCGGCGACGTGCTCGCGCGGCACCCACGCGAAGCCGAGCCCGCTCTTTAGGATCTCGATCGAGGTCTTGACGTGCGAGACGGTCCAGCGTTGCTCGGCGCCGAGCCAGCCCGAATCGATGCGGCGGCGCGAGCCGCTGTCGCGAACGACGATCTGCCGCTCGCGCTTCAGGTCCTCGAACTCGAGCGGCCGGCCGAGCGCGTGGAGCGGATGCTCGCGATGCGCGACCGGCACGAACTCGACGCTCATCAGCCGCGGCCCCAGGAATCCGGGCGGCAGCGCGCCGACGATCGCGAGGTCGACTTCGCGCCGCAACAGCGCCTCGGTCGTGCCCGAGAGCACCGTCTCGATGACCTCGACGCGCGTCGCCCGGCACACGGGCCCGAAGGCGCCGAGTGCCGCGACCAGCAATCGCGGCGGGAAGATGAGGTCGACCGCGATCGCGATCTCGCTCTCCCAGCCGGCGGCGAGGTTGCCGGCGAGCGACTCTAGGCTCTCGACGTCGGCCAGCACCGCGCGCGCGCGCCGCAGCAGCGTCGCGCCCGCCGGCGTCAGCACGGTCCGCCGCCCCTTGGTTTCGGTGAGCGGCACCGGCAGCGACGACTGCAGCTCCTTGATCGCGTACGAGACGGCCGACTGGCTGCGATCGAGCGCTTCGCCCGCGGCCGCGAAGCTGCCCTCGTCGACGACCGACGCGAGCACTGCCCATTGTTCGAGCGAGGTTCTTGGCAACGATCCCATGAATGATCTAGAAATCAGATCATTTTGACCAACTCGACAGCGTTGATTATCTATGAATCGGATATAAATTGACAACTCCCGCTGGTACATCCGAAGGCCCCCATGAAGACGATCCTGCAGATCAACTCGAGTCTTGGCGGTGCGAACGCCGCCTCGACCGCGCTCGCCAACCGCCTCGTCGAGGGCCTGAGGGCCCGCGACGCTGAGCTCGTGCTCGTGCGCCGCGACCTCGACCGCGAGCCGCTGCCGCACCTCGACGCCGCGCGCCTGAGCGCGACCGCCAAGCCCGCCGCCGCGCGCTCGCCGGCCGAGGACGCGATCGCCGCCGACGCCGATGCGGTGCTCGGCGAGCTCCTGCGCGCGCACCACGTCGTGATCGCGGCGCCGATGTACAACTTCGGCGCGCCCTCGACGCTCAAGAGCTGGTTCGACACGATCGCGCGCGCCGGCGTCACGTTCCGCTACACCGCGAACGGCCCCGAGGGCCTGCTGCGCGACAAGCGCGCGACGCTCGTGACGACGCGCGGCGGAATACACCGCGACCGGCCGCAGGACCACCTCGTGCCGTACGTGCGCACGATGCTCGCCTTCGTCGGCATCACCGAACTCGAGGTCGTGTACGCCGAGGGCCTCGCGCTCGGCGAGGCGCCGCGCAACGCCGCGCTCGCGCGCGCCGGCCAGGAAATCGACTCACTCGCCGCGCGCATCGCGGCCTGAAGGAGACACTGATGACACCGCGTCGCATCGAAAGCCTGGTCACCGGACGGCCCACCTCGGACGGCGGCGGCGTGCGCCTGACGCGCGTCATCAGCCCCGAGCAGGGGCTCGACCCGTTCCTGCTGCTCGACGAGTTCGACTCGAGCGATGCCGGCGACTACATCGCCGGCTTCCCGTCGCACCCGCACCGCGGCTTCGAGACGGTCACCTACATGCTCGACGGCCACATGCTGCACGAGGACCACCTCGGGCACCGCGGCGACCTGAAGGCCGGCGGCGTGCAGTGGATGACGGCCGGCCGCGGCATCATCCACTCGGAAATGCCGCAGCAGGTCGCGGGCCGGATGCGGGGCTTCCAGCTGTGGATCAACCTGCCGGCGGCCGAGAAGATGAAGCCCGCCGCCTACCAGGACCTCGAGCCCGAGCGCGTGCCGCGCGCCGAGGCGCGCGGCGCGACCGTGCGCGTCGTCGCCGGGAGCTTTCGGCCGCTCGCAGGCGGCGCGGCCGTCGCCGGCCCGATCGCGGGCGGCCGGACGGCACCCACCTACCTCGACGTCGGCCTCGAGGCGGGCGCGACGCTGAATCTCGCGACCGAGCCCGGCCACACGCTCGTCGCCTACGTGTTCGAGGGCGAGGCCGTGATCGCGGGCGAGAAGGTCGGCAAGGGCCAGCTCGCGCGGCTCACCGACGGCGATGCGCTCGAGCTCGCCGCGGCCGCGCGCGCGACGCGCCTCCTCGTGATCGGCGGCCGGCCACTCGGGGAGCCGGTCGTGCACTACGGGCCGTTCGTCATGAACACGGTCGCCGAGATCGAGCAGGCGGTGCGGGACTTTCGCGACGGTAGGTTGACCCAGTAGGGCGCGCCCCGCCTACCGGCGGGACCCGCGACTGGCGCACAATTTCCCGATGCGGGGGGAAGACGAGCTGTTGCCGGACCAGGTGGCACTGATGTGCCGCCTGCTGTACGCGCCGGCCGCGGCGACGGTGCCGGCCGCGACGGTCGTCGCCCTCGCGATGGGGCCGACGGTTTCCGCCGGCGCGCGCATCACCTGGGTCACCGCGCTCGGATTGCTGGCCGGCGCGCGCGCGTTCGCGAGCCACCGCTATCTCGCGCACCCGCGCGGCCCCGCCGAGGCGCGCCGCTGGCTGTGGCTGTTCCTCGGCCTCGCGATGCTGGTCGGCGCGATCTGGTCGCTTGGCGGGACGGTGCTCTTGCCCGTCAACCAGCCGGTGCGCGAGACGCTGACGATGATGTGCCTGATCGCGGCGCTCGCCGCGGGCCTCGGCGCGCTGTCGGCGGTCGGCGGCGCCTACGCCGCGCTCGCGGTGCCGTTCGTGCTGCCGATGGCGGCCTGGCAGATCGCGACCGGCTTCTGGCCGCGCCAGCTGCTCGGCGTCATCTACCTGATCTTCCTGCTCGTGATGGCCGGCGCCGCAGCGCGCGCGGCGCGCTCGACGCGCGAGCAGCTCAGGCTCGCGCGCGAGAACGCCGAGCTCGTGGCGCGCCTGCGGGCGGAGCGCGACGCGCTCGACCGCCTGAACGAGCAGCTGCGGGTGTCGAGCGAGGCGAAGTCGCACTTCCTCGGCCACATGAGCCACGAGCTGCGCACGCCGCTGACGGTGATCCTCGGCTACAGCGACCTGCTGCTGCGCGACGAGACCGAGCGGCGCCGCGCGGAGTCGCTCGAGCGCATCAAGAGCGCCGGCGGCGCGCTGCTCGCGATCGTCAACGACCTCCTCGACGTCGCGAGCATCGACGCCGGGCGCCTGACGCTGCACGCGTCGGACTTCGCGCCGGCCGAGCTGCTCGACGAGGTCGTCGGGCTGCTCAGGAGCCACCGCGAGTCGCGCGACCTCGAGATCCTGGCCTCGCTCGATGCGACGCTGCCGGGGCGCGTGCACGCCGACCGCGAGCGCCTGCGGCAGATGCTGCTGAACTTCGGCGTCAACGCGCTGCGCTACACGCCGCACGGGCGCGTGCAGCTCGCGATCCGGCGCGCCGCGGTCGCGGAACCCGGGCTGTGGCTCAGGATCGAGGTCGCCGACACGGGCGTCGGCATCGCGGCCGAGTCGCAGGCGCGGCTCTTCCAGGCGTTCGCGCAGGTCGGCCCGGACGGCGCACGCGGCGGCGGTGCCGGGCTCGGGCTCGCGATCAACCGCTCGATCGTCGAGCGCATGGGCGGGCGGATCGGCGTGAAGAGCGCGCCGGGCGAGGGCTCGGTGTTCTGGTTCGAGGTGCCGGTCGAGCCGGCGGCGAGCGCGCCACCACCCGCGGTGCGCTTCGGCGCGCGCGTCCCCGAGGCGTTCCGCGGCTCGATACTCGTCGCCGAGGACCTCGCCGAGACGCGCGAGCTGCTCGCGCGCTTCCTGCGCGAGGCCGGCTGCGCGCCGGTGGTCGCGGTCGAAGACGGCCGCGCGCTGCTCGCGGCGGCGCTCGCCGCGCCCTACGACCTGCTGCTCGTCGACTGGCGCATGCCCGTGATCGACGGGCTGAGCGCCATCGCCGAGCTTCGCGCGCACGAGCGCGTGGCCGGCCGCGCGCCGACGCCGATCGTCGTGCTGACGGCGAGTGCGATGCCGGACGACCGCGCGCGCTGCCTCGCGGCCGGCGCCGATGCCGTCGTCGAGAAGCCCGTCGACCTCGACCGGCTCGCGGCCGTGCTGTCGCGCTGGCTGAACCCCGGCGCGCCGCCGGCGCCGGTCACGCCGCCCAACGCCGCGCGCCGCGCGGTGCTGGTCGCCGACGATCACGCCGGCAACCGGCAACTGCTGCGCGAGCTCCTCGAGGAGGACGGATTCGGCCGCGTCGAGGCGGTCGGAACGGGACTCGAGGCGGTCGCGGCCTGGGAGCAGGGCATCTTCGACGTGGTGCTGCTCGACTGGCAGATGCCCGGCCTCGACGGCCTCGGGGCGCTCAAGCACATCCGCGCGCTCGAGCGCGAGCTCGGCCGGCCGCGCACCGCGGTGCTGATCGTGACCGGCCGCATGAGCGACGCCGAGCGCGCCGCGTGCTTCGCCGCCGACGCCGACGGCTGCGTCGCGAAGCCCTACACGCCGCAGGAGCTGCTCGCCGAGGCCGAGCGCGCGATCCAGGCGGTGGGCCGCGAGGCGCGCCCGCGTTCACCGGCCGGTCCGGCGCCGGCCTGAGGCGGGACCTCAGCCGAGGATCTTCTCGCGGCCGTAGAGCCGCGCCGCGATCCCGGCCAGCAGCGCGCCAATCGCGAGCGTCGAGGCCACCGACAAGAGCACGTGCGCAGGGCGCGGCGGCTCGCCCTTCAGCAGCGACTCGATCAGCAGGTGCTGGCCGAGGCTCGGCACCCACATGAGGCCCGTGCGGCTCGGCACCTGGTAGAGCGCCGCGAACACGATCGGCAGCGTCGGCACGAGCAGCACCGCCGCGAGCCAGCTCTGCGCCTCGCGGTAGCTGCGCGTGAACGAGGCGACGATCGTCATCAGCGCCGAGCCCACCAGCACGAACGGCAGCATCACGAGGAAGATCGCGAGCGCGACGCCGGCATCGAGGTTGAGTGCCATGCCGACGGTGTCGAAGCGCACGAAGCGCAGGCAGACCGTGAAGGCCGCGAGGTTCAGGAGCAGCGACAGCGCCATGAAGGCGCTCGCCGCCAGCATCTTGCCGTACACGACCGCGCGCCGCGGCACCGGCAGCGTCAAGAGCGGCTCGAGCGAGCCGCGCTCGCGCTCGCCCGCAGTCGTGTCGATCGCGACGTAGAGGCCGCCCATCAGCGTCGCGAACACGATGAAGTAGCTGAGCATCCCCAGCAGCGCGAGCGCCCGCGCCGCCGGCGTCGACACGTCGACCTCGTCGACGACGACCGGCTGCATCAGCAGCGGCGACAGCCCGCGCGCCGCGAGCCGCCACGCGGCGATCTGCGCGCCGTAGGCGCGCAGCAGCGCCGTCGCGCGCGCGCGCTCGCCGCTGGCGCTCGTGTCGGAGGTGTCGGTGTAGAGCCTGACCGCCGCCGGCTCGCCGCGCGTCACGCGCCCGCCGTAGCCTTCGGGAATCACCAGCACGACGCGCGCCGCCTTGCTGTGGACGGCCGCGTTCGCGGCGGCCTCGCCCCCGTCGAGCGCCGTGACCTTGACGCCCTCGCGGCGCAGGAACGCGACCAGATTCGGCGCCGCCGTCGCGCCGACGACCGGCAGCTCGAGCGGCTGCTCGGCGCGCTCGCGGCCGCGCTCGAGCGTCAGGTTCATCATCAGGCTGAAGAGCAGCGGCCCGCCGAGCGGGCCGATGATCAGCGCCGAAAGCATCGTGCGCCGGTCGCGCGCGTTCTCGAGGACCTCCTTGAGCCAGACGATGAAGAGCGCGCGCATCAGCCGCTCCCGTCGTGAAGCGCCGCGACGAACGCGTCCTCGAGCGAGCCGCTCGCGACCGAGCCGCGCAGCTCCTCGGGGGTGCCGCGCGCGACCACCCGGCCCGCGCCGATGATCACGATGTCATCGCACAGCGCCGCGACCTCCTGCATCACGTGGCTCGAGAACAGCAGGCAGTGGCCCGCGTCGCGCAGCCGGCGGATCAGCTCCCGCAGGCTGCGGGTCGCGAGCACGTCGAGGCCGTTGGTCGGCTCGTCGAGCACCAGGTTCGGCGGGTTGTGCACCAGCGCGCGCGCCAGCGCGACCTTGAGGCGCTCGCCCTGCGAGAAGCCGCGCGTGCGCCGCTCGAGCACGGCGCCGAGGTCGAGCAGCGCGCCGAGCTCGTCGATGCGCCGCTCGAGCGCGGCGCCGTGCATGCCGTGCAGTGCGCCGTAGTAGCGGATGTTCTCGCGCGCCGTCAGCAGCGGGTAAAGCCCCGCGTTGTGCGGCAGCACGCCGAGCCGTGCGAGCGCGGCGCGCCGCGCGCCCGCGACGTCGAGGCCGTCGACGAGCGCCCGGCCGCCGTCGGGCCGCAGCACGCCGTAGAGGAGCCTCAGCGTCGTGCTCTTGCCGGCGCCGTTGGGGCCGAGGAGCCCGGTCACGCGCCCGTCCGCGGCCGTCAGGCTCACGTCGCGCACCGCCTCGACGGCGCCGAAGCGCTTGGCGAGCGACTCGAGCGCGATCACGGCGCCGGCCCCGAGGGATCGAGCACGAAGGGCGCAGCGTCGACCGCGTCGAGGCAGCGCGTGTCGAGGCCACGCGCCGTTCCGGCGTCGAGGAAGCGCGCGATCAGGCGCGGCATGCAGCCGACGCCGAACTGGCCGTGCCCCTGGCCCTTGACGACGAGGTGCAGCTGGTCGCGAAACCCGCGCGCCGCGCGCGCGCCGTACGCCGGCGGCGTCACCGGGTCGGCCTCGCCCGACAGCAGCAGCGCCGGGACGGACGAGTCGAGCGGCGCGTCGAGGTCGGCGTCGACGACGCCGGCCGGCCAGCCCTCGCAGAGCGCGGCGTTGTCGTCGAGGAGCGCGCTGCCGAGGTAAGTCGCCGCGAGCGCCGCCCGATCGGGGTGCGCGCGCGCCGGCGGATCCTCGCTGCAGCTGACCGCCGCGCCCATGCCGTAGGCGATCTCGGCGTCGAGGCGCTGCCCGAGCAGCAGCCGTTCGGCGGCGAGCGGCACGAGGTCGTCGCGCGCGGCGCGGTCGACGAGGTAGGGCAGGAGCGCCGTCGTCGTGGCCTGGTAGTTGAGCAGTCGCACCGTCCCGGCGAGCGCCGCGGCGTCGAACTCGAGCGTGCGCGCCACGCCGCTCGAGGGGTCCGGGATCTCGAGGTGGCGCGGCCGGCGCGCGAGATCGTCCTTGAGCGCCCGGAAGCGCGCCGCGAGATCCGGGAAGGCGCTCGCGCAGTCCGTCTCGGCGGCGCAGCGCGCGAAGGCTAGACCGAGCGCGCGCTCGGCCGCGAGCGCGGTGTCGGACATCAGCTCGGCGCCGGGCGGCACGACGCCGTCGAGCACGACCGCCGCGACGCGCGACGGGTAGCGGCGCAGGTAGTGCTGCGCGACGCGCGTGCCGTAGGAGATGCCGTAGAGGCTCAGGCGCTCGGCACCGAGCGCGGCGCGCACCGCGTCCAGGTCCTGCACCGCGACGCTCGTCGTGTAGTACTCGGGGCGCCCCGCGAGCGCGCGGCGGCAGGCGCCGGAGAGCTCGCGGATCCGCGCCGGGCTCGGCGTCGCGACGTCGAAGTCGGGCGGGAAGTCGCAGCCGAGGCGGTTCGAGCCGCCGGTGCCGCGCTGGTCGAGGAGCACGACGTCGTGGCGGCGCTGCACCGGCGCGAACGCGGCCGCGTAGGCGACGTAGAAGTCGCTGGCCGCCTGGCCCGGGCCGCCCGCGAGGATGAACAGCGGCTCGCGCGTGCGGTGCCGGTCGAGTGCCGGCACGACGGCGACCTTGAGCGTGATCATCCGCCCGCCGGGCTCGGCCGGGTTCTCGGGGACGGCGAGGGTCCCGCAGCGCGCCGCGAGCGAGCCGAGCCCGGCCGGGTGCTCGAGGCGGCAGTCGCCGAGCGACAGCGGCGCTGCCCGCACCGGCAGCGCGACGCCGCCGAGTGCGAGCAGCGCGCCGAGCGCGAGCAGGACGAGGCGGTGCGGCGCGGACATGGCGGCATTCTTTCATTCCGGCCGGCGGAGCGCCAAGCACGCTAAAATCGCCCGGATGCACTACCCGGAACGCTTCGACGTCATCGTGGTCGGCGGCGGCCACGCCGGCACCGAGGCGGCGCTCGCCGCCGCGCGCAGCGGCGCGCGCACGCTGCTCGTCACGCACAACGTCGAGACGCTCGGGGCGATGAGCTGCAACCCGGCGATCGGCGGCATCGGCAAGAGCCACCTGGTGCGCGAGATCGACGCCCTCGGCGGCGCGATGGCGCAGGCGGCCGACCGCGCGGCGATACAGCTCAGGGTGCTGAACGCAAGCCGGGGACCGGCGGTGCGCGCGACGCGCGCGCAGGCCGACCGCGCGCTCTACCGGCGTGCGATCCGCTCGCGGCTCGAGCGCCAGCCGGGACTCGCGATCTTCCAGCAGGAGATCGCCGACCTCTTGGTCGAAGGCGGTCGGGTCACGGGCGCCGTCACCGCGGGCGGCGTGCGCTTCGCGGCCGGTGCCGTGGTGCTGACGGCCGGCACGTTCCTCGGCGGGCGCATCCACGTCGGGCTCGAGCAGGCGAGCGGCGGACGCGCCGGCGATCCGGCGTCGCTGCGCCTCGCGGCACGGCTTCGCGAGCTGCTGCCGCGCGTCGGGCGCCTGAAGACCGGCACGCCGCCGCGCATCGACGGCGGCAGCGTCGACTTCTCGGTGATGACGCCGCAGCTGAGCGACGAGCCGCTGCCGGTGATGTCGTACCTCGGCTCGGCAGCGGACCACCCGCGCCAGGTCCCGTGCCACATCACCGCGACCAACGCGCGCACCCACGAGCTGATCCGCGCCGCGACCGACCGCTCGCCGCTCTACACCGGGCGCATCGAGGGCGTCGGGCCACGCTACTGCCCGTCGATAGAGGACAAGGTCGTGCGTTTCGCCGAGCGCACCGCGCACCAGATCTTCGTCGAGCCCGAGGGCCTCGACACGACCGAGCTCTATCCGAACGGCATCTCGACGAGCCTGCCCTTTGACGTGCAGCTCGAGCTCGTGCGCAGCATCCGCGGCTTCGAGCGCGCGCACCTGACCCGGCCGGGCTACGCGATCGAGTACGACTTCTTCGACCCGCGCGACCTCGACTACTCGCTGAAGGCCCGCGCGCTCGAGGGCCTCTACCTCGCCGGCCAGATCAACGGCACGACCGGCTACGAGGAAGCCGGGGCGCAGGGCCTGATCGCGGGCCTGAACGCGGCGCGCGCCGCCCGCGGCGCGGCGCCGTGGTGGCCGAAGCGTTCCGAGGCCTACATCGGCGTGCTGATCGATGACCTCGTCACGCGCGGCGCGCCCGAGCCCTACCGGATGTTCACGAGCCGCGCCGAGTACCGGCTGAGCCTGCGC
Source organism: Steroidobacteraceae bacterium (assembly GCA_035524595.1). Lineage (GTDB taxonomy): Bacteria > Pseudomonadota > Gammaproteobacteria > Steroidobacterales > Steroidobacteraceae > CAIKZZ01. Next base: position 2,638 of record DATKOP010000024.1, on the reverse strand, counting down.
GAGGACAACGCCGACCAGCGCCTGACGCCGGCCGGCCGCGGGCTCGGGCTCGTCGACGATGAGCGCTACGCGTTCTTCGAGGCCAAGCGCGCCGCGATCGCCGCGGGCGCGGTGCCCGCGGGCGCGGATCCCCGGCTCGCCGGGCAGGTCGCGCTCGCGCTCGGCGTCGAGGCGAAATACGCCGGCTACCTCGAGCGCCAGGACGCCGAGATCGCGCGGCTCGTGCGCCACGAGGCGACGGCGCTGCCGGCCGACCTCGACTACGGCAGTGTCAAGGGCCTCTCGACCGAGGTGCGCGAGCGGCTCGTCGCGGTCCGGCCGCTGACGCTCGGCCAGGCGGCGCGGATCCCGGGCCTGACGCCGGTCGCGGTGTCGCTGCTGCTCGTGCACCTGAAGAAGCTCGGTCGCACCGGATGAGCCAGAGGCGCGCGGCGCTCGCGGTGCTCGCCGCGGTGCTCGTGCTCGCCGCCTGCGGCCGTGCGCCGGCGCCCGAGTCGAGCCTCCTCAGGCGCGGCAACGGGCCCGAGCCCGACTCGCTCGACCCGCAGCTCGCGCGCACCGACTCGGCGGCCGCGATCCTGCGCGACGTCTACGAGGGCCTCGCGACGCTCGACCGCGACGCGGTACCGCGGCCAGGGGTCGCGGAGCGCTGGCAGGCGAGCGCCGACGGCTTGACCTACACCTTCACGCTGCGCGCGAGTGCGCGCTGGTCGAACGGCGCGCCGCTCACGGCCGCCGACTTCGTCGCCTCCTGGCGGCGGCTCGTCGACCCCGCGACCGGCTCGCAGTACGCCGACGTGCTGAAGCCGGTCGCCGGCGCCGCGGCGATCATCGCCGGCCGGGCGCCCGCCTCGACGCTCGGCGTCGCCGCGCCCGACCCGCACACGCTCCTCGTCACGCTCGCGGCGCCGACGCCGTATTTCCCCGGGCTGGTCGCGCACTGGAGCACCTTCCCGACCTGGGCCGGGCGCGCGCCCGGGACGGCGGGCGCCGCGGTCTCGAACGGCGCCTACGCGCTCGAGGAGTGGGTCGTCGGCTCGCACGTCGCGGCGCGGCGCAACCGCGCCTACTGGAACGACGCCGCGACGCACATCGAGCGGGTCCGCTACCTGCACATCGCCGACGCCAACGACGAGTACGCGCGCTACCGCGCCGGCGCGCTCGACTGCACCTACACGCTGCCGCAGCAGCCGCTCGCGCGGCTGCTCGCCATGCACGGCGCCGAGATCCATCGCGGCCCGCAGCTCGGCGTCTACTACTACGGCTTCAACCTCGCACGAGCGCCGTTTCGCGACGCGCCGGGACTGCGGCGGGCGCTCGCGATGAGCATCGACCGCGAGCGGCTCGTCGCCTCGGTCACCGGCCTCGGCGAGCTGCCGGCCTACTCGTGGGTGCCGCCGGGCGTCGCCGACTACGGCACGCAGCGCTTCGCGTGGGCCGGCGAGACGCCCGAGGCGCGGCTCGCCGAGGCGCGGGCGCTGTATGCGGCGGCCGGCTACTCGCCGCAGCATCCGCTGAAGCTCGAGCTGCGCTTCCCGAGCGGCGCGACGCACGAGCGCATCGCGATCGCGGTCGCCGCGATGTGGCGCGAGGCGCTCGGCGTCGAGACGACGCTCGTCGGCGAGGAGTTCAAGTCGCTGCTGCAGACCATCGAGCGCGGCGAGACCGAGGTGTTCCGCTCGAGCTGGATCGGCGACTACAACGACGCCTGGACCTTCGCCGAGGTGCTCGGCGGGGGCTTCGGGATCAACCTGCCGCGCTACCGCAGCGCCGCCTACGACGGCTGGCTGGCGCGCGCCGCGGCGGCCGCCGATCCCGCGGTGCGCCGCGCGGCGCTCGAGTCGGCCGAGCGCCAGCTGCTCGAGGACGTGCCGCTCGTGCCGCTCTACTTCTACGTCAACAAGCACCTCGTCGCGCCGCGCGTGCGCGGCTGGTACGACAATGTGATGAACGTCGTCTACAGCAAGGACCTGGAGCTCGCGCCATGAGCGACTTCTACGGCTTCAAGGTGCGCTCGATCGACGGCGCGCCGGACCTCCTCGGCCCGCTGCGCGGCAAGGTCGTGCTCGCGGTCAACGTCGCGAGCGAGTGCGGGCTCACGCCGCAGTACGCCGGTCTCGAGCGGCTGCACGCGGAGCTCGCCGGCGAGAACTTCGCGGTCGTGGGCTTTCCCTGCAACCAGTTCGGCGCGCAGGAGCCGGGCAGCGAGGCCGAGATCCGGAAATTCTGCGCGACCCGCTATGGCGTCACGTTCCCGCTCGCCGCCAAGCTCGAGGTCAACGGGCCGGGGCGCGCCCCGCTCTACTCGTGGTTGACGGATCCCGCGAACGGGCACGCCGGCGACATCGAGTGGAACTTCGAGAAGTTCCTGATCGGGCGCGACGGGCGGGTGCTCGGGCGCTATCCGCCGCCCGTTCCGCCCGAGGACAAGGGGCTCCTGCAGGACATCGCCGCGGCGCTCTAGCGCTCAGGCCGAGCGGCGCTCGCGCGAGGTCGCTTGCGGTGCCTCGCAGGTGACGATGGTGCCGGAGGGGGATTGGGGGCGGATGGAGAGGCGGCCGCCGATGGAGGCGGCGCGGTAGCGCATCGTGCGCATGCCGAGGCCCGAGCCGCTCGGGGCGCCCGCGGAGGTGCCGGT
>DATKOP010000023.1:0-5122 GCA_035524595.1 Steroidobacteraceae bacterium | reverse complement strand
CGCTCGCGATGGCGGCCGGCAGCGCGGCCGGCGCGATGGACTCAGGCCAGCTTCCGCAGAGCTTCACGCCGACGATGAAGGCGCACACGGGGCGGGTCGGCACCGGAGCGGACGGCGGCGGCGTGCTCGGCAACCGCTACTCCGGCTCGCAGCTCGCAGCTCGCGCTCCGCATCGACACGATCCCCAACTGGAGCAGCCACTTCTGCTTCCCGGGCGCGGTCCGGACCAGCTTCGGCTGTTACTCGCAGTTCACCAGGCACGACACGATGGTTGGCCGCTCGCCGGTCGGCACGCGCCCGTTCGGCGACTGGGACGACTCGCAGGTGGCGCGCAGCCGCGCACCGATCGTGCCGGTCATCAGCGACCTGCGTAACTTCGACGGCAGCCCGCGCTACTACATCATCCCGGACGGCACACAGGGGCCGCGGATGATCCTCGACCCGACGCAGTTCGCGCCGCAGGTGCTCGCCTCGCCGGTCTTCTCGCCGAGCCGATACCGCTCGAGCTGGCGCCCGACGCAATTCACCGATGCCGTGCAGCGCGCGCAGTCCTACAACACCGCCGGCCCCGGCTGGCACACGTTGCTGGTGCCCGTCGTGGCACAGCCGCGGACGATGGTGCTGATCCGCGGCAGCTACCCGTTCAACGTCGACTCGACCGGACACCTGCGCTGCGTGCTGGTCGACGAGAATGTGTTCGGCGGCGAGCGGTTCCCGCCAACCCCGGCGCCGCGCGCACGCATCGCGACCGCGGCAGGTACCGGGCAGGAGGAAGTGGCGCTCCCAGAGGGATTCGAACCCTCGTACCAGCCTTGAGAGGGCTGTGTCCTGGGCCTCTAGACGATGGGAGCGCTGGAGTCCGTCCGGGAGGCGCCGACGGACGTTAGCCTGCTATTATACGATGCTTGGATCGAACGACAAGCCAAGCGAGAGCCCAGACCTGAGCACGTCCCCGTCCAGCGCCGCCCCGGGAGCGGGTCACGACACCCCGGCGACCCCGCGGAGCCGCGCCGTGATCATCCCGCGCGCCGCGCACGCCATCTCCCGCGCCCAGATCTCGCCGCAGGCGCTCAAGGTGCTCTATCGCCTGAAGGACGCGGGCTACCAGGCCTTCCTGGTCGGCGGCAGCGTCCGCGACCTGCTGCTCGGCATCCAGCCGAAGGACTTCGACGTCGCCACCGATGCGCTGCCGGAGGAGATCCGCCGCGTGTTCCGCAACTGCCGGCTGATCGGCCGGCGCTTTCGGCTCGCGCACGTGCACTACGGCGATGAGATCATCGAGGTCGCGACCTTCCGTGCCGCCGCGGCACCGCCGGAGGTCGACGACGAGGACCACCGCGAGGTCGACGACGCGCGCGCGCACGACGAGAGCGGCCGCATCCTGCGCGACAACGTCTACGGCACCATCGACGAGGACGTCTGGCGCCGCGACTTCACCGCCAACTCGCTCTACTACAACATTGCCGACTTCTCGGTGTGGGACTACGCCGACGGCGTCGAGGACGTGCGCAACCGCGTGCTGCGGCTGATCGGCGACCCCGAGGTCCGCTACCGGGAGGATCCGGTGCGGATGCTGCGGGCGGCGCGCTTCGCCGGCAAGCTCGGCTTCACGCTGCACGCGGCGACGCGCGCGCCGATGACCGAGCTCGCACCGCTGCTCGCCGGCGTGCCGCCGGCGCGGCTGTTCGACGAGACGATGAAGCTGTTCCTGTCCGGCAACGCCGTCGCCTCGCTCGCACGGCTGCGCGAGTTCGATCTGCTGCCGCACCTGATGCCCGCGGTCGCGCGCGAGCTCGCCGAGGCACCTGACGGCCCGGCGGCGCGCCTGCTGCAGCTCGGGCTCGCCGGCACCGACGCGCGCGTCGCGGCGGACCGCGCGGTGACGCCGACCTTCCTGTTCGCGGTGCTGCTGTACGGTCCGATCGTGCGGCTCGCGGCCGACAAGGCGGCCGCCGGCCAGCCGGAGCCGCAGGCGATGCTCGAGGCGATCGACGCCGTGCTGCAGCAGCAGGTGCGGCGCGTCGCGGTGCCCAAGCGCTTCACGCTGCCGCTGCGCGAGCTGCTGATGCTGCAGCCGCGCTTCGAGCGCCGCGACGGCCGGCGCGGGCTCGCGCTGCTGCACCACCCGCGCTTTCGCGCGGCCTACGACTTCCTGCTGCTGCGGGCCGAGGCCGGGCTGGTGCCGGCCGAGCTCGCCGGCTGGTGGACCGAGATCCAGACGCTGAGCGCCGATGAGCGCCTCGAGCGCGTCGCGCAGCTGGCGCCGGCCGCCACCGCGGACGGCGCTGAGGGCGAACCGCGCCGTCGCCGCCGGCGGCGCCGGCGTCGCGGCGGTGGAGCAGGTGACCCCGCCGCCTGAGCCGCGCGCGTCGTTGTGGACGCCGGCCTGGATCGGACTCGGCAGCAACCTCGACGACCCGCCGCGCCAGCTCGACGCGGCGCTCGCCGGCCTCGCCGCCCTGCCGCGCACGCGGCTCGTCGCGAGCTCGCGCCGCTACTGGTCCGACCCGGTCGGCCCGCAGGACCAGCCGCGCTTCCTGAATGCCGCCGCCGCGCTCGTGACCCAGCTCGGGGCTGAGCCGCTGCACGCGGCGCTGCGCACACTCGAGACCGCGCTCGGCAAGCGCCCGCCCGCGGTCCGCTTCGGACCGCGACGCATAGACCTGGACCTGCTCGCCTACGATGCACTGACGTTCAAGAGCGACACGCTCGAGCTGCCGCACCCGCGCCTGCACGAACGCGCGTTCGTGCTGTATCCTCTGGCCGAACTCGCGCCCGAGCTGTGGATTGCGGGCCGCGGTCGTGTAGCCGCGCTCAAAGCCGCGGTCGCGGGCGACACTCTGTCCCCGCTGTGACCCAGGACGCGTGAGTACCGCCCCCGCATCGACCCCGCCGGCCTTCGCGCACCGCTACGTCGTGATCGAGGGACCGATCGGCGTCGGCAAGACCAGCCTCGCGCGGCGGCTCGCGGCGCAGTACGGCGCCGAGCTGGTGCTCGAGCGCGCCGAGGAGAACCCGTTCCTCGAGCGCTTCTACCGCAGCCCGCGCAGCGGGGCCTTCCCGGCGCAGCTGCACTTCCTGTTCCAGCGCGCGCGCCAGATGCAGCAGCTGCGGCAGAGCGACCTGTTCGCGCCGGTGCGCGTCGCCGACTTCCTGCTCGAGAAGGACCGCCTGTTCGCCCGCGTCACGCTCGACGACGAGGAGTACGCGCTCTACGAGCAGGTCTACGAGCGGCTCGCGATCGACGCGCCGGTACCCGACCTGGTGGTGTACCTGCAGGCGCCCGCCGACGTGCTGCAGGAGCGGATCGCGCGGCGCGGGATACGCTACGAGCAGGCGATGGAGCGCGAGTACCTGGAGCGGCTGGTCGACGCCTACACGCGCTTCTTCCACCTGTACGACGCGGGGCCGCTCCTGATCGTCAACGCCGCCGAGGTCGACTTCGTCGGCAACGACGCGCACTTCGCACAGCTCGATGCCGAGGTCCGCCGGCCGCGGCGCGGGCGGCACTACTTCAACCCGTTGCGGGACTGAGATGGAGACGGTCACCCGCATCCAGTCGGTGCGCGAGCGGGTGGCGGAGTGGCGCTCCGCCGGCCAGGCGGTCGCGCTGGTGCAGACGATGGGCTGCCTGCACAAGGGCCACCTGGCGCTGATCGCCGACGCCCGCCAGCGCGCACCGCGCGTGATCGTGAGCGCGTTCGTCAATCCGCTGCAGTTCGGCCCGCAGGAGGACTACGGCCGCTACCCGCGCACCACCGAGCACGACAAGGAGCTGGCGCGCGAGGCCGGCGCCGACCTCCTGTTCACGCCGACCACCTTCGAGATGTTCCCGACCGGCTTCGAGCGCTCGACGCGCGTCGACGTGCCGGAGCTGTCCCGCATCCTCGAGGGCCAGACGCGGCCGGGCCACTTCGAGGGCGTCGCGACGATCACGGCCAAGCTGCTGCAGATCGTGCAGCCGGACGTCGCGGTGCTCGGCGAGAAGGATTACCAGCACCTCGTGATCGTGCGCCGCCTGGTCGCGGACCTGTGCATGCCGGTGGAGATCGCGGCGGTGGCGGTGGTGCGCGACCACGACGGGCTCGCCTACAGCGCCCGCAACCGGCTGCTGACGCCGCGCGAGCGCAACCTCGCGCCGCGCCTCTATGAGGCGCTCAAGCACGCCAGGCGCCGCCTCGGCGAGGGCGAGCGCGACTTCGTCGCGCTGCAGGAGGGCGGCTACCGCGAGCTCGAGCGCGCCGGACTCGCGCCGGAGTACTTCTCGATCCGCCAGGCGGGCGACCTGCTGCCGCCGCGCTTCGAGAGCCGCGAGGTGGTGGTGCTGGCGGCGGCGCGGCTCGGCGCCGCGCGCCTCGTGGACTGCGTGCCGGTGCAGCTGCCGCCCCGGACCCGCGCCGGCTGATCAGCCGGCGGCCCGGGCTGCCTGCCGCGCCAGCGCCCAGCCGACGTGCTCGCGCACCAGCGCCGACGGATGGTCGCGGCGCGCCTCGAGCGCGGCGCTCACCGCCGGCGCCGCCGGCGCGTTGCCGAGCGCGACCGCGATGTTGCGCAGCCAGCGCGCGTGGCCGATGCGGCGGATCGCGCTGCCGCGCAGCCGCGCGTCGAACTCGGCCTCGTCCCAGCCGAACAGCGTCGTCAGGCGCTCGCCGTCGAGGCCGTGGCGCGGCTCGAAGGCGAATTCCCGCGTGGCGCGCGCGAACTTGTTCCACGGACAGACCAGCTGGCAGTCGTCGCAGCCGTAGATGCGGTTGCCGATCGGCGCGCGCAGCTCCTCGGGGATGCTGCCCTCGAGCTCGATGGTCAGGTACGAGATGCAGCGCCGCGCGTCGAGGCGGTAGGGCGCGACGATGGCGCCGGTCGGGCAGGCCGGCAGGCAGGCGCGGCAGCTGCCACAGTGCTCGCTGCCCGGCGCGTCGACGGCGAGCGGCAGGTCGGTGTAGAGCTCGCCGAGGAAGAAGTAGGACCCGGCGCCGGCATTGATCAGGTTGGTGTGCTTGCCGATCCAGCCGAGCCCGGCGTTGCGCGCCAGCGCCTTCTCGAGCACGGGCGCGCTGTCGACGAACACCCGTTGCCGTCCGCCGCTGGCCTCCCGCAGGTGATTCGCCAGTCGCCGCAGCCC
>DATKOP010000022.1:0-15047 GCA_035524595.1 Steroidobacteraceae bacterium | reverse complement strand
GCCTGTTGGGCATCAGTGGAAGATGCAGGTGACCAACCCAGGCCTGGCGCCCGAGGCGGACGGTGCGCGTGCGCCGGCGCGGTGAGTCGCCGCGTCGAGTCGGCAAACGGAACCCCCGGCGGCCCGCGGTCGACTACGCTGTGAGGATGGTCGCCGCCGCCACCCAGCCCTATCCGGTCGCGCGTTCCATCCCGCGCGCGCTCGACTGGCTGATCCCCAATCACGAGGTCGCCTTCTGGCTGCTGCAGGCAGCGGGCTGGAGCACGTATTTCATCGGTAACTACTTCGTGTTCACGCTGTACCAGAGCGAGGCCCAGCCCGAGGAGATCAGCGGCTACCTGCAGGTGGTGGTGTGCGCGGCGACCTCCGGACTCGTGCTCTCCTCCCTGCTGCGCTACGCGTACCGGCTGGTGCGCGACCAGAAGCCGATCGTCGTCGTGCCCGCGATCCTCGCGCTCGTCTACCCGACCGCGGTCCTCTGGCGGATGTGCATCACCGCCTCGTACGTCGTGTACATGCACGAGTGGAGCATGCTGCAGGAGACGCTGCCGCAGCTGCTCGCGCGCGCTCTCTCGTCGACGTACCTGCTGCTCTGCTGGTCGGCGCTGTACTTCGGCATCTATTACTACGAGTCGGTGCAGCGCGAACGCGAGGCGACGCTGCGCGCGACCGCGCTCGCCCGCGAGACGCAGGTCAAGATGCTGCGCTACCAGCTGAACCCGCACTTCCTGTTCAACACGCTGAACGCGATCTCGACGCTGATCCTCGACCGCGACACGGAGCGCGCCAACCTGGCGGTGACGCGCCTGTCGGCGTTCCTGCGCCACACGCTCGACCAGGACCCGATGAAGAAGGTCACGCTGAAGCAGGAACTCGAGGCGCTCGACCTCTACCTCGGCATCGAGAAGCTGCGCTTCGGCCCGCGGCTGCGGCTGCAGTTCGACGTCGACCCGGCGGCGCTCGGCGCACTGGTGCCTTCGCTGCTCCTGCAGCCGCTGATCGAGAACGCGCTCAAGTACGCGATCGCGCCGGCCGAGGCCGGCGGCACGCTGCACGTCGGCGCGCGCGTGATCGGCCAGCGCCTGCTGCTGCACGTCGCCGACGACGGCCCGGGGCTCGCGCCCGGTGCGTCCGTCGGCGGCGGCCGCGGCGTCGGCCTGCGCAACACCCAGGAGCGGCTGCTGGTGCTGTACGGCGACCGCGCCCGGTTCGCGCACCACAACACGCGGCCCGGCCTGCGCATCGACATCGAGTTCCCGGCGGAGCTAGTCGCATGAATCGCATCCGAACACTGCTGGTGGACGACGAACGGCTCGCGCGGCGCGGCCTGGAGCTCAGGCTCGCGGCCGCGCCGGACGTCGAGATCGTCGGCGAGTGCGAGAACGGCCGCGAGGCGATCGAGCAGGTCGCGGCGCTCGCCCCCGACCTCATGTTCCTCGACATCCAGATGCCGGGCCTGTCCGGCTTCGACGTGCTGGCGCGCCTGCCGCAGGACTCGCTGCCGGTGGTCGTGTTCGTGACGGCCTTCGACCGCTATGCGATCGACGCCTTCGAGGCCCGCGCGCTCGACTACCTGCTGAAGCCGGTCGAGGACGCGCGCCTCGAGCAGGCGCTGGTGCGGGTGCGCAGCTACCTTCGCGAGCGCGCCGTGCTCGAGCAGCACGAGCGCATGCTCGGGCTGCTCGCCGACGTGCGCGGCGCCGGCGAGCTCGCGCCCGAGGAGCTGCTGGCGCGCGTCGCCGGCAACGGCGCGAGCCGCTATCCCGAGGTCATCGCGATCCGCACCGGCCGCGACGTGGTGCGGATCAGGAGCGCCGAGATCGACTGGATCGACGCCGCCGGCGACTACATGTGCGTGCACGCGTCGGGCGAGACCCACGTGCTGCGCGCGACCATGAAGCAGCTCGAGTCGGCGCTCGATCCGCAGCTGTTCCAGCGGGTGCACCGCTCGGCGATCGTCAACCTGACGCGGGTCCGCAAGCTGCGGCCGCACGCCAACGGCGAGTACTTCCTGACGCTGGCGAGCGGCCAGGAGCTGAAGCTGTCGCGCACCCACCGCGACAAGGTCGAGCTGCTGCTCGAGGGCAGCCTGCGCCAGCCGGCCTGACGGCGGCCGCCCCGTCCGCAGATGTCCCGATGCGGCGGCGCCCGCCGCCGCGCCACCATTGACCGTCTGGGAGGCAGCCGCCGCACCGGGGGTCGGACCGTATGACCGCGCTCAAGAAGCTGCTCGTGATCGTCGATCCGACGATCGAGGACTCGGCCGCGGTCCGCAAGGCGGCGCGGCTGGCGCGTGCCGCCTCGGCCGCAGTCGAGCTGCACATCTGCGACTTCGCGCCGGAGCTCGACGCGGCACGCTTTCTCGACGCGCCGACGCTGAGCGTCGCAGTCGCGCCGGTCGCGGCCCGCCACCAGGTGCACCTCGACCGGCTGGCTTCGGCGCTGCGCGCCGATGGCATCGCGGTCACGACCTCGGTCGAGTTCGCGAACCCGCTGCACGAGGGCATCCTGCGCCGGGTCGCCGCGCTCGGCCCGGACCTCGTCGTCAAGGACAGCCACTACCACGGCGCCCTCAAGCGCGCGCTCCTGTCGCACGCCGACTGGCACCTGATCCGCGACTGCCCGGTGCCGCTCCTGCTCACCAAGCAGCTCGCGTGGCACGAGCCGGCGCGCGTCGCCGCCGCGGTCGACCCGAACCACCCGGGCGATGTCGGCGCGAGCATCGACCACGCGCTGATCGACGAGGCCGAGGCACTGGCGCGCGTGCTCGGCACGCGGCCGTGGGTGCTGCACGTGTTCTCGACGCTCAACCTGATCAGCGTCGAGCCCGGCGTCGCGGCCCTGCCGCTCGGCACCGACCTCGCGGCGGTCGAGGTGCTGCGCACGCTGCACCGCACGCAGCTCGAGGGGCTCGCCGCGCGGCACGGCATCGCGGCCAGCGAGACGCGCCTCATCGACGGCATCGTGACCTACGCGCTGCCCGACTTCGCCGCCGACGGCGGTCTCGACGTGCTCGCGATCGGTGCGATCGCGCGCAGCCGACTGCACGACCGCTTCATCGGCAGCACCGCGGACCGGGTGCTCGACCGGATCGCCTGCGACCTGCTGATCGTCAAACCGCCCGCGCCGCGGGCCGCCTGATAGAGTAGCCGCCGCGCCGCACCACGGCGCGCATCCACCGGGTGCACCCATGGCCGTGATCCGCGAAGCCGACCTGATCGCCAGCGTCGCCGACGCCCTGCAGTACATCTCCTACTACCACTCGCCGGACTTCATCGCCGCGATGGGCCGCGCCTACGAGCGCGAGGCGAGCCCGGCGGCGCGCGACGCGATCGCCCAGATCCTGACGAACTCGCGGCTGTGCGCCGAGGGCCACCGTCCGATCTGCCAGGACACCGGCATCGTCGTCGCGTTCGTCAAGGTCGGCATGGCGACGCGCTGGGACACGAGCCGCCCGCTCGAGGAGCTGATCAACGAGGGCGTGCGCCGCGCCTACCAGCTGCCCGAGAACCGGCTGCGCGCCTCGATCGTCGGCGACCCCGCCGGCAAGCGCGGCAACACCCGCGACAACACCCCGGCGGTGGTCCACGTCGAGCTGGTGGCCGGCGACGGCGTCGACGTGACCGTGGCCGCCAAGGGCGGCGGCAGCGAGAACAAGTCGATGTTTGAGATGCTGAACCCGTCCGACTCGGTCGCCGACTGGGTGCTGGAGCGCGTGCCCGAGATGGGCGCCGGCTGGTGCCCGCCGGGCATGCTTGGCATCGGCATCGGCGGCAGCGCCGAGAAGGCGCTGCTGCTCGCCAAGGAATCGCTGATGGAGCCGATCGACATGCCCGAGCTCAAGGCGCGCGGACCGCGCTCGCGGCTCGAGGAGCTGCGCCTCGAGATCTTCGAGCGCGTCAACGCGCTCGGCATCGGCGCCCAGGGTCTCGGCGGCCTCACGACCGTGCTCGACGTCAAAGTGCGCGACTACCCGACGCACGCGGCGTCGCTGCCGGTGGCGGTGATCCCGAACTGCGCCGCGACGCGCCACGTGCACTTCCACCTCGACGGCTCCGGTCCCGCGCGGCTCGAGCCGCCGGACCTCGCGAGCTGGCCGAAGGTGGACTGGGCGCCGGACGCGGGCGTGCGGCGCGTGTCGCTCGACGGCCTGACGCGCAGCGCCGTCGCGGCCTGGAAGCCGGGCGAGCGACTGCTGCTGTCCGGCAAGTTCCTGACCGGGCGCGACGCCGCGCACAAGCGCATCTGCGCGCTGCTCGACGCAGGCAAAGCGCTGCCCGAGGGGCTGTCGTTCAAGGACCGGGTCATCTACTACGTCGGCCCGGTGGACCCGGTCGGCCAGGAAGTGGTGGGCCCGGCCGGCCCGACCACGGCGAACCGCATGGACCGCTTCACCGAGACGATGCTCGCCAAGGCGGGGCTGCTGGCGATGGTCGGCAAGGCCGAGCGCGGTCCTGAGGCGATCGAGGCGATCCGCCGCCACCGCAGCGCCTACCTGATCGCGGTCGGCGGCGCGGCCTACCTCGTCTCGAAGGCGATCCGCTCGAGCCGCGTCGTCGCCTTCCCCGAGCTCGGCATGGAGGCGGTCTACGAGTTCGAGGTCAAGGACATGCCGGTCACGGTCGCGGTGGACTCGAACGGCGAGTCGGTGCACGACACCGGGCCACGGCAGTGGCAGGCCCGGATCGGCGGCGTGCCGGTCAGCGTCGAGCGCTGAGGCGGGTCTCAGCAGCCGCTGACGTTGGTCACGAGCTGGTAGTGCTCGGGCGGGCCGCCCGCGCCGTAGTAGGTGACGGAGCAGCGGTCGGGCGCCGGCGCGTCGCTGCGAACGAAGCGCGTCGCGGACGGGCCGAGCGCGGCGGCGTGCAGACCGCTCGAATCGATCAGCGCATCGACCTGGCGCGTGCCGAGCTCGTCGCCGGAGTGCGGCCAGCCGTAGTTCAACCAGTAGCGCTTGCCGTCGATCGTGCCCTGCCACGAGGCCGACTCCAGGCTGCAGCCGGAGGTCGACGCGCTCGTCCTGCAGAGCGAGCGGACTTCGTCCGCAGTCGCGTTCAGAGTGCCGGCGAAGGTCTCGACCGCGCTGATGCGCGCCTGCTGGTCCATCGACGCGAAACGCGGCACCGCGAACGCCGACAGCACGGCGAGCACCGCGATGCAGCAGACGAGCTGGACGAGCGTGAAGCCGTATTGCGACGGGCGCATGGACGTCTCCCGATCACCGCCCCGCGCGAGGCAGGGGCACCGGGGATCACCTTAGGGCGCCCTTGACATATGCCGGCGTGACCGGTGTCACGGTCCGGCGGCGCGCTCAGTGCCGCCAGAACGTGGGTGTGAACAGCACCACAACCGTGAACACCTCGAGCCGGCCGATCAGCATCGCGGCGATCGCGATCCACTTCGCCGCCTCGGGCAGGTGCGCGAAGGTCGCGGCCGCCTCGCCGAGCCCGGGACCGGCGTTGTTGACGCACGCCGCCACCGCCGACCAGGCGGTCACCTGGTCGAGGCCGACCGCCATCATCATCAGCATCAGCACGCCGAACAGCACGAGGTACATGGCGAAGAAGCCGGTCACCGCCGCCAGCACGCGCCCGGGCACCGGCTTGTCGGCGAGCTTGACCGGCAGCGCCGCGCTCGGGTGCACGAGCCGCATCAGCTCGCGCTGCGCCTGCTTCAGCACCAGCTGCCAGCGGATCACCTTCATGCCGCCGGCGGTGGAGCCGGCGCAGCCGCCGACGAAGGTCATCAGGATCAGCAGCGGCGGCAGCATGCCCGGCCAGCTCGCGAAGCGCGTCGCGACGAAGCCGGTGCTCGACTGCATCGACACGACCTGGAACGCGCCGTAGCGCAGCGCGTCGCCCGGCGCGGCGTAGACGCCGGTGGCGAGCAGGTAGCCGGACACGAACACGATCAGCCCGAACGTGATGCCGAGGTAGGCCCGGAACTGCGGCTCGCCGAGGTAGGCCAGCGCGTTCTTGGTGCGCCAGGCGACGAAGTGCAGCGCGAAGTTGACGCCGCCGAAGAACATGAACACGACCGCGACCATGTCCACCGCCACCGAGTGGAAGTGGCCGAGGCCGGCGTCGTGCGTCGAGAAGCCGCCGGTCGAGACCGTCGAGAACGCGTGCGCCAGCGCGTCGAAGCCGCTCATGCCGGCGAACGCGTAGGCGGCGGTGCAGGCGGCGGTCAGCAGCACGTACACGCCCGACAGCGCGCGCGCCGTCTGCGTGATGCGCGGCGTCAGCTTCTCGTCCTTGACCGGGCCCGGCGCGTCGGCCTTGTAGAGCTGCATGCCGCCGATGCCGAGCACCGGGAACAGCGCCACCGCCAGCACGATCACGCCGATGCCGCCCAGCCACTGCTCCTGCTGCCGGTACCAGAGCACCGACCGCGGCAGCCGGTCGAGGCCGGTGATCACGCTCGCGCTGGTGGTCGTGATGCCGGCCACCGACTCGAAGGCGGCGTCGGTGAACAAGAGCCGCGGCGCGTCGCCGAGCAGCAGCGGCAGCGCGCCGGCGACGCCGAGCAGGATCCAGAACAGCGCCACCACCAGGAAGCCGTCGCGCAGCCGCAGGTCGCGGTCGACGCGATGCACCGGCAGCCACAGCGCGAGACCCGCCACCAGCAGGATCGCGAACGACTGCGCGAACGGCAGCCACTGGCCGTCGTCGAACAGGAGCGACACCGCGACCGGCGGCAGCATCGTCAGGCTGAACATCGTGATGATGAGCCCGAGGATCCGCTGGACCGTCGCAAAGTGCATGCGCGGGCCGCTAGATGAACGAGACGCCGGCCTGGAACAGCTTCTCGACCGCCTCGACGTGGCGGCGGTCGGTCAGGAACAGGATCACGTGGTCGCCCTCGGCGATCACCGTGTCGTGATGGCCCATGATGACCTCGTCGCCGCGCACGATCGCGCCGATCGTCGTGCCCTCGGGCAGCTTGACCGCCTCGACCGCGCGGCCGACGACCTTGGAGGTCTCCGCGTCGCCGTGCGCGATCGCCTCGATCGCCTCGGCCGCGCCGCGGCGCAGCGAGTGCACGCGCGCGACGTCGCCGCGCCGCACGTAGGCGAGCAGCGAGCCGATCGTGATCGTCTGCGGCGAGATCGCGATGTCGATCCGGTCGCTCTCCATCAGCTCGGCGTAGGACGGCTTGTTGATCAGCGCCATCACCTTGCTGCAGCCGAGGCGCTTGGCGAGCATCGCCGAGAGGATGTTGGCCTCCTCGGCGTTGGTGACCGCGACGAAGGCGTCGGCGCTGTCGATGTTCTCCTCGAGCAGCAGCTCCTCGTCGGCCGCGTCGCCCTGCAGCACGATCGTGTTGCGCAGCACCTCGGAGGCATAGCGCGCGCGGCGCTGATCGCGCTCGATCAGCTTGACCTGGTTGTTGACCTCGAGCGCCTGCGCGAGGCGGATGCCGATGTTGCCGCCGCCGGCGATCACGAGACGCTTCATCGGCGCCTCGAGCTTCCTGAGCTCGCTCATGACGACGCGGATGTCCTCGCGCGCGGCGAGGAAGAACACCTCGTCGCCCGGCTCGACCACGGTGCTGCCCTCGGGCTTGATGCTGCGGCCCTTGCGGTAGATGGCGGCGACGCGCGCGTCGACGTGCGGGATGTGGCGCGGCAGGTTCGACAGCGGCTGGCCGACCAGCAGCCCGCCCTCGACCGCGCGCAGGCCGACGAGGCGCACCCGGCCGTCGGCGAAGTCGACCACCTGCAGCGCGCCGGGGTGGCGGATCAGCTGCTCGACGTACTCCGTCACCAGCTGCTCGGGGCTGACCCAGACGTCGACCGCGAAGCCGGCACTGTCCGAGAACAGCTCCGGGCGCGCGGCGTAGGCGGCGCCGCGGATGCGCGCGATCTTGGTCGGCGTCTTGAACAGCGTCCAGGCGACGTGGCACGCGACCATGTTGACTTCGTCGCTGCTGGTGAGCGCGACCAGCAGGTTCGCGTCGGCGCAGCCGGCGGCCTCGAGCACGGCCGGGTTGGCGGCGTTGCCGCTCACGGTGCGCACGTCGAGCCGGTCCTGCAGGTCGCGCAGCACCGCCTCGTTCGAGTCGACCACCGTGACCTCGTTGGCCTCTTCGCGCGACAGGTGGTAGGCGGCGGTGCGGCCGACCTGGCCGGCGCCGAGAATGATGATTTTCACGTGGCCACGCGCCTGTTCCCGGTGGCGCGGAGTCTAACAGGCCGGCGGCCGGCGGGCGGCCGTGGCCTGCGGCCCGCCGCGCTCAGAGCGCCTCGAGGTTGGCGTAGGCGAGCATCAGCACCTTGCGCCCGAGCCGCTCGAAGTTGACCTCCACCTGGGCGCCCTGGCCGTGGCCGTCGAGACGCAGGATCACGCCCTCGCCGAAGCGGCCGTGGCGGACGCGCTGCCCGAGGCGCATCCCGGAAGCGGGCGGCGGCTCCTCGTAGACCGCCGCCGGCCTGCCGCGCCCCTGGTACACCGGCCGTGACACCTGCACGCGCGGCCGGACCTCCTCGACCAGCTCCGCCGGCACCTCGGCGATGAAGCGCGACGGCGTGCCGAACTGGTCGACGCCGTGCAGCCGGCGCTGCTCGGCGTAGGTCAGGTACAGCCTGCGCATCGCGCGGGTGATGCCGACGTACGCGAGCCGGCGCTCTTCCTCGAGGCCGTTGATGTCGGTCACCGAGCGCTGGTGGGGGAACAGCCCGTCCTCGAGCCCGCACAGGAACACCACCGGGAACTCGAGGCCCTTGGCCGAGTGCAGCGTCATCAGCTGCACGCTGTCCTCCCACTCGCTGGCCTGGCCCTCGCCGCTCTCGAGCGCCGCGTGCGCGAGGAAGCTGTCGAGCGGCGACAGGTCGGTGGCGTCCTCGGCCGCGAAGCCGCGCGCCGCCGACACCAGCTCCTCGAGATTCTCGACGCGCGCCTCGCCGCGCTCGCCCTTCTCCTTGCGGAAGTGCTCGAGCAGTCCCGCGCCCGCGATCACGCGGTCGACCTGCTCGTGCAGCGGCAGCCCGGCGGATTCCTTCGCCAGGCGCTCGATCAGCGCCAGGAAGGCGTGCATCGCCGTCGCGCCCTTCGGGCCGAGCGCGCCGCTCGCGATGCTGCTGGCCGCCGCCTCCCACAGCGACAGCGCCTGGTCGCGGGCGGTCTGGCGCAGGATCTCCAGGCTCTTGGCGCCGATGCCACGCGTCGGCAGGTTCACGACGCGCTCGAAGGACGCGTCGTCGCGGCGGTTCGAGGTCAGCCGCAGGTAGGCGAGCGCGTCCTTGACCTCGGCGCGCTCGAAGAACCTGAGGCCGCCGTAGACCCGGTACGGGATGCGCGCCGCGAGCAGCGCCTCCTCCAGCACGCGCGACTGGGCGTTGGAGCGGTACAGCACGCCGCAGTCCTGGCGCCGGCCGCCCTGCCGCGCCCAGTCGCGGATCCGCTCGACGACGAAGTCGGCCTCGTCGCGCTCGTTGAAGGCGGCGTACACGCGGATCGCTTCGCCGCGCTCGCCGTCGGTCCAGAGCGTCTTGCCCATGCGGCCGGTGTTGTGCGCGATCAGCGCGTTGGCGGCGTTCAGGATGGTCGCCGTCGAGCGGTAGTTCTGCTCCAGCCGGTAGACGGTGGTGCCCGGGAAGTCGCGCTGGTAGCGCTGGATGTTCTCGACCCGCGCCCCGCGCCAGCCGTAGATCGACTGGTCGTCGTCGCCGACGACGAACGGCAGGCTGTCGGGGCCCGCCAGCATCCTGAGCCACAGGTACTGGATCGAGTTCGTGTCCTGGAACTCGTCGACCAGCACGTGCCGGAAGCGCCGCTGGTAGTGGGCGCGCAGCCCGGGATGGTCGCGCCACAGCTCGAAGGAGCGCAGCAGCAGCTCGGCGAAGTCGACCACGCCGGAGCGCCGGCAGGCGTCCTCGTAGGCCGCGTACACCCTGATCATGACGCGCCGCGTGCCGTCGCCGTCGTCGCTGAGCGCGGCCGGCCGGCGGCCCTCGTCCTTCTGCGCGTTGATGAAGTACTGCAGGTCCTTCGGCACCCAGCGCGTGTCGTCGAGCTCGAGCGCGCGCACCACCTTCTTGACGAGGCGCAGCTGGTCGTCGGAGTCGAGGATCTGGAAGGTCTGCGGCAGCTCCGCCTCGCGCCAGTGCAGGCGCAGCAGCCGGTGGGCGAGGCCGTGGAAGGTGCCGATCCAGAGCGCCCCGCCCGGCACGCCGAGCAGCGACTCGATGCGGCCGCGCATCTCGCCCGCCGCCTTGTTGGTGAAGGTCACCGCCAGCACCGAGTGCGGCGAGGCGCCCTCCTGCGAGATCAGCCACGCGACCCGGTGCACGAGCACGCGCGTCTTGCCGCTGCCGGCGCCGGCGAGCACGAGGATCGGGCCGGGCGGCGCGCTGACGACGGCGCGCTGCGCCTCGTTGAGCTGCGCGAGGAGGGCTTCGGGTTGCACGGGCGCGATTCTATCGGCTTGCGAGCGACTCGTCTGCGAAGCGCACCAGTGCCACCGCCAGCGAGATCACCAGCGGCCCGAGGAACATGCCGACCATGCCGAAGGCCCCGAGCCCGCCGAGCACGCCGACGAACACGGCGAGCGTCGGCACCTGCGAGCGCCCCGAGATCAGCAGCGGCCGCAGCAGGTTGTCCGCGAGGCCGACGATCAGCGTGCCCCACAGCAGCAGGAACGCGCCGGCGCCGCCGTGCCCGGTCGCGAGCAGCCACGCGGCGCCCGGACCCCAGACGAAGGCGGTGCCGCCGACCGGCAGCACCGACAGCACCGCGGCGGCGACGCCGAACACGATCGGCGACGGCAGGCCGACGAGCTCGAAGCCGATCGCGACCGAGATGCCCTGCAGCACCGAAGTCGCGAGCGTGCCGAACACCACGGCGCGCGTGACATCGCCCATGTGGTGCGCGAGCCGCTGCTTGCGACGCTCCTCGAGCGGCACCAGCCCGAGCGCCGCCGCGTACAGCCGGCGCCCGTCGCGCAGGAAGAAGAACAGCAGAAACATCGTCATCGTGAAGCTGACGACCGTGCCGAGCGCGCCGAGGAACGCGCGGCCGCCGAGCGCCGCGAGCGGCTGCAGCGCCTGCTCGGCCCCGGACACCAGCCAGCCGCGCAGCTGGTCGGCCGAGATCGCGAGGTGCGCCTCGAGCCAGACGAGCGCGGTCTGCGCCGCGGGCAGCGCGACGAGATCCTCCACCGAGTTGATCTTCAGCTCCGCGACCAGCCGCTGCAGCGACCCGACCAGCGCACCGACCTGCGTGGCGAACGCGCCGCCGACCAGCATCAGCGGCCCGATCAGGACCACGAAGCCGACTGCGGTCAGCAGCAGCGCCGCGAGCCCGGCGCGGCCGCGCAGCGCGCGCGTCAGGCGGCTCTGCAGCGGGTGCATCAGGTAGCCGAGCACCGTCGCCCACGCGAGCGGCGCGAGGAACGGCTCGACGACGCGGTACAGCAGCAGGCCGAGGATCGCGACCGCCACCAGACCGAAAGCGCGCCCGTAGAAACCGAAGCCCGGCTCGCTCTGCTGGTCGCGGCTCATCGTCGACGTCCTCGGTGGAGGCGGTGCGAACCCCGATGCTAGCATCGCGCATGGCCTCGCCGATCCTGATTCTCAACTGCGGCAGCTCGTCGCTGAAGGCGGCGCTGATCGCCGACGACGGCCGGCGGCTCGCGGCGCTGTCGATCGACGACATCGGCGGCCGGCCGCGCCTCGAGTGCGGCGGCGAGGCGCGCGCGGTCGTGGTCGCCGACGCCGGTGCCGCCGCCGCGCTCGCGCTCGACGAGCTCGGCGCGCGCGGCCTGCTCGCGACCGGGCTGGCTGCGGTCGGCCACCGGGTGGTGCACGGCGGCGAGCGCTTCGGCGCGCCGGTGCTGATCGACGACGCGGTCGAGGCCGCGATCGCGGCGCTGGTCGCGCTCGCGCCGCTGCACAACCCGCCGGCGCTCGCCGGCATCCGCGCGGCGCGCGCACGGCTCGGCGACGTGCCGCACGTCGCCGTGTTCGACACGGCGTTCCACGCCACGCTGCCGCGCCGGGCGCGCGAGTACGCGCTGCCGCGCGCGCTCGCGGCGCGGCTCGGCATCCGCCGCTACGGCTTCCACGGCACCAGCCACGCGCACGTCGCGGCCGCCGCCGCCGCCTGGCTCGGCGCCGACCCGGGCACGCTGCGGCTCGTGACCTGCCACCTCGGCGCCGGCGCGAGCGTGACGGCGGTCGAGTACGGGCGCAGCGTCGACACCAGCATGGGCTTCACGCCGCTCGAGGGCCTGGTGATGGCGACCCGCCCGGGCGACCTCGACGCCGGTGCGCTGCTCGCGCTGCTGCGGTCGGGGCTGTCGGTCGACGCGCTCGACCGGCTGCTGAACCGCGAGTCCGGCCTCGCGGGCCTGGCCGGCACCGCTGACATGCGCGAGGTCGAGCGTCGCGCACGCGAGGGCGACGACGGCTGTCGCGTCGCGCTGCAGGTCTACGCGCACCGCGTGCGCAAGTACATCGGCGCCTACGCCGCGGTCATGGGCGGCGTCGACGCGATCGTGTTCACGGCCGGCGTCGGCGAGCACAGCGCGGGCGTGCGCTACCGGATCGCGCAGCGCCTCGAGTTCCTGGGCGCAGAGCTCGACGAGAGCCGCAACCGCGACGCGGCGGTGGACGTCGCGACGCCGGTCGCGGAGATCTCCGTCGAGCACGCGCGCTGCCGGCTGCTGGTCGTCGCGACCGACGAGGAAGCGGCGATCGCCGCGGCCGCGCGCCGCGTGATCGGCGGCCGCCACGCGGTGGCCGCCGGCGCGCGCATCCCGGTCGCCGTGTCGGCGCGTCACGTGCACCTGACGCGCGCGAGCGTCGCGGCGCTGTTCGGCGCCGGCCACCGGCTGACGCCGGCGCGGCCGATCTCGCAGCCCGGCCAGTTCGCATCGCAGGAGGCGGTCACGCTGGTGGGCCCGGGCGGGCGCATCGAGCACGTGCACATCGTCGGGCCGGAGCGCGACGCCGACCAGGTCGAGATCTCGCGCACCGACGAGTTCCTGCTCGGCGTCGACGCGCCGGTGCGCGAGTCGGGCGACCTCGCGCACACGCCCGGCATCCGCCTCGAGGGCCCGGCTGGCGCGCTGACGCTGACGCACGGCGTCATCTGCGCGCTGCGGCACATCCACATGGCGCCGCGCGACGCGGCCGAGCTCGGCGTCGAGGACGGCGACCGGGTGGACGTGCGCGTCGACTGCGGCGGCCGCAGCCTCACCTTCGGCGACGTCAAGGTGCGGGTCGGCGCCGACTTCGTGCTCGAGATGCACGTCGACACCGACGAGGCCAACGCCGCGGGCCTGACCACCGGCGCGAGCGGCGTGCTCGAGGCCGCCGACGGCAGCGCGCGGGTGCTGGGGCGCCGCTAGTCAGCGCCGCGCGGTGCCGGCGTAGAGCTCCAGCTCGTCGCGCGCCTCGCGGCAGCTGTTGCGCGCCTGCGCGAGGCGCAGCTGCGCGGCCTGCCAGGCCGGGTTGCCCGGCGCGACGCGGCCGCGCAGCGCCCAGTAGCCGGTAAGGGCGGCGGCGAGGCGCTCGTTGGCGAGCTGGCAGCGCCGCTCGAGTGCCTGCTGTCGCAGATCGTCGTCGTGGCCCGGGAAGACCGCCGGCGCCGGCGCTTCGAGTTCGTAGCCCATGGCCGGACTCTCGCGACGCCGTGTGACAGCACCGCGACCGGGCGATGAACTCCTCGTGACCGGCGGCTCAGCGGGCCGCGAGCGCGGCGCGGATGCGGCCGGCGTGCGCCTCGAGGACCGCCGGGTCGGCCTTCTCGCGCGCGTGCGGCCGCCAGCCGCCCGCGGTGTACACCGGCACGATGTGAAAGTGCAGGTGGAACACCGTCTGCCCGGCCGCCGGGCCGTTGAACTGCGTGACGATGATGCCCGGCGGCGCGAAGGCCTGCTGCACGGCGCGCGCGACGCGCTGCGTGGTGCGGATCGCCGCCGCCACCGACTCCGGCGGCGTCTCGTAGATGTTCTCGCCCGCGACCTTGGGGATCACCAGCGTGTGGCCGTCGGCCTGCGGCATGATGTCCATGAAGGCCAGTGTCTCGGCGTCCTCGTGGACGCGGATGCAGGGGATCTCGCCGCGGACCATGCGCGCGAAGATGTTGTTGGCGTCGTAGGCCATGGGCCTTGTCTCCGGTCAGAGATCGCGGGAGCGGAACGTGTCGCAGGCGCCGAGGCCGCCGGCCTCGACGCCGCGCCGGAACCAGCGCATGCGCTGCGCCGAGGTGCCGTGCGTGAACGAGTCCGGCGTGACGTAGCCGCGCGCCTGGCGCTGCAGCCGGTCGTCGCCGACCGCGCTCGCGGCGCCGAGCGCGGCGTCGATGTCGCCCGCCGACAGCTTGAGCGCACTCGTGCTGCGGTTGGCCCAGACGCCCGCCAGGCAGTCGGCCTGCAGCTCGAGGCGCACCGACAGCTCGTTGGCGCGGGCCGGGTCGCCGCGCTCCTGGGCGGCGTGCACCTTGGCGGAGATGCCGAGCAGGTTCTGCACGTGGTGGCCGACCTCGTGCGCGATCACGTAGGCGCGCGCGAATTCGCCGGGTGCGCCGAAGCGCGTCGCGAGCTCGTCGAAGAAGCCGAGGTCGAGGAACACGCGGACGTCGCCCGGGCAGTAGAACGGCCCCATCGCGGCCGCCGCCTCGCCGCAGGCCGAGGCCACCTCGCCGCGGTAGAGCACGAGGTGCGGCTCGGCGTACTCGGCGCCGCGGCCGCGGAACTCGGCGCGCCAGACGTCCTCGGTCTCGGCCAGCACGACCGCGACGAAGTGCCGGGCGTCGCGCTCGCGCTCCGATTCCTGGACCGCGCGCGGCGCGTCGTCACGGGGGGCGTCCGCGGCCGGCTGCGGCTGGATGCCTTCGAGCACGTCGCGCGGATCGCCGCCGAGGAACATGTAAAGGAGCGCCAGCACCACCGTGCCGACGCCGCCGCCGACGACCGCGGTGCGGCCGAGCGGCGCGCCGCGCCGGTCCTCGACGTTGTCGCTCTCGCGCTGTCCTCTCCATTCCACGGCGGCGCTCCGGCTCAGGGGCCGGAATCATACCGCCGATGCGTGCTGCCGCCGCTAG
>DATKOP010000021.1:0-11060 GCA_035524595.1 Steroidobacteraceae bacterium | reverse complement strand
CGCCTGCTCGTCGCCCTCGGACCTCAGCTGCGCCGCCTGGCGCGCGAAGTCCTGGCGCATGCGGTTGAACACCGAGTCGCTGACCTCCTCGGGCAGCAGGATGCTCTTGACGCGCACGTCGACGAGCGTGATGCCGAGCTGGCGGACGCTGTTGCCGGCGAAGGCGAGCACGTCGCCGATCAGCTCGGCGCGCTCGGCGGCCACGACCTGCTGGATCGTGCGCTTGGCGATGGTGCCCTTGAGGCCGTCCTTGACGCTCTCGGCGAGCCGCGCGGTGGCCACGTCCTCGCTGCCGCCGGTCGAGCGGTAGTACTGCGCGACGTCGGCGATGCGCCACTTCACGTAGAAGTCGACGTTGAGGATCTTGCCCTCGCTGGTGAGGAACTGCTCGGCCGGGTAGTTGCGGGTCAGCAGCCGCTTCTCGAACTTCTTGACCTGCTCGACGAACGGCTGCTTGAAGTGCAGGCCGGGACCGTAGTCGGCGCGCACCAGCTTGCCGCCCCAGTCGAGGTTCATCGCGTACTCGGTCTCGCGCACGATGAAGGTGCTCTGCCAGACCAGCAGCAGCACCGCGGCGGCGGCGATCGCGGCGAGCATCGGGCGCGGCATCAGCGGTTCCCCCGCGCGCGGCTGCGCGCATCGGCGGCGGCGTCGACCGCCTCGCCGCGCGACGGCGCCGGCGTCACGGTGACCTCAGGCAGCGTCGGCTGCGCGCGCGCCGCGTCACCGGCACGCTTCTCGAGCAGCTTGTCGAGCGGCAGGTAGATCATGTTGCCGGTGCCCTTGGTGTCGACCAGGATCTTGGCGGCCTTGGCGTTGCCGAGCACGGTCTCCATCGTCTCGAGGTACAGGCGCTGGCGGGTCACGGCCGGCGCCTTCTCGTAGGCCGCGGCCAGCTGCGCGAAGCGCGAGCTCTCGCCCTCGGCGTCGGCGACCACGCGCTGGCGGTAGGCCTCGGCGTCGAGGATCTGCTGCTGCGCCGTGCCGCGCGCGCGCGGCAGGATGTCGTTGGAGTAGGTCTCGGCCTCGACCCGCAACCGGTCCTTGTCCTCGCGCGCCTTGATCGCATCCTTCTGCGACGGCGCGACCTGCTCGGGGACGCTGACGTCCTGCAGGTTGACGCTGATGATCTCGAGTCCCGAGCGGTAGCTGTCGAGCGTGCGCTGGATCAGCAGCTTGGTCTTGAGCGCGATGTCCTGCCGGCCCTTGGCGAGCACGTACTCGAGTGTGTTCTGGCCGATGATCTCGCGGATCGCGCTCTCGGAGGCGTCGCCGAGCGTCTGCTCCGGGAAGACGACGTTGAACGCGACCGCCTTCGGTTCGGCGCGGCGGAACTGGACCGCGATGTTGATGTCCACCAGCGCCTCGTCCTGGGTCAGCATGCGGGTGTGGTCGGTGGCCGACAGCACCTCCTGCGTGTTGACCAGCTGCTTGGCCTCGAGCGGCGACGGCAGGCGCCAGTGGGCGCCCGACTCCTCGATCCGGTCGAAGCGGCCGAAGCGCGTGATCACCGCCTTCTCCGCGGGGCCGACCGTGTAGATGCCGCTCGCGAGCCAGCCGCCCAGCACCACGAGCCCGATCAGCGTGTAGGAGGAGCCGCCGAGGCCGCCGCCCTCGCCGTCGCGCGCCGGCCCGGGCCGCCGGCCGAACAGCCCGCCGAGGCGGCGCCTGAGGTTGCGCATGATCTCGTCGAGGTCCGGCGGCCCGCTCTCGGGCTTGCGGTCCCAGGGGTTGCGGGGACCCGGGTTCTTGTTGCCGCCCGAATCGTTCCAGGACATGGGGACTTCCGTTGACCGTCGAGGACCGCTGAGGCTCAGAGCGAGGGCGACGCGGCGGGCCGTGATTGTAGGAACCCTCCCCCGGTGACACAAGGCGAGGATGCCGGGCGCTCCAGGCCCTCCCGCCGGCACAGCGCATCGAGCTCGCGCTCGCCGAGCTCGACCTCGATCAGCCAGCCACCGTCGTCGGTGGCGGTCTCGCCGAGCACGGCGCCGCGGCGAAAGAGCTCGGCCCGCGCCCGGCCGTGGCGCGCGCCGAGGCGCAGCCTCAGGCGCACCAGCCGGGCGCCGAAGCGCTCGGCGAGCGCCTCGCGCAGCAGCTCGAGCCCCGCGCCGGTGGCGGCCGACAGCCACACCCGGCGCGCGACGCCGTCGGCGTCGCGCTCGAGCCGCGGCGCCTCGCCGAGCACGTCGATCTTGTTGTAGACCTCGAGCTGCGGGACGGCACCGGCGCCGATGCCGGCGAGCACCTCGTTGACCTGGCGGACGCGTTCGCTGCGCTCGGGATCCGCGGCGTCGATCACGTGCAGGTGCAGGTCCGCCTCGCGCGCCTCGAGCAGCGTCGAGCGGAACGCCGCCACCAGCTCGTGCGGCAGGTCGCGCACGAAGCCGACGGTGTCGGCGAGCACGATCTCCGGGCAGTGCGCGAGCTTCAGGCGCCGCACCGTCGGGTCGAGCGTCGCGAACAGCTGGTCGGCGGCGTAGGCCTGCGCGCCGGTCAGCACGTTGAACAGGGTCGACTTGCCGGCGTTGGTGTAGCCGACGATCGCCGCGCCCGGCACCGGCACCTCCTTGCGCGTCTGGCGTCCGGTGTCGCGCTGCTGCGCGAGCCGCTCGAGGCGGCGGTTCAGCGTGCGGATGCGGTTGTTGACGAGGCGCCGGTCGGTCTCGAGCTGCGTCTCGCCCGGGCCGCGCAGGCCGATGCCGCCCTTCTGGCGCTCGAGGTGGGTCCAGCCGCGCACCAGGCGCGTCTGCAGGTGCTTGAGCTGCGCGAGCTCGACCTGCAGCTTGCCCTCGTGGCTGCGGGCGCGCTGCGCGAAGATGTCGAGGATCAGGCCGTTGCGATCGAGCACGCGCCGGCCGGTGAGCTTCTCGAGGTTGCGCTCCTGGCTGGGCGAGAGCGGGTGATCGACGAGGATCAGGGCCGCCGCGCCCGCCTCGGCACGCTGCTTCAGCTCCTCGGCCTTGCCCGAGCCCACGAAGAAGCGCGGGTCCGGGCGCTGGCGGGATCCGGTCACGAAGCCGACGGGCAGTGCGCCGGCGGACTCGGCCAGCGCCTCGAACTCCTCGAGCTCGGCGGCGGCCGGCGGCTCGCCGAGGCCGATCCGCACGAGAAGCGCGCGTTCGCCGCTGCGCGGGCGATCAAACAATCGGGCACTCCGGGACCGGCCGGCAGCCGCGCGACCTCATTCGACGACCGGCTCCTCGCCGGCCTCGGCGCCCTCGGCGCTCGGCAGGCGCACGTTGCGGGCCGGAACGACCGTGGAGATCGCGTGCTTGTAGACCATCTGGCTGACGCTGTTCCTGAGCAGGACCACGAACTGATCGAACGAGTCGATGTGGCCCTGCAGCTTGATGCCGTTGACGAGGTAGATCGAGACGGGCACCCGCTCCTTGCGCAGCGCGTTCAGAAAGGGGTCCTGCAGGGACTGGCCTTTGGCCATGGTCATATCTCCTTGTTTTTCGTCAACAAAATGCTGCCGCAGTCCGCGCCTTCCCTAGCCCGCGACGACACGCCCGGGATGCTCATGCCCCGGACATGGGGTCAGTGCCCAAAAATACTAGCACAGCGATCCTGAGGCCTCGCTTAACGCTCTGACCAGCGGGCGATGCGCTGCTCGAGCGCCGCCGCCGCGGCAGCGCCGCGCCCGGCCACCCAGTCGGTCCCCGGCTCGGCCCTGAGCCAGGTGTACTGGCGCTTGGCGAGCTGGCGCGTGGCCCGCAGCGCCGCGAGGCGCGCGGTCGCGAGGTCGCAGCGCCCCTCGAGGTGTTCCCACAGCTGCCGGTAGCCGACCGCGCGCAGCGCCGGAAGTTCGGCGTCGAGGTCGCCGCGCCGGTGCAGCGCCTGCACCTCGGCAAGGAAGCCGGCCTGCAGCATCGCGTCGAGGCGCTGCTCGAGCCCGGCGTCGAGCGCGGCGCGCGCCGCGGGCGCCAGCACCAGCTTCAGGTACTCATCGCCAGGCGCACGGCGCAGGTCCTCGCGCTGCAGCTCGCTGAGCGGGCGGCCGGTGAGCGCATGCACCTCGAGCGCGCGCTGGATACGCTGCGCGTCGCCCGGCCGGATCCGGGCGGCGGCCGCCGGATCCACGCGCGCGAGCTCGGCGTGCAGCGCCGGCCAGCCCGCCTGCCGCGCCCGCGCGGCGAGCGCCGCGCGCACCGCCGGGTCGGCTGCCGGCAGCGTCGCGAGGCCCGACTGCAGCGCGCGGAAGTAGAGCATGGTGCCGCCGACCAGCAGCGGCACGCGGCCGCGCGCGCGGATCGCGGGCAACAGCGCGCCGACGTCGCGCAGGAAGTCGCCGGCCGAGTAGCGCTCGGCCGGGTCGCGGATGTCGATCAGGTGGTGCGGCACGCGCGCGCGCTGCGCCGCCGCGGGCTTGGCGGTGCCGACGTCGAGGCCGCGATAGACCATCGCCGAGTCGACGCTGACAATCTCGAGCGGCAGCCGCGCCGCGAGCGCGAGCGCCGCGTCCGTCTTGCCGGCGCCGGTCGGCCCCATCAGCAGGATCGCGCCGGGGCCCATTCAGCGCCCGCGCAGGAACAGGCGGTCGAGCTCCTCGAGCGTCAGGCGCACCCAGGTCGGCCGGCCGTGGTTGCACTGGTCGGCGCGGTCGGTGCGCTCCATCTCCCTGAGCAGCGCGTTCATCTCCGGCAGGCTGAGGCGGCGATGCGCGCGCACCGCCGCGTGGCAGGCCATCGTCGCCAGCATCCGCTCGCGGCGCGCCTCGACCGCGAGCGAGGTGCCGCGCTCGGCGAGCTCGCGCAGCGCGCCCTCGACCAGCCCGCCGGGGTCGCGGCCGCCGAGCGCGAGCGGCAGCTCGCGCAGGGCGAGGCGCGACGGGCCCACGCGGTCGACGACGAGACCGAGCGCGGCCAGCTCCGGCGCGAGCTCGGCCGCGAGCTCCGCGGTCGCCTCGCCGACCTCGAGCAGTGCCGGCACGAGCAGCGGCTGGCGCGGCGGCGTGCCGCCCTCGAGCTCGCGCTTCAGGCGCTCGTAGATGACCCGCTCGTGCGCCGCGTGCATGTCGACGAGCGCAAGCCCGGTCGCGGTCTCGGCGAGGATGTAGACGCCGTGCAGCTGGGCGAGCGCGTAGCCGAGCGGCGGCACCGCGCCGGTCGCGGCCGTCGCGGGCTCGGCCGCCGGCGGCATCGCGGCGGCGAGCACGGTCCAGTCGAGCCGGCCGCCGAGCGGCTCGCCGACCGCGAGCGGCATCGGCGCCTGGCGCGCGAGCGCCGGGCCCGCGAGCGCGGCCGCGGCGATCGGCGCGGCGGAGGCGGCGCCCGGGCGCGTCGCGGCGAGCGCGCTCTCGACGCTCCTGCGGACGAAGTCGTGCACCGTGTGGCCGTCGCGAAAGCGGATCTCGAGCTTCTGCGGGTGGGCGTTGACGTCGACGCGCGCCGGGTCGAGGTCGAGGTACAGCACGTAGGCCGGGTGGCGGCCGTGGAACAGCACGTCACGGTAGCCGAGCCGCACCGCGTTGGCGAGGAAGCGGTCGCGCACCGCGCGCCCGTTGACGATCAGGTGCTGCTGGTCCGGCTGGGCGCGCGAATAGGTCGGCAGCCCCAGCCAGCCGCGCAGGCCGAGGCCGAGCGCGGCGTGCTCGACGTACAGCGCGCCGGCGACGAAGTCCTCGCCGAGCAGCGCCGCGAGCCGCTTCTCCTCGGCCGGCCGGCCAGACGCCGGCTCGAGCGCGAAGCTCTTGCGGCCGTTGTGGGTCAGCAGGAAGCCGACCGCCGGCCGGCTGAGCGCGAGCCGCGTCAGCATGCGCTCGACGTGCTGGAACTCGGTCGCGGCGCTGCGCACGAACTTTCGCCGCGCCGGCACGTTGTAGAAGAGGTCGCGCACCTCGACCGAAGTGCCGGGCGGATGCGGCGCCGGCCGCCGCGCCGCGGCGCGCCCGCCGTCGACCTCGATCTGCAGCGCGTGCGGCGCGTGGCCGTGGCGCGAGGTCAGCCGCACCCGCGCGACCGAGGCGATGCTCGGCAGCGCCTCGCCGCGAAAGCCGAGGCTGGCGACGTGCTCGAGGTCCTCGAGGCTCGCGATCTTGCTGGTCGCGTGCGCCTCGAGCGCGAGCTCGAGCTCCTCGGGCGGGATGCCGGCGCCGTCGTCGCGCACCGCGAGCAGCGCCACCCCGCCCTGCTCGGCAGCCACCTCGACGTGGCGCGCCCCGGCGTCGAGGGCGTTCTCGACCAGTTCCTTGGCGACCGACGCCGGGCGCTCGACCACCTCGCCGGCGGCGATCTGGTTGACGAGGTGCGGGGGCAGGACGCGGATCGGCATGCGCGGGCCGCGCCGGACGGGAAGCGGCGCTCGCGCCAGTCTAGCAGCGCTTCAGCGGCGCAGCCCGCGCGGCGCGGCGCCGCCCCCCGCATCGGCCGGCGCCGCCGGCGCCGCCGCCGCCGTCGCGAGCGCCGCGAGCCGCGTGCCGGGCGGCGGGTTGTCGCGGAAGTAGGCGCGCACGCCGGCGAGGATCGCATCGGCGAGCCGCCCCTGGTAGCGCGCGTCGCGCAGCCGCCGCTCGTCGCTCGGATTGGTGATGTAGGCGGTCTCGATCAGCAGCGACGGGATGTCGGGCGCCTTGAGCACGACGAAGCCGGCCTGCTGCACGCGGCCCTTGCGCACGGCGCCGACCTCGGTGAGCTCGCCGAGCACCTTCTCGGCGGCCGCCATGCTGGCGCTCATCGCCGCGGACTGCGACAGGTCGAGCAGCACCGAGGCGATCACCGGGTCCTTGTCGTCGAGCGACACGCCGCCGACGAGGTCGGCGGCGTTCTCGCGGTCGGCGAGGCGCTTGGCCGCCTCGCTGCTCGCGCCGCGCGCCGACAGCACGTACACCGAGGAGCCGGCCACGTTGCGGTCGGCGATCGCGTCGGCGTGCACCGAGACGAACAGGTCCGCGCGCGCCTCGCGCGCGCGCTCGACGCGCTCCTTGAGGGGCACGAAGGCGTCGTTCGGCCGCGTCAGTATCGCGTGCATGCCGGGCTCGGCGTTGATGCGCTGGGCGAGCGCGCGCGCGATCGCGAGCGTGACGTCCTTCTCGTGCGTGCCGTCGTGGCCGGTGGCGCCGGGATCGATGCCGCCGTGGCCGGCGTCGACCGCGATCAGCAGACCGTGGGAGGGGGGCGCGACGCGCTCCGCCGCGGCCGGCGCACGCGCGGCGGCGACCCGGGGCGCCTCGGGTGCGCCGAGCTCGACCACCAGGCGCCGCGCGCCGTCCTCGGCCGGCGGCAGTGCGCGCACCGCGAGCGCGCGGTCCACCTCGAGGACGAGCCGCAGGCCGCCGTTGGCGCGCGGGCCGGCACGCACGCTGCGCACCGCGCCGGCCGCCGCCGGCAGCGGCACGCGCCGGCGGTCGAGGCTCGCGGGCCTGAGGTCGACCACCACCCGCGCCGGCTGGTCGAGCGTGAACACCCGCGAGGTCACGGCAGCCGTGAGGCCGAGCTCGAGCCGCGCGCCGTCGGCGCTCGCGGTGAGTCGGACGTCGGTCACCTCGGCCGCGCGCCCCGCGGCGGCGCAGAGGACCAGGGGCGCGATGAGCCCCCACGCGATCCGGGCCCGCGGACTGGCGGCGTACCTCATGCGGCGACTCTACCCGCGACTCTTCAGAAACTCAAACCGGATTAGGGACCTACGTAATGAATCTCATGCGTTGCCTTGCCTCCAGAGGCGAACGACCCCCGCCCCCCGCGCCGTCGCGCCGCGCACGTCGAGCCGTCGCCCGCGGCCCTCGTAGCAGAGCTCGAGCGCGAGGTCCGCGAGCGCCGCCACCGACGGCGCCCGTTCCGGCCACTCGACCAGCACCCAGTGGCCGGGCGCAAGCAGCTCGCGAAACCCGACCCCCTCGAGCTCCTCGGGGCCGGCGAGCCGGTACCAGTCGAGGTGGTGGACCCGCCGGCCGCCTGCCGGGTAGCTCTCGATCAGCGTGTAGGTCGGGCTGCGCACCGGCCCCGCGGTGCCGAGCGCCTCGAGCAGCCCGCGGACCAGCGTCGTCTTGCCGGCGCCGAGCTCGCCGGCCACGGTGACGAAGATCGCCGGCGGGTCGGCGGCCGTGAGCGCCGCCGCGAGCGCGGCACCGGCGCGGCGCGTCGCCGGCTCGTCGGCCAGCACCAGCCTCAGCTGGCCGGGTTCACGCATGCCGGCAGCTGCGCGATGAGGTCGGAGGCGAGGATGCCGCGTTCGCCGCCGCGCGCCGCGAGGTCCCCGGCCTGGGCGTGCACCAGCACGCCGACCGCCGCCGCGGTGCCGAGCGCGCCGAGCGGGTCCGGCTGCTGGGCCGCGATCGCGGCGATGACGCCGGTGAGCACGTCGCCCATGCCGGCCGCGGCCATGCCGGGATTGCCGCGCTCGCACACCCACGGTGCCGCCTCGCCGGCGGCGACCAGCGTGCCCGCGCCCTTCAGCACCGCGACGCCGCCGTAACGCGCCGCGAGTCCATGGACGGCGGCGAGGCGGTCGGCCTGGATGGCCGCCGGCTCGACGCCGAGCAGCCGCGCGGCCTCGCCGGGGTGCGGCGTGAGGCACCAGCCGGTGGAGCGCGCCGGCCGGTCGGCGAGCGCGTTGAGCGCGTCGGCGTCGACGATCAGCGGCTTGCCGCAGGACCAGACGGCCGCGAGCAGCGCGTCGGCCCACGGCGTGCGGCCGAGTCCCGGTCCGACCGCGACCACGTCGGCCGCCGCCAGCGCCGCGGCGAGGTCCGCCGCGGACTCGACCGGCAGGCAGATGAGCTCCGGCCGGCCGGCGGCGAGCGCCGCCGCGTGCGCGGGCCAGGTCGCGATCGTGACCAGGCCGGCGCCGGCCCGCAGCGCCGCCTCGCCGCTCAGCCTGACCGCGCCCGGCATGCCGGGCCCGCCGCCGACGACCAGCACCCGGCCGTTGACGCCCTTGTGCGCGGCGCGCGAACGCCGCGGCAGGAGCGCGCGCAGGTCGCTCTCGAGGATGCGCCGCAGTGCCGGCGCGCGCCCCTCGAAGGCGATCAACCCGACGTCCAGGTCGTCGCAGATGAGCCGGCCGACGTGCTCGGGACCCGCGCCGAGGAAGAAGCCGGGCTTGAGGCCGACGAAGGTGACCGTCAGCGCCGCACGCACCGCCGCGCCGCGCACCTCGCCGGTGTCGCTGTCGAGGCCGGAGGGCACGTCGAGCGCGACCACCGGCCGGTTGCCCGCGTTGACGGCGCCGATCACCTCGTGCAGGGGCGCTGCGACCTCGCGCTCGAGCCCGGTGCCGAGCAGGCCGTCGACGACGAGGTCGGCGCGCTCGACCAGCATCGCGGTCCACGGCAGCACCGTGCCGCCGGCGGCGCGCCAGTCGGCCGCGGCGCGCGCCGCGTCGCCCGACGCCGGCAGGCCGGCCGGCGCCGCCAGCGTGACGTCGAGTCCCGCCGCGCGCGCGAAGCGCGCCACGACGTAGGCGTCGCCGCCGTTGTTGCCGCGGCCGGCGAGCACCAGCACGCGGCGCGCCAGCGGCCACTGGCCGCGCAGCGCCGTCAGCGCCACCTCGCCGGCGCGCGTCATCAGCGTGTAGCCGGGGATGCCGAGCACCTCGATCGCGTAGCGGTCGGCGGCGCGCACCGTCGCGGTCGGGTAGACGAGGGCGGGCAGCGGCTGCATGGGGCCGATTATCGCGTAGCCGGGCGTCCTATACTCGGGGGAAAACCATGACAGACGTCGCCGCCCCCGAATTCGCCGCGGAACTGAAGCGGCTGGCCCTCGGCCTCGGCTTCGACGAGGTCGGCGTCGCCGCGATCGCGCTCGCGGCGGACGAGGCGCGCCTGCTCGAGTGGCTGGCGGCGGGGTTCCACGGCGAGCTGCACTACATGGAGCGCTTCGGTGCGCGCCGCGCCCGGCCGGCGACGATCAAGCCGGGCACGGTGCGGGTGATCTCGGTGCGGCGCGACTACTGGCCGGCGACCGCCCGCGACGCCGCCGCGACGCTCGCCGACGGCGGGCTCGGCTACGTCTCGCGCTACGCGGTCGGCCGCGACTACCACCGGCTGATGCGCAACCGCCTGCAGGACCTCGCCGACGCGATCGGCGCGCGCATCGGCGAGTTCGGCTACCGGGTGTTCGTCGACACCGGCCCGGTGCTCGAGAAGGCGCTGGCGCGCGACGCCGGCCTCGGCTGGATCGGCAAGCACACGAACCTCATCCATCCGCGCGCCGGCTCGTACTTCTTCCTCGGCGAGCTGTACACCGACCTGCCGCTGGCGGTCGACGCGCCGGCCGCGGAGCACTGCGGCAGCTGCAGCGCCTGCCTGCCCGCCTGCCCCACCGGCGCGATCGTCGCCCCGTACCGCCTCGACGCGCGGCGCTGCATCTCGTACCTGACCATCGAACTCAAGGGCAGCATCCCGGTCGGGCTCCGGCGCGCCATCGGCAACCGTATCTACGGCTGCGACGACTGCCAGCTCGTGTGTCCGTGGAACAAGTACGCGCGCGCCGCGGCGCACGCGGACCTGGCGAGCGTCCGGCATGGCCTGGACGCGGCGCGGCTGACGGCTCTGTTCGCCTGGAGCGCGGCCGAGTTCGGTGCGCGCATGGCCGGCTCGGCGATCCACCGCATCGGCCACCAGCGCTGGCTGCGCAACATCGCCGTGGCGCTGGGCAACGCGCCGCACAGCACCGGGGTGCTGGCAGCATTGCGGGCCCGCCAGGACGACGCCTCCGCGCTGGTGCGCGAGCACGTCGCCTGGGCGCTGGCCGAGCAGCACGCGCGCGCGCCCTGACGACGGCGCGCACGCGCGTCACCGCGACGGCCGGCTACTTGACGGGAAACAGGTGACGCAGCGTGCCGCCCAGCGGCGCCGGCATGAAGCCATCGTCGTAGGGCCACTTCAGGAAGCCGAACGCGGCATAGGTGCCGCCGTCCACGTGCAGCGAGGTGCCGGTGATGGCGCGCGACAGGTCGCTCGCCAGGAACAGCACCGCGTTGGCCACGTCCTCCTGCGAGGGCGCGCGCTGCTGCGGGATGTACATGTTGTAGGACTCCGACAGCGCGTTCGCGCCCAGCTCCGCCAGCCGCTCGATGTCCCGCGGATAGAGCGCGTTGAAGGAACCGCGCACCGGCGT
>DATKOP010000020.1:0-139314 GCA_035524595.1 Steroidobacteraceae bacterium | reverse complement strand
CGACCAGCAGGTAGAACACCGTGCAGATCGCCAGTGACCCGATGAGGCCGATCGGGATGTTGCGGTTCGGGTTCTTGGTCTCCTCGGCCGCGGTCGAGACCGCGTCGAAGCCGACGTAGGCGAAGAAGATGGAGGCCGCCGCCGCGCCGACGCCGGTCTTGCCGATGAAGCCGTTCGGGGCGAACGGCGTGAAGTTCTTGGCGTTCAGCACCGGCAGCGCGAGCGCGATGAAGACCGTGAGCGCGACCACCTTGATCGACACCAGGATCGAATTGACGTAGGCGCTCTCCTTGGTGCCGAGCACGAGCAGCCAAGTGATCAGCAGCGAGATGATCAGCGCCGGCACGTTGATGATGCCGCCGTCGAAGGGCCCGAGCACCCAGGCGTCGGGGATGCTGACGTTCGGCAGGAACGGCACGAGCTCGTGCAGATTCCTCAGCAGCCCCGCCATGTACCCCGACCAGCCGACCGCGACGGTGCTGCCGGCGATCGCGTACTCGAGGATCAGCGCCCAGCCGACGATCCACGCGAGCAGCTCGCCGAGCACCGCGTACGAGTAGGTGTAGGCGGAGCCGGAGACCGGGATCATCGAGGCCATCTCGGCGTAGCAGAGCGCGGTCACCGCGCACACGAAGCCGGCGATCACGAACGAGACCATCATGCCCGGGCCGGCCTTCTGGGCCGCCTCGGCGGTCAGCACGAAGATACCGGTGCCGATGATGGCGCCGACGCCGAGCATGGTCAGCTGGAACGCCCCGAGCGAGCGGTGCAGCGACTTCTTCTCGGCGGTCGCAAGGATCTCGTCGAGCGGCTTGATGCGCAGGTTCATGAACTCCCCCCGGAGGTTTTGCCGATTGTAGGCACGGCCGGACCGGCGCCGGCAAGCACGGCGCCCTCAGATCTGGACCTGACCGCCGAGCTCGATGATCCGTTCGGGCGGGATGCCGAAGTGGGCGCCGGCGAATTCGGCGTTGCGGGACAGGAACAGGAACAGGCTCTTGCGCCAGCGTGCCATGCCGCGCGGGCTCGCGACCACGACGTCGTCGCGGCCGAGGAAATATGTCGCGTTGTCGGTCCGAAAGCCGAGTCCGAGGCGCTCCGCCTCGCGCAGCAGCTTCGGCACGTTCGGCCGCTCCATGAAGCCGACGTGCGCCTCGACCCGCCACAGCTGCGGCGCCAGCCGGCTGACCTTGAGGCGGCCGCCGCGCGGCACGCGCGGGATGCGCTCGGTGACCACCGACATCAGCACCGTGTGCTCGTGCAGCACGCCGTTGTAGCGCACGTTGCGCGCGAGCGTGCGCGGCACGGCGTCGCTGTTGCTGGTGAGGAACACCGCCGTGCCCGGCACCTGCTGCGGCGGCTGGCGGCCGAGCTCCTCGAGGAAGCCCTTCACCGGCCGCTCCTGGCGGCGCATCTGCTCGCTGACCACGGCGCGGCCGCGCATCCAGGTGCGCATCGTCACGAACACCGCGAGGCCGAACAGCAGCGGAAAGAAGCCGCCGTGCGGGATCTTCTCGATGTTCGACGACAGGAACACGAGGTCGATGGCGCCGAGCGGCAGTGCCAGCGCCAGCAGCCAGCGGCTGCGCACGTCGGTCAGGCCGCGGCCCTTCAGCAGCACGTCGAGCAACAGCGCGGTGATCAGCATCGTGCACACGACCGCGATGCCGTAGGCGTTGGCGAGGCGCTCCGAGGATCTGAAATACAGCACCAGGCCGACGGTCGCCGCGCACAGGATCGCGTTCACGACCGGCACGTAGATCTGGCCGATCGAGGTCGCCGAGGTCTGCGACACCTTCATGCGCGGCAGGAAGCCGAGCTGCAGCGCCTGCTGCGTCATCGAAAACACGCCGGAGATCACCGCCTGCGAGGCGATGATGGTCGCGGCGGTGGCCAGCACCACCAGCGGGATCAGCAGCCGGTCGGGCGCCAGCAGGTAGAACGGGTTGTCGGCCGCCGCCGCGTCGCCGAGCACCAGCGCGCCCTGGCCGAAATAGTTGAGCGTCAGCGACGGCCAGACGAGCCCGTACCAGACGAGCCGGATCGGGCGCCGGCCGAAGTGTCCGAGATCGGCGTACAGGGCCTCGCCGCCGGTGACGGCCAGGAACACGGCGGCGAGCACCGTGCCACCGATCGCCGGGTGGCGCAGCAGGAACAGCACGGCGTAGGCCGGGTTGACCGCGAGCAGCACCTCCGGGTGGCCCGCGATCTGCACGACGCCGAGCGCGGCGATGACCAGGAACCAGACCAGCATCACCGGCCCGAACAGGCCGCCGATGCTGCCGGTGCCGCGGCGCTGGACGGCGAACAGCACCAGCAGCACGGCGACCGACAGCGGCACCACGTACTCGGCGAGGTCCTGGTTCGCGATCTCGAGGCCCTCGATCGCCGACAGCACCGACACCGCCGGCGTGATCGTGCCGTCGCCGTAGAAGAAGGCGCAGCCGGCGAGCCCGAGGGCCGCGAGCAGCACCGGGAAGCGCGCCCGGCCCTCGGTGACCACGAGCGCGGTCAGCGCCAGCACCCCGCCCTCGCCGCGGTTGTCGGCCCTGAGCACGAGGCCGACGTACTTGACCGTGACCACGAGCGTGATCGCCCAGAAGATCAGCGACAGCACGCCGAGCACGGCGGCCGGCGCCGTGCCGAGCGGCCCGACCGCGGTCAGGCAGGTCTTGAAGGCGTACAGGGGGCTCGTGCCGATGTCGCCGAACACGACGCCGAGCGCGCCGAGCGCGAGCACGTGCAGCGGCCCGCCGTGGCCGGGCCCGGCACCGTAGCGCTCGACCGGCAGGCCGTTCGCCTCGCCGCTGCCGGCGGCGCTCATGCGGCGCCGCTCATGGCTGCGGCGGCGGCGCGCTGCGGCCGCGCACCTTCAGGTTGATCATCTCGACGCCGACCGAGAAGGCCATCGCGAAGTACAGGTAGCCCTTCGGGATGTGGAACTCGAAGGCGTCGGCGATCAGCGCCACGCCGATCAGGATCAGGAACGCGAGCGCCAGCACCTTGATCGTCGGGTGGCGCTCGATGAAGGCGCTGACGCCGCGGGCGACGAACATCATGAACAGCACCGCGATCACGATCGCCGCGACCATGATCTCGACGTGCTGCGCGAGGCCGACCGCGGTGAACACCGAGTCGATCGAGAAGATGATGTCGATCAGCGCGATCTGCACGATCACCGCCACGAACAGGCGCCGCGACTTGACCCGGCGCGCCGGCCGCGCCGCCGGCCCCTCGATGCTGGCGTGGATCTCGAGCACGCTCTTCCACAGCAGGAACAGGCCGCCGAGGAACAGCACCAGGTCGCGGCTCGAGACCTCCTGGCCGAAGGCCGCGAACAGCGGCGCGCGCAGCGCGATCAGCCAGGTGATCGACAGCAGCAGCGCGATCCGCGTCAGCATCGCGAGCGCCAGGCCGCCGATGCGCGCGGCGCGCTGCCGCTCCGGCGGCAGCCGCGACACCAGGATCGCGAGGAACACGATGTTGTCGATGCCGAGTACGATCTCGAGCACCGTCAGCGTGACGAAGGAGAGCCAGGCGGACGGGTCGGTCAGCAGATGGAGCACGTGCCGCGCCCCGCGCGCTCAGGGCAGGTCGTCGACCGGGGCGCGGCGCTCCGAGGGCATCAGGTCGCGGTGCGTGGTGCCGAGGTCGAGGGCGACGCCGCTGGCCACGTACATCGACGAGTAGGTCACCGCGAGGATGCCGACGATCAGCGCCAGGCCGAAGCCCCGGAGCGCCTCGCCGCCGAAGGCGTACAGCGCGACCACCACGATCAGCGTCGCGAACTTGGTGATCAGGGTACGCGACAGGGTCTCGTTGATCGCGCGGTCGAAGACCTCGAGCGAGCTCGCCTTGCGCATCTGCGGGAAGAGCTCGCGCACCCGGTCGAACACCACCACCGTCTCGTTGATCGAGTAGCCGATCACCGCCAGCACCGCCGCCAGCACCGTCAGGTCGAAGGTCATGCCGCTGATCGCGAACACGCCGACCACGACGAACGGGTCGTGCAGCGTCGCCAGCACCGCGCCGACGCCGAACTTCCAGCGGAAGCGGAACGCGATGTAGACGAGGATCAGCAGCACCGTGATGCCCATCGCGGTCAGGCCCTTGACCATCAGCTCCTTGCCGACCGTCGCGCCGACCACCTCGGTGCGGCGGATCTGGACCCCCGCGTCGACGGTCTGCAGCACGGTCGCGATCTTCTGGGTCACGGCGTTGGAGGACTCGCCGGCGGCGAGCGGCGGCAGACGCACCAGCACGTCGCGCGACGAGCCGAAGTTCTGCACCTGCACCTCGGCGTAGCCGGCCGAGTGCAGCGCGGCGCGCGTCGCGTCCAGGTCCGCGGTGCCGGTGTAGCCGGCCTCGATGACCACGCCACCGGTGAAGTCGACCGCGAGGTTGAGGCCGTTGACCGCCTCGGCGGCCAGCGAACCGAGCACGATCACCGCCGAGATGACGTAGCAGATCTTGCGCTGCGCCATGAAGCGGATGCGCGGGACCTTGTGGAGGATTTCCATGGCTCGCAGACTCCTCGCGCTAGACCGGCAGGTGCTTGATCTGGGCGCGGTGGCCCCAGATCAGGCCGATGACGGTGCGGGTGCCCATCAGCGCGGTGAACAGCGTCGTCAGGATGCCGACCGACAGCACCACGGCGAAGCCCTTGATCGGGCCGGTGCCGAACAGGAACAGCACGACGCCCGCGATCAGGGTGGTGACGTTGGCGTCGGCGATCGCCGAGAGCGCCTTCTCGAAGCCGGCCTTGACGGCCGC
The DNA here is from genome assembly GCA_035524595.1 of Steroidobacteraceae bacterium. Lineage (GTDB taxonomy): Bacteria > Pseudomonadota > Gammaproteobacteria > Steroidobacterales > Steroidobacteraceae > CAIKZZ01. The sequence goes on along the minus strand of DATKOP010000020.1, from coordinate 134,541 downwards.
GTGCGGCGTGTTGCCGTGGCGCAGTTCCTCGCGGATGCGCTCGTAAATCAGGATGTTGGCGTCGACCGCCATGCCGACCGTCAGCATGATGCCGGCGATGCCCGGCAGCGTCAGCGCCGCGCCGAACAGCGACAGGCACGCCGTCAAGAGCACGACGTTGCAGACCAGCACGAAGTTCGCGACCAGGCCGAAGGCGCTGTAGTAGAGCGCCATGAACACGAACAGCAGCCCCGAGCCGATCAGCAGCGCGCGCATGCCCTTGTCGATGTTGTCCTGGCCGAGGCTCGGGCCGATCAGGCGCTGCTCGACGATGAACACCGGCGCCGCCAGCGCGCCGGCGCGCAGCAGCTTCGCGAGCTCCTGGCCCTCGCGCCCGGTCAGGCCGGTGATCTGGAACTGGTTCGAGAACACGCCGCGGATGGTGGCGACGTTGATCACCTCCTCCTTGGTGACGTCGATCGCGACCTTCTGGCCGCCCTGCTCGCGCAGCTGGCGCTCGCGCTCGATGAACACGACCGCCATCGGCTTGCCGAGGTTCTCGCGCGTGGTGCGCAGCATCTCCGCGCCGCCGCGCGCGTCGAGCCGGATGCTGACCGCCGGCTCGCCCTGCTGGAAGGTCGAGGTCGCGTCGGTGAGCTGCTCGCCGGAGACGATGACCTCGCGCTTCAGCAGCACCGGCCGGCCGTTGCGCTCCTTGTAGAGCTTGGTGCCGAGCGGCGCGCGGCCGGTCTGCTGCGCCTCGATCGGGTTGCCGGTCTGGTCGACGAGGCGGAACTCCAGCGTCGCGGTCTTGCCGAGCAGGCGGATGACCTCGCTCGCGTCCTGCACGCCGGGCAGCTGCACGGCGATCCGGTTCGCGCCCTGGCGCTGCACGCTCGCCTCGGACACGCCGAGGGCGTTGACGCGGTTGCCGAGCGCGGTGATGTTCTGCTGGATCGCGAAGTCCTGGCGCTGGCGGACCTGGGTATCGGACAGCGTCGCGCGCAGCGTCGCCTCGCTCGCGGTGAGCGTCACGTTCGGGTCGACCGCGGCCAGCGCGGCCTTGGCGTCGTCGAGCCGCGCCGCGTCCTTGAGCGTGACCACGACGCCGCCGGCGCCGCCCTCGACCGACTCGTACTGGATCTTCTTCTCGCGCAGCGCGAGGCGGTAGTCGCGCTCGAGCCGCTGCAGCGTCTGCTTGACGGCGCCGTCGACGTCGACCTCGTAGACCAGGTAGATGCCGCCCCTGAGGTCGAGGCCGAGGCTCATGGGCCTGAGGCCGATCGCGCGCACCCACGCCGGCGCGCCCGAGGCGAAGGTGGTCGCGATCGCGTAGGCGCCGGGGGACGAGGCCTCGATCAGGTCGCGCGCCTTCAGCTGCGCCGGCACGTCGACGAAGCGCAGCACCACGCGCCCGTCCTGCACGAACGAGGTGTCCGGCGTCACCTGCGCGCGCGCCAAGAGGTCGAGGAACGGCTGCGCGGCGGATGCGCCCTTGAACAGCTCGCCGTCCTTGCGCGACAGCTGCAGCGCCGGCGCCGAGCCGAACACGTTCGGCAGCGCCAGCACCAGCGCCAGCAGCATCACGCCCGCGAACAGCAGGCTCTTCCAGAGAGGGTAACGGTTCATGCCGGACGGTGCTCCGTGTCGGGCGCCTCGGCGGCGCTCTTGCGCGGCTCAGGCGCTCTTGTAGGTGCCCTTCGGCATCAGCTGCGAGACCTGGAAGCGCTGCACTTTCACTTCCACGCCCTTGGCGACCTCGACGGTGACGAAGGTCTCGCCGGCCTCGCTGACGCGGCCGAGCAGGCCGCCGGCGGTCACGACCTCGTCGCCGACCGCGAGCTGGGCGACCCTCTCGCGGTGCTCCTTGGCCGTCTTGGTCTGCGGGCGGATCAGCAGGAAGTAGAAGGCGACGAACAGCACGACGATCGGCGCGATCTGCATCAGCGTCGACTGCGGCGAGCCGCCGGCCGCCTGCGCGTAGGCCGTCGAAATCAGAAGATCCATGCTATTTCCCCGGGATGCGGTCTGATGGGCGTAGCCGCGTATTATGCCACAGGCGGCTCAGCCTCTTCGCGTTGCGCGGCGTGGAAGTCGGCGCGGAACGCGGCGAAGCGACGCGACTCGATCGCGGTCCGGATCGCCTTCATAAGCGCTTGATAGAAGTGCAGATTGTGGATCGTGTTCAGGCGGCTGCCGAGGATCTCGCCGGCCCGGTCCAGATGGCGCAGGTAGGCGCGCGAATAGTGGCGGCAGGTGTAGCAGTCGCAGCCCGGGTCCACGGGCCCGGGGTCGGCGGCGTGGCGGGCGTTGCGGATGTTGAGCACGCCCGCGCGCGTGAACAGGTGGCCGTTGCGCGCGTGGCGCGTCGGCATCACGCAGTCGAACATGTCGATGCCGCGCGCGACCGACTCGACCAGGTCCGCGGGCCGGCCGACGCCCATCAGGTAGCGCGGCAGCGTCGCGGTCATCAGCGGCACGGTCTCCTCGAGCACCCGCAGGCGCTCCTCCTCCGGCTCGCCGACCGCGAGCCCGCCGAGCGCGTGGCCGGGCAGGCCGAGCTCGGCGAGCCCGGCCCACGAGGCCTCGCGCAGCGCGCGGTGCATGCCGCCCTGCACGATCCCGAACAGCACCCCGGGCGGCGCGCCGGCCGCCTCGTCGTAGTACGCATCGCGGCTGCGTCGCGCCCAGCGCAGGCTGAGCTCCATCGACTCGCGCGCCTCGCGCTCGCCGGCCGGGTACGGCGTGCACTCGTCGAACTGCATCGCGACGTCGGCGCCGAGCGCGCGCTGGATGCGCATCGACTCCTCCGGCGACAGGAACACCTCGGCGCCGTCCACCGGCGAGCGGAAGCGCACGCCCGCCTCGCTCAGCTTCCTGAGCTTGGCGAGGCTGAACACCTGGAAGCCGCCCGAGTCGGTCAGGATCGGACGCTCCCAGTGCATGAAGCGGTGCAGTCCGCCGTGCACCGCGATGACCTCGAGCCCGGGCCGCAGCCAGAGGTGGAAGGTGTTGCCGAGCACGATCTCGGCGCCGCCGGCGACGAGCTCCTCGGGGGTCATCGCCTTGACCGTGCCGTAGGTGCCGACCGGCATGAACGCCGGCGTCTCGACGCTGCCGCGCGCGAAGCTCAGCCGCCCGCGCCGCGCCGCGCCGTCGCTGCCGATCAGGTCGAAGTTCACGGCCGCCGCCTCGCCTCGTCCGCCGGCGTCACGAACATCGCGTCGCCGTAGCTGAAGAAACGATACCCGCTGCGCACCGCGTGCGCGTAGGCATCGAGCACCGCCTCGCGGCCGGCGAAGGCGCACACCAGCATCAAGAGCGTCGACTCCGGCAGGTGGAAGTTCGTCACGAGCGCATCGACCACCCGAAAGCGGAAGCCCGGCCGGATGAAGAGCCGCGTCTCGCCCTCGAAGGGCGCGAGCGCGCCGCCCGCGGCGGCGCTCTCGAGGCTGCGCACCACGGTCGTGCCGACCGCGACCACGCGCCCGCCGCGCGCGCGCGTCGCCGCGACCGCGGCCACGGTCGCCGCGGGCACCGCCAGCCATTCGGCGTGCATGCGGTGCGCGTCGAGGTCGTCGCTCCGCAGCGGCTGGAAGGTGCCGGCACCGACGTGCAGCGTGAGGTCGGCGACCTCGACGCCGCGCGCCGCGAGCGCCGCGAGCAGCGGCGCGTCGAAGTGCAGGCCCGCGGTCGGCGCCGCCACCGCGCCCGGGGCGCGCGCGTACACCGTCTGGTAGCGCGCGCGGTCGGCCGCCTCGGCCGGCCGCGCGATGTAGGGCGGCAGCGGCACCTCGCCGTGCGCCTCGAGGTAGTCGCGCACGCCGCGGTCGAGCTCGAGCTCGGCGAGGCCGTCGGCCACCGCGACCACGCGCGCGAGCGCGCCGCCGGCGAGCTTGAGCTCCTGTCCCGCGCGCGCGCCCTTGCTCGAGCGCAGCTGGGCGCTGAAGCGCCGCTCGCCGAGGAGGCGCTCGACGAGCAGCTCGACGGCGCCGCCGGTGGCCTTGTGGCCGTGGACCCGCGCCGGCAGCACGCGCGTGTCGTTGCGCACCAGCAGGTCGCCCGGCGCGAGCAGCGTCGCGAGGTCCGGAAAGCCGAGGTCGCGCCGGCCGCCGCCCGCGCCGTCGAGCGCCAGCAGCCGGCTCGCGCCGCGCACCGCCGGCGGCTGCTGCGCGATCAGTTCGGCGGGCAGCTCGAAGCGGAAGTCGGCGCGCGTCAGGCGCCGCTCGGGGGCGGAGTCGGCCATGGGGCGCGGATCGTAGCAGGCCGCCGCGCCCCGGGCCGAGGCTCAGGCATCGGCACCGGGCGACGCCGCGGGCGGCGCCGGCGCTGCCGGCGGCGGCGCGGGCGCGGCCGGCGCGCGCGGCGTGCCGGGCGCCGCTGGCGGCGCGGGCGGCGCCGGCGCGCGCGGCAGCGCATGGCCCTCGTGCGCGGTCCGGGCCGGCATCTCGACGTCGACCTTCTGCGGCTTGTGGTCGCGCAGGATCGCGAGCGTCACGTGCTCGCCGGTCTGGTACGAGCGCAGGATCCGCAGCGCATGCGACACCCCCTGCGGCTCGCGGCCGTCGATCGCCGTGATCACGTCGCCGTCCCTGAGCTTGAGCGTGCCGTCGGCGGGCGCCTTGACGACCAGCACGCCCTTGTCGGTGCCGAAGTAGCGGCCGAGCTCCGGTGACAGCGCGCACAGCTCGAGCTCGCCCCAGCCGCTGCTGTGGCCGAAGCGCCAGTCCTCGACCATCGTGCCGAGCGAGGCCATGTCCGGCAGGTTGAGGTTGTAGTCGCCGCCGAGCAGCGCGACGCGCGGGTCGACGCCGCGCGTGACGACGACGACGTGCTCGACCTTGCCGGCGCGCTCGAGCTCGAGCTTGGCCTCCTCGCCCGGCTTCAGCGCGCGCACGTCGTGGCTGACGTCGGCGCTGGTGGCGGCGCGGTGGCCGTTGACGCTCAGGATCACGTCGCCCGGCTTGACGCCGGCCGCGGCGGCCGCACCGCCCGGGCTGACGCCGGCGACGCGCACGCCGCCGCCGGCGCGCGCCTCGCCGAGCTGCACGCCGAGGATCGCGCGCGGCTCGCCGATGTGGATCTGGATTTCCTTCATGTGCTCGCCGGCCATGCCCGCGGAGAGCTCCGCGACCTCCTTGGCCGCCTGCTCGAGGCGCTTCTGCGCCGCCTCGAGGCGGCGCTCGAGGCGCGCCTCGTCGTCGGCGCCCGGCGCCGCGTCGGCCGGTCTCGCCTCAGCGCCGGCCGCGGCGGCGCCCGCCAGCCAGAGCGCGCCCAAGAGCCCCCACAGCCCGCAATGCATCCTGTTCATCGACGACCTCCGGCCAGATGGAACCTCACAGCGTCTGCCCGACCGACTCGGCAGCGCGGACGCGAACCAGCGAATCGAGCAGCGCGACGCGCTCGCGCAGCAGCGCCTCTGTCGCCGCCGGCGGCAGCGACTCGTCGGCGGTCGCGCTCAGGCGCTCGTCGACGAGCGCGATCCGGTCCTCGAGCAGCGCCGCGGTCTGCGCGGTGCTCGCGCGCGTGGCGCGCGCCGGCGGCAGCGCCCCGAGCAGCCGCTCGAGGCCGGCGGAGCGGGCGGCGAGCTCGGGCGCCTCGTCCGCGGCGGGCGCCGCGGCCGGCGCCGGCGTCGCGCGCGTGCCGCGCTCGAGCGCCGGCCAGAGCGCGAGCGCCGCGATCGCGAGCGTCGCCGCGGCGATCGCGAGCGCGACCGCCGGCCGCGCGCTCGCCGGCCGCGCGCCGGCGGCGCCGCGCTCAAGCCGGCGCGCGAGCCGCGCCCAGCCGTCGGCGGGCGGCGCCAGTTCGGGCAGCGCCCTGAGCGCGCGCGCCACCGTCTCCTGATCGTCGTCGTGGTTCATCGGGATTCCTCCAGCGGCATGGCCGGCGCGGCCGCGGCGCAGGCGCCGCGCGGCTCGGGCTCGAGCCAGGCGCGCAGCCGCGCGTGCGCGCGCGCCAGCTGCGACTTCGAGAAGCTCGGCGTGCGCGCGGTCGCCGCTGCGATCTCCTCGTGCGTGTAGCCCTCGACGTCGTGCAGCCAGACGACGAGGCGGGTGAGCGGCGGCAGCCGCTCGAGGGCGCGCTCGAGGTCGAGCGCGAGGCCGGCCGGCGCCGCGGCCGGCGCCGCGTCCAGGCGCTCGAGCAGGTCGCCCAGCCAGTCGCGGCTGCGCTGCCAGGGCGAGCGCAGGTGCATGTAGCAGCGGCGCACGACGATGCTGCGAAACCACGCGCCGAGCGGCACGTCGCCGCGAAAGCGCGGCAGGCCGCGAAAGGCGTCGAGGAAGGCGTCCTGCAAGAGGTCGTCGGCCGCCGGGCCCGGCACGATGCGCCGGATCACCGTGTACGCGGGCGCGGCGCAGGCGGCGTAGAACGCCGCGAGCGCGGCGCCGTCGCCGCTCTTGGCGAGCGCGAGCGTGGTCGGCGACAGGTCGACTTCGTGGAGCCTCACGGGGACTTAGGATGCGCCAGCCCGGCAGAGCGTCGCAGCCGGCGCGCCGGCGGCGCGTGTTAGGATGCCGGCCCGCGCCGGTGTGGCGGAATTGGTAGACGCAGACGACTCAAAATCGTCCGCCCAAAAGGCGTGTGGGTTCGAGTCCCTCCACCGGCACCAGCCCCCGCGGAGCCCATGAAGTACTGCAGCCAGTGCGGTCAGCCCGTCGAACTGCGCGTGCCGCCCGGCGACCACCTGGCGCGCTACGTCTGTCCGGCGTGCAGCGCGATCCACTACCAGAACCCGAAGCTCGTGGTCGGCTGCGTGCCGGAGCACGACGGGCGGATCCTGCTGTGCCGGCGCGCGATCGAGCCGAGGCTCGGCTTCTGGACCGTGCCGGCCGGCTTCATGGAGAACGGCGAGACGCTCGAGGCGGCGGCGGCGCGTGAGTCGTGGGAGGAGGCCCTCGCGCGGGTCGAGATCGGCAGCCTCCTGGCGGTGGTCAGCGTCGTGCACGCGCACCAGGTGCACGTGATGTTCCGCGCGCGGCTGCCGGCGCCCGAGTTCGGCGCCGGCGCCGAGAGCCTCGAGGTCGGGCTGTACCGCGCCGAGGACATCCCGTGGTCCGAGATCGCCTTCCCGAGCGTCGAGTTCGCGCTCAGGCGCTATCTCGATGACCGCGCGCGCGGCGTCGCCGGCCTGCACCTGACGGACTTCGACCGGCCGTCCTGGCCGCGCGGCACGTCGTAGGCGCCCTCGTATAGAATGCACGCCTGCCCGCGCCGCGCCGCGCGCGCGGCGTACCGCGACCACGACCCAGCCGAGAGCGATCATGACGTTCGTCGTCACCGAGAACTGCATCAAGTGCAAGTACATGGACTGCGTGGAGGTCTGCCCGGTGGACTGCTTCCACGAGGGCCCGAACTTCCTGGTCATCGATCCCGACGAGTGCATCGACTGCACGCTGTGCGAGCCGGAGTGCCCGGTCGAGGCGATCTACTCGGAAGAGGAGATCCCGAAGGGGCAGGAACAGTTCCTCAAGCTCAACGCCGAGCTCGCCAAGAACTGGCCGGTGATCAACGAGAAGAAGCCGCCGCCGGCCGACGCCGACGAGTGGAAGGGCCGCCCCGGCAAGCTGTCGCTGCTCGAGCGCTGAGGCCCGGCCGGCCGCCGGCTCAGCCGGCGCCGCCGGTCTCGAGTTCCTTCAGCTTTTCCACCAGCTGCGCCGGCGGGTAGTAGCCCGGCAGGTAGTCGCCGCGGTCGGTGAAGATCCCGGGCGTGCCGCGGATGCCGAGCTCCTGGCCGAGCGCATAGGTACGCGCCACCGGCGTGTTCTTGCAGACCTTGCCGGTGACCTCGGCGCCCTGCTTGGCGCGCGTCAGCGCCTCCTGGCGGTTGGCCGAGCACCAGACCACCTCGGCCTTGCGCCACGAGTCCGTGCCCGGGCCGGAGCGCGGGTAGAACACGTAGCGCACCCGCACCCCGAGGCGGTTGAACTCGGCGATCTCGCTGTGCAGCTTGCGGCAGTACTGGCAGTCGACGTCGGTGAACACGGTGACCGTGTAGCGCGGCGTCTTCGGCGAGAAGATGATCGCCTCCTCGTCGGCGACGGTCTTGAGCGCGGCGAGGCGCGTCTCGCTGCGGCGCTGCTCGGTGAGGTTCTTGCCCTTGTCGGTCTCGTACAGGTCGCCGGTGAAGGCGTAGCGGCCGTCGCCGGTGACGTACAGCACCTCGCCGCCGTGCGCGACCTCGTACAGGCCGGCGACGACGCTCGGCCGGACGGCGTCGACCGGCACTTCGAGCTTCTTGGCGATCGCGGCGCGCGGGTCGGCCTTGGGGTCAGGCTTCGGGTCGGCCGCGAGCGCGGCCAAGGCCGCGGCGAGACCGAGGACGGCGAGCGTGGCCGCGGCCAGGCGACGACGGGCGAATCGGGTGGGCATGACGGACTCCGGAACCGGCGCCTAGCTTAGGACCGTGGGCGGCGGGGACAGTTCCGGCAGTCTAGCAAAGGCGCCGCGCTCAGCCGCGCGGGTGGTGCGCCGAGTGCAGTTCCTTCATGCGCTCGCGGGCGACGTGCGTGTAGATCTGGGTGGTCGACAGGTCGCTGTGGCCGAGCAGCATCTGCACGACCCTGAGGTCCGCACCGCGGTTCAGCAGGTGGGTCGCGAAGGCGTGCCTGAGCGTGTGCGGCGACAGCTCCTTGGCGACCCCGGCCTTGCGCGCGTAGCGCTTGATGATGTGCCAGAAGGCCTGGCGCGTCATGCGGTCGCCGCGCCGGGTCGGGAACAGGTAGTCGGTCTGGCGCTCGAGCAGGATCTCGGTGCGCGGCCCGTGCACGAACTCCGCCAGCCAGCGCACGGCCTCGTCGCCGAGCGGGATCAGCCGCTCGCGGTTGCCCTTGCCGACGATGCGGATCACGCCCTGGTTGGTGTTGACCTGCGAGTGCTTGAGGCTGACGAGCTCCGAGACCCTGAGGCCGGTCGCGTACAGCACCTCGAGCATGGTCCGGTCGCGGTGTCCGAGCGGGTCCGAGACCGTCGGCGCCGCGAGCAGCGCCTCGACCTCGTCCTCGGTGAGCGACTTCGGCAGCGAGCGGCCGATCTTCGGCATCGCGATCTGCGCCGTCGGGTCCTCGACCACCGCGCCCTCGCGGACCAGGAAGCGGAAGAAGCGGCGGAAGCTCGACAGCTGGCGCGCGGTCGAGCGCGGCCGGGCACCGCCCTCGACGCGCGAGGCGATGAAGGCGAGCAGGTCGTTGCGGCTGGTGCGCGTCACGACCACGCGCCGCGCCTCCAGCCAGCGGGTCAGCGCCGTCAGATCGGCGCGGTAGGCGGCGAGCGTGTTCTGCGACAGCCCGCGCTCCATCCACACGGCGTCGAGGAACCGGCCGATCGCGGGATCGGTCTCGGCAGGCGCCTCGCGCGCCGGCTTCACGGCCTTGGCATGCATCTTGGGGTTAACCGCCGATCTCTGTTGCGCTGTAGGATCACGTCGACGCTGCGGCACTGGGCAACCCCAGCCTTAGAACGGCACAATCCGCGGCGTTCTGGCACGAATCTGACCACCTCGTCGCGCCCCATGGCGGACGTCGCGGACCAGTATCCCCACGGCCGGCGGCCCGGTACGTGACCTGTCTCACGAAAGCCATGGCCGGTTGACATAAAGAGAAATGGTTCACATTAAGTCGGGGTCCGCCCGAGCGGTGTAAGTATCGGAATGAGAAGCCTGTTGCGCCTCGGCTACGGTCTGTGGTGCTGGCTCGCGCTCGCGACCGTCGCGCTCGTGGTGCTGCTGCTCGCCCTGCCGACGCCCTCGGTCGCGCTGCGCCGCCGCATGGCGCGCCGCGGGGCGCGGCTGTTCTTCGCGCTCGCCGGCATGCCCTTCACCGTGGGCGGTCTCGAGCGCCTGCCGGGCGAGGCCTGCGTCGTCGTCGCGAACCACTCGAGCTACATCGACGGCGTCGTGCTGCAGGCCGCGCTGCCGGCGCGCTTCGCCTTCATCATCAAGAAGGAGATGGTGCGGGTGCCTCTCGCCGGGCTCCTGCTGCGCCGGCTGGGCTCGGAGTTCGTCGACCGCTACAACCGCCACCAGGGCGGCGTCGACGCGCGCCGCGTGCTCAAGACCGCGCTCGCCGGCGAGTCGCTGGCGGCGTTCCCGGAGGGCACCTTCACCGAGGCCGTCGGCATGCACCGCTTCCACGTCGGCGCCTTCGTCGCCGCGGCGCGTGCCGGGCTGCCCGTCGTGCCGGTGGCGATCGTCGGCGCGCGCGCGGTGCTGCCCTGCAATGCCTGGCTGCCGCGCCGCGGCGCCATCGGGGTCGAGATCCTCGCGCCGCTCGCGGCGCCGCCGGCGAGCGCCGAGCGGGTCGCGGCGCTGCGCCTCAAGGACGCGGCGCGGGCGGCGATCCTGACCGAGCTCGGCGAGCCGGACCTCGACGCCTGACGGCCGGCTACATGTTGCGGCGGTACTGGCCGCCGACTTCGTAGAGGGCGTGCGAGATCTGGCCGAGCGAGGCCACCCGCACGGTCTCCATGAGCTCCGCGAACACGTTGTCGCCGCGCGCGGCGACCGCCTGCAGCCGGGCCAGCGCCGCGGGCGCGTGCGCGGCGTGGCGCGCCTGGAAGGCGCGCACCGCGGCCACCTGCGAGTCCTTCTCGGCGTCGGTGGAGCGGATCAGCTCGGCCGCGTGCGGCTCCTCGGCGCCGTGCGCCGGCAGGAAGGTGTTGACGCCGACGATCGGCAGCGAGCCGTCGTGCTTCTGGTGCTCGTAGTAGAGGCTCTCCTCCTGGATCTTGCCGCGCTGGTACATCGTCTCCATCGCGCCGAGCACGCCGCCGCGCTCGGCGATCGCGTCGAACTCGCGGTACACCGCCTCCTCGACCAGGTCGGTCAGCTGCTCGATCGCGAACGAGCCCTGCCACGGGTTCTGGATCTTGTTGAGGCCGAGCTCGCGGTTGATGATCAGCTGGATCGCGACCGCGCGCCGCACGCTCTCCTCGGTGGGCGTCGTCAGCGCCTCGTCGTAGGCGTTGGTGTGCAGGCTGTTGCAGTTGTCAAACAGCGCATACAGCGCCTGCAGCGTGGTGCGGATGTCGTTGAACTGGATCTCGCGGGCGTGCAGCGAGCGGCCCGAGGTCTGCACGTGGTACTTCAGCATCTGGCTGCGCGCCGCGGCGCCGTAGCGCTCGCGCATCGCGCGCGCCCAGATGCGGCGCGCGACCCGGCCGATCACCGCGTACTCCGGGTCCATGCCGTTCGAGAAGAAGAACGACAGGTTCGGCGCGAAGTCGTCGATGCGCATGCCGCGCGCCAGGTAGTACTCGACGATCGTGAAGCCGTTGGCGAGCGTGAACGCCAGCTGGCTGATCGGGTTCGCGCCGGCCTCGGCGATGTGGTAGCCGGAGATCGACACCGAGTAGAAGTTGCGCACGTCCTGCTCGATGAAGTACGCCTGCACGTCGCCCATCATCCTGAGCGCGAACTCGGTGGAGAAGATGCAGGTGTTCTGCGCCTGGTCCTCCTTGAGGATGTCGGCCTGCACGGTGCCGCGCACCTGCGCGAGCGCCTCGCCGCGCAGCCGGGCGTAGTCGGCCGGCGCCAGCAGCCCCGCCGCCACCAGCTCGGGGCCGGAGGCGCCGAGCAGGCCGAGCCCGCAGCCGTCGCTGCCGGCCGGCAGCTCGCCGCGATAGGCCGGGCGCGCGGCACCCCGCCACGAGGCCTCCAGCGCGCGCGCGGCGTCCTCCCAGCGGCCGGCCGCGCGCAGCTCGCGCTCGATGCGCTGGTCGATCGCGGTGTTCATGAACATCGCGAGGATGATCGGCGCCGGGCCGTTGATGGTCATCGACACCGAAGTCGCCGGCGCGCACAGGTCGAAGCCGCAGTACAGCCGCTTCATGTCGTCGAGCGTCGCGATCGAGACGCCCGAGTTGCCGATGCGGCCGTAGATGTCCGGGCGCTCGTCCGGGTCCTCGCCGTACAGCGTCGCCGAGTCGAACGCAGTCGACAGGCGCTTGGCGGTCGAGCCGGCGGCGAGGTAGTGGAAGCGCTTGTTGGTCCGCTCCGGCAGGCCCTCGCCGGCGAACATCCGCGTCGGATCCTCGGCCTCGCGCCGGTAGGGGTAGACGCCGCCGGTGTACGGGTAGGCGCCCGGCAGGTTCTCCTGCTTCAGCCACTGCAGCCGGTCGCCGGCGCCGAGGTAGCGCGGCACGGCGAGCTTCGGGATCGGCTGCTGCGACAGCGACTGGCTGTAGTTCTCGCCCTTGAGTTCCCGGCCGCGCACCACGTAGGTGTACTCGGCGTCGGTCGCGCTCTGCGCGCGCGCCGGCCACTCGCGCAGCAGCCTGAGTCCCTCCTCGCCGACCGCGTCGAGCGCCTCGTTGTAGGCGCGCCTGAGCCGCGCGAGCTCGGGCGGCGAGCCCGCGAGCACCGTCTCGGGGTAGCGTTCGAAGGGCGCCGGCAGGAGCGCGCAGCCGAGCGCCTCGAGCGCCGCGCGGTAGCCCTCGGCGCGGCGCGCCGCCTCCGCCTCGCGGCCGATCGCGGCACGCGCGCGGCGCCCGCCGTCGGCGATCTCGGCGAGGTAGCGGACGCGCTCGCCGGGGATCAGCGCGGCGCGCCGCGGCAGCCCGAGCGGCTCGAGGGTGCCGGGGCGCCACGGCTGTAGCCGGCCCCACTGCTCGTCGAGCCGGGCGCACAGCGCCGCGAACAGGCGGTTGACGCCGGCGTCGTTGAACTGGCTGGCGATCGTCGGGTAGACCGGCACCTCCTCGTCGGGCAGCCGCAGCTGGTCCGGGTGGTTGCGCTTCCACTGCTTGCGCACGTCCCTGAGCGCGTCCTCGGCGCCGCGCTTCTCGAACTTGTTGAGCACGATGAAGTCGGCGAAGTCGAGCATGTCGATCTTCTCGAGCTGGCTCGCCGCCCCGTACTCGCTCGTCATCACGTACAGCGACAGGTCGACCAGGTCGACGATCTCGGTGTCGCTCTGGCCGATGCCGGCGGTCTCGACGACGATCAGGTCGAAGCCGGCGAACTTCAGCAGCTGGATCGTGTCGGCGAGCACGGCGCTGGTCGCGAGGTGCTGGCGGCGGGTCGCGAGCGAGCGCATGAAGACGCGCTCCGACTCGAGCGCGTTCATCCGGATCCGGTCGCCGAGCAGCGCGCCGCCGCCGCGGCGCCGCGTCGGGTCCATCGCCACGACCGCGATGCGCCGCGCCGGGAAGAAGCGCAGCAGGCGGTTCAGCAGCTCGTCGGTCAGCGACGACTTGCCGGCGCCGCCGGTGCCGGTGACGCCGATCACCGGCGGGCGGTTCAGCGTCTTGAGCGCCAGATCGCGCAGCGGCCCGGCGGCGCCCAACTCGTCGGCCTCGAGCACCGAGATCGCCTGCGCGATGCGCTGGTGGTCGTCGGCGCCGAGCGGGCCCGGCACGAACGCCGGCCGGCGCCAGGCGCGCACCCGCGCCAGCACGTCGCTGATCATGCCGCCGAGGCCGAGCCTGAGCCCGTCGTCCGGCGTGTAGATCTTCTCGACGCCGTGCCCCTCGAGCATCGCGATCTCGTCGGGCGCGATCGTCCCGCCGCCGCCGACCACGATGCGGATGTGGCCGGCGCCGCGCTCGCGCAGCATGTCGACCATGTAGCGGAAGTACTCGTTGTGGCCGCCCTGGTAGGAGCTGACCGCGACGCCGTCGGCGTCCTCCTGGATCGCGGCCCGCACGATCTCGGCGACCGAGCGGTTGTGGCCGAGGTGCACGACCTCGGCGCCCTGCGCCTGCAGGATGCGGCGGATGATGTTGATCGCGGCGTCGTGGCCGTCGAACAGCGACGCCGCGGTGACGAAGCGCAGCGGCCCGCGCTCCTCGGCGGTGGGCAGCGGTGCGCGCGGGACAGGAGTGCTCATCGACGGAATCCTCTTCGGTCGGCGGCAGCGCCCGGGGCCGGCGGCCGGGCGCGCGGCGAAGCCTGCGCGGGCGGCACGGGCGAGTCTAGCAGCGCACAGCCCGTCGCTTCAAAACAAGCCGGATTGACTGTTTTTTAACTCGCCTGGTATGCACGTAATACATTGAACCACTGAGAGTTTATGGAATTCCACGGTAACCCCCCAGGGGTCGCGGCGGACGTCTCGCGCGCGCCGCGGCGGTAGACGAAAGTCTACGTTGCACCGCAAAAACTCGGAGGCGTAGACTCGTGCGGCCGCCAACCGAGTGGAGTTCCCATGAGCGCCGAAACCGTCCTCATCCTGTCCGCCAAGCGCACGCCGATCGGCGCCTTCCTCGGGGCGCTCGCGCCCGCGAGCGCGACGCAGCTCGGCGCCGCCGCGATCAAGGGCGCGCTCACCGCGGCCGGCGTCGCGGGCGAGGCGGTGCAGGAAGTGATCATGGGCTGCGTGCTGCCGGCCGGCCTCGGCCAGGCGCCCGCGCGCCAGGCCGCGCTCGGCGGCGGCATCCCGAACTCGGTGCCCGCGACCACCGTCAACAAGATGTGCGGCTCGGCGATGCGCGCCGTGATGCTGGCGGCGGATGCGCTCAGGAGCGGCGACATCGACCTCGCCGTGGCCGGCGGCCTCGAGTCGATGAGCAACGCCCCGTACCTGCTGCCGAAGGCGCGCAGCGGCTACCGGATGGGCCACGGCGAGGTCATCGACCACATGTTCTACGACGGCCTGCAGAGCCCCTTCGACGGCCAGCTGATGGGCTGTTTCGCCGAGGCCACCTCGCAGAAGTACGGCTTCACGCGCGAGCAGCAGGACGCGTTCGCGACCGAGTCGGTGCGCCGCAGCCTCAGGGCCGTCGAGAGCGGCGCCTTCGTCGCCGAGATCGCGCCGGTGACGATCAAGGGGCGCAAGGGCGAGACCACGATCGACAAGGACGAGACGCCGTTCACCTGCGACATCGCCAAGATCCCGCAGCTCAAGGCCGCGTTCAAGAAGGACGGCACGGTGACCGCGGCGAGCTCCTCCTCGATCTCCGACGGCGCGAGCGCGCTCGTGCTCGCGCGCGGCGCGGCCGCGCAGGCCAAGGGCTGGAAGCCGGTGGCGCGGCTCGTCGCCTACGCGAGCCACGCGCACGCGCCGGAGTGGTTCACGACCGCGCCGGTGGGCGCGATCGAGAAGGTGCTGAAGAAGGCCGGCTGGAAGGTCGCCGACGTCGACCTGTTCGAGGTCAACGAGGCCTTCGCGGCCGTGACGCTGGCCGCGATCCACGACCTCAAGCTCGACCCGGCCAAGGTCAACGTCAACGGCGGCGCCTGCGCGCTCGGCCACCCGATCGGCGCCACCGGCGCGCGCATCATGTCGACGCTGATCGCGGCGCTCGTGGCGCGCGGCGGCAGGCGCGGCGTCGCGTCGCTGTGCATCGGCGGCGGCGAGGCCACGGCGGTCGCGGTCGAGCTCGTCTGAGCGCCCGCCGAAGGCCCGGCAGCGGCCGGCAGCCGGCCCGCCCGGGGCGGGCCGCGCGCCTGCGCGCACGGCCCATTCAGCACTTTACCTAGCTCGGAATCAGGCTGTTTTTTTGCGTTGCATGACGCGCTAACATGCTGCGCGCGGGAGGGTTTGCGCGCCTTCGTTTGGCAGTGCGACACACTCCCCTGCTCGAGCCTCGGCGCAATCGCCAGGCAGCACGCCGCCGCGGGCGGCAGAGGTGAGGGCGACGATGCAGATCAAGGGCAAGACGATCGTGGTCACCGGCGGCGGCCGCGGCCTCGGCCGCGCCATGGCGCTCGAGTTCGCCGGCCGCGGCGGCAACCTCGCGCTCATCGACCTCAACCTCGCCGACCTCGAGGAGACGCGCGCCCACTGCGCCGCGCTCGGCGTGGTGGCGCGCCACTACACCTGCAACGTCACGAACGAGGACGCGGTGACGGCGACGATGGACGCGATCGTGCGCGACTTCGGCGCGCTCGACGTGCTCGTCAACAACGCCGGCATCGTCAAGGACGCGCTCCTGATCAAGGTCAAGGACGGCGCGGTGGTCGGCAAGATGACGCTCGACCAGTGGAACGCGGTCATCGGCGTCAACCTGACCGGCGTGTTCCTCTGCGGCCGCGAGGCCGCCGAGCGCATGGTGCGCGGCGGCCGCGGCGGCGTGATCGTCAACATCTCCTCGATCTCCAAGGACGGCAACGCCGGCCAGACCAACTACACGGCCGCCAAGGCGGGCGTCGCCGCGATGTCGACCACCTGGGCGAAGGAGCTCGCGCGCTACGGCATCCGCGTCGGGGCGATCGCGCCCGGCTTCTGCGCCACCGACATCCTCGCCGGCATGACGCCGGAGACGCTCGCCAAGGTCACCGGTCCCGTGCCGCTGAAGCGCCTCGGCGAGCCGCGCGAGATCGCCCAGACCGCGGTGTTCATCGTCGAGAACGAGTTCTTCACCGGCCGCACCGTGCAGGTGGACGGCGGCCTGCGGATCTAGCCCCCGGGCCCCCGGTAGCCAGCGGCCCGCCGCCGCGAGACAATCGCGCCATGCAAGCCACAGACCTCAAGGCCGTCGTCACCGGCGGCGCCTCCGGACTCGGACTCGCCGTCGCGCGCCGCATCGTGGCCGAGGGCGGGCGGGCGGCCCTGCTCGACGTGCAGGAGGAGGCCGGCCGCCAGGCGGCCGCCGAGCTCGGCGCGCGCGCGGGCTTCGTGCACTGCGACGTCAGCGACGAGGCCAGGGTCAACGCCGCGGTGAGCGCCGCGCACGCCGCCATGGGCGGGCTCAACCTGGCGGTCAACTGCGCCGGCGTCGTCGGCGCGGGCCGCATGCTCGGCCGCGACGGGCCGATGTCGGGCGCGTTCTTCGCCAAGGTCGTCGCGATCAACCTGGTCGGCACGCTGCACGTCGACAAGGCGGCGGCGCAGCTGATGCAGGCGAACGCGCCGAACGCCGACGGCGAGCGCGGCCTGCTGATCCACACCTCCTCGGTGGCCGCCTACGAGGGCCAGATCGGCCAGATCGCCTACTCGGCGACCAAGGCCGCCGTGATCGGCATGGTGCTGCCGATGGCGCGCGAGCTGGCCCGCGCCGGCATCCGCGTGATGGCGATCGCCCCCGGCATCTTCGAGACGCCGATGGTGGCGGGCATGACGCCCGAGCTGCAGGCCTCGCTCGGCGCCCAGGTGCCGTTCCCGTCGCGCCTCGGGCGGCCGGCCGAGTTCGCCGACCTCGTGCTCGCGATCGCCCGCAATCCGATGCTGAACGGCGAGACCATCCGGCTCGACGGTGCGATCCGGATGCAGCCCAAGTAGCCCGGGCCGGCGCCGGCTATCGGCGCCGGGCGTGGCCGCGCCATAATCGCGCCCTCCGCCACCATCCGCCGGGTGCCCATGCCCAAGCTCTCCCCCGCCGCGGCCGCCGCCGCGCTCGCGCTGTGCGCCGGCGTCGCGCGCGCGGCCGAACCCGCCGCCGCCGCCGCGGCCGCGCCGCCCGCCGTGCGCCTCGAGGTCGCGGCCGACTACTACCGCCTGCCGAACGGCCTGCGCGTGGTGCTGTCGCGCGATGCGTCGGTGCCAACCGTGACGGTGGCGGTGTACTACCACATCGGCTTTCGGATCGAGCCCAGGAACCGCACCGGCTTCGCGCACCTGTTCGAGCACCTGATGTTCCAGGAGACCACCAACCTCGCCAAGGGCGAGGCCGACCGCCTGGTCAGCGGCAACGGCGGCATCGCCAACGGCTCGACGCGCTTCGACTACACGAACTACTTCGAGGTGGTGCCGAGCCACGTGCTGGAGCCGGTGCTGTGGGTCGAGGCCGAGCGCATGCGCGGCCTGGCGCTGTCGGCGACCAGCCTCCAGAACCAGAAGGACGTGGTCAAGAACGAGGTCCGGGTCAACGTGCTCGACCGCCCCTACGGCGGCTTCCCGTGGCTCGACCTGCCGCAGTTCGCGAACCGCAACTGGTACAACGCCCACAACTTCTACGGCGACTTCGCCGACATCGACGGCGCGACGCTCGAGGACGTGCGCGCGTTCTACGACACCTACTACGTGCCGTCGAACGCGGTGCTGGTGGTGGCCGGCGACTTCGACGCCGGCGCGGCGCGCGCCGCGATCGAGCGCTACTTCGGGCCGCTGCCGACCCGCCCGGCCCCGGCGCAGGCGGACGTCAGCGAGCCGGCGCAGCATGCCGAGCGCCGCGGCCAGCGCGTGGATCCGCGCGCGCCGCGCCCGGCGATCGCGTTCGGCTACCACGTGCCGCCGCGCAACACGCCCGAGTGGTACGCCTTCGGGCTGATCGACCAGATCCTGCTGCAGGGCGAGGACAGCCGGCTGTGGGCGCGCCTCGTGCAGCAGCGCGGCTACGCGGACGCGGTCGAGGGCGGCATCAACCTGGTCGGCAACATGTTCGACTACCAGGGCCCGATGCTGTGGTCGGCCTACCTGGTGCACGACGCCGCCAGCAGCGAGCGCGCCATCACGCGCGACTTCGACGCGGTGGTCGAGGGCCTCAGGCGCCGGCCGGTGCCGCCGGCCGAGCTCGAGCGGGCGCTGACCAAGATCCGCTCGGCGCTGTACGACGTCGCCGGCAGCTCCGACCGCTTCGGCCTCGTCGACCTGCTGGCCTCGTTCGCGCTCTTCGATGACGACCCCGGCCGCATCGACCGCATCGAGGCGGAGTTTCGCAAGGTCACGCCGGCGCTGATCCAGCGCACCGCGCGCGAGTACCTCGCGCCCGCCAGCCGCACGCGCCTCGTGCTGCTGCCGGGCGGCAAAGCGCCGCAGGCCGCGCCATGAGCCGGCGCGCGATGATCGCGGCCGCGCTCGGTGCGCTGCTCGCCGCGGGCCCGGCACCCGGGCGCGAGGCCCCGCCGCCGGTCGGCCAGCCGCACCCGTTCGCGCTGCCCGCCAAGCACGAGTTCACGCTGCCGAACGGCCTCGCCGTGACGCTGGTGCCCTTCGGCACGGTGCCGAAGACCACGATCCTGGTGGCGCTGCGCACCGGCAACGTCGCCGACGGCGACAAGAGCGGGCTCGCCGACCTGACCGCCAGCCTGATGAAGGAGGGCGCCGGGGCGCGCGACGCCGAGGGCGTGGCGCGCGCCGCCGCCGAGATGGGCGGCGCGCTCGAGGTCGGCGCCGGCCCCGACCAGTTCAGCGTCTCGCTCGACGTGCTCGCGGAGCGCGCCGACGATGCGATCGGGCTGATCGCCGACGTGCTGCGCCGGCCGCGCCTGCCGCCGGCGGAGCTGCCGCGCCTCAAGGCCGACATGACGCGGCAGATGGCGATCGCGCGCTCGCAGCCGCAGGCAATCGCCGGCGAGGCGCTGGCGCACCTCATCTGGGGCGACAGCGTCTACGGCCGCACGCTGCCGACCGACGCGCAGATCGCCTCGATCGGCATCGACGACGTGCGGCGCTTCGTCGCCACCGAGTTCGGCGCCGCGCGCACGCACGTCTACGTCGCCGGCCGCTTCGACCCGCCGGCGGTCGAGCGCGCGCTGCGCGCCGCGTTCGGCGACTGGGCCGCCGGCCCGGCGCCGCGCCAGGGTGCCCCGGAGGGCGCGCGCCGGCGCATCGTGCGCCTCATCGACCGGCCGGGCGCCACGCAGTCGACGATCCTGATGGGGCTGCCGGTGCCGACGCCGGCGACGCCCGGCTTCATGCGCCTGTCGCTCGCGAACGCCCTGCTCGGCGGCTCGCTGCTGTCGCGCCTCGACCAGAACCTGCGCGAGGACAAGGGCTACACCTACGGCGCCTCGAGCCACATCACGCCGCACCAGGGCGTCGCCGCCTGGGCGCTCGCCACCGACGTCAACGCGCCGCAGACGGCGGCGGCGCTCGGCGAGATCTTCCGCGAGCTCGCCCGGCTGCGCAGCGAGCCCGCCCCGGCCGCGGAGCTTCAGCTGATCAAGAACTACCGCGCCGGCACCTTCGTGCTCGGCGCCTCGAGCCGCCCGGGCCTGCTCGCCCAGCTCGCGTTCCTCGACCAGCAGGGCCTCGACGACGACTGGCTGACGCACTACGTCGAGCACGTCAACGCGGTCACGCCCGAGGAGTTGCGGGCGGCGGCGGCCGAGGCGCTCGACCCGGCGGCGATGACCATCGTCGTGGTCGGGCCGCTGGCGCAGATCAAGGCCGGCATCGAGGCGCTCGAGGCGCTGCACGGCGCCGAGTTCCGCTGACACCCGCAGAGCGAGCCACCGCATGAGCGCAGACCACATCGAACGCGACCAGATGGAGTACGACGTGCTGATCGTCGGCGGCGGGCCGGCCGGCCTCGCCTGCGCGATCCGCCTGAAGCAGCTCAAGCCCGAGCTCTCGGTGTGCGTGCTCGAGAAGGGCGCCGCGGTCGGGGCGCACTCGCTGTCGGGCTGCATCATGGAGCCCGGGCCGCTGGACGCGCTGCTGCCCGACTGGCGCAAGACGCCGCCGGGGATCTGCGTGCCGGCGAAGCGCGACGAGTTCAGCCTGCTGACCGCGAAGCGCGCGTTCCGGATGATCACGCCGCCGCAGGCGCACAACCACGGCAACTTCATCATCTCGCTCGGCATGCTGACGCCGCAGCTGGCGCAGGCGGCCGAGGCGCTCGGCGTCGACGTGTTCGCCGGCTTCGCGGCCGCCAAGCCGCTGATCGACGAGCAGGGCGCGGTCGCCGGCGTGCAGATCGGCGACATGGGTCTCGACAAGGACGACCAGCCGGGACCGAACTTCGCGCCCGGCCCCGAGGTGCGCGCGAAGACCACCGTGCTCGCCGAGGGCGCGCGCGGCAGCATCACCAAGCAGCTGATCGCGAAGTACGCCCTCGACGCCGACTGCTGCCCGCAGGCCTACGGCCTCGGCTTCAAGGAGCTGTGGCAGCTGCCCGAGGGCCGCGCCGAGCCGGGCCTGATCCAGCACTCGGTCGGCTGGCCGATGGACCGGCGCACCTACGGCGGCAGCTTCATCTACCACCTCGACCAGAACCGGGTCTACGTCGGCTACGTCGCCGGGCTCGACTACCGCGACCCGCGCTTCAGGCCCTTCGAGGCCTTCCAGCAGTTCAAGAACCACCCCTCCGTCCGGCCGCTGCTCGAGGGCGGCGAGCTCCTGACCTACGGCGCGCGCACCATCGCCGCCGGCGGCTGGCAGTCGCTGCCGAAGCTCGAGATGCCGGGCGCGATGATCGTCGGCTGCGCCGGCGGGCTCGTGAACGTGCCGAAGATCAAGGGCGTGCACCAGGCGATCCGCTCGGGCGCGCTGGCCGCCGAGCACCTCGCCGAGCACGGCGCGCCGGCCGGCTTCGACGCGCGCTTTCGCGCCTCGCCGGGCGGCCAGGAGCTGCGCAAGGTCCGCAACTTCAAGCCCGGCTTCAAGAAGGGCATCTGGCTCGGGCTCCTGAACGGCGGCCTCGAGACGCTGACCGGCGGCCGCACGCCGTGGACGCTGCGCAACCAGGCCGACTACGCGCAGCTCAGGCGGCTCGACGACTACGCCTCGCCCGACCGCCACTGGCAGGCCGAGCGCGAGCTGAAGCCGCGCGACCGCGCCGCCGCGGTCTATTTCGCCTCGACCACGCACGAGGAGAGCCAGCCGGCGCACCTGCGGGTGCGCGACACGCACATCTGCAGCGACCAGTGCGCCAGGGAATACGGCAACCCCTGCGAGCGCTTCTGCCCGGCGGGCGTCTACGAGATGGTCGACGACGGCGCGGGCGGGCGGCGCCTGCAGATCAACGCCTCCAACTGCGTGCACTGCAAGGCCTGCGACATCAAGGACCCTTACGGCATCATCACCTGGACGACGCCGGAGGGCGGCTCGGGGCCCAACTACGCGAACCTGTAGCGGCGCGCGCGGCGGCGCTCGCTAGCGGCTGCTCATCCGCACCACCGGCGCGCGCCGCCCGGGAGCGGCGCTCCTGCGCACGTACGGCGCGAGCGGACGGAAGTGGCGCGCCGCCTGGGCCTGGACCGCGCGATCGAAGCTGCGGTAGCTGCGGATCACGGCGCGGCCGAGCTCGGTGAGCGTCGCACCGCCGCCGCGGCGACCGCCGGTCGCGGTGACGGCGAGCGGCTCCTTGAACGAGCTGTTCAGGCTCTCGAGCAGCTGCCAGGCGCGCTTGTAGCTCATCTTGAGGTCGCGCGCCGCCTGCGACAGCGAGCCGGACTCCGCGATCTGCTCGAGGAGCGCGATCTTGCCCGGCCCGACGGCCTCGCCGGGCCCGAGATCGAGGCGAAAGCGGATTGCCGGCTTGCTCATGGCGCCCTCCGCCGCCGATGGTAGCGCGCGCTCCACGCCACCGTCAGCAGCGTCGCCGGCAGCTCGTGACGAGCAGCCGACGGGCGGCCGGCCCGGGGAGTCGCGCCGCGCGCGACGCGATCCCCGCAGCGGCTGTTGGACGGGCTGGCTGCTCAGTGCGCCGCCTTCGCCGCCTCGACCGCCTCGTGCAGCTCGTGCTCGGCCTGGCGCAGGAGCTCCTCGGCCTTGGCGCCGTGGCCGGCCATGTCGTAGTGGTTGGCGGCGCGCGCGCGCTCCATCTCCTGGATCGACTGCACGATGTGCTGATGGACCTTGTCGAGGTCGTGCCAGTCGTGGACCTTCTCGGCGAGCGCGACGGCGCCCGCTGCGAGTGCCAGAGCGGCGAGCGAGGCGAGGACGATCTTCTTCATGATGACTCCCTGGATTGGTTGCGACCCTACGCTTGCGAGGTCGTCGGCGGGTGGCTGCCGACGGCAGCAGAGCGCACCACCGTGACCTGCGTTGACAGGCGGCGCCGGCCGACCGGACGACCGTAGCGCGGGGCCGGGGTGATTCGCGGGCTGCCGGTCCGCAGCAGCGAGCCGCGGGCTACGGCCGCTGCCGGGGAGATCGGGTGACGGCCACCGTCACGCCCGGACCCGCGGCCCCGCTCAGCTGCAGCGTCAGCGGTACCCCCGCCGGCAGCAGGAACTCGACGATCTTGTGCGGCGCGTTGCAGCCCGGGCGCCCCTCGAACCCCTGCGAGCGGATGGCCGCGCCGTCCGCGACCACGTCCAGCCACGCCGCCTGATCGAGCGAGATCCGGTACACACCGGCCACCCCGACCGTGAGGCGCGCGAGTCCCGCGTAGGCACGGTCGGCGCCGGGCGTCCTGGCCGGCGGCACGGCGAAGGCGACGTCCGCCAGAGCGCTGAGCTGCAGCCGGTAGATGTGGTCGGGCGCGAGCGGCGGCGACGCGGCCACCGTGGTGCCGGCCGCAAGCGGTCGCGCAGCGGCCGCGAACAGCGCCCGTTCGTGACGGACGTCCCAGGCGAACGCTGCACACGGATCGTCGGCGCGGGATGCCATGGGGAGGAGCGACAGCGCCAGGAGCGCCCATGCCCGAAGTCGTGCGTGACGGGGCACCTCGGGTCCTCCCGGACGCGCGGTCGCGAACCCCGGGCGGCCCGCCAACCGCGGGCGGGCCACGCCCGGAGACAGGCCGTGCCGGAGCGCGAACCGGCGCTGCGGGGCAGGTCGCCGAACGGCACCCCGCCCCCAGGTCCGCCACCCGCCGGTCGAGGGGAGCCCGATCGGGGTGCTGCGGCGGGAGGGCGAGACGTCGGGCGGCTCGCGAGCGGGGCAGCCGGGGCCGGTCGCGTCAGAAGGTGTAGCGGATGCCGATCGTCGGGTTGATCGTGGTCCGGTAGAGGAACCCATTGGCCATGCCGTCCTTCGCCTCCGACCACTCGGCACCCGCGTAGGTGTCGAAGCGCTGGCTGAGCCTCCAGTCGAGCAGCGTCGAGATGGCGTTGGTCGAGCCCTGGCAGTTGGCCGCGCGCGCGTCGTTGCAGCCGGCGTTGGCGCCGGTGGCGAACGCGCCCTGCTCGAAGTGGTACCAGGCGACCGTCCAGTCGACTGCCTTGCTGAACGAGTACTTCCCGCCGACCCACCAGTACTGCACCACCTTCTCGATCGCGTAGGTCGAGGCAGCGCCGGTCTGCTGGTTCACGTAGGCGAGCACGTAGCCGCCGATCGTCTGGGTGCCGGCCGCCAGCGGGGTCTGCGGGTTCGAGTAGCTGATGTGCTCGTAGCCGCCGTACAGCCTGAGCTTGTCGACGCTGTAGCGGCCCATGACCGCGAACGCCGTGTTGTCGGAGATCGTCCCGGCCAGCGACTTGTCGATCGGGTTGAAGCCGCCGCCCGCCGTCGCGACGCCCGCGACGCCGACGCACTGCGGGCTGACGGTGGCCGAGGGCAGCGTGTAGCTGTACGGGCAGTTCAGCGTCGCCACCTGGGCCGCGGTCAGCGAGGTCGAGGTGATCGCGTCGTACTTCTTCGAGTAGAACGCGTCGACCGAGCCCTGGGCGAAGATGCCGCCGAGCGTAAGCTGATAGGCACTGCCCGGCTGGCCGGTCGCGCCGTTGAACTGGTAGAGGGCGGCGACGTGCAGCGCATCGGCCTGCAGGTTGTACTTCACCGAGTTGTCGAGGCGGCGATTCTCGGTGGAGCCGCCGCCGGGAGCGGTGCCCGAGATGCCGATCACCGAGAACGCCTGCGAGCCCTGCATCGGGTCGTAGGTGCCGGCGCCGTCGGCGAGCAGCCCGTTCTGGCGGCCGAAGGTGACCGTGCCGAAGCGCTTGTGGCTGAGCCCGGCGAACGCCGCGGTGTTGAACAGCTCGCCAGCGAAGCTCGAGTCGGCGCCGGTGGTCTGCGCGGTCAGCGCCCGGCCGTTGTTGACGGTCAACGACTTCAGGGCGTCGACCAGGTTGCCGGACAGCGGATTGAAGCCGCTCTCGAGCCGGAAGATCCCCGACCAGCCGTTCAGGATCTCCTTGTCGCCCGTCAGCCCGATCTTCGACACGCTGAGGCCGTTATCGCTGAGCGTGAAGATGGCGTTGTTGCTGTTCTTCTGGATGTAGGCGTACGTGCCGGCCGGGTGGTAGTCGCTGAGCGGCGTGCCGTGGGTCTGGTACACGACGTTCACGTCGATCGTGCCGTAGAGCGTCACGCCGTACATGCTGAGCGGGCCATCCGGCCGCGCCGCGCCGACCTGCGCGGGCGCCGCCTCCTTGGCGGGGGCCGCGGCGGCCGGCACGGTGGCGGGCGCCGCCGCCTGCTGCTTCGCCAGCGCGTCGATCTTGCGCTGCAGCTCCTGGACCTGCTGCTTGAGCGCGTCGAGCTCGGGATCGGGATCGGCACTCGCGGTGCCGGACAGCGAGAGCCCGAGCGTCGCCACGATCGCCGCGGACAGCGCCGCCGTGCGGCCGCCGCGCCGGCCGGGGCCCGCGCCGGGGCGCCTGGAATCGCACATCGTGTACTGCTCCCCGATTTCTGCTGCCGCACCGGCGGCGCGCCCCGCGCCGGCGGCTGGCCGCCGGCAACCCGGGCCTCGTTATAGTCGATCCGCTATAGCGAAGTCCAGAATCGGGCTCGACGTCGTCGCCGCGGACGCCGCGCGTGGCCGCCCCGGGCGCGCCTGGCGCCGCCGCGCCGGAGCTGCGTTATAGTTATCGGGCTACATCGCGGCGGGAGGCGGCATGAGGAGCTGGTTGCAGGTCGGCGCGCTAGTCGGCGCCATGCTGGCGGCGGGAGCCGCCGCCGCGGCGCCGCCCGAGCGCAACGGCGTCACCGTGTTCGCCGCGGCCTCGCTCACCGAGGCCGTCGGCGAGGTCGCGGCGCTCTACCAGCGGCAGACGGGCGTCACGGTGCGCAGCTCCTTCGCCTCGAGCGGCACGCTCGCACGCCAGATCGACGCCGGCGCGCAGGCCGACCTCTTCATCTCCGCGGACGCCGCCTGGATGGACTACCTTGAGCAGCGCGACCGGCTGGTCACGGCGTCGCGCCGCGACCTGGTCGCCAACCGGCTGGTACTGATCGCACCGGCCGGCAGCAGCCTGAACCTCAGGCTCGGCCCCGGCGCGCCGCTCCGCGCCGCGCTCGGGGGCGGGCGGCTCGCGCTCGCCGACCCGGCGACGGTCCCGGCCGGTCGCTATGCGCAGGCCGCCTTGACGGCCTTCGGCGTCTGGGCGGCGCTCGAGCCGCACCTGCTGCGCGGCGAGGACGTGCGCGTCGCACTCATGTGGGTCGCGCGCGGCGAGGCGCCGCTCGGGGTGGTGTACGCGACCGACGCGCGGGTCGAGCCGCGGGTGCGGGTGGTCGACACCTTCCCGGCGTCGAGCCACGCGCCGATCCGCTATCCGATGGCGCTCGTCGGCGGCGCCTCGCCCGCGGCGGCGGGCTTCGCGGCGTTCCTGGTCTCGCCGGCGGCACGCGCCGTGTTCGAGAAGGCCGGCTTCGAAGCGCCCTAGTCCGCCGGCGGCGCAGCGTCCGCGGCGCCGCGCGGCGCGACCTCGACCAACACCGCGCCCTCGGGCACCCGGTCGCCCTTGGCGAAGTGCACCTTGACGACCGTGCCCGCGGTCGGCGCGACGATCGCGTGCTCCATCTTCATCGCCTCGAGGACCATCAGCGTCGCGCCGGCGTCGATGACGTCGCCGGCGGCCGCCACCACCGCGACCACCGTGCCCGGCAGCCGCGCGACGAGCTCACCCTCGTGGACCGAGGCCCTGGCGTCGACGTGGCGCGGATCGACGATCTCGAGGTCGATGCGCGTCGCGCCGCGCCACAGCGCGAGCCGGTCGCCGTCGCGATGCAGGTCGACGCGCCGGCGGCGGCCGTCGACGGTGGCGTCGAGGCCGCCCGCGACCGCGCGCGCCGCGAGCCGGTGCACGGCCGCGCCGACGGTCGCGACGTAGCCGGCGCCCTCGCGCACCAGCTCGACCCGCTGCTCGGCGCCCGCGGCGCGCAGCAGCCACTGCTGCGCGCACGGCAGGTTGGCCCGAAACGCGTCGCGCGCGTCCCACGGCGATGGCGCCGCCGGCGGCGGCTCGGCCGGGCACTCGACCGCGGCGAGCGCCGCGAGGGCGTACTCCTCGCTGCTCGGCTGCGGCGCGGCGCCGAGCGCCGCGCCGTGGTCGGCGAGGAAGCGCGTGCTCACCTCGCCGGCCGCGAACGCGGGCACGGCGAGCGCGTCCGCCAGCCAGCCGGCGTTGGTCGCGACGCCGGCGATCCTGAGCGCCTCGAGGCCGCGCGCGGCCGCCGCCAGCGCCGCGGCGCGCGAGCCGCCGCGGCCGATGATCTTGCCGAGCAGCGAATCGTAGTGCGTCGGCACCTCGTCGCCGGTCGCGAAGCCGGCGTCGACGCGCACGCCCGCCACGGCCTCCGGCCAGCGCACCTCGAGCAGCCGGCCGGCGCTCGGCACGAAGCCGGCCGCGGGATCCTCGGCGCAGACGCGGACCTCGAGCGCGTGGCCGCGCGGCACGAGCTCCTCCTGCCGGAACGGCAGCGCCTCGCCGCCGGCGATGCGCAGCTGCCACTCGACGAGGTCGAGGCCCAGGATCTCCTCGGTGACGCAGTGCTCGACCTGCAGGCGGGTGTTCATCTCCATGAACCAGAACTCGCCGTCGGCGTACAGGAACTCGACGGTGCCGGCACTGACGTAGCCGACCGCCTGCGCGACGCGCACGCCGGCGGCGTGCAGCCGCGCGCGCACCTCGTCGGGGATGCCGGGCGCGGGCGCCTCCTCGATCAGCTTCTGGTGGCGGCGCTGCACCGAGCAGTCGCGGGTCGCGAGGTGCAGCGCGCGGCCGTGGCCGTCGCAGAGCACCTGCACCTCGACGTGCCGCGGCGCCGGCAGGTAGCGCTCGATCAAGAGCGCGGGGTCGGCGAAGGCGCTCTCGGCGAGCCGGCGCGCGCTTGCGAGCGAGCCGGCGAGCCCCGCGGCGCTCGCGACGATCTGCATGCCCTTGCCGCCGCCGCCGCCGCTCGGCTTGATGATCAGCGGGAACCCGACCTTGAGCGCCTCGGCCTCGAGCCGCTCGAGCGACTGCGCGGCGCCGTGGTAGCCGGGCAGCACCGGCACGCCGGCCACCCGCATGGCCTCCTTCGCGGCGCTCTTCGAGCCCATCGCCGCCATCGCCGCCACCGGCGGGCCGACGAAGGTGATGCCGGCCGCGGCGCAGGCCGCCGCGAACTCGGCGCGCTCCGAGAGAAAGCCGTAGCCCGGGTGGATCGCGTCGGCGCGCGCGCGCCGCGCGACCTCGAGCACGCGGTCGATGGCGAGGTAGCTGTCGCGCGGCGCCGCCGGGCCGAGGCGCCAGGCCTCGTCGGCCTCGCGCACGTGGCGCGCGCCGGCATCGGCGTCCGAGTACACCGCGATCGTGTGCAGGCCGAGCCGCCGCGCGGTGCGGATCACGCGGCAGGCGATCTCGCCGCGGTTCGCGATCAGCAGGCGGCGCAGGCTCACGGACGCCACGCGGGCGGGCGGCGCTCGAGCGCGGCGCCGACGCCCTCCTGCGCCTCGCGCCCCTCGCGCAGCGTCGCGAGCCACTCGGCGGTGGCGCCGGCGAGCCCCGCGCCGGGGCCGCGGTGCGCGACGTCGGCGATCAGCCGCTTGCACTCGGCGAGCGCGTGCGGCCCGCCCTGCGCGATCTCGCGCGCGAGCCTGAGCGCCTCGGTCTCGAGCGCCGGCGGCGCGACCACCGCATGCAGCAGCCCGAGCTCGACGGCGCGCTCGGCACCGATGCCCTCGCCCGACAGGAAGTAGCGCCGCGCCTGCCTGAGCCCGATCGCCTCGAGCACGTACGGCGAGATCACCGCCGGCACGAGGCCGAGCTGCACCTCCGGCAGCCGAAAGCGCGCGGCGCTCGAGCCGAGCGCGAGGTCGCAGGCCGCGACCAGGCCCATGCCGCCGCCGAAGGCCGGGCCCTGGACCACGGCGACGCTCGGCTTGGGGCAGTCGCGCACCGCGAGCAGCAGGTTCGCGAGGCGCTCGGCGTCGGCGACGTTGGCCGCGCGCTCGTGGCGGCCGAGGGCGAGCATGGCGTTGAGATCGGCGCCGGCGCAGTAGGCCGGGCCCTCGGCGGCGATCAGGAGCACGCGCGTCTCGGCCCGCGCGCCGTGGCGCAGCACCGCGCCGTGCAGCGCCTCGATCAGCGCCGCGTCAAGCGCGTTGCGCTGCTCCGGGCGGTTGAGCGCGAGGCGCACGATGCCGGCGGCCGGCTCGGTCTCGAGTAGGTTCGGCGTCATGGGGCCTACATCCGGAAGATGCCGAAGCGCGTGTCCGGCGTCGGCGCGTTGCGCACCATCGCGAGCGCGAGCCCGAGGATGCGGCGGGTGTCGAGCGGGTCGATGACACCGTCGTCCCAGAGGCGCGCGCTCGCGTAGTACGGATGGCCCTGCGACTCGTACTGGCGGCGGATCGGCTCCATGAACTCGGCCTCGCCCGCCGCGGACCAGTCCTGGCCGGCGGCCCTGAGCTGGTCGCGCCGGATCGTCGCGAGCACGGTCGCGGCCTGCTCGCCGCCCATCACCGAGGTGCGCGCGTTCGGCCACTGCAGCAAGAGCCGCGGCCCGTAGGCGCGCCCGCACATCGCGTAGTTGCCGGCGCCGTACGAGCCGCCGACGATCAGCGTCAGCTTCGGCACCTGCGCGGCCGCGACCGCGGTCACCATCTTCGCGCCGTCGCGCGCGATGCCGCCCGCCTCGGCGCGGCGCCCGACCATGAAGCCGGTGATGTTCTGCAGGAACAGCAGCGGAATCCGCTCGCGGGCGCAGAGCTCGATGAAGTGCGCGCCCTTGAGCGCGCTCTCCGAGAACAGGATGCCGTTGTTGGCGACGATCCCGACCGGGTAGCCGGCGAGGTGCGCGAAGCCGGTCACGAGCGTGCTGCCGTAGAGCTGCTTGAACTCGTCGAACTCGGAGCCGTCGACCAGGCGCGCGATCAGCTCGCGGGCGTCGTAGGGCTTTCGCAGGCTCGACGGCACGACGCCGTAGAGCTCGGCCGGGTCGTAGAGCGGCTCGCGCGGTGCCGCCGGCGGTGCCCGGTCGGGCGCGGCGCTGAGGCGGGCGACGATGCGGCGCGCGATCGCGAGCGCGTGCGCGTCGCTCTCGGCGTAGTGGTCGCAGACGCCCGACTCGCGGCAGTGGACGTCGGCGCCGCCGAGCGACTCGGCGTCGATCTCCTCGCCGGTGGCCGCCTTGACGAGCGGCGGGCCGCCGAGGAACACCATCCCCTGGTTGCGCACGATCACGTTCTCGTCGGCCATCGCCGGCACGTAGGCGCCGCCCGCCGTGCACGAGCCGTGCACGACCGCGATCTGCGCGATGCCGGCCGCGGACAGGGTCGCCTGGTTGTAGAAGATGCGCCCGAAGTGCTCGCGGTCCGGAAACACCTCGTCCTGGGCCGGCAGGAAGGCGCCGCCGCTCTCGACGAGGTAGACGCACGGCAGCCGGTTCTCGCGGGCGATCTCCTGGGCCCGCAGGTGCTTCTTCACGGTCAGCGGGTAGTAGGTGCCGCCCTTGACCGTCGGGTCGTTGGCGACGATCACGCACTCCCGCCCGGAGACGCGGCCGACGCCGGTGACGATGCCGGCGCACGGCACCTCCCCGCCATAGAGGCCGTGCGCGGCGAGCGCCGAGAACTCGAGGAAGGGGGCGCCGGCATCGAGCAGGAGGTCGATGCGCTCGCGGGCGAGGAGACGCCCGCGCGCGCGGTGCTTCTCGACCGCCTTGGGGGAACCGCCTGCCGCCGCGGCCCGGACGCGCGAGCGCAGATCGGAGACGATCGACTCCATAGCCGCCTTGTTAGCGGCAAAATCGCCGCTCTTGACGTCAATTTGGCTCGTGAGGCGAATCATCTTGCCCTCGGACCCTAAATTGTCCGACAATCATACTATCCTAAACGAACGAGGACGCCAAGATGGGCGATGCAGGCGCAAGCCACGACGACGATCTCGACGCCGGCCTCGAGGAGGACCTGGTCGCGCTGCGCCACGCGGTCCGTCGCTTCGCCAGCGAGCGGATCGCGCCGCGCGCGGCCGCCCTCGACCGCGACGACGCCTTCCCGCGCGACCTGTGGCCCGAGCTCGGCGCGCAGGGGCTGCTCGGCATGACGGTCCCGGAGCGCTTCGGCGGCACCGGCCTCGGCTACCACGCGCACGTGGTCGCGATGGAGGAGATCTCGCGCGCCTCGGGCGCCGTCGGGCTCAGCTACGCGGCGCACTCGAACCTGTGCATGAACCAGCTGCGCCTCAACGGCACCGAGGCGCAGCTCGCGCGCCACCTGCCGAAGCTGGTCAGCGGCGAGCACGTCGGCGCGCTCGCGATGTCGGAGCCGGAGGCCGGCTCCGACGTCGTCGGCATGCGGCTGCGGGCCGAGCGGCGCGGCGACCACTACCTGCTGAACGGCCGCAAGATGTGGATCACGAACGGCCCGGACGCGGACCTGGTCGTGGTCTACGCCAAGACCGCGCCCGAGCAGGCCTCGCGCGGCATCACGACCTTCATCGTCGAGCGCGGCACGCCCGGCTTCTCGGTGGCGCCGAAGCTCGACAAGCTCGGCATGCGCGGCTCGCCGACCGGCGAGCTCGTCTTCAGCGACTGCCGCGTACCGGTCGAGAACGTGCTCGGCCGCGAGAACGGCGGCGTCGCGGTGCTGATGAACGGCCTCGACTACGAGCGCGTCGTGATCGCCGGCGGCCCGCTCGGGCTCATGTCGGCGGCGCTCGACGTGGTGCTGCCGTACGTGCGCGAGCGCCGCCAGTTCGGCCGGCCGATCGGCAGCTTCGAGCTGATGCAGGGCAAGGTCGCCGACATCTACGCCAGCCTGTTCTCGAGCCGCGCCTACGTGCACGAGGTCGCGCGCGCCTGCGATCGCGGCCTGAAGACGCGCCGCGCCGCGGCCGCCTGCCTGCTGCGCGCCGCCGACAATGCGGTCCAGGTCGCGCTCGAGGCGATCCAGGCGCTCGGCGGCAACGGCTACGTCAACGACTACCCGACCGGGCGGCTGCTGCGCGACGCGAAGCTGTACGACATCGGCGCCGGCACGCAGGAGATCCGGCGCATGCTGATCGGCCGCGAGCTCATCGGCGCCGCATGAGCACGGCCTTCGAGCCGCTGTCCTTCGAGCCCGGCTACCGGCGCGTCGCGAGCGCGATCGCGGCGCGGATCCTCGACCGCACGCTGCGCGACGGTGATCCGCTGCCGTCCGAGGTCGAGCTCGCGGCGCAGTTCGCGGTCAACCGCTCGACGGTGCGCGAGGCGCTGCGCGAGCTCGAGAGCGCCAACCTGGTGGCGCGGCGCCGCGGCACCAAGCGCATGGTCGTCAGCCGTCCGGCCGCGACCCAGCTGGCCGGCCGGATCGGGCACGCGCTCGCCCTCAACGACGTCACCGTCCGCGAGGTGTGGGAGACGCTCGAGCTGCTCGAACCCTCCACCGCCGAGGCCGCGGCCCGGCAGGCGACGCCGCAGGCGCTGGCCGCGATCCGCGCCGCGGTCGAGGCCTACGGCGCCGACCACGCGACCGCGCGCGCCGCGGTCGGCGGGGTCGCGGAGTTCTTCCGCGCGGTCGCGGCCGCGAGCGGCAACCGCGTGCTGGTGCTGACGCAGGAGCCGCTGCTGATGCTGCTGGCCGCGGCGCTCGAGGTGATCATCGACCGCGCGCCGCCGGCGCGCGGGCGCATCGCGGTCGCGCAGCGCGCGGTGCTCGCCGCCATCGAGGCCGGCGACGCGGCCACCGCCCGCAGCTGGATGGCGAAGCACGTCCGCGACTTTCGCCGCGGCTTCGAGATCAGCGGCATCGACCTCGACACGCCGGTGCCGGTACCGGCGCCGGCCGCCGACTGAGCGGCGCCGGGGCGGGCCGTGGACGCCGCCGACCCGCGCGGGCATGATCTGGCCCGGCGCCCGTCCCCCGCGGGGCCGGGACGGGACGCGAGGCGCCAGGCGACATGAAGCTCTATCACTCCCCGACTTCGCCGTACGTGCGCAAGGTGCGCGTGGTCGCGATCGAGAAGGGCCTGGCGGACCGGATCGAGCTCGTCGACGCGGTGCCGTGGCCGGACCCGGCCGCGGTCGCCGCCGTCAATCCGCTCGGCAAGGTGCCGGCGCTTCTGACCGACGACGGCGTCGCGCTGTACGACAGCCCGGTGATCTGCGAGTACCTGGACGTGCTGGTGCCGGCCGCGCCGCTGATCCCGCGCTCGGGCGCCGGCCGCTGGCAGGTGCTGCGCTGCCAGGCGCTGTGCGACGGGATCCTCGACGCCGCGGTCGGCATCGTGCTCGAGCGGCGGCGCCCGCCGGCCGAGCGCTCGCAGGCCTCGCTCGACCGCGCCGCCGAGGCGATCCGCCGCAGCGTCGGCGCGCTCGGACCCGAGCTGCGCCCGGCCGGCACCGCCTTCGACCTCGGCCAGATCTCGATCGCCGTGGCGCTCGGCTACCTGGAGTTCAGGCTCGCCGACCTCGAGCTCGGCGTCACGCGGCCGGTGATCCGGGACTGGTGGGCCGCGACGCGCGAGCGGCCGAGCCTCGTGGCCACCCGCCCGCCCTGAGCCGCGCGGGAGCGCCGCCATGACCAAGGAACTGTTCCAGCCGCTGTCGGGCAACGACATGCCGCGCTTCGGCGGCCCGGCGACGTTCATGCGCCTGCCCGCCTGCGGCCTCGATGCCGGCCTCGACGTCGCCTTCGTCGGCGTGCCGTTCGACATCGGCACCTCGAACCGGCCGGGCGCGCGGCTCGCGCCGCGCCAGATCCGCGACGAGTCGCGGATGCTCAGGCCCTACAACATGGCGACCCGCGCCGCACCGTTCGACAGCCTGCGCGTGGCGGATGCGGGCGACGTCGCCATCAACACCTTCAACCTCGCGCGCAGCATCGAGATCATCGAGCACCACTACGACCGGCTGCTGGCGAGCGGCGCGACGCCGCTGACGATGGGCGGCGACCACACGATCGTGCTGCCGATCCTGCGCGCCCTCAGGCGCCGCCACGGGCCGGTCGGGCTGGTGCACGTCGATGCGCACGCCGACATCAACGACGAGATGTTCGGCGAGAAGATCGCGCACGGCACGCCGTTCCGGCGCGCGGTCGAGGAAGGCCTGCTCGACTGCCGGCGCGTCGTGCAGATCGGGCTGCGCGGCACCGGCTACGCGGCCGACGACTTCGACTGGTCGCGGCAGCAGGGCTTTCGGGTGGTGCAGGCCGAGGAGTGCTGGTACCGGTCGCTGGCGCCGCTGATGCAGGAGCTGCGCGCGCAGCTCGGCGGCGGGCCGGTGTACATCAGCTTCGACATCGACGGCCTCGACCCGGCCTTCGCGCCCGGCACCGGCACGGTCGAGGTCGGCGGGCTGACGGTGCCGCAGGGACTCGAGATCATCCGCGGCTGCCAGGGGCTCGAGATCGTCGGCGGCGACCTCGTCGAGGTCAGCCCGCCGTACGACACCAGCGGCAACACCGCGCTGCTCGGCGCGAACCTGCTCTACGAGATGCTCTGCGTGCTGCCGGGCGTCAAGGCGCGCTGAACCGGGGCCGGCGCGCGCCGCCGCCGCGGGCCGGCCGGCGCGCGCGAGACGCTACACTCAGGCCATGGACACACCGATCTGGAGCCCCTCCCCGGCCCGCATCGCGGCCAGCAACCTGACCCGCTTCGCCGCCTACGCGCACGAGCGCCACGGCGCGCCGAAGACCGGGCGGGACCCGGCCAGAAGCTGGGCGGCGCTGTGGCAGTGGTCGGTCGACGAGCGCGCGGCGTTCTGGGCGGCGCTCGCCGCCTTCGCCGACTGGCGCGCCGAGCACGGCCCGGGCGAGGTGCTCGAGCACGGCGAGCGCATGCCCGGCGCGCGCTGGTTCACCGGCACGCGGCTCAACTTCGCCGAGAACCTGCTGGCGCGGCGCGACGCGCACCCGGCGCTCGTGTTCGTCAACGAGGAGGGCGCGCGCCGCCGGCTCAGCTACCTCGAGCTGCACGAGCGCGTGGCACGGGTCGCGGCCGGGCTCGCCGACGCCGGGGTCGGCCCCGGCGACGTGGTCGCCGGCTTCCTGCCGAACCTGCCCGAGGCGGTGGTCGCGATGCTCGCGACCGCGAGCCGCGGCGCGGTCTGGACCTCCTGCTCGCCGGACTTCGGCATCGCGGGCGTCCTCGACCGCTTCGGCCAGGTGCGACCGAAGGTGCTGTTCACCGCCGACGGCTACGTCTACGCCGGCAAGCGGCTCGACTCGCTCGCGGCGATCGCCGGCGTGCTCGCCAGGCTCGACTCCGTCGAGCGCGTCGTCGTGGTGCCCTACCTCGCGGCGCGGCCCGACATCAGCCGCGTGCCGGGCGCGGTGCGGCTCGCGGACTTCGAGCGCGAGGGCCCGCTGCAGTTCTGCCGCCAGCCCTTCGACGCGCCGCTCTACATCATGTACTCCTCCGGCACGACCGGCGTGCCGAAGTGCATCGTGCACGGCGCCGGCGGCACGCTGCTGCAGCACCGCAAGGAGCACCTGCTGCACGTCGATCTCAGGCCCGAGGACCGGCTGTTCTTCTTCACCACCTGCGGCTGGATGATGTGGAACTGGCTGGTGTCGGGGCTCGCCAGCGGCGCGACGCTGGTGCTCTACGAGGGCTCGCCGTTCCACCCCGGCCCCGAGGTGCTGTGGCAGATGGCCGAGCGCGAGGGCGTCACGGTGTTCGGCACGAGCCCGAAGTACCTCGGCGCGCTCGACAAGTCCGGCTACCGGCCGGCGGCGCACCACGACCTCGGCGCGCTGCGCAGCGTGCTCTCGACCGGCTCGCCGCTCGCGGCCGAGCAGTTCGACTTCGTCCACCAGGCGATCAAGAGCGACCTGCAGCTCGCCTCGATCTCGGGCGGCACCGACATCATCTCCTGCTTCTGCCTCGGCTCGCCGTGGCTGCCGGTGCACCGCGGCGAGATCCAGGCGCGCGGCCTCGGCATGGCGGTCGACGTCTGGGGCGACGACGGCCGGCCGCTGCGCGGCGAGCGCGGCGAGCTCGTCTGCACGCGCGCCTTCCCGTCGATGCCGGTCGCCTTCTTCAACGACCCGGACGGCGCCCGCTACCGGGCCGCGTACTTCGAGCGCTTCCCGAACGTCTGGCACCACGGCGACTACGCGGTGCTGAACGACAACGGCGGCGTGGTGATCCTCGGCCGCTCGGACGCGGTGCTGAACCCGGGCGGCGTGCGCATCGGCACCGCCGAGATCTACCGCCAGGTCGAGCGCCTCGACGAGGTGCTCGAGTCGCTCGCGATCGGCCAGGACTGGCAGGGCGACGTGCGCGTGGTGCTGTTCGTGCGCTTGCGGCCCGGGGTCGCGCTCGACGCGGCGCTCGTCAAGCGCATCCGCGACACGATCCGCGCCAACACCACGCCGCGCCACGTGCCCGCCAAGGTGCTCGCCGTGCCGGACATCCCGCGCACGATCAGCGGCAAGATCGTCGAGCTCGCGGTCCGCAACGTGGTGCACGGCCTGCCGGTCAGGAACACCGACGCGCTCGCCAACCCCGAGGCGCTCGCGCACTTTCGCGACCTGCCGGAGCTCGCGACCGAGTGACGCTGACCAAGCGCTACCACGCCGAGCTCGCGCTGCACGGCTTCGTCGCCGACGCCGCGCAACTCGCCGCCGTCGCGCGGCTCGAGGAGCTGCGCGCGCGCCTCGCGCGCGCCGCGCGCCGCGAACGCGGCCTGTGGTGGAGGCTCGGCGCGGTGCTCGGGCGGGTGCGGCCGCGGCGCGCGATCCGCGGGCTGTACCTGTGGGGCGGCGTCGGTCGCGGCAAGACGCTGCTGATGGACCTGTTCTGCGCCTCGCTCGCGGTGCCGGCGCGGCGCGCGCACTTCCACCGCTTCATGCACGACGTGCATGCGCGGCTGCGGGCGCTGCGGCCGCTGGCGCTCGCGGAGCCGCTCGAGCGCGTCGCCGCGGACCTCGCGGCCGAGGCGCGCGTGCTGTGCTTCGACGAGCTGTACGTCAGCGACATCGCCGACGCGATGCTGCTCGGCGGGCTGTTCGCCGGGCTGGTGGCGCGCGGCGTGACGCTGGTCGTGACCTCGAACGTGCCGCCGGCACAGCTCTACCGCGACGGCCTGCAGCGCAGCCGCTTCGTGCCGGCGATCCGGCTGCTCGAGCGCGCCACGCTCGTGCTGCAGGTCGACGGCGGGGTCGACTACCGGCTGCGGCAGCTCGAGCGGGCGCCGCTGTACGTCGAGGCCGGCGACGACGAGGCCGACGCGATGCTCGCGGCGCGCTTCGACGCGATCGCGGGCGAGGCGGGCAGCGGCGCGGGCACGATCGAGATCGAGGACCGCCCGGTGGCGGTGCGGCGGCGCGCCGCCGGCACGATCTGGTTCGACTTCGCGGCGCTCTGCGCGGGGCCGCGCGCCACCGCCGACTACATCGAGATCGCCCGCCAGCACCACACGGTGGTCATCTCGGCGGTGCCGGTGTTCGACGCCGGCCACGACGACGAGGCGCGGCGCTTCATCGCGCTGGTCGACGAGTTCTACGAGCGCGGCGTCAAGCTCGTGCTGTCGGCGGCGGCACCGCCCGACCGGCTGTACCGCGGCGAGCGCCTGCGGCAGGAGTTCGGCCGCACCGCGAGCCGGCTCGCCGAGATGCAGTCGCACGACTACCTGGCCCGGCCGCACCGGCCGTAGCCCGGCGCGCCGCCGATCCAAGCCCTTGATCCGACGAGGCGCCGCCGCGAGCCGCGGCGCCGGGCGTTCGCCGACGCCGGCCGCCGCCGCCGCGTTCACGGAACTGCAAACCCCGCCGGGCACATTAGCGCTCCCTGGCAGCGCGGCGCGCTGCCGCGACCCAGCCACTGACAGGGAGACGTACGGTGCAGAACCCCTCGATCCTGAAGCTCGGCACGGTGGCCGTCACGGCCGCCGCCACCGCGCTGGTCCTCGCCGGCACGACGCCGGCGCTGGCGGGCAACCCGGCGGCGCCGGAGCCCGCGCTCACGCTCGCGACCTCGCGCCACAGCGCCGGGGCGGAGGCGGCGCGCGAGCGCGCCGGCGAGCACACGCTCAGGCTGCGCGACAAGGTCGAGCTGCTGCGCCGGCGCGTGAAGTACGTGTTCGTGCTGTTCCAGGAGAACCGCTCCTTCGACCACTACTTCGGCACCTACCCCGGCGCCAACGGCCTGTTCACGACCTTCCCCGGCGCCAACCCGGCCGACCCCTACGCCCAGCCGGCGACCAGCTTCGGCAGCTTCCACTCGGTGATCCGCGACACCGACGGCAGCTACACCACCATCAGCCCGTTCCTGATCCCGCGCACGATCGTCAACTCGAGCGGCAGCACCGTGCAGCTCTATCCGGAGGACACCTACTCGGTCGATCACAGCCACGCGGGCTACCTGCACGCGATGCACGCCGACCAGGCGACGCGCTCGGTGACGGCCAACGACGGCTACGCGCTCGACCAGGAAGGGCTGCACTACGCGGGCGATGCATCGGGCGTCGCCGCGCCGATCGTCAACGCCGCCGGCCTGCCGCCCTCCGCGAACCCGACGCTGCAGACCAAGCAGAAGGGCGAGGTCGTGATGGCGCACCTCGACTGCGACACGATCCCGTTCCTGTGGCAGTACGCCGACCGCTTCGTGCTGTTCGACAACTTCCACCAGACCGCGACCGGCCCGTCGACGCCGAACGCGATCGCGATGATCGCCGGCCAGACCGGCGACACGCAGTGGGCGCTGCACCCGGGCCAGGCCGACGCCAAGGGCCTGACGCTGCCGAACCTGACCGACAGCGCGCCGTTCCCGGGCAGCGTCAACGACCCGGCGCCGCTGCCGCCGCCCTACGGCCCGGACGAGGCGACGAACGCGACCAGCGCCACCGGCCCGTTCAAGTCGTTCCCGCCGCAGATCAACCTGACCTTCGCGACGCTGCCGCTGTCGTTCATGGGCCCCGAGGCCAGCGCGATCGTCGCGCACGACCAGAACCCGGCGGCCGACCTGGTCGACGTGCAGCACGACATCCTGGCGATCGCCGCCAGCAACCCGTCGGTGCACTGGGGCTGGTACCAGCAGGGCTACGGCCCCGAGCCCTTCGACGGCACGGCGATCTCGGAGAACGCGGCGCCGTTCAGCAGCAACCCGTTCCGCTACGCCGCCGCGCCCGAGCACGCCTCGTACATCGTGCACCACAACGGGCCGCAGTACTTCGGCTACCTCGGCGACAACACCCAGGA
The DNA here is from genome assembly GCA_035524595.1 of Steroidobacteraceae bacterium. GTDB lineage: Bacteria > Pseudomonadota > Gammaproteobacteria > Steroidobacterales > Steroidobacteraceae > CAIKZZ01. Next base: position 95,748 of record DATKOP010000020.1, on the reverse strand, counting down.
GCAGTCGTACCTGCACGGCCTCGCGCAGTTCTACAGCGACGTCGCCGGCGAGCGGCTGCCGGAGCGGGGCGGCGTCTTCTACGTGCGCGGCGGCTACTACAACAACGACGGGCTGCTGCCCATCGATCCGAACCCGAACGTGCAGCAGTCGACGCCGGGCAACGACGACCACCCGAACTACGCCGACGCGCAGATCTCCGAGGCGCTGATCGCCGACTCGGTCAACGCGATCGCGCGCAGCCGCTACTGGCACGAGAGCGTGATCATCATCGCCTACGACGAGAGCGACGGACTCTACGACCACCAGCCGGAGAGCTTTCGCACCTTCGGGCCGGACGGCCAGCCGGAGACCGGCGGGCCGCGCATCCCGGCGATCCTGATCTCGCCGTTCGCCGCCGCCCACACCGTCAGCCACGTCTACAGCGAGCACAGCTCCGTGATCCGCTTCATCAACGAGCTGTTTGGCCTGACGCCGCTCGCCGAGCTGCCGGACGAGGCCGCCGCGGCCGCCGCCGGCGCCGCCAACCCGGCCCTGAACGGCCCGAACGGGCCGCAGCCGAACCTCGGCCCGGCCGATGCGCTCGCCGGCATGGGCGACCTGCTCGAGGCCTTCGACGAGGAGCGGCTGCGGGGCGATGCCCCGCCGCTGCCGCGCCAGTACGCGATCATCGACCGGACGGCGGTGCTGTCGCTGCCGCACTACGGCGGCCAGGGCTGCCGGGCGCTGCACATCACGCCGACCGACTATCGCCGCGGCGTGCTGCTCGACCCGCCGCCGCCGGACTTCAATCCGCGGCCGGTGCAGAGCCCGGGCAACCCGTACCTCAACACCAACAACAACACCGGCGGCCCGTCGACCGGCCCGTGGCCGAATTGAGCGGCCGCGGCGCGACGGCGACGGCCGCGCGCGCGGCGCTCGCCGCCGCCGCGCTCTGCTGCGCGACCGCGGCGAGCGGTGGGCCGACCGTCGAGCGCGTGCGCGCGGCCGGCGCCGTGCGCTGCGGCGTGGTCGCGACGCCGGAGGACTGGAACAAGACCGACCTGCACGGTCCGCTGGCGCCGCTCGCGGTCGAGGTCTGCAAGGCGGTCGCGGTCGCGGTCAACGGCCCGGCGTCGGCGCTGACGATCGCGCCGTTCGCTTCCGAGCTCGAGGCCGAGGAGGCGCTCGGCAGGGCCGCCGTCGACCTCGTCGTCGGTGTCACGCCCGACGCCACCTCGGCGTGGCGCTGGAACATCGCCTTCGGCCCGCCCGTGTTCTTCGACGGCCAGGGCCTGCTGGTGCGCGGCGACCTGGCCGCCGACTCGCTCGCCGCGCTCGCCGGGCGCAAGGTCTGCGTCATCGAAGGCACCGACAACGAGAAGGTGCTGCTCGCGCGCAGCGTCGCGCAGGGCATCGCGATCGTGCCGTTGCCGTTCCAGGAGGAGGGCGAGATGGACGACGGCCTCGCCGTGCGCCACTGCGACGCCATCAGCGCCTACGTGTCGCGGCTCGCCCAGGTGCGCGGCGCCTACCCGAAGCAGCTGGCGCGCGACCGGATCCTGCCGCAGCTGCTGACGCTCGCGCCGGTCGCGCCGGCCTACCGGCGCGACGACGCGCAGTGGGGACTGATCGTCGACTTCACGGTGCACGCGCTGGTGCAGGCCGAGGCGAGCGGCGTCACCGGCGCCAACGTCGCGGCGCAGCGCGCCAGCGAGGATCCGCTGGTGCAGCGCCTGCTCGGCAGCGACTGGGCCACCAGCCGCGCGCTCGGCCTGCCGGCGCACGACTGGGCCGCGCGTGTCATCGCCGCGGTCGGCAACTACGGCGAGATCTACGAGCGGACCGTCGGCAGGGACAGCGCGCTGCGGCTGCCGCGCGGTCTCAACGCGCTCTGGTCGCAGGGCGGGCTGATGCAGGCGCCGCCGCTGCAGTAGCGCGCGGCTGCCGTCGCGCCGAGCGCGCGAGGCGGCCGGCGGCCGGCCCGGCCGGCCCGGCCCGGGGGCGGCCTACCGGCCTGCGGCTTTGGTTACAATCGCAACCAACCGTGAAGCCGCCGACCCCCGCCGACCCCGCCCGGCTCCTCGAGCTGGAGCGCTTCCTGCCGTACCGGCTGTCGGTGCTCGCCAACACGATGAGCAGCGCGATCGCCGGCGCCTACGCAGAGCGCTTCCAGCTCTCGATCCCGGAGTGGCGCGTGCTGGCGGTGCTGGCGCGCGCGCCGGGGCTGTCGGCGGCCGAGGTCGCCGAGCGCACCGCGATGGACAAGGTGGCCGTCAGCCGCGCGGTCGCGTCGCTGACGCGGGCGCGGCGCATCGAGCGCAGCGTCGAGGAGTCCGACCGGCGCCGCTCGCACCTCGCGCTGACGCCACGCGGCCTCGCGGTCTACGAGGAGGTCGTGCCGTGGGCGCTCGCCTACGAGGACGCCGTGCTGCGCGGCGTGCCGCCACGCGCCCGCGCCAAGCTCGCGGCGCTGCTCGACGACCTGCTGGCCAGCGTGCGCGCGATCCGCACCGCGCGCATCGAGGCGCAGCCGCGCCCCGCGGCGCCGTCCGCAGGCGCCGCGCGACTCAACAACGTACGCCCGGCCCGAACTTCGAGGGGATGACCATGCTCGGCAAAGTACCTGCTAGCCGCCTGCGGCTGATCGAGGCGATCGTCCGCGCCGCGCGCCGCCGCGTCGGCGCCGCCGAGCGGGGGCTCAGCGAGGCGTTCCTGCGCCGCTACTTCCGCGGCGTCGCCGACGAGGACCTGCTGGCGCGCGGCGCCGAGGATCTCGGCGCGGCGGCGCTCGCGCAGCTCGCCGCCGCCCGCGTGCGCCGGCCGGGACGGCCGTGGGTGCGGGTCTTCAATCCCGACCCGGCGCTCGACGGCTTTCGCTCGGCGCACACGGTGGTGATGATCGTCTGCGACGACATGCCGTTCCTGGTCGACTCGATGAGCATGGCGGTCAACCAGGCCGGGCTCGCCGTGCACCTGATCGTGCACCCGGTCATCGACGCGCTGCGCGACGGCCGCGGCCGCCTCAAGGGCATCGCCGAGTCCGGCGCGCGCGGCGCGCGCGCCGAGTCCTGGCAGCTGCTCGAGATCGACCGCGAGACCGACCTGCACCGGCTCGCGGCGCTGGAGGCCAGGATCCGCGACGCGCTCGACGACGTGCGCGTCGCGGTGGCCGACTGGGCCGGCATGCGCCAGCGCGCGCAGGAGCTCGCGAGCAGCCTCGAGACCGCCCCGGGGCCGCTGCCCTCGGCCGAGGTGCTCGAGGGCCGGGCACTGCTCGAGTGGATGGTCGACAACCACTTCACCTTCCTCGGCGCGCGCTACTACCGCCTGCAGCGCGGCCGCAGCCGCGACCGGCTGGTGCCGGACCCGGCCACCGGACTCGGCCTGCTGCGCGCGCGGCGGGCCGGCCACCCGCCGCACGCGGTGACGCTCGCCGGCGACGTGCGCAAGCACGCCCGCAGCCGCTCGCTGCTGGTGATCACCAAGGCCAACACGGTCGCGACCGTGCACCGCGCCGCCTACCTCGACTACGTCGGCGTCAAGACCTTCAACGCCCGCGGCGAGGTCACCGGCGAGCACCGCTTCCTCGGGCTCTGGACCTCGATGGCCTACAGCTGCAGCCCGCGCGAGATCCCGGTGCTGCGCCACAAGGTGCAGCGGATCATCGGGCACTTCGGCCTCGCGCCGCAGAGCCACGACGGCAAGGCCGTGATGCACGTGCTCGAGGCCTACCCGCGCGACGAGCTGTTCCAGGCCTCGACCGACGAGCTGATCCCGATCGTGCGCGGCATCGTCAACCTCTACGACCGGCAGGTGGTGCGGCTGTTCGTGCGCCGCGACGGCTTCCACCGCTTCTGGTCGTGCCTGCTGTACGTGCCGCGCGACCGCTACAACACCGAGGTGCGGCACCGCATCGAGTCGATCGTGCGCGAGGCCTTCTCCGGCACCGACGTCGAGTCGCAGGTGCAGCTGTCGGAGTCGGTGCTGGCGCGCGTCCACCTGATCGTGCGCACCCCGAACGGCACGCGCGTCGGCGACGCGGCGGCGGTCGAGCGGCGCATCGCCGCGGCGGTGCTGACCTGGAACGACGCGCTGCGCGCCGCGCTGACCGCGCGCTACGACGAGGCGCGCGCGCTCAGGCTGCTGGCCCGCTACGTCGGCGCCCTGCCCGCCGCCTACGCCGAGGACACCCCGGCGGACGCCGCGGTCGCCGACATCGAGGTGCTCGAGGGGCTGGCGGGGAGCGCGGGCGGGCTTGAGCTGCGGCTCTACCGGCCGCCGGGGGCGCCGGCCGCGCGCGTCAACCTCAAGCTCTACCGCGCGCGCGAGCCGCGCGCGATCTCGGACGTGCTGCCGACGCTCGAGAACCTCGGCCTGCGCCTGATCAGCGAGCGGCCCTACGAGGTCAGGCTGGGCGAGGCGGGCACGATCTGGATCCAGGACTTCGAGCTCGAGCACCGCCACGGCCCCGGGCTCGACCTCGGCGCCGACGGCCCGCGCCTGACCGCCGCGATCGAGGCGCTGTGGCAGGGCCGCGCCGAGAACGACGGCTTCAACCGGCTGGTGCTCGCGGCGCGGCTCAGCTGGCGCGAGACGATGGTGCTGCGCGCCTACAGCCGCTGGCTGCTGCAGACCGGCATCCCGTTCAGCCAGCCGTACATGGAGAGCGTGCTCGCGACCAACGCACGCACCGCCGAGCGCCTGGCGCGGCTGTTCGTGACCGCCTTCGACCCGGCGCTGCCCGCCGCCCGGCGCGACGCGCAGCTGGCGCGGCTCAAGCGCGGCATCGACGCCGACCTCGAGCGCGTCGCGCGCCTCGACGAGGACCGCATCCTCAGGGCGTTCCGCGCCGCGATCGATGCGACGCTGCGCACCAACTACTTCCAGACGGCGCGCGAGGGCGAAGGCCCCAAGCCCTACCTGTCGATCAAGCTCGACCCGTCCAAGGTGCCGGGCCTGCCCGAGCCGCGGCCGATGTTCGAGATCTGGGTGCACGCCCCGTACGCCGAGGGCGTGCACCTCAGGAAGGGCCGCGTCGCGCGCGGCGGCCTGCGCTGGTCGGACCGCTACGAGGACTTCCGCACCGAGGTCCTCGGCCTGATGAAGGCGCAGAACGTCAAGAACACGGTGATCGTGCCGGTCGGCGCCAAGGGCGGCTTCGTGTGCCGGCGCCTGCCCGCGGCCCGCGACGAGCAGGCGCGCGAGGTGGTGCGCTGCTACCAGGACTTCGTGCGCGGCCTCCTCGACCTGACCGACAACATCGTCGACGGCCGGGTGGTGCCGCCGCCGGCCACCGTGCGCCGCGACCGCGACGACACCTACCTCGTGGTCGCGGCCGACAAGGGCACCGCGACCTTCTCCGACGTCGCCAACGGCATCTCGGCCGAGTACGGCTTCTGGCTCGGCGACGCCTTCGCCTCCGGCGGCTCCGCCGGCTACGACCACAAGAAGATCGCGATCACCGCCCGCGGCGGCTGGGAGTGCGTCAAGCGCCACTTCCGCGAGCTCGGCCTCGACGCCGACCGGCAGGAGTTCACGGTCGCCGGCGTCGGTGACATGTCCGGCGACGTGTTCGGCAACGGCCTGCTGCGCTCGCCGCACGCCCGCCTGGTCGCCGCCTTCAACCACCAGCACATCTTCATCGACCCGGCGCCGAACGCGGCGCGCTCGTTCAAGGAGCGGCAGCGCCTCTTCGACCTGCCGCGCTCGAGCTGGGCCGACTACGACGCGCGGCTGCTGTCGGCCGGCGGCGGCGTCTGGGCCCGCAGCGAGAAGTCGATCCGGCTGCCGCGCGAGGCGCGCGCGCTGCTCGGCATCAGCGCCGAGGCGCTGCCGCCCAACGAGGTCATCAAGGCGATCCTGAAGCTCGACGTCGACCTCCTGTGGAACGGCGGCATCGGCACCTACGTCAAGGCGAGCAGCGAGACGCACGCCCAGGTCGGCGACCGCGCCAACGACGCGCTGCGGGTGGACGGCCGCGAGCTGCGCTGCAAGGTCGTCGGCGAGGGCGGCAACCTCGGGCTGTCGCAGCTCGGGCGGGTCGAGTACGCACTCCACGGCGGGCGCCTCAACACCGACTTCATCGACAACTCCGGCGGCGTCAACTGCTCCGACCTCGAGGTCAACATCAAGATCCTGCTGACGCTCGCCGAGCAGCGCCGCGGCCTCAGGCGCGCGGCCCGCAACCGGCTGCTGGCGCGCATGACGCCGGACGTCGCCGCGCTCGTGCTGCGCAACAACTACCTGCAGGGCCAGGCGATCAGCACGCTCGAGACGCGCGCCGTCGAGCGCGCCAACGAGCTCGGCCACGCGATCCGCTTCCTCGAGCGCAGCGGCGACCTCGACCGGGCGCTCGAGTTCCTGCCCGACGAGGCGACGCTGCAGGACCGCCAGCAGCAGGGCAAGGGCCTGACGCGCCCGGAGCTCGCGATCCTGCTGTCGTACTCGAAGATCTGGCTCTACCACCAGATCATCGAGTCCGACCTGCCGGAAGACCCGTACCTGTCGAACGAGCTCGAGCGCTACTTCCCGGCGCCGATCATCGACGGCTACGCGGGGCTGCTCGGCGCGCACCCGCTGCGCCGCGAGATCATCGCCACCGCGACCACCAACAGCCTCGTCAACCGCATGGGGCCGGTGTTCGCGATCCGGGTCGCCGAGGACAGCGGCGCGTCGCTGTCGGCGATCACGCGCGCCTACGCGATCGCCCGCGAGAGCACCGCAATGCGCGAGCTGTGGGCGGAGATCGAGGCGCTCGACAACCGCGTGCCGGCGGCGGTGCAGTACGAGATGCACTTCGCGACCGCGCGGGCGCTCCGGCACGCGACCTACTGGGTGCTCGCGCACCGCGGCCGCTCGCTCGAGGTGGAGCCGGCGGTCGCGCAGCTGCGGCCCGGCCTCGCGCGCCTGGTCGCCGCCGCGCCGAAGCTGGTCACCGGGCGGCTCGGGGCGCGGATCGAGGCGATGCGCGCCGAGGGCATCCGCGCCGGCGTGCCGGCGGCGCTCGCCACCCGGATCGCGACGCTCGAGCTGCTGCAGTCGGGCCTCTACATCGTCGACCTCGCCAACCGCCGGCGCGCCCCGCTCGAGACGGTCGCCCGCATGCACCTGCACCTCGGCACCGCGCTCGACCTCGACGGGCTCAGGCTGCAGATCGATGCGCTCGCGGTGTCCGGGCACTGGCAGTCGGTGGCGCGCGGCTCGCTGCGCGAGGACCTGTACCGGCTGCACCGCGCGCTGACCGAGGCGGTGCTGGCGCGCGGCCGGCGCGGCGACCCGGTGCGGGCGGCGGATGCGTGGCTGGCCGCGCGCCGCGGCCCGGTCGAGCACCTGAGGCGCATCTTCGCCGACATCGCGGCCGCCGCGTCGGTGGACTTCGCGACGCTGTCGGTCGCGCTGCAGTCGCTCAGGCGCCTGGCCGGCGAGTGAGCGCGGCCACCGGGCGGCGCGCCGCCCGCGCACCGCCGGCCGGCGGCCGGCGGCAAGTGCGGACTTTACCCCCGCCGGGCGAGCCGCTAGCCTCGCGCGCTGCCGCCTGCCCTCGACCCGGGAGACGCCTGTGACCGAATCCGCCGGCACGCTCGCGCTGTTGCGCCACGGCCAGAGCACCTGGAACCTCGAGAACCTGTTCACCGGCTGGACCGACGTCGACCTGACCGAGCAGGGCCGCGCCGAGGCCGCCGAGGCCGGGCGGCTGCTGGCGGCCGAGGGAATCGCCTTCGACCTCGCCTGCACCTCGGTGCTGAAGCGCGCGATCCGCACGCTCTGGATCGCGCTCGACACGATGGACCGCATGTGGCTGCCGGTGGAGCGCAGCTGGCGCCTCAACGAGCGCCACTACGGCGCGCTGCAGGGGCTCGACAAGGCGCAGACGACCGCGCTGCACGGCGCCGAGCAGGTCAAGATCTGGCGCCGCAGCTACGACGTGCCGCCACCGCCGCTGCCGCTCGACGACCGGCGCCACCCGCGCTTCGACCCGCGCTACGCCGGGCTCGCGCCGGCCGAGCTGCCGGCCACCGAATCGCTGAAGGACACGCTGGCGCGCGTGCTGCCGTACTGGAACGAGCGCATCGCCCCGCCGCTGCGGGCCGGCCGCCACGTGCTGGTGGTGGCGCACGGCAACAGCCTGCGCGCGCTGGTGAAGATGCTCGACGGCATGAGCGAGGCCGAGATCGTCGAGTTCAACATCCCGACCGGCGTGCCGATCCTCTACGACCTCGACGCCGCGCTGCGCTCGCGCGGCCGGCGCTTCCTCGGCGACCCGGCCGCGGTCGCCGCGGCCGCCGAGGCGGTGCGGCGCCAGGGCGAGAAGAAGTAGCGCCGCGGCGTCCGCCGGCGCTCAGCCGCCGACCAGCTCGCGCAGCGTGCGCTCGAGGTGGCCGAGCAGGCGCCGCTCGCGGGCCGGCGCGCGCCCGGTGCCGAGCTCGGCGGCGAGGCCCTCGAGCACGTAGCGCGACAGGTCGAGCGCGAGCTCGAAGCGCTCCTCGTTGCCGAGCCACTCCGGGAACACCTCGCGCGCCGTGTGGCGCCATTCGCTCTCGAACGCCTGCTGCGCCGGCACGAGGATCGCGGCCAGCTCGCGGTCGGTGCGGGCGGCCACCGCAAGCTCGAGGAAGGCGACGAACATCGGATGGCGGACGTGGGCCCAGTAGGCCTCGAGCGCCTGGCGCACGCGGTCGCCGTCGGCCGGCACCACCCGCTGCAGCGACTTGCGGAAGGCCTTGAGCCGCCTGCCGTGCAGGTGCTCGACCGCGGCCCGCACCACCTCGGCCTTGGACGGGAAGTGGTGCAGCATCGCGCCGCGGGAGAGTCCGGCGCGCGCCGCGATCGCGGTCGTGGTGGTGCCGGCGTAGCCTAAGTCGACGAAGCAGCGGATCGTCGCCTCGACGATCCGGTGGCGGGTGGCGGCGCTCTTCTGGGCCTGCCAGCCGGCAGGCTCCGGCGCGCGCGGGTGGCGGTGCGGCTCGCTGCCCATGCCGCGAGCATCGGTGCCGCCGCGAAAAAAGTCAAAGGTGACGGAAACCGTCAGGCGTGACGGGCGGCCGGCCGGCCCGGCTCACTCGTCCGGGGCGATCGCCACCTTGAGCCCGGCGAGCGCCTCGCTGAACGGCAGCTGGCACGACAGCCGCGAACTCGCCGGCCGGAAGCTCGTCAGCTCCTGCAAGAGCTCCTGCTCGTCGCCCTGGCGCGGCGGCAGCCGCGCCGCCCAGGCCTCGTCCACCCACACGTGGCAGGTCGCGCACGAGCACATGCCGCCGCAGATCGCCGCGACCCCGTAGTCCAGTTCCCGCAGGGTCTCCATGACCGAGACGCCGACGCGCCCCTCCACCCGATGTTCCTTGCCATCGCGGTCCACGATCACGAGCTCAGCCATTCGATACTCCGTCAGCGTCGGCCGGCGCGGATCTTGCAGCGCAGCAGGGCGCCGCGCAACTCTATTTTTATGCCGCCGGCGCCGTGGCGCCGCCCGCCCGGCGTGCCGCGCGCGCTAGTCGCCGCGCGTCGCCGGGTCGATCGCGAGCCGCGCGAGCAGCGCCTCGCGCCGCTCGGGCTCGAGCGCGTCCCAGCCGCGCGCGGCGTCGAGCCAGAGCGCGTGCAGGCAATCGAACACCCGGCACATCTGCTCGACCTCGGCCGGCTTGAAGCCACCGCCGTGCGCGGCGAGCAGCGCCTCGCGCTCCGGCGCCTCGAGGTCGTGGTAGCCGATCACCGCGGCGAGCTCGAACAGCGGATCGCCGACGCCGCCGTACTCCCAGTCGACGAAGAAGAGCTGGTCGGCGGCGATCACGTTGCGCCAGTGCAGGTCGTTGTGGCAGAACGCGACCGCGCTGCCGCGGTAGCTGGCGAGCGACCAGCGCAGGCGCGCGGCGAGCTCGTCGCGCGGCATCGGCCCCGGCGGCACGTCGGGCAGCTCGAGGTAGTGCGCGAGCACCTCGTGCACGTCGAGGCGGCGCACGCCGCGCGGCGGCGGCAGCGCGTGCAGCTGCCCGAGCCGGGCGCCGAGCCGGCGCAGGCCGTCGGCGCTGCGCAGCTCGGCGCGCGACAGCGGCCGGCCGGCCAGGTACTCGCTGATCAGGAGGCCGCGCTCGGGCTCGGCGTGCACCAGCGGCGGCGCGAAGCCGGCGCGCGCGGCCGCCGCGTGCACCTGCCGCTCCGCGACGCGGTTGATGCCGAAGGCCGCGTCCTCGGCGCCGGCGAGGCGCACGACCCAGTCGCCGGCCGCCGACCGGACGCGCACGCTGCGGTTCGAGCCGCCGCCGGCGAGCGGCTCGAGCGTGACGCCGGCGGCGAGCGCCGCCCGCCCGGCGGCGAAGCCGCCGAGCGCCGACTCGAGCTCGGCGTCCGAGAGCGCCGTCATGCCGCGCCCCCGGGCGCGCGCGTCTGCCGCTGCATGTCGAGGTACCAGCTCCGCCAGCCGACGAGGACGAGCCCGAGGTAGAGCCCGTACAGGATCATGGAGGCATACAGGCGCCCGCGCCAGCACAAGAGCACGATCAGCGCGTCGATGACCAGCCACCAGGGCCAGTTCTCGATCTTCTTGCGGGCGACGAGCCAGGTCGTGAACACGCTCGCCCAGGTGGTCAGCGAGTCGAGCAGCGGCTCGGAGGAGCCGGTCTCGCGCGCGAGCCAGGCGGCGCTCGCCGCGCTCGCGAGCGCGCTCGCGGCGAGCCCGGCCGCCTGCACGCCGAGCGAGGCGTGCGACACCGGCAGCGCGCCGCCGTCGGCGCGCCGGCGCCAGGCGTGCCAGCCGTAGCCGGCCACGATCAGGTAGTACACCTGCAGCGCCGCCTGCATGTAGAGGCGCGCGCGGTAGAAGACCACGAGGTAGAGGGCGGTGCTGGCGAACGCCGCCAGCCAGGCGCTGCGGCGCTGGCCGATCACGAGCACGACGTAGAGGACGCCGAGCACGGCCGCGACCGCCTCGAGCGGCGAGGTGCCCGCCCAGACGGTCGCCACCGCGCCCCAGGCGTCCGCGAGGGTCATCCGCCGCACCCGCCGGGCAATCCCCGGCGCGGTGCACCGGCGGCGGGCCCGGGCTGATAGAATTGCGCGCTTCGGAGTCTGAGGTCTACCGCCCCATGGCCAAGCGCACGGTCAGCGTGTTCCAGGTCGACGTCTTCACGACCGAGCTGTTCGCCGGCAACCCGGCCGGGGTCGTGCTCGGCGCCGAGCGGCTGAGCGAGGCCGAGATGCAGGCGCTGGCGCGCGAGCTCAACAACTCGGACTCCGCCTTCGTGCTGCCGCCGGACGGCCCGGACCACGACATCAAGCTGCGCTTCTTCACGCCGACCCGCGAGGCCGGCTTCGTCGGCCACGCGAGCGTCGCGGCGCACGTGGCGCGCCTCGCCGCCGGCCAGGGCAAGGTCGGCAAGCTGCGCCAGAAGTCGCGCACCGGCATCTACGACGTCGAGGTCTCCGGCTCCGCCGCCCAGCCGCGCGTCTCGGTGGCGCTGCCCGCGCCCGAGTTCCAGCCGGCGATCGGCGCCGACACCCGCGCGCGGCTGCTCGACGTCTTCGGCATCGACACCGCGGCGCTCGACCCGAAGTGCCCGGTGGTCGTCACCAAGCGCACCAGCACGCGCCTCATGATCGGCCTGCGCTCGGCGGAACTGCTCGCCTCGCTGCAGCCGAACCTCGAGGAGCTGAAGCGCATGACGCCGCACGTCGGCGCCGACGGCTACTTCCTGTTCGTGCGCGACGCGCGCGGCCCGGGCACCACCGAGTCGCGGCTGTTCTCGCCGGTGCTGGGCATCGCCGAGGACCCGGTCAGCGGCAACGCCCACGGCATGCTGGGCGCCTACCTCGTGGTCAACGGCCTGCTGCCGGTGGCCGCCGGCCGGGCGCGCTTTCGCGGCTACCAGGGCCGCAGCATGGAGCGTCCCGGCGAGGTCGACGTCGAGGTCGAGGTCAGCGACGGCGAGCCGACCCGGATCCACATCAGCGGCGCGGCACGGGTCGTGTTCACGACCGAGATCGGCCTCGACTGAGTCGCGCCGCCGCCGGCCGCCCGCCGCGGGCGGCCGGGTCGCGACGGACCTGAACACGGCTGCTGCCATCCCCTGCCCTCCGGCCACCGCCCCCCCGCGGCGGCGCACGATGCCAGTTTCCCGGCCGGCGGCGCAACGCCCGCGCGGCGACCCGCGCCTGACCCGCCCGCGCCGGCAGCGGCCCGGCCCGCGCGCCGGGTCCGCCGCCGGGGCGCCCGGCCGCTGATCGCTGCGGGTCGTCGACGGTGCGGCCGTGGTGGACGTCTACCGCTCGGCGCGCGGCCAGGGTGCGTCGCTCGCGGCGGGCGCCGCCGGGCCGAGCTCGCCCTCCCAGGAGGCGACCACCGCGGTCGCGATCGAGTTGCCGACGACGTTGGTGGCGCTGCGGCCCATGTCGAGGAACTGGTCGACCGCGAGGATCAGCACCAGCCCCGCCTCGGGGATGCGAAAGTGCGCGAGCGTCGCCGCGATCACGACGAGCGAGGCGCGCGGCACGCCGGCCATGCCCTTGCTGGTGACCATCAAGAGCAGCAGCATCGACACCTGCTGCCCGACGCTGAGCGCGATGCCGTAGGCCTGCGCGATGAACAGCGTCGCGAAGGTGCAGTACATCATCGAACCGTCGAGGTTGAACGAGTAGCCGAGCGGCAGCACGAAGCTCGCGATGCGCTCGGCGACGCCGAAGCGGCCGAGCTGCTCGAGCGTCTTCGGGTAGGCGGCCTCCGAGCTCGCCGTCGAGAACGCGAGCAGCACGGGCTCGCGGATCATCGGCACCAGACTGCCGATGCGGCGGCCGAGCACCAGGAAGCCGAGCCCGAAGAGCGCCAGCCACAGCGTCGCGAGCGACAGGTAGAAGCCGCCGATGAAGCGGCCGTAGGTCGCGAGGATGCCGAGCCCCTGGGTCGTGATCACCGAGGCGATCGCGGCGAACACCGCGACCGGCGCCGCCAGCATCACGTAGCCGGTGACCTTGAGCATCACCTGCGCGAGCTCCTCGATCAGTCCGACCAGCTGGCGGGCGCGGGCGCCGAGCGCGGCGAGCGCGACGCCGAAGAACACCGAGAACACCACGATCTGCAGGATCTCGTTGCTGGCCATCGCCTCGGCGATCGAGCGCGGCACCAGGTGCGCGACGAACTCCTTGAGCGTCAGACCCGCCGCGTGCACCCCGCTCGCGGCGTCGCCCGGCGGCACCGGCAGGCCGAGCGCCGCGCCCGGCGCGAGCACGGTCACCATGACGATGCCGAGCACGAGCGACACCAGCGAGGCGAACAGGAACCAGGCGAGCGTGCGCAGGCCGACCCGGCCGAGGCGGCCGAAGTCGCCCATGTGGGCGATGCCGACGCACAGCGTCGAGAACACGAGCGGCGCGATGATCATCTTGATGAGGCGCAGGAACGCGTCGGTCGCGATCGAGAAGTAGCCGCCCAGCTCGCGCAGCGTCGCGGGCTCGGTGATGGTCGCGTGGCAGACCGTGCCGACCAGGATGCCGAGCAGCATCGCGGCGACGACGTAGTACGTGAAGCGTCGGGCCATGTGTCCCCCTCCGGGTGCCGACTCTGACCGGTCGGCCGCCGGCGCACAACGGCCCGCCGCCCCGGCCGGCTCAGCGCGCCCGGGCGCGGCCGGCGCCGGCGCGCAGCGCGAGCACGTGCCGCACCTCCGGCACCAGGTCGCCCGGGTGGTGGGCGGCGATCACCAGCTGCACGCCGGCCTGCGCGAGCGCCGACAGCAGCTCGCGCAGCCGCGCGCGGTACGGGGCGTCGAGGCCGGTCAGCGGTTCGTCGAGCAACAGCGCCTCCGGCCGCGGCGCGAGCGCGCGCGCGATCAGCGCCAGGCGCCGCTGGCCGTAGGAGAGCTCGGCCGCGGGTCGCGCCGGGTCGAGCGCGAGGCCGACCGCGGCGAGCGCCGCGCGCGCGCGCGCGCGCGCGTGCGCCGACGGCGGATGGTCGAGCCCGACGCTGGCGCTGAGCCCGCTCGCGACGAACTCGCCGAGCGTGACGCGCGCCAGGTACTCCGCCTGCAGCTCCGGCGAGACGAACCCCACCCGCCGCCGCCAGCCCTCGATGTGCGAGCCGGGCGCATGGCCGCGGCGCACGATCCGCCCGCCGAGCGCCACCGGCACGAGCCCGTACAGGCAGGCGAGCAGCGTCGACTTGCCGCTGCCGTTGGCGCCGACGATCGCCCAGTGCTCGCCGGCGCCGATGCGCCAGCTGAGGCCGCGGATCACGGGCCGGTAGTCGCGGTACAGGTCGACGTCCGCGAGCTCGACGAGCGGCGCCGCGGCATGCGCGCGCCTGGGCGGCGGCAGCGGCCGCGGCGGCGCCGCGCCGTCGGCCGCGAGCCAGCGGCCGGGCGCCCGCGCGCGGCCGCCGTCGTGCACCAGCCGGCCGCGCTCGAGCACCAGCGCGCGCCTAAACGCCGGCGGCGCGTCCTCGGCGCGATGCACCGCGAGCACGATCGTCAGGCGCGTGCGCGCGAGCCGCGCCAGCTCGCGGTCGAGCAGCGCCCGGCCGGCGCGGTCGAGGCCGTTGTAGGGCTCATCGAGCAGGAGCAGCCGCGGCCGCCCGGCGAGCGCGCGCGCCAGCAGCACGCGCCGGCGCTCGCCGTAGGACAGCGTCAGGAAGCGCCGGCGGCGCAGCGGCCAGAGCGCGAGGCGCCTGAGCACCTGCCGCACGCGCCGCGCCGCCGCCGGGCCCAGCCGCAGCAGCGGCCGGTCGCCGCCGTGGGTGCCGGTCCCGACCAGGCGCTCGACGCTGAAGTTCCAGTCGTAGCGGTGGTACTTGTCCTGGCGCTCGCCGCCGACCAGCGCGACCCGCGGCAGCAGCTGGGCGAGCGCGAGCGGCCGGCCGCGCGCATCGCGGTACTCGCGGCGCTCGCGCCCCGTCGGGGTCGGCCAGCGCTCGCCGGCGAGGAGCTTGAGCAGCTGGGTCTTGCCGGCGCCGTTGGCGCCGAGCAGCAGGCAGTGCGCGCCGGGCGGCAGCTCGAGGTCGAGGCCGGCGAGCACGCGGCGCCCGCCGAGCACGAGGCTCACGGCCTCGAGCCGCACGCCGACGCCGCTCACGCCGCCAGCCAGTCGGCGCCGTCGCGCCGCGCCCGGCCGTCGCGCTCGAGCTTGATCAGGTGCGCCTCGAGCGAGTAGCGCGCGTAGCCGTGCAGCTCGACCGCGACGTCGCGGTAGACGTCGGCGAGCAGCGCGTCGAGCGTCGCGCGGCCGCGCGCCGCGAGCGCCGCGGCGACCCGCGCCTCGCGCGCGAGGCGGTGCGCGAGCAGCGCCTCGAGCGTCGCCGCCGGGTCCGGCAGCAGCGGTCCGTGGCCCGGCGCGAGCGCGCCGAGCCCGAGGCGCATGAGGCGCGCGAGCGAGGCGAGGTATTCCGACATGTCGCCGTCCGGCGGCAGGATCACCGGCGAGACCGTGCCGAGCACGTGATCGCCCGTGTACAGCAACCGGAGCGCCGGCTGGTGCCAGCAGACGTGGTTCGAGGCGTGCCCGGGGGTCGCGACCGCGAGCAGCTCGCCGGCGTCGGTGGCGAGCGCGAGGCCGTCGTCGGCGACCACGTCCGGCACGAAGTCCGGGTCCTGGAAGGCCGCGTGCCGGGCGCGGCGGCCGACGAGCGGCGCGCCGAGCCGCGCGCGCAGCGGCGTCGCGGCCGGCGAGTGGTCGCGGTGCGTGTGGGTGACGGCGATCGCGACCACGCGCGCGCCGCCGACCGCGGCCACGATCGCCTCGAGGTGCGAGGCGATGGCCGGTCCCGGGTCGAGCACCACGAGCTCGCGCGCGCCGATCAGGTAGGTGTTGGTGCCGGGGCCCGTCATGCGGCCGGGGTTCGGCGCGAGCAGGCGGCGCACGCCCGCGGCCACGGCGACCGCGCGGCCGGGCACGAGCTCGGCGGCGGCGGGCGGGCCCGGCGTGGTGGCGGTCGGGGCGGTCACGGTGGCCGATGGTACCGGCGGGGGCGCGGCGGCAATAGGCCGCGCACCGCCCGCGATCGCCCGCCGGGCCGCGAGCCGATAAGATGGGGCTCGAATCCCGGCCATGTCGGCCGGTCAGCGAGGTTGCTCCATGATCCGCATCCCGAGACTTGCCGCGTGCCTGCTCGCCCTCGGCACCCTGGCCGCCGCCCCGGCCACCTACGCGGCCTGCAGCTACCCGAAGGCGCCGAGCCAGATCCCGGACGGCAAGACCGCCTCGAAGGACGAGATGCTCGCGGCCCAGGCGGCCGTCAAGCAGTTCATGGCGGACATGGACCTCTACATCAAGTGCGTCGACGACGAGAACCCGCCGCCGGCCGCAGGCACGCCGCTGACCGAGGACCAGAAGAAGGCGCTGGCGGCGCAGGAGCGGGTGCGCGTCCAGAAGCACAACGCCGCGGTCGCCGACGAGGAAGCGGTGGCCGAGCGCTTCAACACGCAGCGCAAGGCCTACAACGAAGCGCACCCGAAGTAGCGATGGCGGCGACGTGCTGACGCCGGCCGAGGCGGCCGCGGCGATCGCGGCCGAGCTCGCGCCGCTGGCTGCCGAGTCGTGCGCGCTCGCCGACGCCGCGGGGCGGGTGCTGCGCGAGGAGCTCGCCGCCGAGCGCGACCAGCCGCCCTTCGACCGCGTCGCGATGGACGGCATCGCGGTCGCGTCCGAGGCGCTCGCGGCCGGGCGGCGCGCTTTCCGGATCGCCGGCACCGTCGCCGCCGGGCGGCCGCCGGCGACGCTGCCGGGCGAGGATGCCTGCCTCGAGGTCATGACCGGCGCGATGCTGCCGCCCGGCACCGACACCGTGATCCCGGTGGAGTCGCTGGTGCTCGCCGAAGGCCGCGCGACGCTGCGCGAGGAGGCGCCGCCGGCGCGCTACGCGAACGTGCACCGCCGCGCGAGCGACGCCCGCGCCGGCAGCCGCGCGCTCGCCGCCGGCACCCGGCTGCGCGGCCCCGAGCTCGCGATCGCGGCCTCCGCCGGCCGCGCCGCGCTCGCCGTGAGCCGCGAGCCGCGCATCGCGGTGATCTCGACGGGCGACGAGCTGGTCGGGCCGGGGCTCGCGCTCGAGCCCTGGCAGATCCGCCGCTCGAACGCCTACGGGGTGGCCGCGACGCTCGCGCTGCACGGCTACGCACGCCTCAGCGACGACCACATCGCCGACGACCCGGCGACGCTGTGCGCGCGGCTCGCCGCGCACCTGACCCGGCACGACGTGCTGATCCTGTCGGGGGGCGTGTCGGCCGGGCGCTTCGACCACGTGCCGGCCTCGCTCGAGTCGGTGGGCGTGCGGCGCGTGTTCCACAAGGTCGCGCAGCGCCCCGGCAAGCCGCTCTGGTTCGGCGTCGGGCCCGGCGGGCAGCCGGTGTTCGCGCTGCCGGGCAACCCGGTCTCGACGCTCGTCTGCCTGATCCGCTACGTGCTGCCGGCGCTCGAGCGCCTGTGCGGGGCGCCGGCGCCCGCGGTGCCGAGCGTGCCGCTCGCGGACGGCTACGAGTCGCGCCACCCGCTGACCGCCTTCGTGCCGGTGGACCGCGGCCGCGCCGCCGGGCGCCCGGCGGCGGTCACGCTGCACCCGACCCATGGCTCCGGGGACTTCACGGCCCTGGCCGGCACCGCCGGCTTCGTCGAACTCGCCCCCGGGCGCCGGATTGAACCCGGCGAGGCCGTCCCGATCTACACTTGGTGACCATGGTGCCCGTCGTCGCACTGCACGATCCCAAGGCCCCGCTCGACCGCCGCGGCCGGCCGCTGCACGACCTGCGGATCTCGGTCATGGACCGCTGCAACTTCCGCTGCCCGTACTGCATGCCGAAGGAGACCTACGGCGAGGGCTACCGCTTCCTCGGCTCCGCCGAGCGGCTGTCGTTCAACGAGATCACGCGCCTCGCCGCGATCTTCGTCGGGCTCGGCGCGCGCAAGCTGCGCCTCACCGGCGGCGAGCCGCTGCTGCGCGCCGGGCTCGCCGAGCTGGTCGGCGACCTCGCGGCGCTGCCCGCGGTCGAGGACGTGGCGCTGACCACCAACGGCGTGCTGCTCGCGCGCCACGCCGAGGAGCTGAAGGCGCAGGGCCTCGGCCGGGTCACCGTCAGCCTCGACTCGCTCGACCCCGAGGTGTTTCGCACCATGTCCGGCGGCTACGGCACGCCGGCCGAGATCCTCGAGGGCATCGACGCCGCGCTCGCCGCCGGCCTCGCGCCGCTCAAGGTCAACTGCGTCGTGCAGCGCGGCGTCAACGACCACACGGCGGTGGCGCTGGTGGAGCACTTTCGCGGCACGCCGGTGATCGTGCGCTTCATCGAGTACATGGACGTCGGCACGCGCAACCACTGGGACCTGAAGCGCGTCGTGCCGTCGCGCGAGCTGCACGCGCAGCTGCATGCACGCTGGCCGCTGGTGCCGCTCGCCGCCGGCTATCACGGCGAGGTCGCCGAGCGCTACGCCTTCGCCGACGGCCAGGGCGAGGTCGGCTTCATCTCCTCGGTCAGCCAGCCCTTCTGCGGCGCCTGCACGCGCGCGCGGCTGTCCTCGGAGGGCGTGCTGTACACGTGCCTGTTCGCGACCCACGGCCTCGACCTGCGCACGCCGCTCAGGGCCGGGGCCGACGACGCGGCGCTCGAGCAGCTGATCCGCGGCGCCTGGCTCGGGCGCAGCGACCGCTACAGCGAGGCGCGCGCCGAGCTGCACGCCGCCGGCACCGAGCGCAAGATCGAGATGTACTACATCGGAGGCTGATGAGCACCCTCACCCACGTCGGCAGCGACGGCCGCCCGACGATGGTCGACGTCGGCGGCAAGGCGGTCAGCGCGCGCAGCGCGGTGGCGGAGTCGCGCGTGCGGCTGCCGCCGGAGGTCGCGCGCACGCTCGGCGCCGCCGGCTACGCGACCGCCAAGGGCCCCGTGTTCCAGACCGCGATCATCGCCGGCACCATGGCGGCGAAGCGCACCCACGAGCTGATCCCGTTCTGCCACCCGCTCGGCCTCGAAAAGTGCCGCATCGAGATCGAGGCCGACGGCGACGACGTCGTGATCCGCTGCGAGGTCGCCGTGCACCACCGCACCGGCGTCGAGATGGAGGCGCTCACCGGTGCCAGCGTCGCGGCGCTGACGGTCTACGACATGTGCAAGGCGCTGTCCCACGACCTGGTCATCGACGGCACGCGCCTCATCGAGAAGCGCGGCGGCAAGAGCGACTACGGGGTGCGCGATGGCCGCTGAGGCGCCGCTCGCGGGTCTGGTGCTCGCCGGCGGGCGCAGCCAGCGCATGCAGCGCGACAAGGCGGCGCTCGAGTTCGCGGGCGAGACGCAGCTGGCGCGCGCGGTGCGCCTGGTCGCCGGCTACGCGTCGCGCACCTTCGTCTCGGTGCGGCCCGACCAGCGCGACGACCCCGAGCGCCGGCGCTTCCCGCAGATCGTCGACCGCCTCGCCGAGGTCGGGCCCGCGGCCGGCATCCTCGCCGCGCAGGAGGCGCTGCCCGACCACGCCTGGCTGGTGGTCGCCGTCGACCTGCCGCTGCTCGATGCCGCGACGCTCGAGCAGCTGCTCGGCGCGCGCGACCCGGCGGCGCTCGCGACCGCCTATCGCAGCGCGGCGGACGGCCTGCCGGAGCCGCTGTGCGCGGTCTGGGAGCCGGCGAGCCGCGAGCCGCTCGCGGCGTTCGTCGCCGGCGGGCGCAGCTGCCCGCGCAAGTTCCTGCTGACCCACGCCGCGCGCCTCGTCGAGCTCGCGAGCCCTGAGGCGCTCGCCAACGTCAACACCCCGGCCGACTACGCCGCCGCGCTCGCGCGCGGCACGGGCGGCGCGCCGTGACCGCGGTCCACGTGCAGTACTACGCCGTGCTGCGCGAGCAGGCCGGCCGCAGCGAGGAGCGGCTCGTGACCGCGGCCGCGACGCCGGCGGCGCTGTACGAGGAGCTGCGCGCGCGCCACGGCCTGACGCTGGCGCGCACCCAGCTGCGGGTCGCGGTCGACGGCGAGTTCGCCGACTGGCAGGCGCCGCTCGCCGAGGGTGCGCGCGTGGTCTTCATCCCGCCGGTCGCCGGGGGCTGAGGTGGGCGCGTTCGCATTCAGCGACCGGCCGCTCGACACCGCCGCCGAGCGCGCGCGGGTCGAGGACCATGCCGCCGGCGGCTACGCGAGCTTCGAGGGCTGGGTGCGCGACTTCAACGACGGTCGCGCGGTCGAGCGGCTCGAGTACGAGGCCTACGCCGAGCTCGCGGTCAGGGAAGGCGAGCGCATCGTCGCCGAGGCGGTCGCGCGCTTCGGCGTGCGCCATGCGCGCTGCGTGCACCGCGTCGGCGAGCTCAGGCTCGGCGAGCTCGCGGTCTGGGTCGGCGTCAGCGCCGCGCACCGCGGCGAGGCCTTTGCGGCCTGCCGCTACATCATCGACGAGGTCAAGCACCGCGTCCCGATCTGGAAGAAGGAGCACTACGTCGACGGCGATTCCGGCTGGGTGAACTGCGAGCGCTGCGCGGCCGCGGGGCTCGAGGCCGGCGCCGCGGCGCCCGCCCAGGGACACGCCCACGGGCAGGATCACGACCACGGACACGATCACGGCCATCGGCACGGCGCCGGCGACGCGCGCCCCGACCGGCACCCGGCCGGGCTCGCGCGCCCGGACTATTCCCGCCAGGTCGTGCTGCCCGAGGTCGGCGCCGCCGGCCAGGACTTGATCCGCCGCGCCCGCGTGCTGGTGGTCGGCGCCGGCGGCCTCGGCGTGCCGGTGCTGTCCTACCTCGCCGGTGCCGGCGTCGGCACGCTCGGCATCGTCGACGGCGACGTGCTCGAGCCCTCCAACCTGCACCGCCAGACGCTGTACGCGCTCGCCGACGCCGGCCGCCCGAAGGCGCTGCTCGCCGCCGAGCGCCTGCGGGCGCTCAACCCGGAGGTCGACGTGCGCGCCTACGTCGAGCGTGCCGACCGCGAGCGGCTGCCGGCGCTGGCCGCGGGCTACGACGTGCTGGTCGACTGCAGCGACAACTTCGCGACCCGCTTCGTGGTCAACGACGTCGCGGTCGGCCTCGGCAAGGCGGCGGTGCTCGCCAGCGTCTACCAGCACGAGGGCCAGCTGCAGGTGGTCAGGCCCGGCGGCGCGTGCCTGCGCTGCGTCTGGCCGGAGGCCACCCGCGACGGCCTGGTCGGCAACTGCGCCGAGGCGGGCGTGCTCGGCCCCGTGCCCGGCGTGCTCGGCAGCCTGCAGGCGCTCGAGGTGCTCAAGCTCGTGCTCGGCCTGCCGTCCGCGGCGCTCGACGCGGTGGTGCTCGTCGACCTCGGCACGCTCGAGACGCGGCGCATCCGCGCGCCGCGCGCGCCCTGCTGCGCCGGGCGCGACTGCGCCCGGCTGCCGGGCCCGCCGGCCGAGGCCGAGGCCGCGATCGAGCTCGACGTCGCGGCGCTCGAGGACGCGACCGCGAACGACTACGTCGTCGTCGACCTGCGCGACGCGGTCGAGGTGGCGCTCGAGCCCGCGCCCGGCCCGCACCTGCACATCCCGCTCGACCGGCTGCTCGACGACCCGGCCCAGCTCGACGCCGCGCGCCGCTACCTGCTCTTGTGCGCGCGCGGCCAGCGCTCGCGCGCCGCGGCGCTGGCGCTGCGCCGCGCGGGCCTGAGCTCGGTCTGGTCGCTGCGCGGCGGGCTCGCGGCGCGCCGCGCGCCCTGAGTCCCGGCGCGCTCAGCGCGGCCGGACCTGGCCGGCGCCGCGCACCACGTACTTGTAGCTCGTCAGCTGCTCGACCCCGACCGGGCCGCGGGCATGGAACTTGTCGGTCGAGATGCCGATCTCGGCGCCCATGCCGAACTCGCCGCCGTCGGCGAACTGCGTCGAGGCGTTGTGCAGCACGATCGCGCTGTCGACCGCGCCGAGGAAGCGCTCGGCGGTGGCGGCGTTGTCGGTCACGATCGACTCGGTGTGCGCCGAGCCGTAGCGGGCGATGTGCGCGATCGCGCCGTCGACGCCGTCGACGAGCCGCGCGGCGATGATCGCGTCGAGGTACTCCGTGTACCAGTCCTCCTCGGCGGCGGCGCGCACCCGCGGGTCGGCGTCCCGGCAGGCCGCGTCGCCGCGCACCTCGCAGCCGGCGTCGAGCAGCGCGCCCAGGAGCGGCGCGAGCAGCGTGGGCGCCGCGGCGCGATCGACGAGCAGCGTCTCGGCGGCGCCGCACACGCCGGTGCGCCTGAGCTTGGCGTTCAGCACGATCGCGCGCGCCATGTTGAGGTCGGCGTCGCGGTCGACGTAGACGTGGCAGTTGCCGTCGAGGTGGCCGATCACCGGCACGCGCGCCTCGCGCCGCACGCGCTCGATCAGGCTCTTGCCGCCGCGCGGCACCACCACGTCGACGTAGTCGGTCATGCCGGCGAGCAGGTAGCGCACCGCCTCGCGGTCGGTGGTCGGCACGCGCTGAATCGCCGCGAGCGGCAGGCCGGCGGCCTCGAGGCCCGACTCGAGGCAGGCGTGGATCGCGGCGCTCGAGCGCACGCTCTCCGAGCCCGGCCTCAGGATCACGGCATTGCCGGACTTCAGGCACAGGCCGCCGGCGTCGGCGGTCACGTTCGGGCGGCTCTCGTAGATGATCGCGATGACGCCGAGCGGCACCCGCACGCGCTGGATCGTCAGACCGTTGGGCCGCGTCCACTCGGCGATCACCGCGCCGATCGGGTCCGGCAGCGCGGCGATCGCCTCGAGCCCGCCGGCCATCGCCTCGACGCGCCCGGCGTCGAGCCGCAGCCGGTCGAGCAGCGCCTGACCCTGGCCACGCCGGCGGGCCTCCTCGAGGTCGCTCGCGTTGGCGGCGAGGATCTCGCCGGCGCGGGCGCGCAGCGCCGCCGCCGCCGCCTCGAGCGCCGCGTCCTTGACGCGCCGCGGCGTGCGCGCCAGGAGCTGCGCGGCGCCGAGCGCCTCGCTGCCGAGCCGCGCCATGGTCGCGCCGAGCTCGCCGTCGCCGCTGGGCGGTGCGCTCATCGGGCTTCGCCGGGGCCTGGCAGCACGACCAGGTCGTCGCGGTGGATCAGCTCCTCGCGGCCGCGGTAGCCGAGCAGGCCCTCGATCTCGCCGCTGCGGCGCCCGGCGATCAGCGCCGCGTCGGCCGACGAGTAGGCCGCCAGCCCGCGCGCCACCTCGCGGCCGTCGGCGACCACGCTGACGGTGTCGCCGCGCTCGAAGCGGCCGCTGACGCGGGTGACGCCGGCCGGCAGCAGGCTCTTGCCGCGGCCGAGCGCCGCGGCGGCGCCGGCGTCGATCTGCACGCGGCCGCGCGGCTTGAGCGTGCCGGCGATCCACTGCTTGCGGGTCGCGAGCGGGGTCGTGCCGGGCAGGAACCAGGTGCAGCGCTCGCCGTCCTCGACCGCGCGCAGCGGGTGCGGGCGCCGGCCGCTCGCGATGCAGAGGCTGCAGCCCGCGCCGAGCGCGATCCGCGCCGCCGCGACCTTGGTGGTCATGCCGCCGGAGCCGACCGCGGAGCTCGGGCCGGCGGCCATCGCCTCGACCGCGGCGTCGACGGCGCGCACCTCGCAGATGAAGCGCGCCTCGGGCTCGCGCCCCGGGTCGGCGCTGTACAGCCCGTCGATGTCGGACAGGAGCACGAGGCACTCCGCGCTCGCCATCTGCGCGACCCGCGCCGCCAGCCGGTCGTTGTCGCCGTAGCGGATCTCGGCGGTCGCGACCGTGTCGTTCTCGTTGATCACCGGCACCGCGCCGAGCGCGAGCAGCGTGTTGAGCGTGGCGCGCGCGTTGAGGTAGCGCTGCCGCTCCTCGGTGTCCTCGAGCGTCAGCAGCACCTGCGCCACGGCGAGGCCGCGCTCCTCGAGGATCTCCTGCCAGGCGCGCGCCAGGCGGATCTGGCCGACCGCCGCCGCCGCCTGGCTCTCCTCGAGCCGCAGCCGCCCGGCGGCGAGCCCGAGGTGGCGCCGGCCGAGCGCGATCGCGCCGCTCGAGACCACGATCAGCTGCTGGCCGCGGCGCGCGGCGCGCGCCAGGTCGTCGCCGAGGCTCTCGAGCCAGGCCCGGTTCAGGCGCCCGCTCTTGGCGTCGACCAAGAGCGCCGAGCCGACCTTGACGATCAGCCGTCGGGCCTCGCGGAGGCGCCGCGCGCGGGCGCGAAATTCTGCTTGCGTCATCGCTGGAGAGCGCGCGGCGAGGGGCCGCGCGCCGTAGCGACTATACCGGGATACGCCGCCGCGCGCCGCGCCGGGCCGGCCGCCGGCCGGGGGCCCGCGCGCGCCGCGCCTTGACGACCAGCAGGTCGCAGGGCACGCGCTCGAGCAGGCGCTCGGCGGTCGCGCCGATCAGCGCCTCGTAGAGCCGGCTGCGCGACACCGCGCCGAGCGCGAGCACGTCGACCCCGGCACGTGCGGCCCAGGCCGGCAGCGTCTCGACCGCGGCGCCGGCGAGCAGCACCGGCTCGGCGCGCGGCCGGCGGCGGCCGCGGCAGAGCGCGGCGAGCGCGCGCGCCGCGCCCGCCTCGGCGTCGGCGAGGCGCTCCTCCACCGCCGCGGCCGCGAGCGGCAGGCCGAGCAGCGCCGGCCCCGCGACCGCGGCCTCGAGCGGCAGCCAGGCGTGCACCACCGCGAGCGAGCCCCCGAGGCCGCGCGCGAGCGCGTGCGCCGCACCGACCAGCGCGGCGTCGAGCCGCGCGCGCGGGTCGGCCGGATGCAGCGGGTCGACCGCCGCGGCGATGCGCGGCGCCGCCGGCCAGCGGCCGGGCTTGGCGTACAGCAGCGGCACCGCGCAGTCGCGGATCAGCGGCCAGTCCGATGCGCCGAACAGCGCGCGGCGCAGGCCGCGGTGGAAATGCGACTCGATCACGACCAGCCCGGGCCGGGTGCGGCGCACGTAGGCGAGCACGCGCGCGGCGCGCGGGTGGCCGAGCTCGTAGCGCACCGCGACCCGGCGCGCGCCAAGCTCGGCGCGCGCGAGGCGCCACAGCGCCGCCTCGCCGCGCTCGACCGCGCGGCGCCGCGCCAGCGCGCGCGCCCGACCGGAGCCCTCGCCGCCGGCCAGCGGGTCGCAGGCGTAGAGCTCGATGCCGGCGCGCAGCGCGCGCGCGAGCCTCGCCGCCTTGGCGAGCGCCGGCGGCGACGGTGCCGCCGGATCGACGATCACGAGCACGCGTCGGGCGGCGGCCGGGGGCGGGGTCGGGGTCGGGGTCACGGCCGCGAGCGTGCGGCAACTCCGGGCATGCCGCAAGACGTATGGGCATTTGCGTATGGGGGTCACGGTCGGCCCTCGATACGCTTGCTGCGCTGCCAAAGCCGCCCCGCCGGCGGCTTCCACATCAACCTGCTCTACGGAACGCCCATGCAACGCGCGGAAACGTATAACGATACCGTCGTCCGGCAGTTCGCCGTGATGACCGTCGTCTGGGGCATCGTCGGAATGCTGGTCGGCGTGCTGATCGCCGCGCAGCTGCTGTTCCCGGCGTTGAATTTCGACATCCCGTGGCTGAGCTACGGCCGCCTGCGGCCGCTGCACACCAACGCGGTGATCTTCGCCTTCGGCGGCAGCGCGCTGTTCGCCTCGTCCTACTACGTCGTGCAGCGCACCTGCCACGCGCGGCTGTTCGCCGGGCCGCTCGCCTCGTTCACGTTCTGGGGCTGGCAGCTGATCATCGTCGCGGCGGCGATCACGCTGCCGCTCGGCATCACGAGCGGCAAGGAGTACGCCGAGCTCGAGTGGCCGATCGACATCGCGATCGCGATCGTCTGGGTCGCGTACGCGGTCGTGTTCCTCGGCACGCTCGCGGTGCGCAAGGTCAAGCACATCTACGTCGCGAACTGGTTCTTCGCCTCGTTCATCATCACCGTCGCGGTGCTGCACATCGTCAACAGCGCCGAGATCCCGGTGTCGCTGTGGAAGTCCTACTCGGTCTATCCCGGCGTCGTCGACGCGATGGTGCAGTGGTGGTACGGCCACAACGCGGTCGGCTTCTTCCTGACCGCGGGCTTCCTCGGGATCATGTACTACTTCGTGCCCAAGCAGGCCGGCCGGCCGATCTACTCCTACCGGCTGTCGGTGGTGCACTTCTGGGCGCTGATCTCGATCTACATGTGGGCCGGCCCGCACCACCTGATCTACACCTCGCTGCCCGACTGGGCGCAGTCCCTCGGCATGGTGTTCTCGCTGATGCTGATCGCGCCGTCGTGGGGCGGCATGATCAACGGCATCATGACGCTGTCCGGTGCGTGGCATAAGTTGCGCACCGACCCGATCCTGAAGTTCATGATCGTGTCGCTGTCCTTCTACGGCATGTCGACCTTCGAGGGGCCGATGATGTCGATCAAGACGGTCAACGCGCTGTCGCACTACACCGACTGGACCATCGGCCACGTGCACTCCGGCGCCCTCGGCTGGGTCGCGATGGTCTCGATCGGCATGCTGTACGCGCTGATCCCGCGGCTCTGGGGCCGCACCGAGATGTACTCGACGCGCCTGATCGACGTGCACTTCTGGACGACCACGATCGGCATCGTGCTGTACGTCGCGGCGATGTGGATCGCCGGCGTCATGCAGGGCCTGATGTGGCGCGCGACCAACGCGGACGGCACGCTGACCTACACCTTCGTCGAATCGCTGAAGGTCACCTACCCGTTCTACGCGGTGCGCCTCACGGGCGGCCTGCTGGTGTTCGGCGGCATGTTCCTGATGGCCTACAACGTCTGGAAGACCGTCACCGCGCCGAACGCGACGGCCGCCGACCAGCCGGTGATGCAGCCGGCGGCCGGCTGAGCGGCGCGCCCGAACCCGCAGTGGAAGTGAACCCATGAACCACGAAAAGATCGAGAAGAACGTCGGCCTGCTGGCGGTGCTGACGGCGATCGTCATCAGCGTCGGCGGCCTGGTCGAGATCGTGCCGCTGTACTTCACCGGCATGGTCACGGAGCCGGCGCCGGGCGTGCGCCCCAACACCGCGCTCGAGGTCGAGGGCCGCGACATCTACGTCCGCGAGGGCTGCTACCTGTGCCACTCGCAGATGATCCGGCCGCTGCGGGCCGAGACCGAGCGCTACGGGCACTACTCGCTCGCCGGCGAGTCGGTCTACGACCACCCGTTCCAGTTCGGCTCCAAGCGCACCGGGCCGGACCTGGCGCGGGTCGGCGGCCGCTACTCGGACGAGTGGCACCGCGCCCACCTCAACAACCCGCGCGACGTGGTGCCGGAGTCGAACATGCCGGGCTTCCCGTGGCTCGCGACCACCAAGCTCGACGCCGACGGCACCGCCGGCAAGCTGCGGGCGCTGCGCCGCGTCGGCGTGCCGTACACGGACTCCGAGATCGCGGGCGCCAAGGCCGCGGTCGAGGGCAAGACGGAGCAGGACGCGCTGGTCGCCTACCTGCAGGGGCTCGGGCTCGCCTCCAAGACCTGGAAGAACTGACATGGCCACGATCATTTACGGCTGGGTCGCCGGCATCTCGACCCTGATATCGATGCTCGCCTTCGTCGCGGTGGTGCTCTGGAGCTACAGCCGGCGACGGCAGAGCGATTTCGCGGCGGCCGCGCAGCTGCCGCTCGAGGAGGATGCCGGGGTCCAGCCGGGAGCGCAGTCATGAGCGGGTTCTGGAACTGGTGGATCATCCTGCTCGTCACCGCCAACATCGTGTTCGCGGTCTGGCTGCTGCTCACGACCATCGGCGCCAAGCCCGGCGACCAGAAGGCCGGCCCCGAGACCACCGGCCACACCTGGGATGGCGACCTGCAGGAGTACAACAACCCGCTGCCGCGCTGGTGGCTCGGGCTCTTCTACTTCACGGTCGCGTTCGCGGTGGCCTACCTCGTGCTGTTCCCGGGCTTCGGCGACTTCCGCGGCACGCTCGGCTGGAGCCAGGTCGGCCAGTGGCAGGCCCAGACCGCCGAGGCGAACGCCGTCGCCGCGCGCGAGCTCGGCCGCTTCGCCGGCAAGTCGGTCGAGGAGCTCGCGCGCGACCCGGCCGCGATCAAGGTCGCCAAGAACCTGTTCGCCGCCAACTGCTCGATGTGCCACGGCTCCGACGCCCGCGGCGCCAAGGGCTTCCCGAACCTGACCTCGCCGAACCTGAGCTGGGGCCGCGACGCCGAGGCGATCGTGGCCACGATCGGCGGCGGGCGCCAGGGCGTGATGCCGGCCTGGGGCGCGGTGCTCGGCGCCGACGGCGTCGAGGCGGTGGCCAACTACGTCGTCAGCCTGTCCGGGCGCGCAGCGCCTGAGCCGGCGCTGGTTGCGGCCGGCAAGGAGAAGTTCGACACTGTCTGCCTCGCGTGCCACGGCCCGGACGGCAAGGGCAACCCGGCGCTCGGCGCACCGAATCTCACGGACGAGTACTGGATCTACGGCGGCTCGCTGCCGGCGATCAAGGAGACCATCACGAACGGGCGCAGCAACAAGATGCCGGCGCACCTCGAGCTGCTCGGCGAGCAGAAGGTCAAGCTGCTGGCCGGCTACGTCTACAGCCTGTCACCGGCGCCGACCGCGCCGGCCGGCGGCGCGGCGCCGGCCCCGGCGAGCGGCGCGGGCGGCTGAAGGCGGCACGGTGCGCCAGGAGGAGCCCGGTGGCGTCGACGTCGAGCCGGTTGAGCGTCCGGCGTCGCCGTGGAGCCGCGCGCGGCGCGACGTCGCGATCGTGCTCTGGCCGTCGTTCCTGGCCGCCGCCGTCATGACGATGTTCTTCTTCGCGGTCTTCGACCCGGTCGACATCGGCGAGGGCACCGCGCTCGCCGAGCTGGTCGCGAACCACAACGCCGGCTACGCCCTCGGGTTCTTCTTCTTCTGGGCCTTCACGACCCTGTCGAGCGCCCTCAGCCTGTACCTCGTGCGCACCGAGACGCAGCTGAGCCGCACCGACATCGGCGGACCACGCACGTGAACGCGCCGCGCCCGCAGCCGACCGGCGGCCCGCCCCTGCCGCCGGCGGAACCGGTCTCGTTCTACGCCAAGCACGTCAAGATCCATCCGCGCGAGGTGCAGGGGCGCTTCGACCGGCTGCGGCGCATCGCGGTGTTCACGCTGCTCGGGCTCTTCTACCTGGTGCCGTGGCTGAAGTGGGGCGGCCACCCGGCGGTGCTGTTCGACCTGCCGGCGCGCAAGTTCTGGATCCTCGGCCTCGTGCTCTGGCCGCAGGACTTCATCTTCCTGACCTGGATCCTGGTGATGCTCGGGCTGTCGCTGTTCTTCGTCACCGCGCTCGCCGGCCGGCTGTGGTGCGGCTTCGCCTGCCCGCAGACCGTCTGGACCGAGGTGTTCGTCTGGCTCGAGCGGCTGGTGGAGGGCGACCGCGCGCGGCGCCTCAAGCTCGAGCGCGCGCCCTGGACCGCGGGCAAGATCGCGCGCAAGGGCGCGAAGCAGGCGCTCTGGATCGTGTTCTCGCTGTGGACCGGGCTGTCGTTCGTCGGCTTCTTCGTGCCGCTGCCGGCGCTGACCCAGGACCTCTTGAGCCGCACGCTGACCGGCTGGGCCCTGTTCTGGACGGCGTTCTACGGCGCGGCCACCTACTTCAACGCCGGCTACCTGCGCGAGCAGGTGTGCAAGTACATGTGCCCGTACGCGCGCTTCCAGAGCGCGATGTTCGACCGCGACACGCTGATCATCACCTACGACGCGGCGCGCGGCGAGCCGCGCGGCGCCCGGGCGCGCAACGTTGACCACCGCGCCCGCGGGCTCGGCGACTGCGTCGACTGCACCGTCTGCGTGCAGGTCTGCCCGACCGGCATCGACATCCGCCAGGGCCTGCAGTACGAGTGCATCGCCTGCGCGGCCTGCATCGACGCCTGCGACGGCGTCATGGACCGGGTCGGCTATCCGCGCGGGCTGATCCGCTACACCACCCAGAACGCGCTCGAGGGGCGGCAGTCGCGGGTGCTGCGGCCGCGCACCTTCGTCTACGCGACGCTGCTCGGGGCGATCTTCGTCGCGGGCCTCGCGGGCCTGCTGGCGCGCAAGACGGTCGCCGTCGACGTGATCCGCGACCGCAACGCGCTCTATCAGGAGACCGCGAGCGGCGAGATCGAGAACGTCTACAACCTGAAGATCCTCAACAAGGACAGCGCGGCGCACAGCTACCGGCTCGCGGTCGAAGGCATCGACGGGGCCCGCATCGACGCGCCGCGAACGACCTGGCGCGTCGAGGGCGGCGAGGTCTACTCGGTGCCGCTGCGGGTGGCGGTGCCGGCCGGCACGGTCCGCGGCGGCCACGACATCCGCTTCGTGCTGACCGACGCCGACGGCCCTGCCCGGCGGGTCACCGAAAAAGCCCGCTTCATCGCGCGATGAGCGCCTCCCGGATCCCGATGCCGCCCAGAGCCGACCGGGGCCCCGCCGCGCCGGCGCGGCCGTGGTACCGCGAGCCGATGCTGTGGCTCGTGATCGCGCTGCCGGCGCTCGCGGTGGCCGGTGCGATCGCCTCGGTCGTGACCGCGTTCGCGACCCGCGACAGCGTGGTCGCCGACGAGTTTCGCAAGGAGGGTCTCGCGATCAACCGCGACCCGGCCCGCGACCTCGCCGCGCGACGCCTCGGCGTCAGCGCCACGCTCACGGCCGGCGACGGCCTCTGGTCGGTACGCCTCGCGCCCGGCGCCGCGGCGCCGCCGGCGCAGCTGGTGGTGGTGCTCTCGCACGCGACCCGCGCCGAGCTCGACCGGCTGGTGACGCTGCGCGCCGGTGCCGACGGCAGCTACCAGGCGCCGCTCGAGGCGCTGGCACCCGGCCACTGGTACCTCGAGCTGTCGCCGGCCGACCGCTCCTGGCGGCTGACCGGCGAGTTCGTCGACCGCGTCGGGACGCTGACGCTCAGGCCCGGGACCGTGCCGTGAACGCGCCGGCCGGGGCCGGCTGCTTCCACTGCGGCGAGCCGCTCCCGGAGCTGCCGCGCTACGCCGTCAGCGTCGACGGCCGCGAGCGCCGCGTCTGCTGCGCCGGCTGTCGCGCCGCGGCCGAGTTCATCCAGGGCGCCGGGCTCGGCGACTACTACCGGTTCCGCACCGCCGTCGCGCCGCGACCGCAGGCCGCCGGCGGCGACGACGTCTGGGCCACCTACGACCGGCCGGAGGTGCAGGCGCCGCTGCTCGGCCGCGACGGCGACGCGGCGGTCGTCAACCTGCTGGTCGAGGACCTGCGCTGCGCCGCCTGCAGCTGGCTGATCGGCGCCCGCCTCGGACGCCTGCCGGGCGTGGTGCGCGCCAGCGTCAACCCCGCGACCGCGCGCGCGCAGGTCGCCTTCGACCCGCGCCAGAGCGGGCTCGCGACCGTGCTGCGCGCGATCGCCGCGCTCGGCTACCGGCCGCACGTGCTCGGCGCCGCCGACACGCTCGCGGTCGCGACGCGCGAGCGGCGCGGCGCCCTGAAGCGCCTCGCGGTCGCCGGCTTCGGCATGATGCAGGTGATGATGATCGCGACCGCGCTCTACATCGGCGCGGTCGACGGCATGGACCCGGTGATCCGCGAGTACCTGCGCATCATCAGCCTGGTGGTGACGGCGCCGGTGCTGGTGTACGCCGGCCGGCCGTTCTTCGCCGGCGCGCTCGCGAGCCTGCGCGCGCGCCACGTCGGCATGGACGTGCCGGTCGCGATCGGCATCGGGCTCGCCTTCGCGGCGAGCGCCTGGAACACGCTGCGGCACGTCGGCGACGTCTACTTCGACTCGGTCGTGATGTTCATCTTCCTGCTGCTGCTCGGACGCTACGTCGAGATGCTGGCCCGCCACCGTGCCGGCTCCACCGCCGAGGCGCTGCTGCGGCTCGTGCCGGCGACCGCGCTGCGGCTCGCGGCCGGCGGCCGCGAGCGCGTGCCGGTCGCGGTGCTCGCGGCCGGCGACCGCGTGCTGGTGCCGGTGGGCGAGTGCTTCCCGGCCGACGGCCGGGTCGTCGCCGGCGCCACCGAGGCGGACGAGGCGCTCTTGACCGGCGAGTCGCAGCCGGTGGCGAAGGCCGAGGGCGCGCGCGTGATCGCCGGCGCGCTCAACTGCGCCTCACCGGTGACCGTCGAGATCGCGGCGGTCGGCCAGTCGACCGTGCTGGCCGGCATCGTGCGGCTCTTGGAGCGCGCGCAGACCGAGCGACCGCGCATCGCGCGGCTCGCCGACCGCGCCGCCGCCTGGTTCGTCAGCCGCGTGCTGATCGGCGCGGCGCTCGTCGCCGCACTCTGGCTCGTGGTCGACCCGGCGCGCGCCTTCGAGGCGACGCTGGCGGTGCTGGTCGTCACCTGCCCGTGCGCGCTGTCGCTCGCGACGCCGACCGCGATCACCGCCGCGACCGCGACGCTGGCGCGCGCCGGCCTGCTCGTGACCCGGCCGGACGCGCTCGAGGAGCTGGCCCGCGCCGACACGGTGCTGTTCGACAAGACCGGCACGCTGAGCCTCGGCCGGCCGCGCCTCGAGCAGGTCAGCGTCCGCGGCCTCGGCCGCGAGCAGGCGCTGGCGATCGCGGCGGCGCTCGAGCGCGGCTCGGCGCACCCGCTCGCGCAGGCCTTCGACGCCATCGCCGCGGCGCCGGCCGAGGACGCCGCGGTGTTCCCCGGCCGCGGCGTCGAGGGCTCCGTGGCCGCGGTCCGCTACCGGATCGGCACCGCCGAGTTCGTCGCCGAGCTCGCCGGACCGCGGCCGGCCGGGGTCGCCGAGGCCGGCGTGCACCTCGGCAGCGCCGCCGGCTGGCTCGCCGCGCTCGAGTTCGGCGACGCGCTCAGGCCGGGCGCCGCCGAGGTCGTGCGCGAGCTCGAGTCGCTCGGCCTCGAGCCGCGCATCGCGAGCGGCGACCAGGCCGCCGCGGTCGGCGCCGCGGCCGGCGCGCTCGGCATCCGGCGCTGGCAGGCGCGGCTGTTGCCGGCCGACAAGCTCGCGCTGCTCGCGCGGCTGCGCGCCGGCGGCGCCCGCGTGCTCGCGGTCGGCGACGGCGTCAACGACGCGCCGACGCTGCGCGCGGCCCCGGTGTCGCTCGCGCTCGGCACCGGCTCGGCACTCGCGCAGGCGAGCGCCGACCTCGTGGCGCTGCGCGGCGAGCTTGGCACGCTGCCGCTCGCGGTGCGCACCGCGCGGCGCACCACCGCGATCATCCGCCAGAACCTCGTCTGGTCGGCCGGCTACAACCTGGTCGCGCTGCCGGTCGCGGCGCTCGGCTGGGTGCCGCCGTGGCTGGCGGCGGTGGGCATGTCGGCGAGCTCGCTGCTCGTGGTGCTGAACGCGCTCAGGCTCGCGCGCCGGCCGCGGCCGGCGCGGCCCGGCGGCGCGCGGCGGGCGCTGGCGCGCCCGGTGGCGGCGACGTGACGATCATCTTCATCCTGATCCCGCTCGGGCTGGTGCTGGTCGGGCTCGCGCTCTGGGCGTTCTTCTGGGCGGTCGGCGACGGCCAGTTCGACGACCTCGAATCGCCCGGCTGGGCGGTGCTCGCCGACGACCCGGCGGCCGGGCCGGACGAGGCGCGCCGGTGAGCGCGGTCGCGCTGTCGATGGGTGCGGCGCTCGCGGCCGGGCTCGCCGGCAGCGCCCACTGCGCGGCGATGTGCGGCGGCATCGCGGCCGCGGTCGGCGCGACCTTCCCGCGCGGCGCGGGACTGCCGCTCGGCGCCGCGCTCGCCTTCAACGCCGCGCGCCTCGCGAGCTACGCGCTCGTCGGCGCACTGCTCGCGGCCGTGCTCGGCGGCCTCGCGGCACCGGCGCCGCTGCCGCTGGTGGCGCTCGCGGCGCGCGTGTTCGCGGCGCTCGTGCTCGGCGCGCTCGCGCTGCGGCTCCTGACCGGGCGCGACCTGCTCGGCGCCGAGCGCATCGGCCAGGCGTTCTGGGCGCGGCTGCGGCCGGCGTTCGGCCGCGCGGTGCGGCTGCCGGCGCCGCTGCGGCCGGCGGCCGTCGGCCTGCTGTGGGGCTTCATGCCGTGCGGGCTGGTCTACTCGGTGCTGCTGGTCGCCGCGGCGAGCGGCAGCGCCGCCGCGGGCGCGGCGACGATGCTGGCGTTCGGCGCCGGCACGCTGCCGGCCCTGCTCGGCCTGACGCTCGGCGGCGCGACGCTCGCCGCGCGGCTGCGGCGGCCGGCGCTGCGCCGGCTGGGCGGCGGGCTCGTGCTCGTGGCCGCGCTCTGGACGCTGGCCGCGGCCCTGTGGCACCCGCCGGGCATGACGCACGAGCACGCACACCATGCCGCGCACGCCGCGACCGCGGCGCCCGCCGCCGGCCGGCTGATTGCCTCAGCGAATCCGAACCCCTAAACTCGTCGCGGGCCGGCCTGCGCCTGCGGCATAGTGCGCGCGGCACATCGACCGGTCTTTTCCGCCGTTTTCGTCGAGGGCCGCTGTAGTGGGCAGAGAGTACGAGCCAGTCGCGGGGAAGTGGTACCGGGATCTCGAGGAAGACGAGTCCTTCCAGGTGCTGTCCGTCGACGAGGACCAGGAGCTCGTCGAGATCCAGCACCTGGACGGCGACATCGAGGAGATCGACCTGGACACGTGGGCCGAGATGGACCTGGAGCCGACCGAGGAGCCGGAGGGCTGGTCCGGATCGGGCGACGAGGACGAGGACTTCGACGAGGACGAGGAGGAGTGGGACGAGGACGAGGACGAGGACGACGACTGGGACGAGGACGAGGACGACGACGACGCGGACGACGACTACCGCGACCGCGACGACTACTGACCGCGCCCGCCGTACGCCGCGCCGGGCGTGCCCGCCGCGCACACCGCACCGGCCGAGCATCGGAACGAATCCGCGCCCTTGCACAAGAACGAAGTCCCCGCCCCGCCCGACGCCGCCCGCATCGAGCACAGGCTGCGCGCGATGCTCGACGCCGCCGTCGACGCGGTCGTCGTCATCGATCACGAGGGCAGGATCGACGCCTTCAACCGCGCCGCCGAGCGGCTGTTCGGCTACCGCGCCAGCGAGATCATCGGCCAGAGCGTCAGCGCGCTGATGCCGGAGCCGTACCGCTCGGCACACGACGGCTACCTGCAGGCCTACCTGCGCACCGGCCAGGCGCGCATCATCGGCATCGGTCGCGAGGTCACGGCGCAGCGCCGCGACGGCAGCGTGTTCCCGGCCTCGCTCTCGGTCGGCGAGGTGCCGGAGGCCCGGCCGCCGCGCTTCATCGGCTTCATCCACGACATCACCGCCCGCAAGGCCGCGCTGGACGCGCTCCGGCGCGAGCGCGACCGCGCGCAGAGCTACTTCGAGCTCGCGCAGGTGATGCTGCTCGCGGTCGACGACGACGGCCGGATCGCGCGCATCAACAGCAAGGGCTGCGAGATCCTCGGCTACACCGAAGGCGAGCTCGTCGGCCGTGACTGGTTCGAGCAGTGCGTGCCGGAGCCGCGCCGCGAGGCCGCCCGCACCGCTTTCCGCGAGTTCCTCGACGGCATGCGCGAGCTGCCGGACGTCGCCGAGGCGACCGTCGTGACGCGCGACGGCTCCCTCAAGCTGATCATGTGGCGCGCGACGCTGATCCGCGACGAGCGCGGCCGCCCGAGCGGCGTGCTCAGCTCCGGCGAGGACGTCACCGAGCGCCGCGGCGCCGAGGAGGCGCTGCAGCGCAGCGAGTCGCTGCTGCGCTCGGCGCAGTCGATCGCCAAGCTCGGCAACTACGAGGTGTACGTGCCGGCCGGCCCCGCCTACTGGTCCGAGCAGACCTTCGAGATCCTGGGCCTCGACCGGGCCGACGGGCCGGTGCCGATCGATTCGTTCGTCGCCACCTGCGTCCATCCGGACGACCGCGAGCGGGTGCAGCGCGAGCTGCAGCGGGCCTTCAACGAGAGCGGCACCTTCGACCTCGAGTACCGGATCGTCCGGCCGGACGGCACCTCGCGCGACGTGCACTCGCGCGCGCGCTTCGAGCCGAGCGCCGACGGCGAGTCGATCGTCGTCACCGGCACGCTGCACGACATCACCGACCGCAAGCTCGCCGAGGAGGAGCTGCGCCAGGGCCAGGAGCGCCTGACGCACGTCGGCCGGCTGGCGACCATGGGCGAGATGGCCACCGGGCTGTCGCACGAGATCAACCAGCCGCTGACCGCGATCGCGACCTACGCGCAGGCGGCGGTGCGCATGATCGACGGCATCGCCGGCCTCGAGCCGGCGGAGCTGCGCGAGCCGCTGGTGCAGATCACCAACCAGGCGCTGCGCGCCGGCGAGGTGATCCGCCGGCTGCGCACCTTCGTCAAGAACCGCGCGACGCACACCGAGACGCTCGACCTCAACCAGCTGATCGAGGAGCTGCGCGTGCTCGCCGACCCCGACGCGCGCGTCAACGACGTCCGGCTGATCATCACGCTCGCGCCCACGCTGCCGGCCGTGTCGGCCGACCCGGTGCAGATCCAGCAGGTGCTGCTGAACCTGGTCCGCAACGCGATCGACGCGACGCTCGAGGCGCCGGCGGCGCCGCGCGAGATCCGGGTCGAGACTTCGGCCGCCGCCGATGGCGTCGAGGTCGCGGTCATCGACCGCGCCGGCGGCATTTCCGCGGCGGTCGCCGACCAGCTGTTCAACCCGTTCTTCACGACCAAGGCGGCCGGTACCGGCCTTGGCCTCGCGATCTCGCGCTCGATTATTCGCGCGCATCGCGGCAAACTGGGGCACCGACCGACGCCCGGGGGGGGCACGACGTTCTTCTTCACCCTTCCCCCGCTGCCTGGAGGCTGATAGATGAAGGAAAAGCCCGCTACCGTGTTCGTCGTCGACGACGACGATGCCGTGCGCACCTCGCTGCGCCTCCTGCTGAAGTCGGTCGGCCTGCCGGTCGAGACCTTCGCCTCGGCGCAGGAGTTCCTCGACGGCTTCGACGCCGAGCGCGCCGGCTGCCTCGTGCTCGACATCCGCATGCCCGGCATGAGCGGCCTCGAGCTGCAGCAGCGCCTGAACGAGATCCACGCGATCGTGCCGATCGTGTTCATCACCGGCCACGGCGACGTGCCGATGGCCGTCGAGGCGATGCAGCACGGCGCGGTGGACTTCATCCAGAAGCCGTTCCGCGACCAGGACCTGATCGACCGCATCAACCAGGCGCTCGAGAAGGATCGCGACAACCGCGCCGGGCTCAAGGAGCGCGACGCGATCCGCCGGCGCATGCAGCAGCTGACGCCGCGCGAGCGCGAGGTGCTCGACCTCGTGACGCAGGGCAAGGCCAACAAGGTCATCGCCGGCGACCTCAACGTCAGCCAGCGGACCGTGGAAATCCACCGGGCGCGGGTCATGGAGAAGATGGGCGCATCGTCGCTGGCGCACCTGGTGCGCATGGTGATCGAGGCCAACCGGGCCGCCTGACTGCGCCGCACCCCTAGGTAACATCACGGATTCGACCGCCCGGCGCGGCTGACGATACTTTGCGACGCGCGTCGTCACGGGCCGGCGCCCGAGGCTTGGTCGCACCCATTATGTCCAGCTGTCCGATCGACATCCCCCTGCGCCACGCGGCGCTGGTGTGCATCGTCGACGCCGATCCCGCCGTGCGGCAGAGCGTCGGCGCGCTGATGCGCGCGCT
This sequence comes from Steroidobacteraceae bacterium, assembly GCA_035524595.1. Classification (GTDB taxonomy): domain Bacteria; phylum Pseudomonadota; class Gammaproteobacteria; order Steroidobacterales; family Steroidobacteraceae; genus CAIKZZ01. Next base: position 58,404 of record DATKOP010000020.1, on the reverse strand, counting down.
CGGCGCCGAGGTCGCGAGCTATGCGACCGCACGCGAGTTCCTGGCGGGGCTCGGCGGCACGCTGCCGGTGTGCGTGGTCGCCGACAACCGGCTGCCGGACATGGGCGGCGTCGCGCTGATCGAGGAGCTGCGCCGGCGCGGCCTCGAGATACCGACCGTCCTCCTGTCCGCCGACGCCGACGTCGGCGGCGCGGTGACCGCGATGCGCGCCGGCGCCCTCGACTTCATCGAAAAGCCCTACATCGACCGCGCGCTCGAGACCGTGGTGGCCCCGATCCTCGAAGTCGATGATCAGCGGTCCCACTGAGCCCGCGGCCGCCGCGCCGGCCGGCGCGCGCGACAGCTGGTTCCACGAACGGCAGTCGGCGTGGCTGTACCGGCGCCTCGCCGCGGTCGAGCCGGATCCGCCGAAGCGGCGCCTGTTCGAGCAGCTCGCCGCCGCCGCCGAGGAGCAGGCCGGCACCTGGGCGCGGCACCTCGCCGAGCTGCCGCCGTTCGCGCCGAGCGTGCGCGCCCGGCTGGTCGCCAACCTGACCGACTGGCTCGGGCCGCGCCGCATGCGCGGCGCGCTGATTGCGCTCAAGCTGCGCGGGCTGTCGGTCTACAACCCGCCGACCGCGGCCGGCCACGCGATGCCGACCACGGTCGACGACATCGGCCGGCGCCACCGCGGCGTCGGCAGCGGCAACCTGCGCGCCGCGGTGTTCGGCGTCAACGACGGCCTGCTGTCGAACGCGAGCCTGATCCTCGGCGTCGCCGGCGCCGGCGTCGACGCGCGCTACGTGCTGACGAGCGGCGTCGCCGGGCTGCTTGCCGGCGCGCTGTCGATGGCGGCCGGGGAGTATGTCTCGGTGCGCTCGCAGCGCGAGATGTACGAGTACCAGATCGGCCTCGAGCGCGACGAGCTCGCCGAGTACCCCGACGAGGAGGCCGAGGAGCTGGCGCTGATCTACGCGGCGCGCGGCATGGACGTGGCGCAGGCGCGCACCGTGGCGCACACGCTGATCAAGGACCCCGCGCACGCGCTCGATGCGCTCGCGCGCGAGGAGCTCGGCCTCAATCCCAACGACCTCGGCGCACCGTGGGCCGCGGCCGGCTCCTCGTTCGTCTCCTTCGCGCTCGGCGCGACGCTGCCGCTGGTACCCTTCCTCGCCGGCGCGTCGCTGCGCGGCGGCACGCTGGCCGCCGCCGGCATCGCGCTCGGCGCGCTGTTCGCGATCGGCATGACGCTGAGCCTGTTCACCGGCAGGAGCGCCTGGCGCGGCGGACTGCGCATGGCGGCGATCGGCGTCGTCGCCGGCGGCGCCACGTTCCTGATCGGCCGCCTGCTGGGCGTGGCCGTCGGCTGAATCCGCCCGGCGGCGGCCTCAGCGCCCGCCGAGCTCCGCGCGCGGGTCGAAGGGCAGCTCGCGCGACAGCTGCTCGTAGAGCTCGCGGGCGCGGGCCGTATCGGCCGGCGGCAGCACGATCCTGAGCGCGACGTACTGATCGCCGGGCGGCTCGCCGGGCAGCCCGCGCCCCCGCAGGCGCAGCTTCTGGCCCGCGCGCGCGCCCGCCGGGATCCGCAGCTCCACCGCGCCGCCCAGCGTCGGCGTCGACACCGTCGCGCCGAGCGCCGCCTCCCAGGGCGCGACCGGCAGTTCCAGCGTCACGTCGCGGCCGTCGAGCTGGAACAGCGGGTGCGGGGCGATCGCGACCTCGAGCAGCAGGTCGCCGGCGCGGCCGCCACCGGCGCCGGCGGCGCCCTGCCCGGCCAGCCGGATGACCTGGCCCTGGGTGACGCCGGCCGGCAGCTGCACCCGCAGCGTGCGGTCCTTGAGCGCCACGTGGCCGTCGCCGGTGACCTCCGGGTGCTGCAGCCTGAACTCGCGGCTGCCGCCGCGGTACGCCTCCTCGAGCGTCAGCTCGAGCCGCGCGCGGTGGTCCTCGCCGCGGCTGCGAAAGTCCGCGCCGCCGCCGTCGAACTCGCCGAAGGGGCTGTGCGCGCCGAAGAGGCTCGAGAAGAAGTCGCTGAAGCCGGGGTCGGCGCCGGCGCGGCGCCCGCCGCGGCCGCCGCGCGCGCCGCTGAACTCGAAATTGGAACCCCAGCCCGGCGGCGGCCGGAACTGCTGGCCGCTCTGGAAGTCCGGCCCGAGCTGGTCGTAGGCGGCCCGCTTCTCGGGATCCTTGAGCACCTCGTAGGCCTCCTGGACCTCCTTGAAGCGCGCCTCGGCGTTCTTCTCCTTGCTGACGTCGGGGTGGAACTTGCGGGCGAGCTTGCGGTAGGCGCGCTTGATCTCGTCCGCGCTCGCGCCGCGGGCGACGCCGAGGATCTTGTAGTAGTCGCGGTATTCCATGCGCTCTCGGGCGGGCCGGCGTCGCCGGCCGTTGGCGACAGAGTGAGGACCGCGGGGCCCATTTCAAGCCCCGGGCCGCCGCGGCCGGCCCCGCCGCGCACCCGCCGATAGTAGCGCCGTCGCGGCCCGGGCAGCAGCGGCGCGGCGGCCGTGCACGCGCGCGCCCGGACGCGAGGCCGCGCGGGCGCTACTTCGCGCCGCCCTGGCCGGCGGCCGCGATCGCCGCGCGCGCCTGCTTCATCGCGCCGTCGACCGCGGTCTTGACGCACGGCGGGTCGTTCGCAGCCGGCGACGCGCCGGGCGGCAGGCTCGCCTCGAGCTGCCGGCAGGCGCGCTTGGCGGCGTCGTTGATGCGCTCCTCGAGCGCCTTGGAACCCGCCGGCGTCGCGAGGTTGAGGTCGGCATAGCTGACGCGGTAGCGGATCGAGGCGAGGTCGACCGGCGCGCCGAGCGGCGGGGCGCGATCGGCCGTGTGGACAACCTTCGGCGCCTCGACGATGACTTCGGTCATCGGCTCGGCGGCACGCGCCCCGCAGCCGACGCCGAGCGCGGCCGCGGCGAGGACGACCGCCGAGGCGCGGGCCCTGCCAATCAAAATGCTCATGGTCATCTCCTGGTGGCGGCGGTGCGCCGGCCGGCGTCGCGCCGCCGACGGACGGACGCGGCCGCGCGACCGGGGCCCTGCCGGCGGGTGGCTGTGCGCAGAGATAGCATCGGCGGGCGCCGCGCCGGAATTCGTACTTGCTGCAGTCCGGCTGCGCGCCGGCGCGCCGCTAGCGCGCCGCGCCGGTCGCGAGGTCGACGCGAACGCCGCGGGCGGCCACCGCCACGGCCGGCCAGCGGAGCTCCCCGCCGATGCGCGTCGCGAGCGCGGCCGCCGCCGCCGGCTCGCCGTGCACCAGCCAGGTGGCCGGCGGCGGCGCGACGCCGCGCAGCCAGCCGAGCAGCGCCTGCTGGTCGGCATGCGCCGAGAAGCCGCCGAGCGTGATGATCTCGGCGCGCACCGGCACCGGCGCGCCGAAGATCGGCACCGTCGGCTCGCGGTTGACGAGGCGCCGGCCGAGCGTGCCGGCGGCCTGGAAGCCCGTGATCAGCACCGTCGTGCGCGCGTTCGGCAGGTGGTGGCGCAGGTGGTGCTTGATGCGCCCGCCGTCGCACATGCCGCTCGCCGCGAGGATCACCGCCCCGCCCGCGAGGCGGTTCAGGGCCATCGATTCGGCGACCGTGCGGGTGTGGCGCAGGTGCATGCGGCTTGGACCCTGGCGCCGCGCCGCGACCAGCCGCCGCGCTTCCTCGTCAAACAGCTCGAAGTGCCGCGCCGTGATCGCCGTGACCTCGGTCGCGAGCGGCGAGTCGACGAACACCTCGAGCTCCGGCAGCCGGCCGTCGAGCGTCAGGCGCTCGAGCCAGTAGAGCAGCTCCTGCGTGCGGCCGACGGCGAAGGCCGGCACCAGCACGTTGCCGTGCTTCTCCTCCAGCGTGCGGCTGACCGCGGCGACCAGCTCGTCGATCGTCGCCCCGAGCGGCTTGTGATCGCGGTCGCCGTAGGTGGACTCCACCACCAGCACGTCGGCGGCCGCGATCCGCTCGGGGTCGCGCAGGATCGGCCGGCCCGGCTGGCCGAGATCGCCGGACAGCACCAGCCGGCGCGTCACGCCGCGCTCGGCGAGCTCGAGCTCGACGATCGCCGAGCCGAGGATGTGGCCGGCATCGTGCAGGCAGACGCGCACGCCCGGCGCGAGCTCGCGCGGCTCGCGGTAGCCGAGCGGCGCGAAGCGCGCGCCGAGCGCCGCGACGTCGGCGAGTCCGTAGAGCGGCTCCCACAGCGCGCGCTCGCGCCGGCCGTGGCGCTCGTGGCGGGCCGCCTCGGCGGCCATCAGGTGCGCGCTGTCCCGCAGCATCAGCTCGGCGAGCTCGATCGTGGCCGGTGTCGCGTACACCGGGCCGCGGAAGCCGTCGCGCACCAGCCGCGGCAGCAGGCCGCAGTGGTCGATGTGCGCGTGCGTCAGCACCACGGCGTCGAGGTCGTGCGGCGAGAAGCCCCACGGCTCGCGGTTGCGCACGGCGGCATCGCGGCCGCCCTGGAACATGCCGCAGTCGACCAGCAGGCGCGTTGCGCCGGCCTCGATCAGGTGGCGCGAGCCGGTGACCTCGCCGGCCGCGCCGAGAAACGTGAGCTGCATCGGCGGAAGGCTCCTCGCGCCGACTATAGGCTCTCGGCGGCGGCAGCGCGGCGCTGCATTAACGGCGCTTCATGCGTTGCGCAAGGCGCTATGGCCGGCGACGGCCCGCGGACGGTAGACTTCGCGTTTGCTGTTGTTGGCTGCGTCCCCATGAATCGCGACCCCGACGCCCGGCACGAGACCCGTGCCTGGGCCGTGCTGCTCCTCGCGTGCGGGCTCGTCTGGTTCGCGGTGCTCGGCGTGCGGCCGCTGTTCAACCCCGACGAGGGCCGCTACGCGCAGATCCCGGCCGAGATGCTCGCCTCCGGCGACTTCACGGTGCCGCACCTGGACGGGCTCGCCTACCTGGAGAAGCCGCCGCTGCAGTACTGGGCGACGGCGCTCGCGCTCGCCGCCTTCGGCCACAACGAGTGGGCCGCGCGCCTGGTGGCCGCGGCGAGCGCGGTGCTCGCGCTCGGCTTCATCTACCTGCTCGGGCGGCGCGCCTGGGGCGTCGAGCGCGGCCTCAGCGCCGCGGCGATGGGCGCGAGCATGCTGCTCTACGTGTTCATGGGGCAGCTGCTGACGCTCGACATGGCGCTGTCGTGCTGCCTGACGATCGCGAGCGTCGCGTTCTGCCTCGCGCAGCTCGAGCGCGACGCGGCGCCGCGCCTGACCCGCAACTGGATGCTGGTGTGCTGGGCGGCGATGGCGGCGGCGACGCTGACCAAGGGGCTGATCGGCGTGGTGCTGCCGGGCGCCGTGCTGGTGCTGTACACGGCCCTGCAGCGCGATGCCCGGGCGTGGCGCCACCTGCACCTCGGCAAGGGCATCGCGCTCTACCTCGCGCTGGTGCTGCCCTGGTTCCTGCTGGTCGAGCGCGCCCACCCCGGCGCGCTCGACTTCCTGATCGTGCGCGAGCACTTCCAGCGCTACCTGACCAAGGTGCACGACCGCTACCAGCCGTGGTGGTACTTCCTGATGATCCTCGCCGCCGGCTCGCTGCCATGGCTGCCGCAGGTGGCGCGCGCGCTCATCACCGGCTGGCGCCGGACGCGGCCGCGCGGCGAGTTTGACGCGGCGCGCGTGCTGTGGGTCAGCGCCGCGTTCACGCTGGTCTTCTTCTCGCTGTCGGACTCCAAGCTCGCGCCGTACATCGTGCCGGCGCTGCCGCCGCTCGCGCTGCTCGGCGCGGCGCGCGGGCCGTCGGCGGCGCGCGACCTCGGGCTCGCGGCGCTGTTGCAGGCGGCCTTCGGCGTCGTGCTCGGCATTGCGCTCGTCGCCTACGGCCGGCGACCGCTCGCCGGCGATCCGGCCTGGACCTACGCGACGCTGCGGCCGTGGGTCGCCGGCGTCGCGCTGCTGCTGGTCGCGGGCGGCGCGGCGGCGTTCGCGCTCAGGCGCGCGCGCCCGGGCGCCGCGGCACGACTGGTCGCGGCGACCGGCTTCACGGTCGGGCTGACGCTGATCGTCGGCGCCGCGACCGCGATCGCGCAGCGCTATTCCGCGAAGCCGCTGCTGGCCGCCGCCGGGCCGCTCGCCGCCGGCGCGCCGCTCTATACGGTCGACACCTTCGACTGGACGCTGCCGTTCTACGCCGGGCGCCCGGTGGTGCCGGTGGCGTACCGCGGCGAGCTCGACTTCGGGCTGCGCGACGACCCCGGCCGCGGGCTCGCGACGCTCGACGAGTTCAAGGAGCGCTGGCAGGCGGGCGCGGCCGGGTACGCGCTGGTGCCGCACGCGACCGCCGCGGCCCTCGCCCGCGACGGCGTCGCGATGCGCGTGCTCGCCCAGGACTTCGACAACGTGCTCGTCAGCCGCCGGTGACCGCCATGCAGGACTTCCTCCCGTTCACGCGCCCGACCATCGACGACGAGACGATCGCCGAGGTGATCGCCGTGCTGCGCTCGGGATGGATCACCTCCGGACCCAAGGTGCTCGAGCTCGAGCGGGCGCTGGCCGCCTACCTCGGCGCCGGGCGCCAGGTGCGGGTGATGACCAGTGCGACCGGCGGCATGGAGATGGCGCTCAGGGCCGCCGGCGTCGGCGCCGGCGACGAGGTGGTGGTGCCGGCGATGAGCTTCGCGGCCTCGGCCAACGTCGTCGTGCGCACCGGCGCCCGGCCGGTGTTCATCGACGTCGAGCTGCGCTCGCGCAACGCGACCGCGGCGGGCTTTGCGGCCGCGCTCACGCCGCGCACGCGCGCGCTGATGCCGGTGCATTTCTCCGGCCTCGCGGTCGACATGGATCCGGTCAACGAGCTGGCCCGCGGCCGCGGCCTGCGGGTCATCGAGGACGCCGCGCATGCGATCGGCACCAGCGACCGCGGCCGCCTGATCGGCAGCTTCGGCGACATCGTCTCGTTCAGCTTCCACGCCAACAAGAACATGACCACGGTCGAGGGCGGCGCGCTCAGCTTCGCCGACCCCGCGCTCGCGCTGCCGCTCGACCGCGAGCGCTTCCACGGCATCACCAAGGACGCGGCCGGCAACGTCGACGTCTACGAGGCCGGCGGCAAGTACAACCTGACGGACGTCGCGGCCGCGGTCGGCATCGGCCAGCTGCGGCGGCTGCCCGGCTTCAACGCCCGGCGGCGCGAGCTCGCGCGGCACTACTTCGAGCGCCTCGAGCCGCGGCTCGACCCGGACATGCTGCCGCCGCGCGGCGACGAGGGCCACAGCTGGCACATGTACACGGTGCTCGTGCCCTTCGCCGCGCTCGGCACGACCCGCGACGAGTTCATCGCCCGGATGAGGGCCCGCGGCATCGGCCTCGGGGTGCACTACCCCTCGATACCGGCCCTCACCTACTATCGTCAGCTGGGCTGGGACCCGGCGGCGTTCCCGAACGCCGCCCGCATCGGTGCCGAAACGGTGACGCTGCCGCTGTTCCCGGCGATGACGGACGGCGACGTGGACCGGGTCTGCGACGCCCTGCTCGAGCTCGTGAAGCGCTGAAGGCCACCCCGTGAACGACACTGCCCCGGTCCTGTCGGTCGTGATCCCGGTCTACAACGAGCAGGAGGTGCTGCCGACGCTGTTCGAGCGCCTCTACCCCGCGCTCGATGCGCTGGCGCGGCCCTACGAGGTGCTGTTCATCAACGACGGCAGCCGCGACGCCTCGGTGGCGCTGCTCAAGGAGCAGTACCGGCGGCGCCCCGCCGAGACGCGCGTGATCCTGCTGCAGGTGAACTTCGGCCAGCACGCCGCGATCCTGGCGGGCTTCGCGCGCGCCCGCGGCCAGTACCTGGTGACGCTCGACGCCGACCTGCAGAACCCGCCCGAGGAGGTCGGCAAGCTGCTCAGGGAGCTCGAGGCCGGCCACGACTACGTCGGTACCTGGCGCGCGAACCGCCAGGACCTGTGGTGGCGGCGGATCGCCTCGCAGTTCGTCAACCTGATCCGCGAGCGCATGACGCCGATCAGGATGACCGACCACGGCTGCATGCTGCGCGGCTACGCGCGCGGCGTCATCGACGCGATCAACGCGACCCGCGAGAACGTCACCTTCATCCCGGCGCTGGCCTCGCTGTACGCGGCCAACCCGACCGAGATCGAGGTCAAGCACGACGAGCGCGCCGCCGGCGCCTCGAAGTACTCGCTGTACCGGCTGATCCGCCTGACCTTCGACCTGATGACGGGCTTCTCGACGGTGCCGCTGCAGGCGTTCTCGCTGGCCGGGCTGGTGCTGTCGCTGCTGTCGGGCGCGCTGGTCGTGTACCTGCTCGGCCGGCGCCTCGTGCTCGGCCCGGAAGTCGACGGCGTGTTCACGCTGTTCGCGATCGTGTTCTTCTTCCTCGGCATCGCGCTGTTCGGCATCGGCCTGCTCGGCGAATACATCGGCCGGATCTACCTGCAGGTGCGCCAGCGGCCGCGCTACATCATCGGTGCGGTGCTGGAGCAGACGCCGCACCTGCCCGCCGCCGGCGTCGACGCCATCGAGCGCCGCGCGCCGTGAACGCCGCCGCCCGCTGCGTCGTGTTCGCGTACTCGGAGGTCGGCGCCCGCTGCCTCGGCGCGCTGTTCGAGGCCGGCGTCGACGTCTGCCTGGTCGTGACGCACGAGGACGACCCGAACGAGCAGCGCTGGTTCGCGAGCGTCGCCGAGGTCGCCCGCGGCGCCGGCTGCCCGGTCGTGACGCCGGCCGATCCGGCGGAGCCCGCGCTCGGCGCCCGCATCGCGGCGCTCGCGCCCGACTTCATCTTCTCCTTCTATTACCGGCGCATGCTGCCGCCGGGCGTGCTGGCGCTCGCGCGCCGCGGCGCGCTCAACATGCACGGCTCGCTGCTGCCGCGCTACCGCGGCCGCGCGCCGGTCAACTGGGCGGTGCTGAACGGCGAGACCGAGACCGGCGCGAGCCTGCACTACATGGTCGCCAAGCCCGATGCCGGCGCGCTGGTCGACCAGGAGGCCGTGCCGATCGGACCGGACGACACCGCCTTCGAGGTCGCCGGCCGGGTGGCCGACGCCGCGGTCACGGTGCTGCGCCGCAGCCTGCCGCGCCTCGTGGCCGGCACGGCGACCGCGACCCCGCTCGACCTCGCGCGCGGCTCGTACTACGGCGGCCGCAAGCCGGCCGACGGCGAGTTCGCCCTCGACTGGCCGGCGGCGCGGATCCACAACCTCGTGCGCGCGGTCGCGCCGCCCTTCCCCGGCGCCTACCTGCGGCTCGGCGACGCGCTGCTGCGCGTCAACCGCACGCGGCGGCTCGAGGGCGGCGCGCGCCACGGCGCAGCCGGCCCCTGCCTCGTGGTCGAGGACGGCCGGCTGACGGCCGAGTGCGGCGACGGTGCCCGCCTCGAGCTGCTCGACGCCTATCTCGACGAGGCGCGGCTCGACCCCGCCCGTTTCATCCAGACCTTCGGACACGAACCCGTGCCCGCCCGCCCGCGCCCGCGGGCCCAAGCAAGAGCGTGAAGCCATGAAGAAGATCCTGATCCTCGGCGTCAACGGATTCATCGGTCATCACCTGACCCGCACGATACTGGCCAACACCGACTGGCAGATCTGGGGCATGGACATGCAGGACGACCGGGTCCGCCCCTTCAAGAGCGACCCGCGCTTTCACTTCTTCGAAGGCGACATCACGATCAACCACGAGTGGGTCGAGTACCACATCCGCAAGTGCGACGTGATCCTGCCGCTGGTGGCGATCGCGACGCCCGCGACCTACGTCAAGGAGCCGCTCAGGGTCTTCGAGCTCGACTTCGAGGCCAACCTGCCGCTGATCCGCCAGTGCGTGAAGTACCGCAAGCGCGTGATCTTCCCGTCGACCTCCGAGGTCTACGGCATGTCGGCCGACCGCGAGTTCCACCCGCAGAAGTCGAGCCTCGTGCTCGGCCCGATCGAGAAGCAGCGCTGGATCTACTCCTGCAGCAAGCAGCTGATGGACCGGATCATCTGGGCCTACGGCCAGCGTGACGGCCTCGACTTCACGCTGATCCGGCCGTTCAACTGGGTCGGCCCGGGCCTCGACTCGCTGGCCACCGCCAAGGAGGGCTCGAGCCGCGTCGCGACGCAGTTCCTCGCCCACATCGCCGCCGGCCAGGACATCAGCCTCGTCGACGGCGGCCGGCAGCGGCGCTGCTTCACGCACATCAACGACGGCATCGACGCCGTGATGCGCATCATCAAGAACGAGGCTGGCGTCGCCAGCGGCAACATCTACAACATCGGCAACCCCAAGAACGACCTGTCGATCCGCGAGCTCGCCGAGCGGATGATCGAGATCGGCAAGAAGCACCCCGCGTACGCGCGCCAGGCGCAGAAGGTCAGGATCCGAGAGGTCGGCTCGGCCGAGTTCTACGGCAAGGGCTACGAGGACGTGCAGAGCCGGGTGCCGTGGATCGACAACACCAAGAGCGACCTCGGCTGGGCGCCGCAGGGCGGCATGGACGAGATCCTGCAGTCGGTGTTCGACGCCTACGCGGCCGAGGTCACCGCGGCGGCGCAGCTGATCGACTCGGGCGAGCGCGCCGGCGCCTGAGCGCGGCGCGTCCGCCGCGATGCAGATCGCGCTCAAGGTCGACGTCGACACCTATCGCGGCACGCTCGAGGGCGTGCCGGCGCTGGTCGCCGCGCTCGCCGGGCGCGGCGTCGCCGCCAGCTTCTACTTCAGCCTCGGCCCGGACCACACGGGCTGGGCGCTGAGGCGCGTCTTGCGGCCGGGCTTCCTCAGGAAGGTGCGGCGCACCTCGGTCGTCAGCCACTACGGGCTGCGGACGCTGATGTACGGCGTGCTGCTGCCGGGGCCGCAGATCGCGCGCCGCGCGCCCGAGGTGCTGCGCGCGGCGCGCGCGGCAGGCCACGAGACCGGCATCCACTGCTACGACCACGTCTACTGGCAGGACAACGTCGCCGGCCGCGACGCGGCCTGGACCGAGCGCCAGGTCCGCCTCGCCGCCGACGCCTATCGCGAGGTGTTCGGCACCGACGCCCGCGCGCACTGCGCCGCCGGCTGGCAGCTGAATGCCGCGCTGTTCGCGCTCGAGGACGCGCTCGGACTCGACTACGCGAGCGACACCCGCGGCAGCCATCCGTTCCGGCCGTCGATGCACGGCATCGCGGCCGCCTGCCCGCAGCTGCCGACGACGCTGCCGACGCTCGACGAGCTGGTCGGCGTCGACGGCCTCGGCGTCGATGGCGCCATCGACCGGCTGCTCGACCTGACGGCCGCGCCGCCGCCGGCCGGCGCGCACGTGTTCACGCTGCACGCCGAGCTCGAGGGGCAGCGGTTGCTGGCGCCGTTCCTGCGCCTCGTCGACACCTGGCGCAGCCGCGGCGCCGAGCTCGTGACGCTCGCGCGGCTGCGCGCCGGGCTCGACCTCGCGCGCCTGCCGCGCCACGCGGTCGAGTTCGGCGAGATCCCCGGGCGCAGCGGCGCGCTCGCGCTGCAGGGCGCGGCCCTCTAGGCCCTCACTCGGCGAGGCGCCTGAGCTCGCTGCGCTCGAGCAGCGTGCCGAGCAGCGCCGCGACCGTGCGGTGCGCCTCGAGCGGGTGCCTGAGCGGCCGGTCGGTGCGCAGCCGGTAGCGGTTGCGCCGTCCCTCGCGGCGCCGCTCGAGCACCCCGGCCGCCTCGAGATCGGCGAGGATCTTCTGCACCGCGCGCTCGGTGATGCCGACCCGCACGGCGACGTCCCGCAGCCGCGCCTCGGGATCGCGGGCGAGGCACACGAGCACGTGGCCGTGGTTGCTGAGGTAGGTCCACGGGCGGGCGCGCGGCGCGGCGGCCCGGCCCGCGCGCCGCGCGGGAGCCGGCGCGCTCACGCGGCCCGCCGGCAGGGGGCGGAGGGGGTGCGATCCACCGCCGGATGTTCGGCAGTGGGCGGCGGCGCGTCAATGGCCTTGCGGCGGCCGGCGACCGGCGCGAGGTCCCTTGAATTGCCGCCCGGCCGCCCCATGAATCGCCGCAAGCGCTGCTACCATCCGGGCGGCCCGCCGCGCGGGCCGCCCCAACGCCCAACCGAGGATCTCGCCCCATGCGCGTGCTGTTGCTCATCGCCACCAATTTCGCGGTCCTGCTGCTCGCGACCGTGACGCTCAGCCTGCTCGGCGTCGGGCCCTGGCTGACCCAGCACGGCATCCAGTACGGGCCGCTCGTGACGATCGGCGCCGTGATCGGCTTCGGCGGCGCGTTCTTCTCGCTCGCGATCTCGAAGTGGCAGGCGAAGCACCTGATGGGCGTCGCGGTCATCGAGGCGCCGCGCAACGACACCGAGAGCTGGCTGCTCGCCACCGTGCATCGCGAGGCGGAGGCCGCCGGCATCGGCATGCCGGAGGTCGGCGTCTTCGATTCGCCGGAGCCGAACGCCTTCGCGACCGGCGCGAGCCGCAACCACGCGCTGGTGGCGGTCAGCACCGGCCTGCTCGCGCGCATGAACCGGACCCAGGTCGAGGCGGTGCTCGGCCACGAGGTGACCCACGTCGCCAACGGCGACATGGTGACGCTCACGCTGATCCAGGGCGTCGTCAACACCTTCGTCTTCGTGCTGTCGCGCGTCATCGGCGAGCTTGCCGACCGGCTGCTGTTCCGGCGCGACGAGGACGACCGCGGCACCGGCATCGGCGCCTTCGTGATGACGATCGTCGCGCAGGTGATCCTGAGCTTCCTCGCGACGATGATCGTCATGTGGTTCTCGCGCCGCCGCGAGTTCCGCGCCGACGCGGGTGGCGCCCGGCTCGCGGGCCGCGGCGCGATGATCGGTGCGCTGCAGGCCCTGCAGCACGTGCAGTCGGAGGGGCTGCCGCAGGCCATGCAGGCCTTCGGCATCAAGGGCCCGGACCGCTTGAGCGGCCTCAAGAAGCTGCTGATGAGCCACCCGCCGCTCGAGGAGCGCATCGCGGCGCTCGAGCAGCCCGCGGCCTGAGCGGCGCGCCGGCGGCCGCCCGGCGGCGCGCGCCGCCCGGCCGGCGCGTCGCGTAGCATCGGCGCGATGCGCACCGCCATCGTCTGGTTCCGCCGCGACCTGCGGCTGACCGACCACCCGGCGCTGCGGGCGGCGCTCGCGGCCGCCGAGCGGCTGGTCGCGCTCTACATCCACGCGCCGGACGAGGAGGCGCCGTGGGCGCCGGGCGGCGCGAGCCGCTGGTGGCTGCACCACAGCCTCGCGGCGCTCGATGCGGCGCTCGCCGCACGCGGCGCGCGCCTGACGATCACCGCCGGGGCGAGCCTCGAGACGCTGCTCGCGGTGGCGCGTGCGAGCGGCGCCTCGAGCGTGCACTGGAACCGAAGCTACGAGCCGGCGCTGGTGCGACGCGACACCGCGATCAAGGCGGCGCTGCGCGCCGCCGGGGTCGCCGCCGACAGCCACGCCGGCAACCTGCTGGTCGAGCCGTGGGCGATCAAGAACGGCCAGGGACTGCCGTTTCGGGTCTTCACGCCGTTCTGGAACGCCTGCCAGGCCGCGCTCGGCGCCGTGCCGCAGCCGACGCCGCCGCCGCGCGCCGTGCCGCCGGCCGCGCCGCTCGCGGCCGCGCTGCCGCTCGCAGCGCTCGGACTCCTGCCGCGACCGCGCTGGGACGAGGGACTCGCGGCACGCTGGACCCCGGGCGAGGCCGGCGCGCTCGCGCGGCTCGAGGCCTTCCTCGACGTCGACGCCGCCGGCTACGCCGAGCGGCGCGACCGGCCGGACCTGGCGGGGACCTCGCGGCTGTCGCCGCACCTGCATTTCGGCGAGCTCTCGGCGCGCCAGGCGCTCGCCGCGGCGCAGGGCGCCGCCGCGGGCGCGGCGGCGCGCCGCGGCACCGAGAGCTTCCTGCGCGAGCTCGGCTGGCGCGAGTTCGCGCAGCACCTCCTGTACGCCTTCCCCGACACGGCGCTGGCGCCGCTGGACGCGCGCTTCGCGCGCTTCGAGTGGCGCCGCGACGCCGTGCAGCTAGCGGCCTGGCAGCGGGGTCGCACCGGCGTGCCGCTGGTCGATGCCGGCATGCGCGAGCTGTGGCACACGGGCTGGATGCACAACCGCGTGCGCATGGTCGTCGCCTCCTTCCTGACCAAGAACCTCGGCCTCTCCTGGCTCGAGGGCGCGCGCTGGTTCCACGACACGCTGGTCGACGCCGACCTCGCGAGCAACACGCTCGGCTGGCAGTGGACCGCCGGCTGCGGCGCGGACGCCGCCCCGTACTACCGGATCTTCAACCCGGTGCTGCAGGCGCAGCGCTTCGACCCGGACGGGCGGTACCTGAGGACCTGGCTGCCGGAACTCGCCCGCCTGCCCGGCGAATGGCTGCACCGGCCATTCGCGGCGCCCGCGGCGGTTCTCGCCGGCGCGGGCGTGGCACTCGGGCGCGACTACCCGGCGCCGATCGTCGACCTCGCTGCCAGCCGCGAGCGGGCGCTCGCCGCGTGGCAGCGCCTGCGCGGGCCGCGGCCACCCGGGGGTGGCCCGGGGTCTCCCCGGCGCGGTCGCCGCACTGCGGGGCGCTAGCGGCGCCCTCGACCCGGCTCGCAGGACCGCCGCGCCACCCGAAATCGCGTTCCGGGCAGGGGTGTCCAGGAGCTGTACTGGACGATTCGCAGCCGCGGTCTATGCCGGACCCTCGCGTTCCGGCCCGCGGTTGCCGCGCCAGCGCGGGTCTGCGCGGGCGGCGCGACGGGGCGGCGCCGAAGTCCGGGCGCCCGCCGCGCGCCGACCGACCTCCCGCCGCGCCCGCTGGCGGGCCGCGACCGCGGCGACGGCGCGACTGCGGGCGCTGCGCCGGGCTGGCGCGCCGGGCGATGCGGGCACTCGCGCCGCGGCAACGGCGGCGCGATTGCCGTTGATGACGACCGGCGTGATCGTCAAGATCCGCGTTCAGGCGCCTCGGCGACGACCGGGGGCAGGGCGCGACACGGGGATCCGCAGCGGCCATGAAGGACAGCATCATCCCGTCGGCGCGCGAGCTCGCCGCCGGCCCGGCAGCCGCCGCGAGCGGCCTCGCCGCGCTCGGCCGCCGCGCGCTGCTGGCCCGCCTCGCGGGCCTGCGCCACGGCCAGCTGACCGTCCTGGAGGCCGGCCGGCGTCACCTCTTCGGCGCGGCCGGCGCCGAGGACGCGCTCGCGGCCACGATCGAGGTCCTGGATCCGCAGTTCTGGGCAGACGCCGCCTTCGGCGGCACCGTCGGTGCCGGCGAGAGCTACATCCGCGGCCACTGGCGCGCCACCGACCTCACGGCGCTGGTGCGGCTGATGGTGCGCAACCGCGAGCTGATGAACGGACTGGAGGGCGGGCTCGCGCTCCTGAGCGCGCCGCTGCGGCGGCTGCTGCACCTCGTCAACCGCAACACCCGCCGCGGCAGCCGCCGCAACATCGCTGCGCACTACGACCTCGGCAACGCGTTCTTCCGCCTGATGCTCGATGACACGCTCGCCTACTCCTGCGGGATCTACGCGACCCCGGCCACCACGCTGCACGAGGCGCAGCTCGCGAAGTTCGACGCGATCTGCCGCAAGCTCGACTTGCGGGCCGGCGACGAGCTGCTCGAGATCGGCACCGGCTGGGGCGGCCTCGCGCTCCACGCCGCGCGCCACTACGGCTGCCGCGTGACGACGACGACGATCTCCGCCGAGCAGCACGCGCACGCCCGCGCCGCGATCGACGCTGCCGGGCTCGGCGCGCGCATCACGCTGCTGCGCGAGGACTACCGCGACCTGCGCGGCCGGTACGACAAGCTGGTGTCGGTCGAGATGATCGAGGCGGTCGGGGCGCGCTTCCTGGATGCCTACTTCGGCGCCTGCAGCCGCCTGCTGCAGCCGGGCGGCGCGATGCTCCTGCAGACGATCACGCTGCAGGACCAGTTCTACCGGGCGGCGCTGCGCTCGGTCGACTTCATCCAGCGCTTCGTCTTCCCGGGCGGCTTCCTGCCCTCGGTGGCGGCGATCGCCGACGCCGTGAGCCGCGTCACCGACCTCAAGATCTTCCACCTCGAGGACATCGGGCCGCACTACGCGACGACGCTGCGCGACTGGCGCCGCAACGTGCACGCGCACCTCGCGGAGGTGCGTGCGCTCGGCTACCCGGAGGAGTTCCTGCGGCTGTGGGACTACTACCTCAGCTACTGCGAGGGCGGCTTCCTCGAGCGCCAGCTCGGCGACGTGCAGGTGCTGCTCACCAAGCCGCAGTGCCGGCGGGCGCCGATCGTGAGCCTCGCGCCTTGAGCGCGGCGCACGCCCCGGCCGCGGCGCTGGCCGCGCTCAAGGACGCGCTCGGCCCGGACGGCTGGCTCGAGGCCGCGGCCGACGTCGCTCCGTACCTCACTGACTTTCGGCGCCTGTACCGCGGCGCGGCGCTGCTGGTCGCGCGGCCGAAGTCGGTCGCCGAGGTGCGCCGCGTGGTCGCGATCTGCGCCCGCGAGCGGATCGGGGTCGTGCCGCACGGCGGCAACACGAGCTACTGCGGCGGCGCCACGCCGGACGAGTCGGGCGCCGAGCTCGTGCTCAGCCTCGCGCGGCTCAACCGGGTGCGCGAGGTGGACGCCACCGGCTACGCGCTGACCGTCGACGCCGGCTGCACGCTCGCCGCGGCGCAGGCCGCGGCGGCGTCCGCCGGCAGGCTGTTCCCGCTGTCGCTCGGCTCCGAGGGCACCTGCCAGGTCGGTGGCAACCTGTCGACCAACGCCGGCGGCACCGCGGTGCTGCGCTACGGGATGATGCGCGAGCTGGTGCTCGGGCTCGAGGTCGTGCTGCCGGACGGCCGGCTGCTGAACCAGCTGCGCAGCCTGCGCAAGGACAACACCGGCTACGACGTCAAGCAGCTGTTCCTCGGCGCCGAGGGCACGCTCGGCGTGATCACCGGGGCGTGCCTCAAGCTGTTTGCGCGGCCGGCCGACTACGTGACGGCGCTGGCCGCGGTCGGCGGCATGGCCGAGGCGGTCGCGCTGCTCGGCCGGGTCCGCGACGCGTTCGGCGACGCGGTCGAGGGCTTCGAGTACATCCCGCGGATCGCGCACGAGCTCGCGCTGGCGCACGTCGCCGGCGCGATCTCGCCCTTCGACCAGCCGCACCCGGCCTACGTGCTGATCGAGCTCGCCGCGCCCGAGCCGTGGCCGGAGCTGCAGCCGCGCTTCGAGGCGCTGCTCGCCGAGCAGGTCGAGGCGCGCGCCGTGCGCGACGCGGTGGTCGCGAAGTCGGCGGCGCAGCGCGATGCGCTCTGGTTCCTGCGCGAGCACATCCCGGAGGCGCAGACCCGCGCCGGCGCCTCGATCAAGCACGATGTCTCGCTGCCGGTCGCGCGGCTCGCCGAGTTCGTCAGCACGGCCGGTGCCGAGCTCGCCGCGCTCGCGCCCGGCGCGCGCGTCGTGGGCTACGGCCACGTCGGCGACGGCAACCTGCACTTCAACCTGAGCCCCGCCGCCAGCGCCGCGCGCGGCTCGGCCGAGGAGCGCGCCTTCCTCGAGCTCGCACCGCGCGTGCACCGCGCGATCCACGACCTGGTCGCGGCCCTCGGCGGCAGCTTCAGCGCCGAGCACGGCATCGGCCGCCTGAAGACCGGCGAGCTCGAGCGCTACGAGGACCCGGTCGCGCTCGAGGTGATGCGCGCCGTCAAGGCAGCGCTCGACCCCGCCGGCATCATGAACCCGGGCAAGGTGCTGGCACGGACGCCGGGTGCGCCGCGCCGCTGACGGCGCGCCTGCCATGGACCGCCCCGGACCACCGCTCAGGACCGCGCGCCTGACGCTGCGGGAGTTCGACGCCGCCGACGTCGACGCCCTGCAGGCGCTCGCCGGCGACGCGCGCGTGCGCGAGTACGCACCCGCCGAGAGCCGGGCGCTGGCGGCACTGCGCCGCGCCCGGCCGGCGCCGCGCGCGCGACGCCGGGCGCGCCGCCGCTGCTACGAGCTCGCGGTGGTGCTGAACCGCGGCGGCAAGCTGATCGGCGCCTGCGACCTCGCGCTCACCGGGCCGCGCGCCGCCGACATCGGCTACATGCTGCTGCCGCGCCACTGGGGCCACGGCTACGGCACCGAGGTCGCCCGGGCGCTGGTCGCGTTCGCCTTCGGCTCGCTGGCCCTCGAACGACTGTCGGCCGTGGTCGCGATCGAGAACGACCGCTCGCGGCGCGTGCTCGAGAACGCGGGTCTCGTCTGGCAGGGTCTGATGCGCCGCCACCTGCGCGTCGGCGGCCGCAGCTGGGACTGCCACCTGTACGTGATCGACCGGCGCCGCTGGCTTGCGCTCGGCCCGCCTTGCGCCGCTGCGCCGGCTCGCCGATCATGACCGCGCCGCTGGGGTGAGCCGATGCCGACGCTGCCACGCTTCCTGAGGAGCCCACGGACGTGGGTCGTGACCCTGGCCGTCGTCGCGCTGTACGCGGCGGCGGGCTTCTGGCTCGTGCCGCGGCTGCTCGCCAGCGGCGTGCGCGACTACTTCGCGAGCCACTACCACCGCCAGGTCGAGCTCGGCCACGTCGCCTTCAACCCGTTCACGCTCGAGCTCACGGTCGACCGCTTCGCGGTGCCGGACGCCGACGGCGCGCCGCTGATCGGCTTCACGCGGCTGTACGTCAACCTCGAGCTGCTGTCGGTGCTGCGCGGCGGGGCGGATTTCCGGGCGATCGCGCTCGACGAGCCGCGCGTGCGCCTGGTGCGCCGCGCCGACGGCCGCATCAACCTGCTCGACCTGGTGCCGCCACCGGCGCCGAACCCGCAGCCCAACGCCAAGCCACCGCGGCTGTGGATCGACGAGCTCGCGGTCCGCGGCGGCGAGACGAGCTTCGTCGACCAGAGCGGCCGCACCGCGCTCGACGTCACGCTCAAGCCGATCACGTTCACGCTGCGCGACTTCAGCACCCGCAGCGAAGGCAATGCCTACCACCTCGCGGCGCGCTCGACGCTCGGCGAGACGCTCGACTGGCAGGGTACCTTCGGACTCGACCCGGTGATCGAGTCGCAGGGCGAGTTCAAGGTTGGCGGGCTCACGGCGCGCACGATCGGCGAGGTGGCGCCCGCGGTGCTGCCGGTGGACCTCGCCGAGGGCGCGTTCAGCATCAGCGGCAGCTACCGCGTCGCCGAGCAGGGCGCCGGGCTCGTGCTCACGGTGCGGGTCGCCGACCTCACCGGCACCGACCTCGCGCTGCGCGCCAAGGGCACCGCCGACAGCTGGGTCCGGGTGCCGCGCCTCGCGGTGACCGGGACCACGCTCGACCTCGCCAAGGCGAGCGTCGTCGTCGAGCACGTGCTCATCGAGCGGCCGGCGGTCACCTCCTGGCGCGACCGCGACGGCACGCTCAACCTCCTGCGCCTGTTCCGGGCGGCGCTCGCGACCTCCGCGAACACGCCCGCAGCCGCGCCTTCGGCGCCGGCACCGGCACCGGCACCGGCGACGACCGCGGCCGCGCCGGCGGGCGCACCGGCGCCGGCCGCGGCGTCGTGGACCGTGCAGGTGCCGGACGTCAGGCTGACGGGCGGGGACCTGACGTTCGAGGACCGCGTGCCCGCCCGGCCGGCGAGCTTTCACGTCGCGCCGCTCGAGGTCAGCGTCGCCGGCTTCGCGATCCCGGCCGCGGGGCCGCTGAGGATCAGCGTCGATGCCCGGGTCAACGGCGACGGGCGGCTGCAGGCCCAGGGCACGCTCGCGGTCGACCCGCTGGCGGCCAGCTTCGCCGTCGACGCCAGCGCGCTCGGGCTCGCGGCGCTGCAGCCCTACCTCGAGGCGAGCACCGCCATGACGCTCAAGAGCGGCACGGCGAGCGCCAAGGGCACCGTCACCGCCGGCGCCGGCGGCAGCGTCGGCTTTCAGGGCGATGCCGCCGTGGACGGGCTGCGCACGGTCGACAACGCGCTCGAGGAGGACTTCGTCAAGTGGCGCAGCCTGCGGCTGCTCGGCATCCGCGCCCAGAGCACGCCGCTCGCGCTCAAGATCCGCGAGCTGCAGGTGCGCGAGCCCTATGCGCGCGTGATCATCGGCTCGGACGGGCTCACGAACGTCGCGGCCGTGCTGAAGCCGAATGCGCCGCCGCCGGTCGTGACGCCGGCGGCGCCGGCCGCGGCGCCGACGACGCTGGTCGCGACGCTGCCGGAGCCGCCGCCGCCGAGCGCCGCGCCGGCCGCGAAGCCGAAGGCCCGGCCCGGCGCCGGCGCGCGCGCCGCGCCGCCGCCCGCCGCGCTGCCGCTCGAGATCGGGATCGTGCGGGTCGCCGACGGCTCGATGAACTTCGCCGACTTCTCGATCAAGCCGAACGTCGTGACCGGCATCCAGGAGCTGAACGGCACGATCAAGGGGCTGAGCGGCCAGCCGGATGCGCGCGCCGACATCCAGATCGAGGGCAAGATCGACCGCTACGCGCCGGTGTCGATCACCGGCCAGGTGAACTTCCTCGCGGCCGTCGCGTACACCAACGTCAAGATGACGTTCAAGAACGTCGAGCTCGGCGTGCTGTCGCCGTACTCCGGCAAGTTCGCCGGCTACCGCATCGAGAAGGGCAAGCTGTCGGTGGACCTCAACTACCTGATCGAGGACCGCAAGCTCACCGCCGACCACCGCATCGTGGTCAACCAGCTGCAGCTCGGCGAGAAGGTCGACAGCCCCGATGCCACCAGCATGCCGGTCAAGCTCGCGGTCGCGCTGCTCAAGGACCGCAACGGCGTCATCGACCTCGACCTGCCGGTCACCGGCAGCCTCGACGACCCGAAGTTCCGGATCGGGCCGATCGTCTGGAAGGTGTTCGTCAACATCATCGAGAAGGTGGTCACGGCGCCGTTCGCGCTGCTCGGCAAGCTGTTCGGCGGCGGCGAGGATCTCTCCTACGTCGACTTCGCGGCCGGCAGCGCCGCGCTCGACGAGCCGGCGCGCGGCAAGGTCGCGGCGCTCGTCAAGGCGCTCGACGCCCGGCCGGCGCTGAACGTCGACCTGCCGCAGGTCGCGGCCCCGGCGCTCGACGGCGCGGCGCTCGCCGAGCAGCGCTGGCACGCCGACCTCGCCGCGCGCGCCACGCGCCGCCTCGGCAGCCACGCCGCCGAGCCGGGTGCGGTCGAGCGGCTGCTGGCGACGCCGAAGGACTATCGCGCGCTGCTCGAGGACGCCTACAAGGAGGCCTTCGGCCACCGCGCCGAGGTGCCGGCGCCGCCGGCCGCCGCGAAGGACGCGCCGGCGCCCGACCCGAACCTCGCCGCGATCGCCTGGCTCGAGGGCCAGCTCAAGCCGCGCTTCAGCCCGGCGCCGGCCGACCTCGACGCGCTCGCGCAGGCGCGTGCCGGCGCGGTCCAGTCGGCGCTGCTCGACGGCACCGGCATCGACCCGGCGCGCGTGTTCGTGATCAAGTCGGCGCCGCTCGCGGCGAGCAGCGGCCCGGTGCGGATGGAGCTCGCGCTCCGCTGACCGCCGCGTGCGGCGGCGGCGGCGCGCCGCTCAGCCGGCCGGCGGCCCGCTCGCCTCGCGCGGCCGGATCAGCCCTTCCTGCGCGGTGCTCGCGACCAGGCGCCCGTCGCGCGTGTAGATGCTGCCGCGCGCGAAGCCGCGCGCCCCCGACGCGCTCGGGCTGTCGACCGCGTACAGCAGCCACTCGTCGGCGCGGAACGGCCGGTGGAACCACATCGCGTGATCGATGCTGGCCATCTGCAGGTGCAGGAACGAGGTGGCGTGCGGCAGCGTCGCGGTGTCGAGCAGGTTGTAGTCGGAGACGTAGGCCAGCAGGCAGCGGTGCATCCAGGCGTCGTCGCTCGGCAGGCGGTCGACCGCCCGGAACCAGACCTGCTTCGCGGGCGGCAGCGGCACGGGGTTGAGGTAGTTCGGGCGCCGCACCGGGCGGAACTCGAACGGCCGGCGGTGCTCGAAGAAGCGCCGCACCTTCTCCGGCAGGTCGGCGAGGATCTCCTCGTGGTACGACTCGAAGTCGGCCAGGCCCTCGGGCGGCGGCACGTCCGGCATCGCCGCCGAGTGCTCCATGCCGGCCTCGGCCACCTGGAAGGAGCACGACATGTGGAAGATCTGCTCGCCGTGCTGGATCGCGACCACGCGCCGGCTGGTGAAGCTGTGGCCGTCGCGGCTGCGGTCCACCTGGTAGACGATCGGCGCGTTGAAGTCGCCGCGGCGCAGGAAGTAGGCGTGCAGCGAGTGGCACTCGCGCGCCTCGACGGTCCGGTAGGCGGCCACCAGCGCCTGGCCGAGCACCTGGCCGCCGAACACCTGCGGGCTGCCGATGTCGCGGCTCTCGCCGCGGAACAGGTTGACCTCGAGCGCTTCGAGCTCGAGGACCGAGAGCACGTCGGCGAGTCGCTGGTCCATGGCGGCGATCTTAGCGTGGTCGGCGCGGCTGCGCCGGGCCCGCTCAGGCGACGCCGAGGCGCTTCTGCATGATCGGACTCGTGGTGGTGTACTGCAGGAACTGCTTCTTGTCGGGGTACAGCCACGACTGCACGCCGAAGGCGGCCAGCGCCGCCTCGTGGAAGCCCGACAGGATCAGCTTCTTCTTGCCGGCGTAGGTGTTGATGTCGCCGACCGCGAACACGCCCGGCTCGCTCGACTGGAACTTCTCGGTGTCGACCCGGATGGCCTTCTTGTCGAGCGCGAGCCCCCAGTCGGCGATCGGCCCGAGCTTCGGGTGCAGGCCGAAGAACGCCAGCACCTGCTCGCAGTCGACGCGCGCCGCGCGCCCGTCCGCGAGCTTGAGCTCGACGCCGGCGAGCACGCCGTCGCGCACGTCGAGCCGCTGCACCAGGCCCTCGTGGTAGCGGAGCCGGCCGGCGGCCTCGAGCTCGCGCATGCGCGCGACCGTGGCCGGCGCGGCGCGAAATTCCGCGCGCCGGTGCACCAGCGTCAGCGCCGCCGCCTTGCCGGCCAGGTTCACGGTCCAGTCGAGCGCCGAGTCGCCGCCGCCGAGGATCAGCAGCCGCTGGCCGTGGAAGTCCTCGGCACGGCGCACCTTGTAGTGCAGCGTGCGGCCCTCGAGCGCCTCGGCGCCGTCGACGACGAGGCGCCGTGGCTGGAACGAGCCGACGCCGCCGGCGATCACGACCGCGCCGGCGTCGAACAGCGTGCCCTGCGAGGTGCGCACCCGGAAGCGCCGCCCGCCCGCGTCGCGCACCAGCTCGAGCACCTCCTCGCCGAGGTGGAACTCGGCGCCGAAGGGCTTGATCTGCTGCAGCAGCCGGTCGACCAGCTCCTGCGCGCCGCACACCGGCAGCGCCGGGATGTCGTAGATCGGCTTGTCCGGGTAGAGCTCGGTGCACTGGCCGCCGGCCGCCGCCAGCGTGTCGACGATGTGCGCCTTGATGCCGAGCAGGCCGAGCTCGAAGACCTGGAACAGGCCGCAGGGCCCGGCGCCGATGATCAGGGCCTCGGTGCTGATGGCGTTGGCGTTGTCTGGCACTGCGGATCTCCGGTGGCAACCGGCCGCGCAGCCGCGGCGGGGGCTGCGATTTTACACGGCGCGGCAAGCCCCGGCCGCGCCGCGCGCGGCGCAATGCTACGATTCCGCTCATGCCCGTCCTGCGCCTGGATACCAGCCTCGAGACGCTGCTCGAGCGCCTGTCGGTCGTGCACGCGCCGGCCGTGCTGGCGACCATCGTCGCAACCGCCGGCTCGACCTACCGCAAGGCCGGCGCGCGCATGCTGATCGAGGCCGACGGGCGCCTCACCGGCCTCCTGAGCGGCGGCTGCCTCGAGCAGGACCTGCGCGAGCATGCGCTCGCGGTGATCGCCGCCGGCGTGCCGCGCATCGTCGAGTACGACATGCGCGGCGACGACGACCTCGTGTTCGGCATCGGCGCCGGCTGCGAGGGCGCGATGCGGATCCTCGTCGAGCCGGCCGTGCCCGGCAGCGCCGCGGTGGCGGCGCTGGCGGCGGCCGGCACCGCGCTCGCCGCCGGGCGCGCCGCGGCGCTCGCGGTCGTGCACGTCGCACCGGGCGCCGAGCTCGGCACCCGCAGCTGGCCCGCGGCCGCGGGCGCACCGCTGCCGGCGGCGCTCGCCGAGACCTGCGCGACGGTGGTCGCGACCGAGAGCTCGCAGCACCTGCGCTGGCAGCTCGAGGCCGGCGAGCGCGAGGCCTGGGTGCAGTTCCTCGCGCCGCCGCCGCAGGTGCTGATCTGCGGCGCGGGACCGGACGCCGAGCCGCTGGTCGCGCAGCTCGGCATGCTGCGCTTCGCGGTCACGGTGGCCGACCACCGGCCCGCGTACGGCGACCCGGCGCGCTTCGCGCGCGCCTCGGTGAGCGTCGGGCCGGCCGCCGAGCTCGCGGCGCGGCTCGACCTCGGCCGCTACTTCGCCGCCGTGGTCATGAGCCATCACCTGCCGAGCGACGGCGCCTACCTCGCGGCTCTGGCCGCGAGCCCGGTCGCGCACGTCGGCCTGCTCGGCCCGCGGCCGCGCCGCGAGCGGCTGCTGGCGCAGCTCGGCCCGGCGGCGCGCGCGCTCGCGCCGCGGCTGCACGGGCCGGTGGGGCTCGACCTCGGTGCGGTCACGCCCGAGGGCATCGCGCTCGCGATCGCCGCCGAGCTGCACGCGCTCGCCGCCGGGCGTCCCGGCGGCCCGAGCTCGCAGCCGGCGCGCGCGTCGTGAACCTGATCCAGCGGATCCGTGACCACGCGCGCTCGGCGCGCCTGCCGGACGGTACGCGCGTGTTCCTGCGGCCGCTGCGCGCCGCCGACCTCAAGCACGCGCAGCAGTACTTCGACGGCTTCTCCGAGGAGAGCAAGTACCTGCGCTTCATGACGCCGACGCCGAACCTGACGCCGGAGACGCTGGCGCTCGTGGTCGATGTGCTGCACGAGGCGCGCGCCGGCATCACGGTCGCGATCATCGAGCACGGCACCGAGGAGACCATGATCGGCGGCGCGCGGATCGTGCCGACCGAGCGACGCGCGTGCTGCGAGTTCGCGCTGTCGATCGTCGACCAGTGGCAGGGGCGCGGCCTCGGCACGATCCTGATGCGCGAGGCGGTGCGGCTCGCGCGCCAGCTCGGCTACCACCGCATCGAGGGCTCGGTGCTGACGATCAACACCAAGATGCTGAAGGTGGCGCAACGGCTCAAGTTCCACCTGCACGTCGACCCGCACGACCCGAGCGTCACGATCGTCTCGCGCGCGCTGCTCAAGTGAACGCGCCCCCGCTCCGCCCCGCGCAGCGCATCGACGCCGCCGGCCGCACTCACGTCGACTACCGTGCCATCTGGCTGCTGGCGGGTCCGCTGATGGCGAACAGCGCCGTGCAGTCGGTGCTGAACCTGACCGACACCTGGTTCGTCAGCCGGCTGTCGACGACCGCGACCGCGGCGATGAGCGCGATCTACTGGGTGGTGCTGTGCGCGATCATCCTGCTCGGCGGCGTCGGCCTGGCGGCGCAGACCTTCGCCGCGCAGGCCTACGGCTCGGGCCGCTACACGCGCGCCTCGCAGGCGGCCTGGTCGGGCCTGTACGCCTCGCTCCTGTCGGTGCCGGTGTTCGTCGCGATCGGCTATTGCGGTGCGCCGCTGCTGCACGCGCTCAGGCTCGACCCGGAGGTGCAGCGCCTCGCGCTCGCCTACTGGTGGCCGCGGCTCGTCGCCGGCGGGCCGCTCGGCCTCCTGGTGTGGTCGCTGACCGGGTTCTTCAACGGCATCGGCCGCTCGCGCCTCACGCTCGTCGTGACGCTGGTGATGGCCGTGACCAACGTGCCCTTCAACCAGTTCTTCATGTTCGGCCTCGGCCTCGGCATCGCCGGCTCCGCCTGGGGCACGGTCGCGGCCGAGGTCGCGGGGCTCGTCGTCGCGCTCGCGTACTTCCTCGACGCGCGCACCCGCCGCCAGTTCCGCTCGCACCTCAGCTGGCGGCGCACCGCGATCCGGCGCCAGATCGCGGTCGGCCTGCCGATGGGCCTCGGCATCACCGCCGACCTGCTCGGCCTCGCGCTGTTCCAGCTGATGCTGGTCAGCGTCGGCACGGTCGCCGGCGCCGCCACGCAGATCGTCATGATGCTGACCTCGGTCGCCTACATGCCGGGCGTCGGCCTCGGCATGGCGGGCACGACCCTCGTCGGCCAGTCGGTCGGGGCGCGCGATCTCGACTGGGCGCGGCGGGTCGGCAACGCGATCATCGGCGTGGTGGCGGGCTTCATGGGCATCATCGGCATCCTGCTCGCGGCCGCGAGCCCTTGGCTGCTGCCGCTGTTCGTCAACGCCGCCGACCCGCACGCGGGCGAGGTGGTGGCGCTCGGCTCGACGCTGATCTGGCTCGCGGCCTGCTACCAGGCCTTCGACGGCCTGAACGTCGGCTCGAACTTCTGCCTGCGCGGCGCCGGCGACGTGCGCGTGCCGGCGCTGATCGTCGCGGTGCTGTCCTGGCTCGTGTGGGTGCCGCTCGCGCACAGCGTGACCTTCGCGCCGGGCGGCGGCTGGGTGCACTTCCTGCCGCAGTACGGCTACGGCGCGACCGGCGGCTGGGCGGCGTCGGTGGCCTACGTCGTGCTGCTCGGCAGCTCGCTGTGGTGGCGCTGGCACGCCGGCGCCTGGCGGCGCATCCGCATCTGAGGCCGGCCCCGGCCGGACCCGGGACTCCCTTGCGCAGGCCGCACGGCTTGTGCTGACATCGCGGGGTTCCGGCCCTGAACGACAACAACCGGGCCCAGCGCCCGGGGGGAAGCATCTTGAGCAAGCCGACTCGCCGCCGCCACCGGCCGACGCTCCGCGTCCGGCCGCTCGCCTACCTGACATCCGCGATCCTCGCCGCCGCCGCACCGGCGCGCGCCCAGCAGGCGCCCGCGCCGACCGCCGGCAGCACGCTCGAGGAGATCGTCGTCACCGCGCAGAAGCGCGCCGAGAACCTGCAATCGGTGCCGATCAGCATCCAGGCCTTCGACACCAAGAAGCTCGAGGAGCTGCAGGTCACGAGCTTCGACGACTACGCCAAGTACCTGCCGAGCCTGTCGGTGCAGAGCTACGGCCCGGCCTACGCGCAGCTCTACGTGCGCGGCGTCACCAACGGCGGCGACGGCCTGCACGTCGGCTCGCAGCCGCTGGTCGGCATGTACGTCGACGAGATGCCGGTGACCACCATCGCCAACAACCTCGACGTGCACATCTACGACATCGCGCGCGTCGAGGAACTGTCGGGACCGCAGGGCACGCTGTTCGGCGCGAGCTCGATGGCGGGCACCGTGCGCGTCATCACCAACGCCCCGGATCCCGGCAAGTTCGCGGGCGGCTACGACATCACCGCCAACACCTTCACGGCCGGCGATCCCGGCGGCAAGGTCGAGGCCTTCGCGAACGTGCCGCTCAACGACCGGACCGCAATCCGCCTCGTCGGCTGGGCCGAGCACGACGGCGGCTATATCAACAACGTGCCGGGCCCGGCCGGGCTCGTGTTCCCGTCGTCCGGCCTGCCGCGCGAGAACTCGCTGCTGGTCGAGAAGAACTACAACTGGGTCGACACCACCGGCGGGCGCGCCGCGCTCAGGGTCAACCTGTCCGACACCTGGTCGGTCACGCCGACGTTGATGACGCAGCGCCAGACCGCGAACGGGCAGTTCGCCTACACGCCGACGCCGGTCACGGTGCAGGACCTCGGCGGCAACAGCTACACGCTCGGCGGCTCCGGCGACCTCAACATCTCGCACTACCTGCCGGACCGCGACGTGGACAACTGGTGGATGGCGACGCTCGCCGTGCAGGGCAAGATCGGCAATTTCGACCTCGTCTACGCCGGTGGCTACATCAAGCGCACGCTCACCAGCACCTTCGACTACTCGGACTACTCGTTCTTCTACGACGCGCTGAACGGCTCGGGCAACTACTTCCGCGACAACGCCGGCAACCTCGTCAGCCCGGCGCAGTCGGTCACCAGCCGCGACGACTTCACCAAGCAGTCGCACGAGCTGCGCATCTCCTCGCCCAAGGAGTGGCGCTTCCGCTTCGTCGCCGGCGCGTTCGTGCAGCGCCAGGTGAACGACACGCGCGACGAGTACCGGATCCAGAACCTGTCGGACGCGGCGCACACCGCGGACGGCAACGCGGGCTCGATCGACGGCCAGCCGGGGCTCCTGTACCTCAACTCGCAGACCCGCACCGACCGCGACTCGGCGCTGTTCACCGACATGTCGTTCGACATCGTCAAGCAGCTGACGCTGACCGGCGGCATCCGCGCCTTCCACTACGACAACACCGTGTACGGCTTCTTCGGCTACGGCCAGAGCGGCTGGTCGCAGAGTGGCGAGCTGCAGTGCTTCACGCCGATCGACCCGACCAACACGGTGCGGCCGTGCGTCAACATCGACTACCGGGCCACCAAGTCGAGCGAGACCTACCGCCTCAACCTGACCTACAAGATCGACGACGACCGGATGATCTACACGACCTGGTCGAACGGCTTCCGGCCGGGCGGCGTCAACCGCGTCGCGACGCGCGGCCCGTACTCGCCGGACTACCTGACGAACTTCGAGCTCGGCTGGAAGACCTCCTGGCTCGAGCACCGGTTGCGCTTCAACGGCGCGCTGTTCTTCGAGAAGTGGAAGGACGCGCAGTACGGCATCGCGGGCGCGAACGGCATCACCGAGATCGTCAACGCCGGCCGCGCCGAGATCAAGGGCATCGAGGCCGACCTGCAGTGGCGCGCGGCGCCGGGCTTCACGCTGTCGGGCTCCGCGACCTACCTGCAGGCCAAGCTGACGACCAACGCCTGCCTCTACGACAGCCCGTCGCTGACCTGCACCGAGCCGCGGATCGTCCACAACCCCGACGACTCCGTCACCGAGCTGCCCAACGAGCCGCTGGCGCCCGCCGGCACGCGCCTGCCGGTGTCGCCGAAGTTCAAGGGCAACCTGATCGCGCGCTACGAGTGGACCGCCGGCAACTACGAGGCGCACGCTCAGGCCGCCGGCGTCTACCAGAGCGACGTGGTTCCGAGCCTGACGGTGTCCGACACCCAGGTGATCGGCATGCAGCCGGGCTACGCGAGCTTCGACATCACCACCGGCGTCGCGCGCGACAAGTGGACCGCCGAGCTGTACGTCGAGAACCTGTTCGACAAGCGCGGCGAGGCGCTGCGCTACACGAGCTGCGCGGCCTCGACCTGCTCGCTCGTGAACGTGATCCCGATCAAGCCGCGCCAGGTCGGCATCACCTTCGGCCAGAAGTTCTAGCGCCGCGCGCTCCCCGGGAGCGGTGCGCGACGCGGCCGGTGCCGCGTCGCCGCCCGCGCCCGGCCGGGCGCGCGGTCGGCGCGGACTGCGGCAGCGACGGCCGCGCCCGCCCGGCCCCCGGCCCGCGCCGCCCGGCCGCGCCTGACCAGGAGTACCCATGCGTCGTCTCACCGCCCTCTTGATCACCGCGGCCGTGCTCGCCGCCTCCGGCGATGCGCTCGCCGCCGGCAAGCGCATCGCCGCCAAGGACCTGGTGCCGTCCCCGGCGTGGGACGCCGGCGACGGCGTGCCGACGCCGGCCGGCCTGTTCACGACCGAGAACACCGCGGTCACCTACCGCAACATCGAGGAGGTCCTGCCGACGCGGCGCATCGCGCCCGGCGCCTCGCCGTCGCCGCTCGCGACGGCCGCCACGCCCCTCGAGGTGCACTACCGCTTCGGCGACGCGACCTATTCGATCGCGGACTTCGTCAAGCGCACCGACACGACCGGCCTGCTGATCCTGAAGGGCGACCAGATCCTGTACGAGGGCTACTACCAGGGCGCCGACCCGCAGGACCTGTTCATGTCGTTCTCGGTCGGCAAGTCGTTCGTGTCGACGCTGGTCGCGTTCGCGCTCGCCGACGGCAAGCTCAGGAGCCTCGACGACCCGATCCTCGGCTACCTGCCGGAGCTGCAGGGCTCGGCCTACGAGACCGCGACCATCAAGCAGGTGCTGCAGATGGCGAGCGGCACGAGCTTCATCGAGGAGTACGAGGACAAGGACTCCGACATCGCCGCCTTCGCCGCGGTGGTGGCGAAGAACCATGGCGGCCTGTACGACCTCTCGCGCTCGTACCGGGGCGCCTACCCGCCGGGCGAGCGCTTCTACTACGCGACCGCCAACACCGAGGTGCTGGGCGCGCTGGTCGCGCGCGTCACCGGCCGGTCGCTGTCGGCCTACCTGTCCGAGAAGCTGTGGCAACCGCTCGGCGCCGAGGCCGCCGCGCGCTGGCTGCTCGATGCGCCCGGCAGCGGCGGCCGCGAGCTCGCGGGCGGCGGACTGCAGGTGCGGCTGCGCGACTACGGGCGCTTCGGCCTGCTGTTCGCGAACCTCGGACGCTGGCACGGCACGCAGCTCCTGCCCGCGGGCTGGGTGGAGGCGGCGACCCGGCCCGCGGATCCGTACGTCGACTACGGCAAGCTGCAGCCGGGCTACCCGCTCGGCTACGGCTACCAGTGGTGGTGCCTGCCGGGCGCCAACCGCCGCTTCACGGCGCAGGGCATCCACGGCCAGTTCATCCTGGTCGACCCGGTGGAGAAGGTCGTGGTCGTGAAGCTGTCGAGCTGGCTGCACGCCTGGGAGGACGAGAAGGAGGCCGAGACCTACGCGTTCTTCGCGGCGGTCGTCGACGCCGCCGCGCGCTGAGGCCCGCGGCCTAGAGTTCGCGCACGACGCGAAAGCCGAGATCCGACTGCCGCAGCCCCTGCATCTCGGCGCCGCGCGCCGCCGCCCGGCTCTCGGCCGGCCGCGTGGCCCACGAGCCGCCGCGCACGCCGCGCAGCTCGCAGCCGCCGGCCCACTCCCAGGCGCGCCCGTCCGGCGGGCGCCCGAGGTAGCTCGCCGTGTAGCAGTCGTGCAGCCACTCGCGCACGTTGCCGATCATGTCGTAGAGATCGAAGGCGTTCGGCCGGTAGCTGCCGACCGGGGCCGTGTAGGCGCGGCCGTCGTTGCAGCGCGCGCTCGGATAGGGGAAGCGCAGCTCGGCGACCGCCGAGGCGTCGTAGACGTTCGCGTAGTCGCAGGCCACCGACAGCACGGTGTCCTCGTCCGAGTCCTGGTCGCCGAAGAAGCGCGGCGTGGCCGTGCCGCCGCGCGCCGCGTACTCCCACTCGGTCTCCGACGGCAGCCGGTACAGCTTGCCGGTGAGTCGCGTCAGCCAGTCGGTGTAGGCCTTGGCGTCATCCCAGCTGACGCAGACCACCGGCTCGCCGTCCGCCTGCGGCGCCGGGAAGCCGGGCTCCTGCCAGCCGCGGTCCGGCAGCCGCACCCAGGCCCCGCCGCTCGCGACCCGGCAGTCGCCGGCCGGTGCGTACTGGGTCGCGGCGACGAACACCCGAAACTCCCCGACCGTGACCTCGAAGCGGCCGATCGCGAAGGCGCGCGAGATCGTCACCGGCAGCGGCGGCGACTCGCCGCGGTCGGGGTCGCGCTCGCCGGCGTCGGCGCTGGTGCCGAGCACGAAGGTGCCGGCCGGGATCATCACCATGTCCGGGCAGGCCGGGCAGTCTCGGATCGCGCCAACCGCGGCCGGCACGCCGGTGCCCGCCGGCCCCGCCGGCGGCGCGGCGGCCTTCGCCGCGGCCGGCGGCGGCGCGCCGGGCTTCGGCGCGGGTGGCGGCTGCGCGAGCGCAACCGCCACGGCGAGCAGCGCCAGGGTGAGCGTCAGCGCGCGCATCTCAGCGCGCCTCCGGACGGCCGTCGAGATCGAGCGCGACGCGAAAGCCGATGAAGTCGGCGCGCATGCCGCTCTCGGCCGACTCGCGCAGCCCGCTGCGGGCGCGCTCGGCCGGGGTCACCCAGCTGCCGCCGCGCAGCACGCGCCGCGCGCAGCCGCCGGCCCAGACCCAGGCGCGCCCGTCGCGCGGCCGCCCGACGTAGCTGTCGGTGTAGCAGTCCTCGACCCACTCGGCGACGTTGCCGATCATGTCGTAGAGGCCGAAGGCGTTGGCGCGCAGCGCGCCGGCCGGCGCGACGTCGGGGTACTTGTCGCGGCAGCGGACCGGCTCCCAGCCGAAGGCGTAGCCCTCCTGGCTCGAGAGGTCGTAGAGGTTCGCGAAGTCGCAGCCGTCGGACGCCGCCTCGCCCCAGGGCCAGCGCGTGCTGCTGCCGGCGCGGGCCGCGTATTCCCATTCGGCCTCGGAGGGCAGCCGGTAGGGCTTGCCGGTCTTCTTCGCCAGCCACTCGACGTAGGCCTTGGCGTCGCCCCAGCTGACGCACGCGACCGGGTGGTCGTCGCGGGCCTCGCGCGGCCGCCCCGGGTTCTCGGGTCCGCGGTTGCGGTCGGCGCGAAAGCGCCCGAGCGCCTCGTCCCAGCTGACGCAGGGGCCGTGCACGTCGTAGCCGGCGTCGGCGGCGAACGCGCGGAACTCGCGGCGCGTGACCTCGAGGCGGCCGATGCCGATCGGCTTCGGGATCCGCACGATCAGCGCCTGCGACTCGGCGCGCGTGGCGGCGGCGTGCGGGTCGGCCGTCGGCGTGCCCATGACGAAGGTGCCGGCCGGGACGCGCACCATCTCCGGGCACTCGGCGCAGTCGCGAAAGGGCGCGGCGGGGTCCGCAAGCGCTAGCGGCGCCGCCCCCAGACCCGCGAGCCCGAGCAGCAGCCCGAGCCCTCCCCCCCTGCCTGCGCGTCGTTGCATCTCACCCGATCTTAATCGGAATGAAGATCGTCGTGCCGTCCCGGTTGACGAGCAGCGCCACCGAGCGCTTGGACTTGCCGGTCTGGGCGGCGAGGTCCTCGGCGCTGGCGACCCGCTGGCCGTTGGCGCCGACGATCACGTCGCCGGGGCGCACGTCCGCCTCGAGCGCCGGGCCCGCCACGTCCTCGACCAGCAGGCCGCCGTCGAGCCCCGCGGCGCGCTTCTCCTGCGGCGTCAGCGGCCGCACCGACAGGCCGAGCTTGCCGCCCTCGCGGGCGTCGCCGCGCTCGTTGGCCGCGATCGCGCCTTCCTTGAGCTCGCCGACCTCGACCTCGATCTTGCGGCTGGCGCGCTCGCGCCACACCTCGAGCTCGACGCGCGTGCCGGGCCGGATCTGCGAGATCACCGCCGACAGCTGCCCGGAGCGCTCGATCGGCTGGCCGGCGACCGCCAGGATCACGTCGCCGGCCTTGAGGCCGGCCTTGGCCGCCGGGCCGCCGCCCTCGACCTGCGCGACGATCGCGCCGCGCGGCCGGTCGAGACCGAAGGAGTCGGCGAGCTGCTGGCCGACCTCCTGGACCAGCACGCCGATGCGGCCGCGCTGCACGCGGCCGGTCTTCACCAGCTGGTCCTCGACGCCGGTCGCGATGTCGATCGGGATCGCGAACGAGATGCCCATGAAGCCGCCGGTGCGGCTGTAGATCTGCGAGTTCATGCCGACGACCTCGCCGGCCATGTTGAACAGCGGCCCGCCGGAGTTGCCCGGGTTCACCGCGGCATCGGTCTGGATGAACGGCGTGTACTGGCCGTCCGGCAGCGAGCGCGAGATGGCGCTGACGATGCCCGCCGTGACGCTGTTGTCGAAGCCGAAGGGCGAGCCGATCGCGACCACCCACTCGCCGGGGCGCAGCCGCGACGGGTCGCCGATGCGCACCGTCGGCAGGTCCTTGCCGTCGATCTTGATGACCGCGACGTCGGTGCGCCGGTCGACGCCGATGACCTTGGCGGTGAACTCGCGCCGGTCGGTCAGGCGCACCGTCACCTCGCGGGCGTCGGCGACCACGTGGGCGTTGGTCAGGATGTAGCCGTCCGGCGCGACGATGAAGCCGGAGCCCTCGCCGCGCGCCGGCTGCTGCGGGCCGCGCGGCGATGGCATGCCGAAGCGCCGCAGGAAGTCGTGCAGCGGGTCGTCGGGGCCGCCCTCCTCGAAGGACGCGGGCCGGCTGCGCTCGACGACCGTGATGTTGACCACCGCCGGGCCGTTGCGCGCCACGAGCTCGGTGAAGTCCGGCAGGCCGCGGCCGGCCGCCGCGCTGGTGCCCGGGCTCATGGCGACCGGCGCCTTGAGCGGCGCGCTCGCGAGCGGCGCCGCCACCCGGTCCGGCGCACGCTGGCACGCGCCGAGCCCTGCTACCGCGATTCCCATGACCGCCGCCACGCCGGCGACCGACAGCCGTCGAGCCATGATCCCACTCCTGATCCACCAAGGGTGATGCCGGCATAGACAGCGCCACCGGCCACAAAGTTGCATGCCGGCGCGGCGCCGCTACACTGCGCGCGCATGATACCGCCCCCGCGCCGCGCCCTCGCGGCCATCCTCGCCTCGGCCGCCGCCGCCCTCGCGGCCGGCGCCGGCGCCGCCCCCCTGCCGGCGCGCATCGAGCAGGTGCTGCACAGCGAGGCGCTGCCCGCCTCGGCGGTCAGCATCGTCGTGCGCGACGCGCTGAGCGGCGAGTCCTACCTCGAGCTCAACGCCCGCGAGCCGCGCAGCCCCGCCTCGACCATCAAGGTGCTGACCACCTTCGCCGCGCTCGACCAGCTCGGCCCCGCCTACCACTGGACGACGCGCGCCTTCGGCACCGGCCCGGTGGCCGACGGTCGGCTCCTCGGCGACCTCGTGCTCCGCGGCGGCGGCGACCCGTACCTGACGGCCGAGCGCTGGTGGCGCTTCGCGCGCGAGCTCAGGAACACCGGCCTCAAGCGCATCGACGGCGACATCGTCATCGACCGCACGCTGTACGCGCTGCAGGAGCCGGAGGCCGACGAGTTCGACGGTCGCGGCGACCGCGTCTACAACGTGCTGCCGGACGCGCTGCTGGTGAACTTCCAGGCGGTGGAGTTCCACTTCGTGCCGGAGGCCTCCCGGGTGCGCGTGATCGTCGATCCGGAACCCGCCAACCTGCGGCTGTCGACCTCGATCCGCGCCGCCGACGGCGCCTGCGACGAGGGCCTGAAGTCGGTCACCTTCACGACCTACGAGGACGAGCCCGACCGCCTCGCGCTGACCGGGCGGCTGTCGCGCCACTGCCCGCCGAGCGTCGCGCGCCGCGCGATCATGCGCGCGCCCGACTTCGCCTACGGCACCTTCGTCACCGCCTGGCGCGAGCAGGGCGGCGAGTTCGCCGGCCGGCTGCGGCTCGACAGCCGGCCGGACGGGGCCCGGCCGCTGGCGGAGTTCGAGTCGCTGTCGCTCGCCGAGGTCGTGCGGCTGCTGAACAAGTACAGCAACAACACCATGGCGCGCATGCTGGTGCTGACGCTGGCGTGGGAACGCTACGGCGCGCCGGCCACGGTCGCGAACGGCGAGCGGGCGCTGGCCGAGTGGCTCGCGCGCCAGGGGCTCGCGTTCCCCGAACTCGTGATCGACAACGGCTCCGGGCTCTCGCGGCGCACGCGGATCGCCGCCGACAGCATGGCGCGGGTGCTGGCCGCCGCCTACCGCAGCCGCTACTTCCCCGAACTCGCCGCCTCGCTGCCGCTCGGCGGCCAGGACGGCACGCTCAAGCGCCGCTTCGCCGACCTCGCCGGCGAGGGCCGGGTGCGGCTCAAGACCGGGCACCTGAGCGGCGTCGGCGCCGTCGCCGGCTGGGTCACGAGCCGCAGCGGACGGCCGCTCGCCGTGGTCGTCATCGTCAACCACCCGGGCGCGGAGTTCAGCGCCCAGCCGGTCATCGACACGATCGTGCGCTGGGCCCTCGACCGCTAGCGGCGCCGGCCCAGCCAGCGTTGCGCGGCCTCGAGCTCGATCAGGTCGCCGGTGGTGCGCGCGCCGAGGCGCTGCGCCGCGTCGAGCGCGATCAGCAGCAGCTGCGCACTCGTGTAGGCGTCGGCGAGCGCGTCGTGGCGGCCGATCGGCACCAGCCCGAAATGGCCGAGCCAGTCCTCCAGCGTGTCGTTCTGCGTCCCCGGGTAGAGCGCCGGCAGCAGCACCGCGAGGTCCAGGAAGCGGCGCGGCACGCGGATCCCGAGCAGCAGCTCGAGTTCGCGGTCGAGCACCTCGGCGTCGAACTCGGCGCGGAACGCGACCGCGGGCGCCGCGCCCCGGAACTCGAGGAACGCGAGCAGCGTCGCCGCCGGGTCGACGCCGGCCAGCTGCTGCTGGCCGCCGATCTGGTGCACGAGGATGTTGTCGACCGAGCTCGAGGCGTCCTGGCGCAGCACCGCGGCGAAGGCGTCGGCGTGGGCGAGCGCCCGCTCGGCGACCGCGACCGCGCCGATGGCGATGACCCGGTCGCGGTCCATGCGCGGCCCGGTGGTCTCGAGGTCGAGCGCGACGAAGCGCGCCAGCGCGAGCGGCGTCGCGCGCAGCCGGCGGCCGCTGGCGAGGCCGAGGTCGCGCCGCTTCAGGGTGACGAGGCGCGCGCGCGCCGGCGCGGGCAGCGCGGCCCGGACCTGCCGGCGCGCCAGGCGCCGCTGCCACGGCCAGCGCACGCCGCTCACCGCGCCAGCGTCTGCTCGAGCAGCTTCTGCAGGGCGCGCGCCTGGCGCAGCGCCTCCTTCAGCATCCGCTGGTCGAGCTCGTTGAGCGCATAGGGATCGATCCGGTTCGGGGCGGCGTGCTGCGGCGCGCCGCCCTCCCCGCCCAGCTGGCCGCGCTGCGCGCGCAGCCGCAGCAGCTGCAGGAAGTGGAACGCGTCGACGAACGCGCTGGTCGCGCGCTCCTCGAGCGCCAGGCGCCGGCCGGCGAGGCGCAAGCGCGCCGCCGTGCCGGTCTCGGCGATGCCGAACGCGAGCGCGAGGGCGCGCGCGGCGTCCACGAAGATGCGGGCCCCGTCCGACTTGAGATCGATGGTGCCGTGGTAGATGCCGTCGTCGGTGACGAAGGTGCGCACGACGCCGAGCGGCGGCTCGGCCTGCAGCGCGTTGGCCGCCAGCAGCCGCAGGAACAGGCGGCTCTCCGGCGCGACCTCGGCGAGCCAGCGCCGCAGCCCCTCCGCGAGCGCCGCGTGGCCGGCGAGCGCGCGGACGTCGAAGAAGATGTTCGCGGCGAGCAGCGCCTCGGGCGCGGGCTCGCGCAGCCAGGACCCGAAGCGGCCGCGCCACTCATCGACGCTCAGGCAGTGCGCGGGATTGCCGGCCATGATGTTGCCGGGGCACAGCGGGAAGCCGAGCGTCGCGAGCGCCTCGTTGACCGCGTGGCCGAACTTCAAGAGCGCGGCGCGCCGGGCCTCGCGCTCGGGCGCCGCGGCGGCGAACAGCAGCGCGTTGTCCTGGTCGGTCGCGGTGGTCTGCTCGCGCCGGCCCTCGCTGCCGAGCGACAGCCAGCACCACTCGACGCCGGCGAGGTCGTGCGCCGGCGCGAGCAGGTCGAAGAGCCGCAGCGTCAGCACGTCGTTGAGCGCCGCGATCGTGTGGGTCAGCGCCTCGGCGGCCGCCCCCTGCGCGAGCAGGTTGTCGGCCAGCGTCGTGATGTCGCCGGCGGCGCGCTTCAGTCCGGCGACGTCGCGCGCGCCGCGGATCGTCTCGATCACGTTCCTCATCGACACGCGCTGCAGCGCGAACAGGTCGCGCTCGGAGACGACCCCGTGCAGGCGGCCGGCACGCGTGATCACCAGCTGGTGATAGCGGTTCGCGGCCATCGCCGCGAGCGCCTCCTGCGCGGTCGCCTCCTCGTCGACGGCGCCCGGACCGCGGGTCATCACCTCGGCGACCGGCGTCGCGAGGTCGATGCCCGGCAGCACCACGCGCTCCAGCAGGTCCGTCAGCGTGAAGATGCCGATCGGTCGCTGCTCGGCGTCGACGACCGCGATCGTGCGTACGCGCTCGGCGCTCATCCGCTCGAGCGCGGCCCGCAGCGGCGTGTCCGCCGCGCAGCTGACCGGCGCGCGCCGCACCAGCGCCCGCACCGGCTGCAGCAGCGTCTGCTGGTCGACGGCGCGCTGGCTGAAGTGGCGGCCCACCTGACCGTGCGACTGGCTGTGCAGCGTGCGCAGCGACTGGGCGTAGAACTCGGCGAAGGCCGCCGAGCTCTCGCGCAGCTTCGCGCAGTCGGCCGGCGCCACCTGGTAGCAGAACACGTCCTCGGTGGCCAGATAGCTGCCTTCGCGGCGGTCGTCGTGGCCCCCGCTCGCGAGCGGGAAGCACTCGCCGGGGCCGAGCACGGTGCTCGAGCCGGGCGCGGCGGGGTCCACGGTCCGCACGTGACCGCGCTGGATCACGTGCAGCGGGCACTCGGCGCCGCTGGCCGCGTCGACCACGACGCTGCCCGCGGCGAAGTACGCGAGCCGCGCCCGGCCGGCGAGGAACTCGAGGTCGCTGCGCGCCATGCGCGCGAAGGGCTCGTGGGCCCGCAGGAAGCGGATCGTCGCCCCCAGGATCAGCGGCGGCGCGGTCACGGCGGGCCCTGCGTGCGCCGACCGGCAGCCGGGCTGGCGGCGGCGGGCCCTCGCGGGCCCGCCGCCGGCCGGTCGTCAGTGGGTCGTGGCCTTCGTGGCGAGGATGCCGGTGTTCTGCCGCGCATACACCTCGTCCCACATGTCCTCGGCCCGCTTGTCGCGGCCGAGCAGCGAGAACAGGATCACCGTGAGAAATCCGAGCGGGATCGAGATGATGCCGGGATTCTTGAGCTCGAACAGCGGCTTCTCGAGGCCCATGATCGAGGTGTCCTGACCTTCGAACTTCTTGAGATCCTCGTTGGCCTTCTTGACGGCGCGATCCAGCGTGATCGTGTCGCGCGCCGCCAGCGCCGCGCGGGCCGCGTCGCCGGACGCCGCGGCATCGGCGATGCTCGCGCGCTTGGCCGCCGCGCCGTCGAGCACCTTGTGCGCCGCCGCCTTGACGGCCTTGGGATAGGTCAGGTTCGGCGACACCATCTGCAGCCCGACCGCGGCCACCGTGCCGATGATCATGCCGGCCACGATCCCGGTCGTGTTGCACTTCTTCCAGTAGAGCGTCATCAGCACGCAAGGGAAGTTGGCGCTGGCCGCAACCGCGAACGCGAGCGCCACGAGGTGCGCGACGTTCTGGCCCTTGGCGGCGATGCCGATCGTGATCGCGATCGCGCCGACGATGACGGTCGCGATGCGCGCCGCGCGCACCTGCTGCTGTGGCGGCACGGTCTCGCCGCCGTGCACCACGCCGACCCACAGGTCGTGCGCCATGGCGGAGGCCGCCGCGAGCACGAGGCCCGCCACCACGGCGACGATCGTCGCGAACGCGACCGCCGACACGAACGCCAGCATGAAGTTGCCGAAGAACGAGTCGGCGCCGCCGCCGATGAACTGTGCGAGCAGCGGGCCTGCCATGTTGCCGCCGGCGTCGACCGCGGCGATGTTGCCGGGACCGACGTTCTTGGCCGCCCCGAAGCCCAGGAACAGCGTCAGCACGTAGAAGCCGCCGATGATCGCCATCGCCCAGACCACCGACTTGCGCGCCTGCTGCGCGGTCGGCACCGTGAAGAACCGCATCAGGATGTGCGGCAGGCCGGCCGTGCCGAACACCAGCGCCATGCCGAGCGAGATCTGGTCGATCGGCGCCTTGAAGTAGAGCCCGGGCTCGAGGAAGCGCTGACCCAGATCCGTGGGCGTCATGTTCTTCGCCGCATCGCCCAGCAGCGTCGCCACCCGCGCCTGCACCTTGGGGTCGCCGATGACGTCGGCGAGGAAGCCCGGCAGCGAGTAGCCGTACGGCGTCCACACCAGCATCACGATGACCACCGATGCGACCACCAGCAGCACGGCCTTGACGATCTGCACCCAGGTCGTCGCCACCATGCCGCCGAACAGCACGTAGCCGAGCATCAGCGCGCCGACCATCATCACCGAGATCTCGTAGTCGATGCCGATCAGCGTCTTGATCAGCACGCCCGCGCCGACCATCTGCGCGGTCAGGTAGAACGTCGACACCGTGATCACCGACAGCGCGCCGACGACTCGCGTCTTCTTCGGGTCGTTGCGGTAGGCGAGGATGTCCGACAGCGTGTACTTGCCGATGTTGCGGCAGGGCTCGGCGATCACCAGCAGCACGGTGATGTAGGCGACCAGCCAGCCGACCGAGTACATGAAGCCGTCGTAGCCGTACAGCGAAATGAGGCCGGCGATGCCCAGGAACGAGGCCGCCGACAGGTAGTCGCCGGCGATCGCCCAGCCGTTCTGCAGGCCGCTGATGCCGCCGCCGGCGGTGTAGAAGTCGGAGGCCGACTTCACGCGCTTGGCGGCGAGGTAGGTGATGTACATCGTCAAGGCGATGATCGCCGCAAACACGGCGAACGTGACCCAGCGGTACTGGCCGGCCGCGCTCGCCTCGGCGTGCGCCGCGGCGGCGGCGAGCGTGAGGGCGGCGGCGACGCCGGCGCCGGCGAATCTCTTGATGTTGAGCGCCATGGCCTCAGCCTCCCGAACGCTTGATGAAGTCGGCGGCGATTTCCGCCGCCAGGCGGTCGAAGTCGCGGTTGGCGACGCGCGAGTAGTAGATCGCGATCGCCCAGGCCACGATGAACTCGCTGAGTGCGAACAACAGGCCCACGTTGATGACGCCCCAGACCTTGACCTTGAACAGGTCCTGGTAGAAGGCGGCGCCGATCGGCAGCAGGAAGTAGTAGACGACCGAGAAGGTCATCAGGCCCCACAGGAACGCCATCTTTTTGCGGTGCAACTTCTGGAACCGCGGGTCGGCGATCACCGCCGACCAGTCCACCGAGCCTGAATTCGCCATGACGTATCCCCCTCGTTCGTTGGAATGCCCGGCCGACCGGCCGCCGTACCCCGTCCACGACCGGCTCCGGGTCGCGCCGCCTGCGGCGGCCGGCTGCGGACAGTGCGGCTTGAGCCGGGCGGCTGTTTCGTGAACGATCCTCGTCGGATGCTGCCTGCCGCGGCGCGACCCGGTAATTAGCCAAAGGTCGTATGGGCCGGGGTACGACCAAGGTCGAACCCCGGCGCGCCGGCCGCGGTGCTAGAAGTGACGTTCCACGGCGCGCCGCCCGATGCGGGCGCCGTGCCATGCCCTTGGGGAGAGACCGCTATGAGCCACGTCTACGAAGTCCCGGCCGAGTTCGCCCGCAAGGCACGCGTCAACGCCGAGCGCTACGCCGCCGACTACGCGCGCAGCATCAAGGACCCCGCCGCCTTCTGGGGCGAGGTCGGCCGGCGCATCGACTGGATCAAGCCCTACACCGAGGTGCGCGACGTCTCCTTCGACCTGCACAACTTCCACATCCGCTGGTACGGCGACGGGCAGCTCAACGTCGCCGCCAACTGCCTCGACCGCCACCTCGCCAAGCGCGGCGAGCAGACCGCGATCCTGTGGGAGGGCGACGACCCCAAGGAGAGCCGCCGGGTCAGCTACCGCGAGCTGCACGCCGAGGTGTGCCGCTTCGCGAACGCGCTCAGGGGCCTCGGCGTCGCCAAGGGCGACCGGGTCACGATCTACCTGCCGATGATCCCCGAGGCCGCGGTCGCGATGCTGGCCTGCGCCCGGCTCGGCGCCATCCACTCGATCGTGTTCGGCGGCTTCTCGCCGGAGTCGCTCGCGAGCCGCATCCACGACTGCGGCTCCAAGCTCGTGATCACCGCCGACGAGGGCCTGCGCGGCGGCCGCAAGGTGCCGCTGAAGGCCAACGTCGACGCCGCGCTCGCGCAGCAGGCCGGCAGCACCGTCGAGAAGGTCGTCGTCGTGCGCCGCACCGGCGGCAAGGTCCCCTGGCAGGCGGGCCGCGACCTCAAGTACGAGGAGCTGATCGCCGCGGCGAGCCCGGACTGCGCGCCGGTCGCGGTCGGCGCCGAGGACCCGCTGTTCATCCTCTACACGTCGGGCTCCACCGGCAAGCCGAAGGGCGTGCTGCACACCGGCGGCGGCTATCTGGTGTACGCCGCCTACACCTTCGAGAACGTGTTCGACTACCGCGACGGCGACCTGTTCTGGTGCACCGCCGACGTCGGCTGGGTCACCGGCCACAGCTACGTCGTCTACGGCCCGCTCGCCTGCGGCGCGACCTCGCTGATGTTCGAGGGCGTGCCCAACTACCCGGACCCCGGCCGCTTCTGGGACGTCATCGACCGCCACGGCGTGACGATCTTCTACACCGCGCCGACCGCGGTGCGCGCGCTGATGCGCGAGGGCGAGAGCTGGGTGCAGAAGCACTCGCGCAAGAGCCTGCGGCTGCTCGGCAGCGTCGGCGAGCCGATCAACCCCGAGGCCTGGGAGTGGTACCACCGCGTGGTCGGCGACCACCGCTGCCCGATCGTCGACACCTGGTGGCAGACCGAGACCGGCGGCATCCTGATCACGCCGCTGGCCGGCGCGACGCGCCTGAAGCCCGGCTCCGCGACCCAGCCGTTCTTCGGCGTGCTGCCCGCGATCGTCGACGGCGCCGGCCAGGAGCTGAAGGGCGCCTGCGAGGGCAACCTCGTGCTGCTCGACTCGTGGCCGGGGCAGATGCGCACCGTCTACGGCGACCACCAGCGCTTCATCGACACCTACTTCCGCACCTTCCCGGGCACCTACTTCACCGGCGACGGTGCGCGCCGCGACGAGGACGGCTACTACTGGATCACCGGCCGCGTCGACGACGTCATCAACGTCTCCGGGCACCGCCTCGGCACGGCCGAGGTCGAGAGCGCGCTGGTCGCGCACCCGTCGGTCGCGGAGGCGGCGGTCGTCGGCTACCCGCACGACATCAAGGGCCAGGGCATCTACGC
Source organism: Steroidobacteraceae bacterium (assembly GCA_035524595.1). Lineage (GTDB taxonomy): Bacteria > Pseudomonadota > Gammaproteobacteria > Steroidobacterales > Steroidobacteraceae > CAIKZZ01. The sequence goes on along the minus strand of DATKOP010000020.1, from coordinate 16,062 downwards.
CTACGTGACGCTGAAGGCCGGCATCGACTCGTCCGACCAGCTGCTGGCCGAGCTCAAGCAGACGGTGCGCCAGCAGATCGGCGCGATCGCCTCGCCGGACGTGATCCAGTGGGCGCCGGGGCTGCCGAAGACGCGCAGCGGCAAGATCATGCGCCGGATCCTGCGCAAGATCGCCGCCGACGAGGCCGACCAGCTCGGCGACACCTCGACGCTCGCCGATCCGTCGGTCGTCAAGCAGCTGGTCGACCACCGGCCGCAGAAATAGCGCGCACCGCAGCGCCGTGGGCCGCACGATCCTGATCGCGGACGACCATCCGCTGTTTCGTGCGGCGCTGCGGGGTGCGGTCGCGGCCGCGCTGAGCGACACCGAGTTCGTCGAGGCCGACAGCGTCGCGGGCGTGCTCGAGGCCATCGAGCGCCACCCGCAGGCCGACGTGCTGCTGCTCGATCTCGACATGCCGGGCGCGCACGGCTTCGGCGCGCTCGCCCACGTGCGCGGCTCGCGCCCCGAGCTGCCGGTGGTGATCGTGTCGGCCACGGCCGACGCCGCGACCATCGCCAGCGCCTTCGCCTACGGCGCGCAGGGCTTCATCTCCAAGTCCGCCGACGCCGCGACGATCGGCGCCGGGGTCGAGGCCGTGCTGCAGGGCGAGCTGGTGGCGCCGCCGGACTACCGGCCGCCGCCGCCCGGCAGCCGCGGCTCCGCCGACCTCGAGATCGCCGCGCGGCTCGCCGACCTCACGCCGCAGCAGTTCCGCGTGCTCAGCATGCTGCTGTCGGGGCTGCTCAACAAGCAGATCGCCTTCGAGCTCGACGTCTCGGAGGCCACCGTCAAGGCGCACGTGACCGCGGTGCTCAGGAAGCTCGGCGTCACCAACCGCACGCAGGCGGTGCTGCGCGTCGGGCGGCTCGCGATCGACCACGGCGCGCTTCGCGCCGCGCCGGACGACGCCGAATAGCCGTCGTCAGCCGAGCGCGGCCCGCGCCCGGGCGCGCACCCGGCCGGCGCGCGCCGCCGTCAGGAAGGCGCGCAGCGCCGCCGGCTTGATCGGCTTGCGCAGCACCGGCCAGCCGAGCGCGCGGGCGCGCGCCGCGAGCGCGCCGTCGTAGTCGGCGGTGATCAGCGCCGCCGCCACCGGCGCGGCCGCGGCCTCGCCGAGCGCCGCCAGCATCGCGAGTCCGTCCGGCCCGTCGCCGAGGTGGTAGTCGGCGAGCACGATGTCGACGCGGGCGGCGGCGTAGCAGGCCTCGGCCTCGGCGGCGTCGCGCGCCTTGAGCACCTGGATGCCCCAGCGCCCGAGCAGCGCCTCCATGCCGTCGAGGATCGCAGGCTCGTTGTCGACGCACAGCACGCACAGGCCCTCGAGCGCGGCCGGTGTGCCGGCCGGCTCGGCCGGCGCCGGCACGCGCACGACCGCGAGCGCCGCCCGCGGCACGACCACGCCGAAGCTCGAGCCGCGGCCCGGCTGCGAGCGCAGGTCGAGCGGGTGACCGAGCAGGCGCGCGATGCGGTCGCAGATCGCGAGCCCGAGGCCGAGGCCCTTCTCGCCCCACGGCGAGGCGCGCTCGAGGCGCGTGAACTCGCCGAAGATCGCGCTGCGCTGGTGCTCGGCGATGCCGGGGCCGGTGTCGCAGACCCTGATCAGCAGGTCGCCACCGCGCCGCAGGCAGCCGAGCACGACGCCGCCGCTGCGCGTGTAGCGCAGCGCGTTCGCCAGGTAGTTCTGCAGGATGCGCCGCAGCAGCACCCGGTCGGTGTAGACGACGGCGTCGCTCGGCGCGACCCGCAGCGCCAGGCGCCGCGCCGCGGCGATCGGCGCGTACTGCCGCTCGAGGTCGGCCAGCAGCTCGCCGATCGGGAACGCGGTGCGCTCCGGGCGCAGCGCGCCGCTGTCGAGCTTGGCGACGTCGAGCAGTCCGTCTAGCAGGTCCTCGGCGGCGCGCATCGAGCTGTCGATGCGCGCCGCGATCTCCTGCAGCGGCGGCTCGTCCACCGCCTGCGTCGAGAGCGCCGAGGCGAACAGCCGCGCGGCGTTCAGCGGCTGCAGCAGGTCGTGGCTCGCGGCGGCGAAGAAGCGCGTCTTGCTGGCGTTCGCCTCCTCGGCGAGCCGCTTGGCGGACTGCTGCGCCGCGAGCGCGTTCTTGAGCTCGACGGTGCGTGCCTCGACGCGGCTCTCGAGCTCGAGCTTGGCGTCGCGCAGCTCGCGCTCGGTGCGCTTGAACTCGGTGATGTCGGTGTAGGTCGTCACGTAACCGCCGCCGGGCAGCGGCTGGCCGCGGATCTCGTGGACGCGGCCGCTGCGCCGCTCGCGCTGGATCACGTAGGCACTGCCGGAGCGCATGTAGGCGAGCCGCTTGCGGACGTGCTCCTCGGCGTCGCCCGCGCCGCACTCGCCGCGCAGCGCGTTCCAGCGGATCAGCTCGGCGGCGTCGCGGCCGACGTACATCGCGCCGTCCGGGTAGTCGAACATCTCGGTGTAGCGGCGGTTCCACGCCACGAGGCGCATGTCGGCGTCGACCACGCTGATGCCCTGCGCGACATTCTCCATCGTCGCCTGCAGCAGCTGACGGCTGAAGCGCAGCTCCTGCGAGGTCTCGTCGAGCAGCTCGGCGACCTCGTCGACCTCGAGCCCGCGGCGCCGCAGCGCGTGCGTCAGCAGCACGCGCGCCGTCGAGGCGCCGACCGAGCCGGCGAGCTCGCGCTCAACGTACTGCAGCAGCGCGCGGTCGGCCGCGTCGCCGGCCCGCGGCACCGGCTGCTGCGCCCGCGCCGCGTGCTCGGCGATCATGCGCCGCGCGGCCGCCGGCCCGACGATGCGCGCCGCCAGCGCCTCGAGGTCGCCGACGCGGGCGTGGCTGCCGCCCTGGCCGGTGGCGGCGCCGCGCGGTCCGAGGAACGCCTTCGCGGCCAGGCGCTCCTGCAGTGTGGTGCCGCGGCGCAGCGACACGCCGACCAGCACCGCGACGTTGGCGAACAGCGCGCACAGCGCACCCTGGTTCACCGGCCCGAGGCCGGCGATGCCGAACAGCGCCTGCGGCCGCAGCCAGCCGATGCCGAAGGGCCCGTGCAGCAGCAGCGAGCTCGAAGGGCCGAGCATGCCCGGCAGCATCAGCGTGTAGATCCAGAGCGCGAAGCCGGCGAGCAGGCCCCAAAAGACGCCCTCGCGGGTCGCGTCGCGCCACCACAGGCCGGCGGCGATGCCGGGCACGAACTGCGCGACCGCGGCGAATGCCAGCAGACCGATCGAGGCGAGGCTCGTCGGCGCGCCGACCGAGCGGTGGTAGCCGTAGGCGAGCAGCGCGAGCGCGAAGATCGCGACGCGGCGCAGCCACAGGATGCGGCCGCCGAGGTCGACGCTGCGCACCAGCCGCGTGCGCCACAGCGCGGGCACGATCAGGTCGTGCGTCACCATCGTCGCGAGCGCGAGGCTCGCGACCACCACCATCGCGGTGGCCGCCGACAGTCCGCCGAGGAATGCGAGCAGTGCCAGCCACGGCGCGCCGGTCGCGAGCGGCACGGTCAGCACCAGCGTGTCGGGATGGGCATGCTGCGCGACGCCGCTCGCGACGCCGAGCGCGGCGATCGGCAGTACGAACACCGAGAACAGCGCGACGTACAGCGGGAACAGCCAGCGCGCGCGGCGCAGGTCGCCGGGCTCGGCGCACTCGACGACCGCGACCTGGAACTGGCGCGGCAGGCAGACCACCGCCGCCGCCGCGAGCAGCGTGGTCGCGAAGAATTCGACGTCGAAGCCGCCGCGCATCGCCGCGAGCGAGCGCGCAAATCCCTGTGGTGCGGGGCCGAGCGCCCGCCAGGCGTACAGACCGACGGCGACGAAGGCACAGAGCTTGACGAACGACTCGAACGCGATCGCGAGCATCAGGCCCTCGTGATGCTCCGAGGCCACCACCCGGCGCGTGCCGAACAGCGCCGCGAACAGCGCCATCGACAGAGCCACCGCGAGCGCGGTGTCGAAGTGCCACGGCGCGCCGCGCGCCGGCGGACCGGTCAGCACGTCGATGCTGGCCGCGACCGCCTTGTACTGCAGCGCGAGGTAGGGCACCGCGGCCAGCAGCGCGAGCAGCGAGGCGAGTGCCGCGAGCGACGGGCTCTTGCCGAAGCGCGCCGAGATGAAGTCGGCGATCGAGGTGATGTTGCGCGCCCGCGCGACCTCGACCAGGCGCGCGAGGTACGGCGCGCCGAACAGGAACAGGAGCGCCGGCCCGAGGTAGATCGGCAGGAACGCCCAGCCCTCGCGGACCGCGGTGCCGACCGCGCCAAAGAAGGTCCAGGTCGTGCAGTAGACACCGAGCGCGAGGCTGTAGATGACCGGCCGCAGCCGCGTGTTCAACGGGTAGACGCGGCGGATGTCGCCGAAGAAGGCGATCGCGAACAGGAGCGCGAGGTAGCCGACCGCCAGCGCCGACAGCAGCCAACCGGAGACCATCAGACCCCCTCCGATCTCACGTTAGCACGTGCACCGCCGCGGGCCTCAGCCCGCGAGCGGCTGTTGCGAGAATACGACACCGTCTTCGTCGGCGTAAGCGAAATCGCCCGGGCGCACGCGCGCGCCGAGCAGCTCGAGGCACACGCCCTCGACGCCCTGGCCGTGCTTCTCGCTGCGTCGCGGCTGGACGCCGAGCGCCAGGATGCCGATCGGCAGCGCCGCGAGCGCCGCCGTGTCGCGCACGCAGCCGGCGACGACGATGCCGGACCAGCCGTTGTCGTGGCCGGCGGCGGCGAGGAGGTCACCGACCAGCGCGCAGCGCCGCGACCCGCCGCCATCGATGACCAGCACGCGGCCCTGGCCCGGCGCCTTCAGGAGCTCGCGCACGCGCGAGTTGTCCTCGAAGCAGCGCAGCGTGACGACCGCGCCGCAGAAGCGGCGCGTGCCGCCGTAGTGCGCGAGGCCTGCCTCGCAGGCCTCGAGCTCCGGGTGCGCATCGAGCAGATCCGTGGTCCTGAACACCTTGACGCCTCCTGTCGTACGCGCCGCCGGGCGGGGCGGACAGCCCCGCGCGCGCGCGCTAAACTGCCGTTCCCTTCGCCCGAGGCCGAGCCATGCTAGTTGCCCGCCATACCGTCGTCACGATCCATTACACGCTCACGAACGACGCCGGCGACGTGCTCGACAGCTCGGCCGGCGGCGAGCCGCTCGCCTACATCCACGGCGGCGGCAACATCATCGCCGGCCTCGAGGAGGCGCTCGAGGGCAAGACCAGCGGCGACCACGTCGTGGTCGCGGTCCCGGCGGCGAAGGCCTACGGCGAGCACGACAAGGCGCTCGTGCAGCAGGTGCCCAAGCGCGCGTTCCAGTCCGGCGGCGAGGTCAAGACCGGGATGCGCTTCACGGCGCAGACCGAGCACGGGCCGCGGCAGGTGGTCGTGACGCGCGTCGCCGGCGACATGGTGACGGTGGACGGCAACCACCCGCTCGCCGGCCAGGCGCTGAACTTCGACGTGCAGATCACCGAGGTGCGCGCCGCGAGCGAGGAGGAGCTCGCGCACGGGCACGTCCACGGCCCGGGCGGCCACGACCACGACTGAGCGCCGCCGCTCAGCCACCGGCGCGGTGCCGCGCCAGGTGCCGCGCGGTCCACGAGTGCGGCGCCTTGTGCACGAAGCGGTGGCGCGCGACGTGGTAACTCGTGTCGAAGCCGTAGAAGCTGCGCCGCATGCGCTCGAGCTCGAAGGCCCGGTGCGCCGCGAGCGGCCTCGCGCGCTCATCGGCCGCGCGCCGCGCGCGCTTGGCGGCCAGCAGCGCCGCGTAGTCCGCCGCTGAGGCAAGGCGCTCGGCGCGCTCCTGGACCTCGGCCGCGAACTCGGCGGCATCGGCGCCGAAGGCGGCGTCCGCGAGCCCGACCGCGGCCGCCTGCCGCCCGAGCAGCGGCTGCCGCTGCGCCATGACGCGCGCCGCGGCGTCGGCACCGACGCGCCGCGGCAGCGTGTAGGTCCACAGCTCCGAGCCGTACAGGTTGCCCATGTTGCGGTAGTGGAAGTTGAGCACCACACCCGGGCGCATCCAGACGTGGTCGGCGGCGAGCGCCAGGAATGCGCCGCCGGCGCCGGCGTTGCCGCGCACCGCCGCCACCGTCAGCCGGTCCTCGAGCCGCACGATCCGCTCGGCGACGTCGTCGATCGCCTCGATGTTGCGCCACGACTCGTCGGCCGGGCTGGCGGCCGCCTCGATGACGTTGAGGTGGATGCCGTTCGACCAGAAGTCGCGGCCGCCCTCGAGCACCAGCACCCGCGTCGGCCGCGCGCGCGCCGCATCGAGCGCGTCGGCGAGGCGCCGGCAGAGCGCGGTGCTCATCGCGCCGTTGTAGAAGTCGAAACTGAGGTAGCCGACCGCGCCCGACTCGCGGTAGCGGACCGGATCCGCGGCACCGGGCGCGACGGCCGGCAGCGCCGCCGCCGCCGGGCAGGCGGCGAGCGCCGGCAGCTTGAAGGCGCCCGGCTCCTCGCGCCGCGCGTGGCCGATCCAGACGGCGCCGTCGCGGGTGGCGCGCAAGAGCGACTCGCCGGCGCGGCCGAGCCAGGCGCCGGGACGCGCGCCGGCGACCGGCGCGGCCGGCCGCGCGTCGTACAGGCGGCAGGGCACGCCGAGAATTTCGTCGGCGACGCCGGGGCTGGAGTCTGCGGCGCGCAGCTTGACCAGCACCTCCTCGGTGCGGTCCACCTGCCAGTCGATGCGCCGCTCGGCGGCCGGCAGCGACGGGTGCCAGCGGCCGGCGACCGCCGGGTCGAGCGCGCCGAGCGGCGTCGCGGGCACGCCCGCCGCGCGGCGCTCGAGCGCCGCGAGCACCGCCGCGACCGCGGCCGCGGCGACCTCGTCGCGATAGAGGCTCGCCTTGGTCGCGGCGCGCATCGCGAGGCCGGCCGACGCCCAGACGTCGCCGGCGTCGAACTCGGCGCTCGCCTCGAGCACCGTGACGCCCCACTCGCGCCGGCCCTCCAGGATCGCCCAGTCGAGCGCCGCGGGGCCGCGGTCGCCGGGGATGCCCGGATGGACGATCAGGCACGGCACGCGCCGCCAGACCCGCTCCGGGATCGCGCGCTTCAGGAACGGCGCGATCACGACGTCCGGCGCGTGCAGCGCCACCGCCTCCGCGGTCACCTCGTCCGAGATGTCGAGCTCGAGGCTGAGCTCGTGGCCGCGCTCGCCGAGCTCGCACCACAGCCGCTGCGTCAGGCTGTTGAAGGAGTGCGCGAGCAGCAGGATGCGCATCGCGCCCTTCAGCAGATGCGCGGCAGCTGGTCGCCCGTGAGCCAGTCCACGACCCGCCGGCCGCCGAGGCCGGTGCGCATCTGCACGAAGTGGTCCGGATCGCGCGTCACGCGCCCGATCAGCGCCGCGTCGCGGCCTTGCGGATGCGCGCGCAGCGCCGCCAGCACCGTGTCCGCGTCCGCCGCCGGCGCGATCGCGATCAGCTTGCCCTCGTTGGCGACGTACAGCGGATCGAGGCCGAGGAACTCGCAGGCCGCCGCGACCGCGGGCGCCACCGGGATGGCGCTCTCCTCGAGCAGCATGCCGACGCCCGAGGCGCGCGCGATCTCGTTCAGCGTCGTCGCGAGCCCGCCGCGCGTCGGGTCGCGCAGCACGCGGATGCGCGGGCAGGCCGCCAGCAGCGCCGCCACCAGCCGGTGCAGCGGCGCGCTGTCGGAGAGGATCTCGGTCTCGAATTCGAGGTTCTCGCGCTTGGACATGATCGCGACGCCGTGGTCGCCGATCGTGCCCGAGACGAAGATCGCGTCGCCCTCGCGCGCCGCGGCGCCATCGAGGCTGATGCCGGGCGGCACGACCCCGACGCCGGTGGTCGTGATGTACACGCCGTCGCCCTTGCCCTGCTCGACGACCTTGGTGTCGCCGGTCACGACCGGCACCCCGGCCGCCTTGGCGGCCGCGGCCATCGAGCTGACGATGCGCCGGAGGTCGGCGAGCGGATAGCCTTCCTCGAGGACGAAGCCCGCGGCGAGGTACAGCGGCATCGCGCCCGCCATCGCGACGTCGTTGACGGTGCCGTGCACCGACAGCGCGCCGATGTCGCCACCGGGGAAGAACAGCGGCGAAACGACGTGGCTGTCGGTCGCCATCACGAGGCGGCCGGCCGGCACCGGCAGCGACGCGGCGTCGTTGAGCGGCCGCAGCCACTCATTGTCGAAGGCTGCCAGGAACAGCTCCTCGACCAGCTGTGCGGTCGCCCGGCCGCCGGCGCCGTGGGCGAGCTCGACGCGGCCGCGCTTGAGGTCGAGCGGGCGGTGGTATTCGCGGCGCGGTGCGGTGTTCATGCGCGCAGCGCCTCGGCCGCGCCTGCCGCCTCGCGGTCGCGGAACCGGCCGTAGGAGTAGTGCGCCGCGCAGGCGCCCTCCGACGACACCATGCACGAGCCCATCGGCGTCTCCGGGGTGCACGCCCCGCCGAACAGCTTGCAGTCCACCGGGCGCTTCAGGCCGCGCAGGATGGCGCCGCACTCGCAGGCCTTGTTGTCCGGCACGGCCTGATAGACGAGGCCGAAGCGGCGCTCGGCGTCGTGGGCACCGAAGGCGTCGCGGATGCGCAGCGCGCTATAGGGCACCGTGCCGAGCCCGCGCCACTCGAACTCGCGCCGCAGCTCGAACACCTCCGCCACCAGCGCCTGCGCCTTGACGTTGCCGTCGCGATCGACGACCCGCGAGAACTGGTTCTCGACCACGCAGCGGCGCTCGTTGACCTGGCGCACCAGCATCAGGATCGCCTGCATCACGTCGAGCGGCTCGAAGCCCGCGATCACGACCGGCTTGCGGTACTCCTGCGCGAAGAACTCGTACGGCTCGGTGCCGATCACGGTGCTGACGTGCGCCGGACCGACGAAGCCGTCGAGCGGCACCGTGCCGAGCGTGCGCACCTCCGGCGACTCGAGGATGTTGACGATCGCCGCCGGCGTCAGCACGTGGTTGCAGAGCACGCTGAAGTTGGCGACGCCGAGCGCGCGCGCCTCGCGCAGCACCAGCGCCGTCGGCGGCGTCGTCGTCTCGAAGCCGATCGCCAGGAACACGACCTCGCGCTCGGGATGGGCGCGCGCGATGCGCAGCGCGTCCGCGGCCGAGTACACCATGCGCACGTCGGCGCCCTCGGCCTTGGCCCTCAAGAGCGACCGCCCGGCGGAAGCCGGCACGCGCATCGTGTCGCCGTAGCTGCAGAGGATGACGCCGCGCTCGAGCGCCAGGCCGATCGCGAGGTCGATGCGACCGATCGGCAGCACGCACACCGGGCAGCCGGGCCCGTGGATCATGCGCACGTTGGCCGGCAGCAGGTCGGCCACGCCGTAGCGCGAGATCGCGTGCGTGTGGCCGCCGCAGAACTCCATGAAGTGGTAGCGGCGCGCCGGGTCCGCCTCGCGGGCGATCGCCGCCGCGAGTCCGCGCGCGAGCGCGGCGTCGCGGAATTCGTCGACGTATTTCATGCCAGCGCTCCCGCGTCGATGCCGGCCGCCGCCATGGTCGCGAGCGTCGCGGCCGCCGCCGCCGGATCCAGCCGGGCGAGCGCATAGCCGACGTGGACGACGACCCAGTCGTCGGGCGCGAGGCCGTCGACCAGCGCCACCGAGATCTGCTTGCGGATGCCGCCGACGTCGATCAGCGCCTGGTCGCCCGGCTCGAGGCGCACGATCCGTGCCGGAATGGCGAGGCACATGGCTCAAACTCCCGTACGCTGGGCCACCCAGCACTGGCCGAGGCTGACGGCCCCGTCGTTGGGCGGCACGGCGACCGCCTCGAGCATCGTGATGCCGCGCGCCGCGAGCTGCGCCCGCAGCCGCCGCGACAGCACCTCGTTCATGAAGCAGCCGCCGCCGCAGGCGACCACGCCGAGCCCGCTGGCCGCCGCCGCCGCCGCGACCCAGTCCGCGAGCGCGAGCGCGAGCGCAGCGTGAAAATCGGCGGCCGCCTGCGCCGGATCCGCGGCCTCCGCGAGCGGCGCGACCAGCGGCCGCAGGTCGAGCCCGCCGTCGTCGCCGACCGGGCAGCGCGGCAGCCTCGAGGCCGGCCGCGCCTGCGCGGCGAGCCCCTCGAGCAGCATCGCGGCCTGGCCTTCGAAGCTGGTGACCGCCTTGAGCCCGAGGAGCCCGGCGGCCGCGTCGAACCAGCGGCCGAGGCTCGGCGTGCGCGGGCCGCCCGTGCCGCGCGCGAGCGCACCGGCGACCAGTGCTGCGGCCGGCTGCGCCGCAAAGCGGGACGCGATCTCGGCGTCGCGGCCGACGGCGGCGAGTGCCGCAGCGGCCATGCGCCACGGCTCGCGGGCGGCACGATCGCCGCCGACCAGCGGCAGCGTGTGCAGGTGCCCGAGCCGCCGGCAGTCGGCGCCGTCGACGCGCAGCAGCTCGCCGCCCCACGGCGTGCCGTCGGTGCCATAGCCCACGCCGTCTAGCGCGAGCCCGAGCGCCGGACCCTCGATGCGGTGCTCGGCGAGCACCGCGGCGAGGTGCGCGTGGTGGTGCTGCACGCCGATCAGCGGCACGCGCCACTCGCCGGCCAGCGCCTCGGCGAGCCGCGTGCTGTGGAAGTCAGGGTGCAGGTCGTGGGCGACGGCCGCCGGCCGGACCGCGGTCAGCGCCAGCAGGTCGGCGACCGCCCGGTCGAGCGCGCGGCGCGTGGCGGCGAGGTCGAGGTCGCCGACGTGCGGGCTCAGGAAGGCCTCGGCGCCGCGCGTCACGCACGCGGTCGCCTTGTAGTGCGCGCCGACCCCGAGCACCGGCGCGCCGCCACGCGCGAGCCTCACGGCCCGCGGCGCGGCGCCGCGCGCCCGGCGCACGAAGCGGGCGACACCGTCCTGCACGCGCATCACCGTGTCGTCGCAGCGCGTGACGATGCCGCGGTCGTGGGTCAGCCACGCGTCGGCGATGCCGGCGAGCGTCGTCAGCGCCTCGGCATCGTCGGTCACCAGCGGCTCGCCGTGCACGTTGGCGCTCGTCATGACGAGCACGAGCGGCTGCGGCGCGGCGAGCCAGTCGCTGCCGGCCGGGCGCCCCGCTGCCTCGTGGAACAGCAGGAAGTGGATCGGCGTGTACGGCAGCATGACGCCGAGCCGGTCGAGCCCCTCGGCGATGCCGGGCAGCTCGAGCCGCGCGCCGGCGCGTCGCCGCAGCAGCACGATCGGACGCTCGGCCGACTCCAGCAGCGCGCGCTCGGCCGCGTCGGCCTCGACCACCGCCGCGAGCGACTCCACGTTGGCCGCCATCAGCGCGAACGGCTGCTCCTCGCGATGCTTGCGGCGACGCAGCCGCGCCACGGCCGCGGCGTCGCGCGCATCGCAGGCGAGGTGGTAGCCGCCGAGCCCCTTGATCGCGACGATGCGGCCGGCGCGCAGCAGCCGCAGGCAGGCGGCGATCGGGTCCTCGCCCGGCTCGCCGCCGACCATCGCGAGCCGCGGGCCGCAGACCGGACAGGCGGTGGCCTCGGCATGGAAGCGCCGGTCGCCGGGCGAGCGGTACTCGCGCTCGCAGTCGGGGCACAGCGGGAACGGCGCGAGGCTGGTGGTCGCGCGGTCGTAGGGCAGCGAGCGCGTCACCGTAAAGCGCGGCCCGCAGTCGGTGCAGTTGGTGAACGCATAGCGATAGCGCCGGTCCGCGGGATCGCAGAGCTCCGCGAGGCAGGCGGCGCAGGTCGCGGTGTCGTGGCCGATGGCGGTGGTGGTCGAGGTCTCGCGGCTCTCGGTGACCACGAAGCCGAGCCGGCCGGCCTCCGGAGCGCAGGCCTCGACCTCGACGGCGTCGACGCGCGCGCGTGGCGGCGGCGCGCGCTCGAGCCGCGTCAGCAGCTCGGCGACCGCCTCGTCGCGCCCCTGCACGTCGATCTCGACGCCGGCGCCGTCGTTGCGCACGCTGCCGGCGAGACCGAGCTCGATCGCGGCGCGGTAGACGAACGGCCGGAACCCGACGCCCTGGACGACGCCGCGCACGCGGATCCGCCGCCGCGCGGCCGCGGCCTCGCCGGCCGGCTCGCGCCGCACTGTGGCGAGTGGGGTCACGCGCCCTGCCCGGCGCGACGCTCGGCGCGCGTGCGCGGCAACGGCGGCCGCGCCGCGAGCTCGCGCTCGAGCCAGCCGAGCCAGTCGTCGAAGCCGGCGCCGCTCTGCACCGACACGACCAGGCACTCGAGTCCGGGGTTGACGCTCTGCGCGTTGGCGATCGCGCGCGCGGCGTCGAAGGGGACGTACGGCAGCAGGTCCGACTTCGTCACCAGGCACAGGTCCGCGGCGCGGAACATGTCCGGATACTTGAGCGGCTTGTCGTCGCCTTCGGTCACCGACAGGAACACGACCTTGTGCGCCTCGCCGAGATCAAAGGCGGCCGGGCACACCAGGTTGCCGACGTTCTCGATGAACAGCACGCCGCCCGTCGGCGGAGCGAGCTCGGCGAGCGCGTGCCCGACCTGGTGCGCGTCCAGATGGCAGCCCTTGCCGGTATTGAGCTGCACGACCGGTGCGCCGGTGGCGGCGATCCGGTCCGCGTCGAGCCGCGTCTGCTGGTCGCCCTCGATCACCGCGACCGGCCGGCGGCCGCGCAGCGCCTCGAGCGTGCGCACGAGCAGCGTCGTCTTGCCGGAGCCCGGGCTCGACACCAGGTTGAGCGCCAGCACGCCCTCGGCCGCGAAACGATCGCGGTTCGCGGCCGCGTAGCGATCGTTCTTCGCGAGCAGGTCCTGCTCGACGCTGACGGTGCGCGCGCCAGCCGGGCGCAGGACGCCGAAGCCGCGCGCGCCCGGCGTGGCATGCTCGTGGCCGTGCTCGTGGCCGTGCTCGTGGCCGGCACCGTGGCCGTGCCCCGCCGACGCCTCGCAGCCGCAGGTTACGCACATGTCGCTTCCTCCTCATCGACCAGGTCGATCTCGCGCACCCGCATTTCGGTGCCGGCCGTGATTTCCAGGCGATGGCCGCCGCAGCCGGGGCACGCCACCTCGCCGGCACCCAGCGCGACGGTCTGCGCGCAGTCCCAGCACCAGGCCGCGCCCGCGGCGCTCTCGATCTCGAGGGTCGCCGCCGCGGCGGGTCCGCCCCTCATCACCACGTCGAACGCGAAGCGCAGCGCCTCAGGATCGACCGCGGCGAGCGCGCCGATCTGCAGCCGCACGACCGCGACCCGCGCGCCGCCGCAGGCGGACGCTGCCTCGTCGACGATCTCGCGCACGCTCTCCATCAGCGACATCTCATGCATGGCCGAGCTCCCGGACGCCGACCGCGTAGGCGACGCACGGATCGAAGGCCAGCGTCCACAGCGTCGCGGCGCGGCGCGCCTCGGCGGCGCCGGCCGCGGCCAGGCCGCGCAGCCGCCGCGCGAAGGGCCCGTCGGGCGCGAAGTTGAAGTCGGTCGGCGTCGTGATCGTGTAGGCCGCCACCTGTCCGTTGCTGAGCGTCACGTCGTGCTCGAGCATGCCGCGCGCAGTCGCGACCAGCGCCGTGCCGCGCGCGGGCGCCGGCGTCAGCGCGTCCATCTCGATGCCGGCGCCGCCGCCTAGCCCGGCGAGCACCGCGGCGAGGCCGAGCAGCCGCGCCGCGACGTGCGCCTCCAGCCAGCGCCCGGCGCCGCCGAGTGCCGCCACCCACGGATGCTCGGCGCAGGCGGCGAGCGTGCACTCGGACTCGCTGGCGAGCGTCGGGCCCGGCGTCTGGCAGGCGCCCGCGGGCTCCGCGCCGAGGCGCGCGAACAGCGCCGCGAGCGGCGCGCGGCTGGCGCCGCGCCAGGCGTCGAAGCGCGCAAGATCGGCGAAGGCGGCGAGCTGCTCGAGCGGCAGCCCCAGCCAGTCGTTCTCGAGCGCGGCGCGCAGCTCCGCCGGCCACAGCGTCGCGTCCGCCGCGATGCGGCCGTACCAGCGCTTGAACTCGGCCTGCTGCGGCGCGAGCCCGAGCGCGCCCGGCCAGTCGAGCAGCAGCCGCCAGAGGTGCTCCTGGGCCGCTTCGGCCGCGACCGCGCGGCCGAGCTCGGCGCGGTGCGCGGCACCGAGCGCCGGGCCGCCGGCCGCGGCCAGCGCGAGCTCCGCGCAGGCCCGCTGCGCCCGGCCGCAGACCGCGTACAGGCGCGCCAGCAGCGCGAGCACCGTCGCCGGCTCGAGGCCCGCCAGCAGCCGGCTCGGCTGCGGCCGCTGCGAGGTGACGCCGACCGAGCGGATCGCGCCGTCTCGCCAGCCGACCTCGATCTCGAGCGCGGTCATCTCAGCCTCCGAGCAGCAGGCCGCGACGCGACAGGCGCGCCGGCTGCGGCGGTGGCGGCGGATCAAACAGTGCCTCGAGCGCGGCGCGCGCCGCCGCGACCGCGTGCTCGTGGCGCTCGAACTCGAAGGCCGGCGAGAACAGCGAGCACTGCGCGTAGCCGCCGAGCGCGGGCTCCTCGGCGGCGTCGAACAGGTACTCGCCGGACGGGAAGGTCCACGAGCGCGACTGGCCGGGCGGGCCGAGCGCCTGCGGCGCTGCGGCCGGCGGCAGGATCACGAGATTGATCGACCAGGGCGTCACCAGCGCGCCGACGCGCACGCCCTGGTGGTCGCGAAAGCCGAGCGCCTCGACGCGCAGCCGGTCGTTCAGCAGCGGCAGGTCCGCCATGCGCTCGCGGTGGATGCGCTCGAACACCTGCTCGAGCGCGCGCTCATCCGCCGGCCGCCCGACGCTGTCGGCGGCGGCGTTCATGCGCCGAGCGCCATGAAGCGCGCCTTCGGCGCGTCGCAGTTCGGGCAGTGCCAGTGCTCCGGCAGCGCCGCGAACGGCGTGCCCGGCGGCGCCTGCGCGTAGGGATCGCCCTGCGCCGGCTCGTACACCGCCCAGCAGACGCCGCACTCGTACGCGGTCTGTGGCGGGACCGGCCGGTCGAAGGAGCTGCTGTCGTCGGCGTCGGGCACGGCACTACTCGATGGTTGCCAGCCACTCGCCGAGGCGGCCGAGCGACTCGCTGAAGTCCTCGGGTGCCGCGAGCGCGACCTCAGGCACGGGCGCGACCTCGATCGTGTTCAGGATCAGTGTGTTCATGTTGTTGAAGTACTGCACCCACCAGGTGTTGCGCAGCCCGGTGCTGGTGATGCGGCAGTTGCCGTAGCCGCGCGACAGGAGCGTCACCGGGCCGATCTCGAGCGCCGCGACCAGCCAGTTGATGTCCTCCGGCGTCACCGGCAGCAGCGTCAGGTTGACGACGTGCGTCGGGGCGCCGTCACCGCGCGCGCTGGCCGCGACGAGCTCGGTCAGGATCGCCGGGCCGTTGGTGACGCCCGGCGCGGCCGGCTTCTTCGCCAGCCGGCAGCGCGAGCCGAGCAGCGCCGCCTCGGAGACGATCGCCGGCACTGGCGCGACCTCGACGACGTCCGAGGCGAGCGCGCCGCCGGCGTCGAAGCCGCGCACGCGCCAGAAGCCCGGGAAGCCCGTCTCCTGCAGCCGCAGCGCCGGCTCGTCGATGATCGCCGCGACCTCGCCCTCGCCGAAGGCCTCGTTGACCAGCGCCAGCGCGTCGGCGCCGAGCGTCGTGACGTCGCGCGCGAGCAGCACGTCGCCGCCGAAGCGATGCGCCGACGCGGCGCGGTGCAGCTCGGCCAGGAAGTCGCGCGCCTCGCGCAGCGCCGCCGGGCTCGCATCGGCCGGATGCGCGGGCATGCGAAACGCCGCCAGCATCTGCGGCAGGCGCACGAAGTCGGCTGCCTCTTCCACCGGCTGCGAGCCCGGGCCGAAGCTGACCACCGGAATCGGGAACGGTTTCATGCGGGCCTCACGCTGTCGGGGTTGTGACATACACGCCGGCCACCGGCACCGGCCGCGGCGGCGCGGCCGCGAGCCGCCGCAATTCGTCGACGAAGGGTTGCCAGTCGCGCATGCCTTCGAGCACGCCGAGGTAATCGCCGTGGCGCAGCAAGACGAGCGCCGGCAGCTTGCCGACGCCGTAGCGGGCCGCGGCCAGGGCGCTCTCGGCGGGGTCGAGCACGCAGCCGGTGACGCCCGGGCATTCGGCCAGCATCTCGGGCAGCACGACGCTGACGTCCCAGCTCTCCGGCGACTGCGTCGGGTCGCCGGTGAACAGTGCCGCAAGCGCGGGCGTCGCGGCAGCGAGCTC